>CAMCBW010000058.1 GCA_945873105.1 Tangfeifania diversioriginum
AGCTCCACTTGGTGAGGTCGAGCTGTGTACCATTAAAGTTATCCTCAAAGGTTAAAACATAACCTGGCGGTTGCGCTAGTAATTGCCCATTGGTTTTTCCAAGAAGAACGAATAAAACAGTTGTCAGAATTAAAATTTTATTTTTCATAAAGTGTCTTTATAAATTGATTATAACGTTTTCGGGCTTTGCGTTCGGACGGTTTTCGGAGCACAAAACTTTCAATAAGCAATGAACTTGAATAGAAGTACAAAACTTCAAATTTGCACATCATCCCGCCTGACACAAAACACGTGTTATTCAATGTATTTCTTTTTATTTTTTTATGAAATCAATATTTTTTTCATTAATGATCCGGACAAAAGTTGCAATAGTTTTATCATCGCCTTTAAAACTATCAACTGGAGCAGATCAATAAGGTTTCATATCTGGTTTTAAAGAATTTGAATCCGGTTTTGTAAATCCATAAAGTCCGATATCATTTTGGAAAGCTTCTTTAGTGATTTTTACAGGGTCTTTTCCATTCCAATTTGCAATACAAGTGAAAAGTTTTACTTGTTTCCTCACCATAGTTTTGATAGCGTCAATTTTATTGATGCTTCCTTCTTCATTCATGAGCCAGTCAACTTCTTTAAACATTCTTGAATTAGCATAATGCGAATGAGTGTTAGTATAAAAACTTCAATTTTAAAAGCATCCTCACTTATTCATTTCTGATTTGTTCAGATAAAGGCCAAACGAAGAAAGCGTAGGATTTAAGCGAGATCCGGTAATGCGTAACCTTACCCGGTCGGTTGTCACGGAATCGAACCGAAGCAACCGTTTATAGCCTACTGTAGTTCCTTCGCAAAGCTTTTGCCACGATCCGTTTACCCAGCCTTCAAGTATAAATGATTCGATTCTCTGGCCGATTTGGATGTTCTCCTGAAGCATCAAAACATTAAATGTTTGCGGACCAGCCAATGTCGCTTCCAACAAGGCAGAAGATTTATCGGGAGCTGCGGCCCACCACGTTTTGTTATCAGCATCGATACAGTATTCGGCCTTTTGTTTGCCGGATTGAGAATCGGAGGTAATTTTAGCGCCACTCAGATAGTTTGTGGTAAAAATATCATCGGCCATTTTTTTAAATAGCTGTAGGTTGCGAACATCATTCTCGTGCAACAAACCTCGTTTGTCAGGGGGTATATTCAGCAACAGCAATGAGTTTCGGCCAACGCTGCTGAAATAAATATCGAGCAGTTTCTCCGGAGATTTAACTTTACTATCCTCTTTCGAATCGTAGAACCATCCCGGGCGAATCGAAACATCGACTTCCGAAGGATACCAAATCAATCCTTTGGCGGTGGCGATTTTAGCGCGGCTTCCTAAATCAATGCCTCTCATATCGCCTGGGGGCAAAAAAGTGCCATCGCCCGTCTTTTGCTGTGAATTGGCAGCTATGTCAGTTAAACTTTGTGACGAAGCCGGAACAACGCTCCATTCGGTTTCACGGCCATAACCACTTTCGGTACCTACCCACCTGACATCGGGCCCCATAACTGCAATAACCGCGTGTGGCTGCAACTTACGAATGATAGAATAATATGATTTCCAATCGTAAACTTGTTTCTTGCCGTTTGGTCCTTCACCACAGGCACCATCGAACCAAACTTCGGCAATGTCGCCGTAGTTGCTCAACAACTCTGTCAGCTGGTTATTGAAAAACTGATTGTAAACCGGAGAATCACCATACGTTTTTTCATGCCTGTCCCAGGGTGACAGGTAAACGCCAAACTTGACACCAAGCTCCTTGCATGCCTCAGCCACCTCTTTTACCACATCGCCTTTCCCGTTTTTGTACGGACTGTTTTTTACACTGTGCTCCGTAAACTTACTGGGCCATAAGCAAAACCCATCGTGATGCTTGCAGGTTAAAATAACAAGCTTTATTCCCGCATCTTTTGCCGTTTTCACCCATTGCCTGGCATCAAGTGCCGTAGGGTTAAATACTGACGGGCTTTCGGTACCCTTGCCCCATTGGAGTTCGGTAAATGTGTTTACCGAAAAATGGAAAAAGGCCGTAAACTCCATCTCTTGCCATGCCTGTTGACGTGCCGATGGCGTTACATTGGCCGCCAGCCTTACAATTTCTGATTCGGTAGCTGAAGCCGGAATTAGTACTGAGTTATTTGTCTGCTGGATTGCTGAAGGTGTTTTGCAAGCTGTAAAAATCAATATCATAAAATATAGACCCAGGCTGTATCGGTTTAATTTATTCATTTTGATTGGTTTAGATTTTAAAAAAAAGTTTCAAAGTTGTACAATATCAACTCTCGTTATTTTAGCAAACACTACAGGCGTATGCCTGGGTAAATTTCATTCCCTGAGCGGCTAACCGCTCCATGTTTGGCGTTTGAAACTTTTTATTGAGCGCCGTTTTTTCTTTCCAAAAGGGAACGGAAGTATCCTGCCAGCCCATGTCATCCACCAGA
The DNA here is from genome assembly GCA_945873105.1 of Tangfeifania diversioriginum. Lineage (GTDB taxonomy): Bacteria > Bacteroidota > Bacteroidia > Bacteroidales > Prolixibacteraceae > CAINVV01. The sequence continues at coordinate 2,473 of CAMCBW010000058.1, forward strand.
AAAAGGAGGATATTGGGCTGATTAGCAGTTCTATTTTCCTTGCCAGCAGAAGGGAAGGAGTGGAAGGAGGCTGCCACCAATACCCCGATGCCAATGTGATTGGGCAAATTTTTGAGGTTCTTCATAGAGGTGTGTTTGGTTAATTTTTCAAAGTTTCCGGACCAACGATCTCTTTCGCCTTGTCAGGATTTGTTGCATCAAAATAGTCAACATCAGATTTTTGAAATATTCCGTTTACGCTGGACATCCGCTTCTTGAAACTGTCGAAATTCTTCACCTCCTGATTGGTCCACGCTGCTTCCGCCAGTGCCGATAATCTGGGGAATGTCATAAACTCCAGCCGGTTCGTTGTGTGCATGGTCTCGGTCCACAAATTTGCCTGAATACCTTTGACGAGCGGCGTCGAAATGGATACTCCGCCAGTGAATTTGTCGGAGGGGAAATCGTAGACACTTTCGAGTGGGGCATATTTCCCTGCCCATTTCCGGCCCGATTTGTGTGACTCGAGCTGAACAAAATCAAAGTAAAGTGGGATTCTTGGACATAAGATTACTTCATATCCGTTTCTCAAGGCAAGTTCAAGCATTTTTGGCTGATCGTGTCTCCACCACATGACCAGCGGATGGGTAGTAAGATTGGCTGCAACGACTTCATCCCAACCGATCATGGTTTTACCCATTTTCTGAATGGAATCGGCCATCCGTCTCAGAAAATGGTGTTCCACGGCCACAAGGTCTTTAAAGTTCTCCCGTTTCATCAACTGCTGAACTTCCGGAAAACCGGTCCATTGCTGGTTTCCGAAGGAGACTTCATCTCCGCCGATGTGGATGTATTTGGAAGGGAAAAGATCACCGACCTCTTTTAAAACATTGGTAAGAAACTGGTAAGTTCCCTCTTTGCCAGGGTGGAAGGTAAAATCGGGATATTTCTTCGATCCGCCCCCGCTAAATTCCGGATAGGCCCTTACGGCGACAGTGGCATGACCAGGCATATCAATTTCGGGTATAACTTCGATAAAACGATCGGCTGCGTATCGAATGATTTCGGAGATTTGTTTTTGGGTATAAAATTGGGCTTCTGCTTCCGGATCGGAATTGTTTCCTTTAGCGCCAATGGATGTTAACAACGGATATTGCTTTATTTCAATCCTCCAGCCAGGAGAATCAGTCAGGTGCCAATGGAATTTGTTGAGTTTGTGAAGTGCCATCAGATCGAGGATTTTTTTGACCTCGGCCACACCGAAGAAATGGCGTGATTCATCGAGCATCAAGCCTCTCCACGAGTAACGAGGCTAGTCTGAGATTGATCCACAGGCAATTTTTCCATTTTCCCCCGCGTTGTTCAGCAGCTGGATCAGCGATTGCAATCCGTAAAAGCAGCCGGCACTGTTGCCCGCTTCAAGGGTAATTTTACGGGGTTCAATGTTCAGCCGATAGGCTTCTTTACCTGAAATCTCTGGATTTCGGACTAGCCGGATTGTTCCATTCTTCTCCTTTTCTTCTACTCTTAAAGAAGCAAATATGCTGACTGAGGCTGAAAAATCAGGGACCAATCCGCTAAATTCTAGATCTGATGAAGACAGAGAGAGATTATATGGAATTTTAAAATAGACTGATGCCTATTTGTAACTGTTTGGCATTGGAATGATCTCTTGGGCAAAAGAGAGATTACATAAAAGAAATATACATAGAGTTAGTTTGTATCGCATGGTTTGTTGTATAAAATCCAATTTCTTGAAGGTATTGGCAGATGTTATAATTCTTTCCTTGCCAATATACGAAGTTGCTTTTCCAAAATCATTCTTTAACCTCAAAACTTTTCCACCAGTTGTTTTTAGGGTCAAAGTCTTTTGATAACAGATCGTGACGCAGCTTTTCCAATTGAGGTAGTTTGGTATTGATTATTCCCTGATAATCTTTCAGCTGATCTTCTTCTAAGTAGGTAGGATCCTTTTCGGGAAATTTGGCCTTCACATTCTTTAAATAGCCAAACAATCCGGCACTCAGTTCTTTCACTTTGACAGGGTTCTGTGCCGCGATATCATTGGTTTCTGAGAGGTCGGCAGCGAGATTGTACAACTCCTGATGGTTGTCTTCGAAATAATAGATTAATTTCCAGTTTCCCCTCCTGACGATGCAACTTGGGTCGCCTCCCTGGTTGCCATAATGGGGATAATGCCAAATCAAGTTCCTTTCCCCGATGGTATGGCCAGAGAGGAGAGGTTTCAGGCTAACTCCATCTTCGTGCTGTGCGGGCTTTAGGGGAAGTCCTGCCAGGTCAAGAAGCGTGGGATAAAAATCTGTTCCTGTAACCGGTGTATCGCATTTATTTCCCGCATTGTTCATCCAGGGTACGGAGATGAAATAGGGTTCGCGAATACCTCCTTCCCATTGGTACCCTTTTCCTCCACGCAGCGGGTAGTTTGAAGTGGAATTATTGTCTCCGGAGACGACCCCTCCATTATCGCTTGTAAAAATGACGATGGTATTTTTATCCAGTCCCAATTCTTGTAGTGAATTTAGGACTTTGCCGACAGCATCATCCATTGATTCGACCAATCCGGCGTAAACAGGGTTGTCCTGGTAGAGCCTGTAGGGTAATCTGCGTTCCATGCCAAAACCTGTTGGAGTTATTCCCATTCTTTCAGCTTTCTCCCTGTACTTCTCCCATTTTGCCCGGGTCGTCTGAATTGGGGAATGAACGGCATAGAAGGAGAGGTAAGCAAAAAACGGCGTCCCATTTTGAGCCTTGATAAATTTTACGGTTTCGTTCGCAAGTCTCATTTCCAGGTTCTCCCCGTTTGGGCCATCGGGAAGGTTGGGGTTTGCAAAAGGGGAAAAGTACCCTCCCTTGGGACTGCCAGCCTCCCAGCCGCCCTTGTTGATGTCAAATCCATGGTCTTCAGGCCATGAACCTTTTTCCCCGAGGTGCCATTTCCCGGCAAAGAAGGTTTTATAACCGCATTCTTTCAGTGCCTCGGGCAAGGTGATGTATTCGGACGGCAGGTTATGCACATATTCGGACGGCAGTAATCGTGTGTGGCGGTTCATTTTGCGCCACTCTTCTCCGGAAGCTTCCCCAATCCAGTTGGTAATTCCGTGCCTTGCCGGGAACTTACCGGTCAAAATACTGGCACGTGACGGGCTGGAAACCTGACAGGCCGCATAACCATTGGTAAAAATCATGCCACTATTGGCAATCTTATCAATATTGGGGGTTTCATAATATTTGCTGCCCATGCAACTCAGATCCGTATAGCCGAGATCATCCGCAAGAATAAAGAGGATATTGGGTTTAACCGGAATGGCAGGTTTTGAATTTTGTGAATATCCTGTGGCTGAGGCCAGGCAGGCACTAATTAGCAATAAATTTTTCATAGTTTCTGTCATTCCCTTTCATGGTTCTAACCTCTATTGATCCCCCAGTGCTTTCATTTTAAAAATATTCTGTACCGGCGGCGTATGTTCCTTTTTCATGATCTGCTCTATCCTTTTCACCATTTCGGGATTTTGTGCCGAGACATCTGTCAATTCCTGAAGGTCGGTTTCCAGATTATAGAGTTCTGTTACCAGGATTCCTTTTTGAATATTGAACCTGATCCCTTTCCATTTCCCGATCCTGACGGCCTGCTGGCCTCCTGATTCTGGAAATTCCCAGTAAAGATAATCATGGTCAATTTGTTTTTGACCTAACAATTCAGGAAGAAAGCTGATCCCATCTGATTTTTCCAGAATTTTAATGCCAGCAAGATCACATACAGTTGGCAGGACGTCCCAAAACGCCGAAATGTGTTGGCTGACTGTCCCTTTTTTAATCTTTCCAGGCCAGCTGGCAATCATGGGTACCCTGAAGCCACCTTCATGGGTAAAACCTTTTCCCCATCCGAATTCCGACTTAAATGGTCCGGCACTTTGAAACCAGGGAGAGTCGGTTCCGCCATTGTAAGTTGGTCCGTTATCGGAGGAAAAGAAGATCAGCGTATTTTCATATAAGCCTAGCTTTTTGAGTTGCTCAACCAGTATTCCAACTTGTTCATCCAGGTATGAGATCATGGCTGCATAGGACGCATGAGGGTATCGATTGGGGAAATATCCCTTATTGCCAAGGTAAGGTGGCTCATCGCCGAACTTTTTCAAGTAGTAATCGACCCAGCGTTTTGGCGCCTGAAGCGGCGCATGCGGAATGGTAGTGGCCCAGTAAAAGAAGAAAGGATTGTTCCTGTTGTCTTCTATAAAACAAGTCATCTCCTTGAACATAAGGTCGCAAGAGTATTCCTTCAGGGTAAATCTTGCATAACTTTTGATGTCGTATGGATCGGCTCCCTTGTCGAGTTTGGTGATGTCTGGCGCCACAGTATCGTTATCAAGGTAAACCCTGCGGTCATTTTTGTATAAATGAAGCGGATAATAGGTATGCGCCTGTCTCTGGCAATTGTATCCATAGAAAAAACCGAAACCTTTGTGCAGGGGTGTGCTGTTGGTATTTGGTGCGCCAAGGCCCCATTTCCCTACCATCCCGGTAGTATATCCCGCTTTTTGCAGCATCTGGGGAAAGGTGATGAGGTTATCAGGTAAAGGGCGTTGTCCCTCGAGAGTAGAGTCTGCAAACATGGCTTTGTAATCCCATACTTTGCCTCGTTCGCCCCACTCATCATTACCACGGATGTAGGAGTGTCCCATGTGCTTACCTGTCAGTAGTACACATCTGGAAGGGGCGCATACCGGAGCCCCCGAATAGTGCTGGGTAAACCGCATCCCATTGGCTGCCAATTGGTCAATATTTGGCGTTTCAATCTTTTTCTGACCGTAGCATCCCAAATCACCATAGCCCAGGTCATCGGCCAAGATATAGATAATGTTGGTTTTTTGAGATTTTATAGGTACATTTTTCGTCATATTTCCTCCACTGGCGCACGAAAAGATTATTGTTGTGAAGGCCATCGTTGAAATGAACTTTTGATTGGGTCTATTATTCAAATTCATAGGGAATGCTGTTCGTTTAGTTATTGGTTAGAAGTCTTTTAGAGACCCTTGCAGTTAATTTTGAATAACGAATAAAAATCACACCATTGTCATTTATTGCGACCTGATTATTCAAGTCTATTGATCTTTTGTTCCAAACATCCTGAAAACTAAAGCCGACTCTAATTTCATTAAAAGGAGCCAGCTTATTTAAGCTTATCAACTTTTTCATAGCGGACCTATTGAAAACACCAATCCAGCCATTTTGTGAGCCTTTTTCCGCGACTTGCCATATTTCAATTTGATCTTTTTCATAAACCAGCTTTCCCATTACACCGTTCTGGTTGCAATTTATCATTTCCGCATTTGTAAGTAGTTGCAATGAAAAATCGTCAAGATTAGGAATGTTTCCTCCGAGCATAAGAGGTGAAGCACTTAAGGCCCGAAGAGTAATAAATGTATACATTTGGTCTTTTGTCAGTTCACAATATCTGGTCCACCCTTTGCCGGCAAGCAGTTCGACATTTGCAAGTTCGCCTTTCTTTTTCCTTGCAATTAATTCTTCTCTCGTTTCTTTTCCGGATAAGTTTACCGGTTTTGGTGACATTAGCTGGAGTTGTCCGAACGGAATTAAATCCATATCAATCCAGAATCCTGATCGTTCATAACCTTGCCATTCCCGCCAAGCTTTAAAACACACGTCAAGTCCTTTTTGATCATCCCAAATATCATGAGTAACACGCAACATATTCGCCTTTTTAAAAAAATCAATTGCTGTTTTAGGAACACGATCTCCAGGGCTGAGACTTAAAACAATTGGCCTTCTACATTGTGCAATGGCTTTTGCAACTGCTTCAACCTCTTTTGGAAATGGAACAATGTCATCAAATTTAACAAAATCAACTCCCCATTCAGCCATTTGATTGATTAGGCTGTTGTAAAATTCCTGCGCACCGGGCTTATTCATATTAATGCCATAATTTTGAGCATTCCATGTACAAACACTTAGGGTGTCGGTAATATCGGCGGCTCTGAAATTTGTCCCTTTTATGGTGACGTTCCGTTGATACGCTTCTCTTGGAATACCTCTCATAAGGTGTAGACCAAACTTTAATCCTAATTCATGACATCTATTTATTATTGGAATCAGTCCATTTGGGAAGTATGTTTTTGAGGGTTGTAGCAATCCATATTCGTTGATATTTAGTTTTTTTGCATGTTTTTCTGTCGGATAACGAGTTCCTTTTTTCAATTCAAACTCGCCAAACCATCCTGCGTCAATGACAAAATACTCATATCCGTATGGTTTCAATTTACTATAAAAAGCATCAAGATTTGCAATAGCAGCTTCTTCGAAAAGATACACGCCATAACTTTGAAAACTATTCCAGCCCATTGGAGGGGTTGCAGCAATTAGTGAGTTGGTTGCATTTTCTTTTTGCCCCGATTTATTGTCTTTATTTTCCTTACTGAAACCGAAAAACAGGAAAATTGAGAATACTAAAAATCCTTTAATGCATTGTCTTTCCATTTTTTTTTATTGAATCCAAATAATGCTGCGCAGAGAAAGCCGAGCTTATTTTATTTCTTCCAGAGGAAAGTTGATTCCACTATTTTTCCAATCTTTTCCCAGTTCTCTTAAACGATTAACAAAATCACTATATTCTCTTTTGCCTGACCATGCGACCTCTGCCATTGCTGCAATTCTTGGAAAAGTTTGGTATTCAACATCTTTATAAGTAGGTGTCCACTCTGTCCACATTTGGCAACCAACACCTATAATTTTTCCTTGGTATTTCTTTTCCAATCCTTCAGGAATGGGATTGAAATCATACATTTTTTTTAATGGAATTGCATTATATTTATAGTCAAGATAAGTTGAACTGCTTATTGAATTCACTATTTCATATCCTTTCTGGGCAGCCTCGGTAATCAATTTAATATCGCCACGCCAAAAATGAATTATCGTTTTTTTCGACAACGAAGTTTTTGTTTGGTAATCTGTTGAGTTATCAAAACCATGAATGTTTTGTCCCAAAATCTCGTTCCACCCCATCATCCTTTTCCCTTTTTTAGCAAGATAATCAGATATACTGTTGGTGAAATATATCTGGCCGTCGGCAGGGCTTACCAAATTCTGTTGTTTCAAATATGCTTGCATTTTCCCCGACTCGCTCCAGGCACCAAATAGTACTTCATCGCCTCCAATATGAATGATCTCCGATGGAAATAATTCGCACACTTCGTCCAGCACATTGTGCAAAAAATCGATTACCCTTGGATCTGAAATATTGTAACTATCCTTGTGCTTCCCAAACACTACTGGCACTTCGGTAAGTTCACCAATAACGCCAAGCCATGGATAGGCAGCTATTGCGGCACTACTGTGTCCCGGCATTTCAATTTCAGGAATAATATCGATATTACGAACTTGTGCATAATCGATGATTTCTTTAATCTCTTTTTGTGTATAAAAACCTCCATGGGCATTTCCTGAACGCAGCTCACTTTTCCATCCTCCAATTTGCGAGTCTTTTCTCCATGCACCTTTTCGGGTTAATTCCGGATATTTCTTTATTTCAATTCGCCAACCCTGATCGTCGGTCAAATGCCAATGAAATTTATTGATTTTTAAAGCAGCAAGCTCGTCTAATAATCGAAGAACAAATTCTTTTCCAAAGAAATATCGAGACTCATCCAGCATAAATGATCGCCATCTATAATTGGGATAATCATTTATTTCTAACTGTGGAAGAGAAATCTCGTCTCCTTTAAAAACAACTAGTTGATTTAAGGTTTGCATGGCATAGAAACAACCTCGTGAAGAAGCACTGCGAATTCGAATACTTGTTTCAGTAATTGATAAAGAATAAGCCTCTGTTCCATTGTTTATTGATTCGTCTAATGTTAGTGAAATTGGAAGTTCATTAGAAACACTGTTGGAAAATGAAGATGCACGCTTATTCCAGGTTTTCACCAATACTTGTGCGTAATTCTTTGATTCAGTTAGTTTTTTATCTACAGTAAGCTTAAACCCTAAAACAGCAAAATTTGTTCCTGTATACTTGACCTCTTGCGGGTAAGGAATTACATTTATTGTCTGTTGGCTATACGCCATATTTGCAATTAATAGTAGGGTCAAAAAAATTGTTTTTTTCATCTATCAATAATTTGTTTTTTAATTGTCGAATGGAACTTACCATCCGTCAGCTGACGGATCATCTTCGTGTGAGAGTATAATTTCCTCATTATTCATTACATGTAATCCTTAATTATATTAGCATCAAGCTTCAGAATAACCGCCAAGCATTGAAGTTTTAATACCTATCTCGCTATTCTGTTTTAATAAACTTTAAAGTTTCTCTCACTTTATTTTTATCAACAGCACATAAAAAATATATCCCCGGTTTAAACTCTGTGGTTTTTATATTAATACTGTACTGATTTACATTAATTAATTCTGTCATTTTTTGACCTAGCAGATTAAAAATAGATAAGTCCTTGATAATATTCCTGGAATTTATTTGCAAAAAGTTATGGGTAGGATTAGGGTACATCGCTAAACCTTTTATTTCAAGTGTATTTATATCATTTAGTGTTAAATCAGTAAAAATACTATCTAACAAAATGATGTTTGATGTATAACTGTTTGTCTTTAGTCGAAAATCACCTGCGGATAATTTTATGTTGTTAATCACCACATTGTCAAAAGTTACATAATCAATTGTAGATACAACATCGTCTCCCATTATGACGACATCATCTTTCTGGGCCGATAGAACTTGAATATTTCTAAAAACAATATTCTTCATAGGGGGTGCCGGACGAAAATTCTGATTCTCGCTTATTTGTTGATAGGGATTTCCAGAAACCGTTGCTGGTCCCATATTCCAAGTATCCCAATTGTTCATAACCTTGATAGGAGGATTTGCCGAACCCTCTAATTTTTCTATTACAATATTTTCAAATAAAAAGTCATTTACCCTTGCATTGATATTGGTAAGTGCATAGTTATTCAACGCATGCACAGATAGTGGCGCTCTACAACTATTTGATGCCCTCGAATATAAAACGGTGTTGTTCGTAAACTTTACATTACTAATTGGGTAATATGTTTCTGAACTAAGCCCAAAAGAACAACCCACAGAGGTCCAGGCTATGTTCTTGTTAAAAATTACGTTGCTCATTGGTTTTGTGGCTTTTACTTCAAAGCCATCATCCGAATTTTGAATAAAACTATTTTCCACCACCACATCACTAGTTCCAGCAATAACAATCCCATCAGAATTATTGAAAAAAGAAACTATTTTGAGATTATCAATATTAACATTAGAACAACCTCCTAGCTCAACATTCCAAGCGGAACTTTCCTGAATAATTATTCCTTCAATATCAAGATGTGAAATGCCGTACAATTGTATTGGCCGCCGTCTCTGGTTATTTTCCAAACTTTTTCGCAAGCGAATAATTCCTCTCCCACGTATCGTTATGTTTTTATTATACTGGGCAGATGTAATAAAAGGACCTATTTGAACTGTCTTTCCATTAACTACATGAGTACCAAACCTCTTATCTGCCGCGAGTTCGGCAGCATTTAATGGTTCAGCTTCTAAAATTGCTCCACCTGCGATGTATAATGTTTTGTCTGAAGGTATATCAATTAATTTTACAAAATGATGCCCGGGTCCATAATAAATAATATTTGGATCTGTGGGAAATGGAGTATTTATTTCGTGCGGATTAACAAATATATGTAACGGGTGTAAATACTCTCCGCCAGGTAGAATCGTTATTTTACCTGGCTCATTTACTACAAAGGTAAATTCGTTTTTAGTTACGGTAGCATTAATCCCATGAGATTTTGGAACAATAGATACTGAATTCCTATTTAGCGATGCATTAATCATGGTGATGGTAACTTTAACAGGAACGCCACTTATATCAAAGTAGCAAAAGGATACCGGACTAACAGTTCTTCCAGTTACTGAAACATTGGAGCCAATTAAAAACTCGTATGAACTATAGGTAAATATTGATTGCCCTTCTACTGAAACAGTATAATCAGCCGATGGAACTTCTGATGCCGGTGCTGTATAAGAAATGACTCTGTCAGATTCAGCATTTGCTGAAAGTATTCCAGATGGTTCTTCCCTGTTCTCAGAATGAATAAAAGCGATATCATTAAAACCGTAGCACAAAAATGCGGAAATAAAAGTCATTAGGAATATTGTTGTTCTTTTCACCTTTATTTGGTTTAATTTAATTTTAATAATTAAAATAATCCTCTCCTAAGTTCTTTCGAAAAGAGAAAAAATCAGAACATTAGCTATAACAAGAACTAAATTCTTGATGTCAACTAATTTTCAATCCAATATAAAGAATTTATCTCCATAAGATTACCTCAATACCTACATGATTCATATTGAATTGTGTAGGCATTGAGGTAATTGTCTTATTCCCATCCTGGATTCTGTGCTAATTTGGGATTTAACACGATCTGATCGGATGGAATGGGTTCAAGATAATAACTCTCTGGCACACCTGGAGGTACACCAAATATTTGCACATATCCTTCAGTTCCTCCACCAATAACTGGTATCTTATTGCCATAATCTGATCTTTTAATCCAGCGTCCGTTTTTTTCTTTCGCACCATATTCAACTAGCTTTTTCCATCGTTTAATATCAAAAGCCCTTCCAAATCCTTCGGCAATTAATTCAACCGCACGTTCTCTTCTTATTTCCCACAATACTGGATCAACATCACTATCACGCGATGGATCTGCTACAATATTAGCAATAACTAAATTGGCAACATTAGCCCTGGCCCTAAGTTTATTGATGGTTGCATTAGCAACTGTTTGATCGAAAGCACCCAATTCAAATTTTGCCTCTGCATAATTCAATAATACCTCACCCATCCTAAATATTGGAGCATCATTGTAATCATTGCCTGTCATACTTAATGCATTGTAAAATTTATGTAGCGGATAACCCGAATATGTAATACTATAACCATAACCTTCATTAAATTTAGAGAAATGAGGAGATGCTCCTACAACTAAACCTGTCCACCCAACGATTGGTAATACTTTATGTTGTTTGTCTGAAATCTTAAACATGAGATCAATATATTCTCTATATTTTGGATCCGGAAGATACTCCCACACACCTTGTGTGCTTTTTTTATCCACACGGAAAGGAGGAACTGTATTATAATATAACCGACGATCCCGATTCCGAAACTCATTATAAGCATCACGATCACCAGAAAATAATTTGCTGGTAAATATCGTTTGTCCATCAGTACATAGATACATATCAACAGCTTTTTTCGTTAAATCCATATTCCCGATAGAACTTCTATTATGATAAGCGTATAATGCGGTAAGAGCATCCAATTCGTCGTATGCTTTATAAAGTATAATTCCGGGAACGCCCTTCAACGATACGCTGTTAAAAACTTCGTCGTAATTATTGTGTAACGCCGGATATGCTATCATCAATTTTTCGCTTGCTGCAATACATACTTGTAAATAGGTTTGTTTGTCACTTAGGCTGTGATATTTTCTCCACGTACCTTCGATTAACCCAAAACGGGAAAGTAATGCAAGCACAGTGTTGGTATTAATGGTGTTCACTCCATTTCCTTTGGGATTAATATGATCCAGTGCCCAATTCAAATCTTTCAAAATAAACTGTGAAGTCTCATCACGTGAAGCTCTCGGTGCGTACAATATATCTTTATCAGCATCGCTTAAAGCACTGTCAACCAATGGCACTCCACCATATCTGCAAAGCAATTTAATATACTCATAAGATCTGAAAAAGTATCCAACACTCCTCCAATGATCTTTTTCTGGATCAGTTAATGAACTGCCGTCAATATTATCCAACATTACATTGATGTTTCTGATTCGCGAATAACCTGAATTCCAAAAGCCATCACTGGCAGGTACAGTTTTTCTCTTCCAGAATAGTGCATCGCCTACAACACCAGCGTTGTTTTCCATTAAATCGCTGCCCAGTTCCTGCACGAATGAAATTTTATCTTCATAACCGGGAAAAGTACTGTAAAATGACCAGGCATATGTTTCAAAATTGATATTAGAAATAAATGCCGTTTCCTTCGTCAATTGATCTTTTGGCAGTTTGTCTAAAAACTCATCACTATTGCAAGCAATCATCAACAGTAGTAATGAACTTAATATGATATGTATTATTTTCATCGCAATTAAATTATTAGAATTAAAAAATCAAATTAAAACCTGCAGAATAGCTTTTCATATAAGGATAGGTACCTCCAGCTTCTTTAATTTCAAGTTCTGTATTAATACCATCTGGATAGTGATTGAAATCCAGCAAGTTTTCTCCTGCAATATAAACTCTCAACTTATCAATTTTAAGTTTACTCAAAAAACGATTAGGTAAAGAGTATCCTATGGTAATATTTTTAATACTCAAATAAGATCCGTCAAGGAGATATTTAGTTTGAGGATACCTGTTGATCGGGTAGTTTACCCCACCGAGCGAATAATTTCGGGGAAAGAATGCGTCTGTTTTTTTTGGAGTCCAATAATCGAGTTGACTGGCATAAACAACATTAAACTCATTAACGTAAGGAAATCTAATCGGAGTATCCATCCATATATCTCTTTTCCCAACACCATTCATCAAAAATGAGATGTCGAAATTCTTATAGCTAACATCACCAAATATCCCATATTGAAAACGTCTGGTTGAATTGCCGATAATTTTTCTATCCCCCGGATTTTCAAGTGTGTTATTTCCTGAAAATATTTCACCGTCGTTATTTAAATCTTTATAGAGAATATCTCCTGGGTTTGGCGTTCTGCCCTTTACTGCAGGTATTCCTTCTTTCAGTTTTCCATTCATTAGGTTTGCGTTCAGTGTACCTTCAACAAAGTCGTCAACAGTATAATAGCGATCAGTCTCATAACCCCAGATCTCATTTGTTTTTTTACCAATATAATAATTGTCAATCAGTCCAGCTTTGTTCCCAAATTTTGTAATTGTTCCCTGATTATCAGAAATTGAAAAACCTAAATTATAGTAGAATTTTCCAATTTTATCTTTCCATGATAATTCTAACTCCCAACCTTCACTTTTCAAATTAGCGGCATTCTGTAAAGGAGCGTTTGAACCAAGAATTGACGGAAGTTGTTCTCCCTGAGTTAGCATTCCCTTGGTATTTCTGATAAAAAAATCAAACGAGGAAGATAAATGGTTATTCAGAAAATTGACATCCAACCCAATATTTTTTGTTTCTACATTTTCCCAGGTAAAAGCTGAACTTACCAGACCTGGCATTTGTAATGTTAAATATGAAATGCCCGTACTTTCATTTATCCAACCGGCATTTACCGGATTCATGGCAGGAACGGCAGGATAATATTGACTTCCTAGTTCTTGGTTTCCAACTTCACCCCATGAACCTCTCATTTTGAGTTTCGTAATAAATTTTACGTCCTCCATGAAACTCTCCTTTGCTATATTCCAACCGGCTGAAATTGATGGAAAAAATCCGAATCGGCTGTTTCTTGGAAACCTCGAAGATCCGTCATAACGACCATTTATTTCCAACATATACTTTCCAAGATAATCATAGTTTAGCCTACCAAAGCAGCCCATTACAGCCCATTCATAATAATCATCGTCTGCACTAATTACACCAGTAGCTGTAGATATTGACGGCACCTCAGTGCTAATCAAATTCATTCTTTTACCCCAAATATAATCGTAACCAAATTCCTCCCTATTGACCCCGACTAACCCACTTAAGTTGTGATTCCCAAAGGTTTTGCTGTAATTTGCATATAAGTTTGCACCTTGATATACAGTTTTGGCATTTGATTTTGCATAAAATGTATCCTCTGGTCTAAATGCAGCAAAATTAAAGTTCATGGGATTAATCATGACCAACCCATTTCCAATCGACACGTTATCATTAGTTGTTTTTTCAAAAGTATATTCACCTGATATTTTAAGACCTTCAAAGGGAGTGAAGTCAAGTTTTCCGAATATCCTGATTTTATCCTGATTTGTCTTCGGAGCCACTCTAGCTTTTTCCGAATTGGCAGGGGTATTGTATAGCATTTTAGTACCATCATCGAAAGTATAGTATCCATCAGCAGGTGTGCATGACAGAAAGGTTATTGCGCTGTAATAACTTCCAACAGGAGAAGTAGTAACACTATTAAGGTAAAGAATATTGGTAGTCAGTGATAATTTATCAGCCAAATTGGTATTTAAATATGCATTCACATTGTATTTGGTGTATCTGTCATTCTTTGTTACAATGATTCCATCCTCATCGCTAAACCCTGATGAAACTCGGAAGGAAGTTTTTTCACTACCACCTGATACACTCAAATTATTAATTTGGCTAAATCCGGGATCATTCAACCATGCTCCCATTACATCAGTTTCAGCAAGTGGATAACGAAGTCCATTAACTGTACTGTAACCTTCTGGAAATGAACCTGGATTGCTTTTGTACTGTTCGAGTAATCCTTTCCATGTTCCAATATCCTGACCGGTCCAATAACTAGTAGTACCCCAGTCATTAAGTGCATTTACAAAATCATAAGGTGAAGCTTTATCCGGTATATCGGTGGCTCTGTTTACAGCAATAGTATTTGAAAAATTGAATTTTACAGGTTGGTTCCTTTTACCTTTTTTGGTGGTAATTAATACAACTCCAAACGCTGCCCTTGAACCATATATTGAAGCTGATGCTGCATCTTTTAGCACTGTAATCGATTCAACATCCTGCGGATTAATATCTTGTGCATTAACAGGAATATTGTCAATCAGGATCAATGGTGATCCTCCGTTAATAGACGTTACACCACGAATATTGATTCCAGTATTACTACCTGGTTGTCCTGAACTGTTTGTAATTTGTAATCCGGGAATAGAACCTTGTATGGCTGATAACACATTGGTCACTGGACGGTTACTAAGTAAATTTTCAATTACTACAGTGGAAGTAGCACCTGTAATATTTGTCTTTTTCTTAGTGCCAAATCCCACAGCGACCACCTCATCAATTCCAATGGATTCAACTTCCATTGTTACATTGATAAAAGTTTGGTTTCCAACTACAACTTCCAGCTTTTTCATCCCCACAAACGAAAACTGCAAGGTTGCTTTTTCGGGAATATTTTCAAGTAAAAAATAGCCGTTGGCGTCTGTAATGATACCAGTTGTTGTACTTTTCACAACAATGGTGACCCCTGGCAGCGGTGCTCCTGAAGTATCAGTCACTTTCCCCGACACCTTCCTGCCTTGCTGCTGGGAGGCAATCTGCATCACCAGACTGGTCTGATCGGTGCTATTAGTCAGCACGATCTGCCTGTCGATGATGGTGTAATGAATGTCTGTGCCGTTGAAAAGATCGACGAGTACCTCATCAATTTTGCTACCCTTTGCCTGAATATCAACTTTCCGCTCTGTGTTAATCAGGTCCTGGTTGTACAAAAAGAAGAACTCACTCTGGTTCTCAATTTCATTCAGAACCTGCTCAAGCCTGGCCTGACTGAAATTTAATTCCAGTTTGGTTTTCTGCGCATAGGACTCTTCCACGGCAAAGGTCTGGATGATTCCAAGAAAGAAGAAGAGCAATGTCCATTTCATGATTGTTACACTTTTTTTTAGGGCATACCTATCCAATGCCCACCATTCACGATTTTTTTTCATAAATTTACCGTTGTAGGGTTAATACTTGAATTGTCTGTTATCGCTACATTTACCGGGGGAGTGGTTGCACACTTCCCCGATTTTTTTTATTTCTTCATGATCTGAATCTCTCTTACTGCATATATGCCATTTTCATCGACAGACCGTTTTTGAATCTTGTATTCGATGGGAAGGGTCAATGCTATCAGTCGGATCACCTCTTCAATTGGTTCGTTCTTAAACGTGGCTCTGTATTTGTAAGTTTTTATTTGTTCGTCAGTAACTGTGATTCGAACATTGTACCAGCGGCTCAATCTCTTGAAAACATCGCAAAGGGACTCGTTGCGAAAAATTAGGAGTCCATCTTTCCAGGCATTGTATTGACTGGCATTGAGTGTAGTTGTCTTGTATTTTTTGGTTAGGTTATCAATAACAATTTTTTGATCCGGTTTCATTAACGCATTTAGACCAATTGCTGGGTTGTCTACCAGAACAGATCCCTCCTGCAATACCACTTCTGTTGTCGTCTCTCCTTCCAGTGCTGCGACGCTGAAGATGGTACCCAATACCTTCACATCCAGGTTTGATGTTGTGACTACAAAGGGGAGATCTTTGTTTTTCGTAACCTCAAAGTATGCTTCTCCGATAAGCGTGACGTGGCGGTTTTGATTGAAATTCAAAGGATATTTCAATTTAGTATTGCTGTTGAGCCAGCCTTTGGATCCATCCGGCAGCCTAAATTGTGTTCGTGTACCGGGAGGAGCACAAATTTCAGCCCATGCAGAAGCATCCTCGTTCCCGCTGTGGAAATAGTTGAATGTTGTGTAAATAAGCAATGGGAGTAGTAAAATTGCTGCTATCTTGGAATAGAACTGTATGAAACGTTTCTGAAAGCTGATGGGTCTGCATTGTTCGGCAAGAATTTGATGCCTAAGGTTCTCGTAAACCGATCGAAGATCTTTTGGAGATTCTTCCGTGTTTACAGAGAATTCATTCCAATGTTGATGAATGGTAGTTTCAAGCTCGCTTCTCAAGGAATCATTTTCAAACCATGAAGCAATTCGTTTGTATTCCCGGTAGGAGTATTTTCCAGCAGAATAGTTCTTAAGCAAGCTGTAGTCGACCCTTTCTTCCATAGTTAATTGACTTTTTGTACCCATTTTATTAGGTTGGGTACAACTTATGTTATTGGTTATATCCAAAAAGTTAAAAAACCCCTATCCGAAAAGAAGTTTTTTTATGCAATAAAAAGTAAAAAGAAAAGTTTGCTTGCAATTTTGTCGTCACTGAATGATTTCCGAAGAGAGTGCATGGCTTCAGTGATCTGATTCTCAACTGTTTTTTCAGATATTCCCATCTCAAGGGCAATGGTGTGGATTGATTTCCCCTCTTTCTTTCGTTTCAGAAAAATTTCTTTGCGACGCGGGGGAAAAAGGTCGATAAGTTGATTGAGTTTGGAAATTAGTGTTTCATACTGGAGCTGCTCTTCCAAAATTGGGTTCTCGGAAGCCAGTGATTCAACCAAATCCAGGTGAAATTTTTGTTGTTGCACTTTTTTGTTAAAACCCTTCTGTATGGCATGAAAGGCAATGGTGAACAGATAGGATTGAAAGGAGGTATCCGTTTTAAGGGCGCTTCTGTTTGACCAGATCTTCATAAAAACCTCCTGAACCAAATCCTCGGAGTCCTTTTCTGATTTGAGATAAGAAAAGGTAAAACGGTACAATTTCTGACTATAAATCTCAAATAAATCTCCAAATGCCGAGATGGAGCCACTTTTTAGGGAGACTATAAGATCTGCTTCTGATTGGGAATTAGAATTTTTCAAAACCTGAAAAATGGGAAATTTGGTCAGTTAAAAGTAACAATTTAATTGGTCAGAATTACGCTACCCCCTACCGGGAAATCGATGGACAGAATTTCTGCGTCAGTCACAATTTTTCCCTGCCAGCTAAATTTGGTCTTGAAGGGATTTTTCCCGAATGGGTTCTGCAACCGCAGTACCCCACCTTTTTCCGCCACTATAACTACTTCCCGAACTTTGCCCTCCCTCTTTTCTGCGGATACCAGAAAGGCCCCCTGGCAACGCAAGGATTTAAATTCAACATCCTTCCAGGCTACCGGGATGGCAGGGAAAATCCGGACAGTACCTGTATGGCTCTGGATCAGCATCTCCTGGATTCCCGAAGCAAAGGCAAAGTTGCCCTCCAGCGTAAAAGGCCGGTACTTGAATTTGGAGTAACCCTTGTTGTGCTGTTCCCCATTGACATGGAAACTGTTGGGCAGGCAGAAGTTTTCGGAGAAGATTCGAAGGGTTTCGGCGGCCTTCTCCCCCATGAAAGCGCGGGCATAGAGATTCCCCTGCCAGCTGTAGGAGTACCCACACCACCAGTCGGGACCGATTTTCTCCAGTTTTTTTAGGGTCTCAGCGATGATCTTCTGCTCCTTCTCGCCGTTTGACCAGTCGATCACCCCAAGGGGATGCCATCCCACCAGGTGGGAGAAGTGACGGTGCGACTCCGCATAGGGATAATCCGGGGCAAAAGCCAGTCCGCCCTCTTGGTCGAGTGCATAATCGGGCCACTCCTTCAATTGCGCCTTCCACCGGGCCGCATCTGTGGGATTATTTACCAGAGCGGCAAGTTCAGCCGCCTTTTCAAAGGTCCAGCGAACAAAGGCCAGGTCGTAGTTGGTGGTCCGGGCAAACCAGGCCTCCAGGGCGTTGTTGTTTATCTCGGGACTCGAACTAAGTGGCAACCTTCGCTTTCCATCCTCTCCCCTAATAGATATTTCCTCCAGAAATACAGCGACCTCCCTGATCCAGGGATAGGCTCTCTCCCGCAGGAATTTTTCATCCTTTGAATAGACCCAGTGGAGGTAAAAGTGCTGCGCCAGCCAGCAACCAACCGTAGGTCCGAAGGAGTATTGGATCCAACCACCCATGGGTTCACCCGTCAGGGTGGTTACGCCCGGTACATTCATGCCGGAAGTCCCGAAATAGGTCCGGGTGTATTTTTTGAAGGTTTCACTGTAGTTCCACATCCAGTTGAGGAATCCCTCTTCCAAATCGAGGTGGTTGGCAGAGTAGGCGGGCCAGTAGCTCAATTGGGTGTTCAGGTCGTGGTGAAAATCCCCTTTCCAGGGTGGAAGCTTCCCGTTGTCGGCAGTCCAGACGGCCTGAAGTGAAATGGGCGGAGCATCCGGACGGGCAGCTGCCCCGAATTTGTACTGTTCGAGGTACCACTGTTT
Organism: Tangfeifania diversioriginum; assembly: GCA_945873105.1. GTDB lineage: Bacteria > Bacteroidota > Bacteroidia > Bacteroidales > Prolixibacteraceae > CAINVV01. The sequence goes on from CAMCBW010000058.1 coordinate 21,383, forward strand.
TTCCAGGATGGGATCGGGCAGGAGGATGGCCGATTTGGCCCAGAAGCGGCTCCACCATTCGGTATGGTTTTGATATGCCTTCTCAAAGGAACTGGTTTTGAATTGATCAGTCAACTGCATTCCGGCTGGTCTATTTCCCTCTTTTTCGGAGATGGAGGAGGTGATGGCCCATGCTCCAACCAGACTGTTGCCGGCATATTTCCAGGTTACTGCCACTTCGTATTCGAAACCGTTCCACCCTTTTTGACGGTAGACCATCCTGTTCGGTGTCGAAATAACTTTGCCCTGTTCATATCCCAGTCTTTGCAGATCCTGTCCGACAACGGAGTTTTCAGATACCGAGGTTCCCTCCTTTTGATAGGCAGGTGGAATCAACATCGGTTCCAGTCCATGCTCCAGCTTTTCGAACCGAAACCAACCTGTGGATCCTGAGGCATCCACGAAAGTTTGCATTTTGGCTCCCTGTTCCCATATTACTTCGCACAAAGCATCCTGAAGGGTCAGTTTTACCTCTTTGACCGGCCCAAGACCTTTGGTGTCAAATTCGATTGCTGCACCGGGGATTTTGGAGGGGGCCGCGTTGTTGTCGTAAGGGGTATCGAAAAGATCCTGAACGTTCTTGTAGGTCTTGTTTTTTACCTGTTCCTGTACCCAAAGGAAGCTGAATTCGGGTTTGCTCAGGTTGGCCATTGGGCGAAGGTCCCACAGATCGGCACGGTCGAGGGAGAAGCGCAGCCGGTCGCCTTTTTGCCATACAAGTGCTCCCTGCATGCCATTGCCGAGGGGAATTCCCTCATCCCAGGTGGCTGCCAGTTTGAGGAATTTCAGGTCGTGGGATCCGGAAAAGGAGGGAAACGCAATGGCCAGCAGGCAGAGGCAGGTGGCCAACATTTTCAGGATCTTCATAGACTGTGGTTTTATTGTTTCAGGTCGTACACCATCAGGGCATCGTTGTGCCTAAGATACAATTTCTTTCCGGCAATGACCGGATGGGCCCAATGTTCTGCCGTTCCAAGCGGAACTTTGAATTTGCTGAGGATGGTGAATTTTTCCGGATTTCCTTCTGCCAGCGCCATCTCGCCATCCTTTTCGGCATAACAATAGAAGAGCCCGTCGGCGTAAATGACAGGACCTCCTCCCAGTTCTTTGGCAATGTATTTGGTCAACCCGGTTGCAAGGTCAATGCAAAACCATTTGGGTTGCAGGTAGGCAGAACCATACATGAATCCATCCTTGACAATAAAACCGCCCATCAGGTTGATAAACTCCTTGTTTCGCCAAACAATCTCCGCCTTTTTCCCGTCCGGGGAGAGCTGGAGCAAAACCAATCCGGAGCTGTCTTTCCGGGAGGCGCTGGATACCAGTAGTTTTCCATCAAAATAGTATGGAGTATTGGCATGAATCTTATTGTCCTGGAACTGTTTGATCCGCCAGAACATCTCACCGGTTGCCGCATCCAGTCCGAGGATGGAGCTTGCCGTCAGGTTGGCAAACATTCTCCTGCCATTGTGGTTGAAAAGGATCGGAGAGCTGTAGGTCGCCGGTTCACCATATCCTGGACTTGCCCAAATTTTCTTGCCAGTGAAGCGGTTCAATGCAACCACGTTGTTGGTTTTTCCTCCGGGTGTACAGAAGAGGGTATCACCGCTGACCAGCAGGGATTCGGAGAATCCAAACTGAACCGAATCGCATTGAAAATCCCTGAAAAAATCGACACTCCACACTTTCTCCCCATCTTTGGCTTTCAGGCAATGAACTGCGCCATTCCCATTTTCGAGGTAGAGCAGGTCATCCACCACGGTTGGCGTAGAACGGGCACCAGGAAATACAGCCACCCAATCCTTGCCGTAACTTTTCTTCCAAAGCAGCTTCCCATCAGGGTTGAAGGCGAAGAGGAAGCCCTCAGAGGTGAGCGTGTCTGGGATGCCAGTCACATATACCATCTCATTGGCAATGGCCACACTGCCCTGACCGGTTCCAAGTCCCACATAGGACCACAATAATTTGGGACCCTCGGCAGGCCATGTTTTCAGCAGGTTGGTTTCAGGATAGATTCCATCCCGGTTTGGTCCGCGCCACTGTGTTTGGGCCAAGGCCATGTAGGAGCCAGATACCAATGTTACCAGGGCAAGTGTTAAGAGTGTTTTTTTGATTTTCATAAAGTAGTGTCCTGTTAATCGTTACAGGTTATAATTGCCATTCTTTTTTGATCATTTGTCACTTTCCGTCCGATCCTACCGGATTGATTTTTCCAATATTTTAACGCGGACGGTGGACTCCCTGCGTTTCCTTCCCCGGGGTGTCGCTCCTTCGTCGCTTTACCCCGGGCTATTGATCTTTAACCCTTTCAGGGTAGATTCCCTAATCTTCCCTCTCGTGGTCAAAAACAGGATGCCATTGGTATTCCAATCCTCAGTCCGTAGTCTCTCTGGCTCGTTTCCCAATTTCTCCGTTTCCCCATTTCTCCGTTTCTCTGTTTCCCCGTTTCCCCATTTCTCCGTTTCTCTGTTTCCCCGTTTCTCTGTTTCCCCGTTTCAATATTTTTCTGACATCTTCACGGACAACCACACAGGATTGCCCCTGCTCTCCCTCCGTCCCTAAGTCTCTCCGTCCCTAAGTCCCTAAGTCTCTTAGTCCCTTAGTCCCTAAGTCCCTTAGTCCCTAAGTCCCTAATTCTCTCCGTCATTTCCCTCCCGCCAGCTTCTCCAGCAGCCATTTCGCGGCCAGGGCGTTTTGCTCGGGGTAGGTCCAGTGGCCGGTCTCTTCAAAAATGGCCAAACTCTTGGGTGCCTGGATGACGTTGTAGGCGGAATACATCGAGGTAGGCGGACAGGTCACGTCGTTGTAACCCCAGGAATAGTAGCCGGGAGCCTTCACCTTGCGGGCAAAGTTTACCACATCGTAATATTTGGAGGTTTCAATTTTGTCTTTCTTGTTGTTGAAGGCCTTGTTGTATTCGTTGAACATGTGTGGCCATCCGCCGGCCCTGCCATGCAGGTAACCCGTTACATCACAGAGTGCGGGATAAAAGGCGGCAAGGAATTTCACCCTGGCATCCAAGCCTGCGGTGACGATCGACAACGCACCCCCCCTGGCTTCCACCCGTCACGCCGAGCGTGGAGCCGTCAAATTCGGGCAAGGAATACAAAAAGTCGATGGCCCTGACACAGCCGAGGTAGACCCGTTTGTAGTAATAGCGGTCGCGGTCGTCGAGGTTGTAAAAGGGATAACCATCCAAAACCGTTTTCCCAAGGTCGAGGTAGATGGAGGGATCCAACGTAACCGGGATGCCGTGAATGCCAATTTCGAAGGTAATCACTCCATTTTCGGCCGTGGCTATATCTCCGCCATAGGGCCTCACACCGGCGCCCGGAACTTTGAGCAGGGCAGGATATTTGCTTGGTTTCTTAGGCATGCACAATATACCGTAAAGGCGAACGCCCATTTTGTAATTCTGGATATTTGCCTGGTAAACATTGACCTTCTCGGTGCAACGATCGGGCAGTAAAGTCAGTTTGGCATCCAATGGTATTTTGGCAGCATCGGTTTTTGCCTTCTCCCAAAACTGGTCAAAATCTGCCGGTGATTCGGTGGTGGGCTGGATCTTTTCGGGTGCATAGGCAGCGGTGGCCAGGTTTTCGTACCGTACCCCATCGATGGTGGCTGATACTTTGCAACGGAGGAAGCCAGCCTCCTTCAGGGTTCCTCCTTCGATCTGCAGCTTTCCTTCTTTCAGCAACGCTGAATCGCGTTTGGTGGGAACCATCTGCTCGGGCCCGACTTCGTACTTAATTTTGATGTTCTGAATTGGCTCACTGTTTTTGGTAACCAATACCTGGAATTTTACCGGTTCACCCTGTTTGTAGACCCAGTTTTGGTGGTCGGGAGTGACCATGATCTTCACCAGTCTCTCGATCGGTTGGGCAAACAATAGCGCAGAACTCAGCAGCAAGAAGAGTGAGAGTGCAACTTTAAATTTTGTATTTTGCATTTGTTTATATTTTGTTGCTTGTTTGGTCATTTGTCTATTCCGTCCGCCCTTCGACAGGCTCAGGGACCAAAATTCTGATAGGAAAGGCTCAGTGCGTGCTACCGCGGACGGTGAACTCCGTGCATTTCCTTACCCCGGGGTAACGCTCCTTCGTTGCTTAACCCCGGGCTACAATACTGTAACCGCTACGCGGTAGGATTTGAGATTTGGTTAAATAGTGGTAGAAAAATACCGGAGTTCAAAGTCTCCCAGTCTCTATGTCTCTATGTCCCTAAGTCTCTAAGTCCCTAAGTCCCCCAGTCCCTCCGTCATTTCCCAATTTTCCCAATTTCCCAATTTTCACATTTCCCCGGGCTATCGCTTGAGTTTGATCACCTCGCTGCCTGCCAGCAGGAAGGCTCCGGATCCATATACTTCCCAGCTGTCTTCGGTGAAGTTTTTCTTAGGATCGGCTCCAATTGGTTGCACCCAACCCACATGGCCATCTTCCTTGACACATTTGTTCAGTGCGATCCATGCCTTCTCCACCACCGGGAGGTAGGTTGCCTTGTCAAGAATCCCATGGTTGATCCCCCAGGCCATGGCGTAGCAGTCGAAACCCGAACCACTCACTTCGCCGCCAGGGTAGGAATCCGGATCGAGCAGACTGGCACGCCAGAGTCCGTCGGCCTGCTGCAGCTCTTTCAAACGGGCAGACATCTCCTTGAAAATGGTCACATAAAACTCGCGGTTGGCGTAATCGGCAGGAAGTTCCTCCAGTACCCTGACCAGGCCACCCATGACCCATCCGTTTCCCCTGGACCAGAAAATCTTCTTACCATTGGCTTCGCGGATATCTTTCCCATCATTCTTGATCACATATTTCAGGTCACGCGCAAAAAGGTGCTCCTCCTTGTCGTACAACAATTCGTAACACTCCTTGAAAAGCTGGTCGCTGTAGGTCAGGTAGCTGTTGTTTCCGGTAACCATTCCGAGTTTTACCATGGCAGGAGGTCCCATGAAGAGGGCGTCGCACCACCACCATTTGATCACCTCATTCCCTCTGGTAGGGTAGGGTTTTTGCATGAATATGGCCAATGTATCAATGAATGGCTGGATCATCTCTTGCCGCTTCTCCACTTTGTAGAGGTCGACATAGGTCTGGCAGATGGCGATATCATCGGCATGGTACCAGCGTCTTCCGGGTTTCCATTCGTTCTTTGTCCCCATCTCCATCATGGCCTGGTAGATCTTTTTTGATTTGGTGGTTTTCCAGGCAGCCGTTACACCGGCATAAAAAGCACCGTTGGTCCAGTCGGTCAACGCATGTTTGGGATTGTTCAATTGCCAGGCAGTTACAGTTTCCATCTGTTTTTTGATGTTCCCGGCCTTGAAGAGTTTCTTGGTGTTTTCAGTTTTCGCAAAGGTGGAAGCTGCGACAAACACCAAAATCAACAGGGTGATAGTTCTTCTCATGAGTCAAAGGTTTAAAATTTCAGAACACAAATATATTAAGTTGCGCAATCGATTGCAACGGTTGAGGAATATAAATTTTGAATTACAATCTTAGACGCACATTGTTCATCCGGATGGGTTGGTGAATGCTTTCAGGTTGGTACAATTTCAAAGTGCAGTTGCAAAACCCCTGGTCAGGAAGTGGCGACAGTTTCTTCCGGTAGAGCGTCTGGGGAATCTGGTGGTTGATGGAGTAGGCTATTTCGTATCCATAGCGGTTGTAGAGTTTGATCAGCAGCTGGTTTTTGCCGCTTTTCAGGGGCAGCAAAACCGTCTCCCTGGTTAGCCCGGCTCCCATGGGATTGTTGTGAAAAACCAGGTTCTCGCCGTTGAGCCACACCTGTATCCCGTCTCCGTTGCCAATTTCTATCAGTTGGTTTTGGATCCTGTCGGAGGATATTTCCTGCAGAATGTACTGTTGTTGAATGGGTTTGGAGGGGATAGCAACGACTTTGCCATTTTGCCAATCCGAAAGAACCGACCATTTTGCCCCATTTTTGGTGCGCCAATCGGTTTGAGGGTCAATCACCTCCTTTACAGCTCCGGGATTTCCCTGAAAGTCGGTATCAATGGGTACATAACCATAGCGGTTTTCCCATTGGATCGTTCCGGGTACCGGATTGACAGCTAGGGGTTCGCCATCCTTGAGCAGGACTACCTGTGGAGCCCCATTCCAGCTTAATTCCAGCGCCTTGCCCGCCTCTTCGGCAGTATAGAATAGCTCGGGTTCTGCTCCTTTCTTCCTGTTGACGAAGTTCCACTCCTGCCTGACGATGCTCCGGTGGTTGTTGTAATAGTCAATGCAGGAGTAGCTGTAGTGTTTGATGGCATTGTGAAAATCAAGTGTGAGCTCCTTGTCTGCCATGAGCCGTTCCGGTTTGATTTGATAGTTGCCTTCGAATTCAAGTTTGATGACCTGGATTTCAGGTCTGGCGTAGAGCGTTTCAGGGAGCTGAACTGTTATGGTGCCTTTTTGTATGGAGCTTTTGAAACTGGTTTTGGGATCCGAGACCAGGGAGGCATGCTTCACTTTCCCCGAAATGGAGGGAAGAGTGATCGTGGTGCTCCTGTTGCCGGACAACATGAGGTAGAGGCAATTCCCGCTGGTGGTGATTTCACCCCAGTCGAAAGTCTGGGTCAGGGGATTGGCGCTGGTACCATAAATGGCCTCTCCGTTCATCGTCAGCCATTTCCCGATTCCCTTCAGTACTTCCGCTTCAAAAGGAACGACGGTGCCATCTCCTTTGGGACCAATGTTGAGCAGGTAGTTTCCCCCACGGCTCACCACTTTGATCAGACTCAGCAATTTCTCCCTGGTCTTGGCAGCCGCATCCTCCCTCTTTTGCCACGAGCGGTAGCCCCAGGTTTCGTCGAACATCGATGCCGGAGTCTGCCAGGGGGTATCTATTTTGTAGTCAGGATACTCGTTGTCTCCCATCACGCAAAAATCATAGGCATTGTTACCGAGTCGTCCGCTCACCATGCAATCCGGTTGCAGGCGATGCACCAGTTGGTATATTTCACGGCTTTGCAACGCAGTTAGGGAGCCCATGTCGAACCACATTTCTGAAATGGTCCCGTAGTTGGTGAGTAATTCGGCAATCTGCTTTTTGTTGTATTCGTGGTGATCTGCCGTAATGGGATTGGCATTGGAGCTGGCCATGGGATGCAACCGGTAATCGATCAGGGAGTAGTAAAGGCCAAAGTTTACCCCAGCCTTCCGGCAGGAAGCAGCCAACTCCCCGATGATATCCCTTTTGAAGGGCGTGGCATCCACCACATTGAAACGCGTAAAGGCCGAATGGTACATGCAAAATCCATCGTGGTGCTTGGAGGTGATGACGATCGACCTCATTCCCGCTTTTTTGGCCAGTGAGGTAATTTCATCCGCATCCCACTTGACCGGATTGAAGGAGGAGGGTACTTCATCGTAAATGTCGGTCAATATGCCGGCATGTGCCTGGATTTGTTCGCTGTAGCCCCTGGTAACGGGCTTGCCCTGCCAAACTCCACCCAATTCTGAATAGACACCAAAATGGATGAACATCGAATATTTGTTGTTGTGCCAGTTTTTCAATGCAGCGGATTGTTCCTGTGCGAAAGCCACTCCGGATAGCATCAGAAGTTGCAGCAAGAGCAGGGTGGTTATGTTCTTCATTCGAAATTTGGGATGGATGGTTATTGGACGTAACAATTTTCGGTGCTGACCCAAATGTAGCCATATCGCTCCGAACAAAAAAGTAGCCTGGACCATTTCCCAGACACTTATTTCTCCTAAATTTGGATCTTACTTCCAAAACAGTCAAATACCAATTGCCATGACAGATCAAATCCAACTTATTTCCGCCCGGATCAAGGAATTGCGGGAAATTTCCGGAATATCGGCTGAGAGTTTTGCCGCAGAATTAAAAGTGGAGGCAGATCTGCTTCGAAGCTATGAGAGCGGTCAAACAGATATACCGGTTGGCTTTCTGTTCAGGATTGCACATCGGTTCGACATGGAGTTGTCGGCCCTTTTGCGGGGTGATCAGCCCAAACTCCATGTCTATTCGGTGGTGAGAAAGGGGAAAGGATTGAATGTGGAGCGGCGCAGACAGTATACCTACGAAAACCTGGCCTGGAATTTTGCCCAAAAAAAGGTAGAACCTTTCATTGTAACGGTTACCCCTTACCAGGATGGTTCCACGCCCGAATTCAATGCCCATCCCGGACAGGAGTTTAATTTTGTACTGGAAGGATGCCTGACGGTACTGGTGGATGGCCATGAAATTGTGCTGAACGAAGGCGATTCCATCTATTTTGATTCAGGTTACCAGCATGCCATGAAGGCCATGAACAACCAATCCGCCAAATTTCTTGCCATAATTATCTAAACGAAATCCCATGGTCCTCGACAAATATCTTTCACAGACAGAATTCCAAACTTATTCCGATTTCAGGGAGAATTTTAAAATCCATATTCCCGGCAATTTCAATTTTGCCTTTGATGTAGTAGATGACATTGCCCTTCGGACACCCGATAAAACTTCCATGGTCTGGTGCAATGACAAGGGGGAAGCAGCCACTTTCACCTTCGGTCAGATGAAAAGACAGAGCGACAAGGCTGCCAACTTCTTCCTTTCTGCAGGCATTGGGAAAGGAGACCCGGTGATGCTTATTTTGAAGCGTCGGTATGAATTTTGGTTTTGTGCCATGGCGCTGCACAAGATCGGGGCCATCACCATACCTGCTACGCACCTGCTCAGTACAAAGGACCTGGTTTACAGGAACAATGCAGCGGACATCAAGATGATCGTCTGCGTGCCGGAGGCTGAAGTGATTCAGCATGTGGAGGAGTCACAAGAGAAATCTCCGACCTTTGTGGTCAAGGCGCTGGTAGGGGAGAAGCGCGAGGGGTGGCTCAATTTCAACGAAGGGATGGAGCAAAGTTCGGATAGCTTTGTCCGGCCGGCAGGAGCGCTCGCTTCCCAAAATGAGGACATCATGTTGCTCTATTTCACATCCGGTACCACCGGGATGCCCAAAATGGTGAACCACAATTTCATTTACCCGCTCGGACACATTCTTACCGCGAAATACTGGCAAAATGTGCAGGACGATGGCCTCCACTTCACGGTAGCTGATACCGGCTGGGCCAAGTCGGCCTGGGGGAAGTTGTACGGACAGTGGCTATCCGGCAGTGCCGTCATGACCTACGATTACGACAAATTTGTCCCCAAAAACCTGATGGAGGTAATCGAAAAATACAAGGTGACCACCTTTTGCGCCCCTCCGACCATCTACCGTTTCCTGATCAAGGAGGATCTTTCGAAATTTGACCTGGGTGCTTTAAAGTACTGCGTAGTAGCCGGAGAACCGCTGAACCCGGAGGTTTACAAGCAATTTTTGGAGGAGACCGGCATCCGCCTGATGGAAGGGTACGGTCAGACAGAGTGCACGGTTGCCCTTGCCACCTACCCCTGGATGGAGCCCAAACCCGGTTCGATGGGAAAACCCTCTCCCGGCTACCGGATCGATCTGCTGGATGAAACGGGCAATCCTTGTGAAGTAGGTGACGAGGGTCAGATTGTGATCTATACGGATCAACTTCCGCCGGTAGGCATGTTCAATGGTTATTACCGTGATGAGCAATTGACGCAAAGAGTTTGGCGCGACGGGATTTATTATACCGGAGATATGGCCTGGCGCGACGAGGATGGCTATTACTGGTTTGTTGGACGAGCCGATGATGTCATCAAGAGTTCGGGCTACCGGATTGGCCCATTCGAGGTGGAGAGCGCCCTGATGGAACATCCGGCGGTACTGGAATGTGCTATCACGGCAGTACCGGATCCCGACCGCGGTCAGGTGGTGAAAGCAACCATCATCCTTGCCAAAAACTACCAGGCGAGCGACGAACTGGCCAAAGAGTTGCAGGAGCATGTGAAACGGGTAACTGCCCCCTACAAATATCCCAGGATTATTGAGTTTGTGACCGAATTGCCCAAGACGATCAGCGGGAAGATTCGTCGGGTAGAGATAAGAGGACAGGGTTAGTATCTTGAAAAGAGTTGTCTATTGCTGCAATTTACTACATTGGGCGGTAATTAATTCGTATCTTTGAGTATGGCTAAGATTAATCCATATCTACTTGGTTTTAAAATTGATAGGCTGACTGATTCCATAATTAACCGAATAAGTGGAGACTGTTTCCGGACAGAGGTTTCATTGGTTACATTGGTTGATAAATATTTTAAACCATAAAACCATGGGATATATTAAAGAGCCGGAAGGGATTAATTTTGTAATTAAAAGTAAACCTTTAACGATAAAACAAGAGAAGGAACTGAGTAGCTATATTGCCAAGAGGAAGCTGGAGATATTGGAAAAGACAGCCGAAAAATTATACCCCAAGCGAAGAGTAACCAGGTCAAGAGATCATTAATGAGTTTTTATAACTTACTTTTTAGTCTGTATGAACCATCTGTTTTCCATTTCTTGGATAAAAGAATAGACCAAACTAATGACCTGAAGATAATGGGAAAACAATTAGTGTTGTTGATTCTTTTCTCAATGTTATCAGCGGTATTGACTGCATCTGTCCAGCAAGGTGAAATTGATGAACTTAACGCTTTTCCCGGCGCCGAAGGGTGGGGAGCCACAACTCCCGGCGGCAGGCATGGCAAAGTGATCAAAGTCACCAACCTGAACAGTTCCGGTCCGGGTAGTCTGGCAGAGGCCTGTGCCACCGAAGGTAAGCGAATGGTCGTATTTGAGGTGAGCGGGGTCATCGAGGGGAATGTTATCATTACCAAACCCTATATTACCATTGCAGGTCAGACGGCGCCCGGAGGCGGGATCACCATCCGCGGGAAGCTTGGGACATACGATTTCGGGGTTCACGATGTGGTAGTTCGGCATCTGCGGGTTCGCAGGGACCGCAGCAATGGCAGCGACGGCGATGCCATCCAGATGGGTGGACTTGGCGCAGAAAAGAGCGGAACTTACAACATCGTCCTCGACCATCTCTCCCTGAGCTGGGGCAACGATGAGGTGATCGACCTCTACAATGCCCACCATGTGACGGTCCAGTGGTGTACGGTGGAGGAGTCGGATGACAAGGGTCACGACAAGGGGGAACACAATTATGGGATGATCTCCGCCGCTGAAAACAGCGGGGCTGTCTCCGTCCACCATAATCTATGGGCGCACCACTCACGACGCGTACCCTGCATGGCCCCCTACCGGGAAGCGGCTGCGGATGAATTCTGCAACAATGTGGTCTACAACTGCCGGGGCGGCTACACCGACGACGGCCACGGAAACCGGGCCAAGAGTGCCGTGAATCTCTACCAGAACTACTACAAAAGAGGCCCTCAAACCCTGGAGCGCATCTATCCCTATGCGCTCTCTCCAAGCATGGATTATTACGTGAAGGATAATTATTTTGAAGATTGGGGC
>CAMCBW010000059.1 GCA_945873105.1 Tangfeifania diversioriginum
GATCCTTAGTATATCATTAACAGATAAAACTCATCTTCGAGACCTATTCGATAGAACTAAATTTCAAAATGACAAAGAACGTTTTAGACTTAATGAGCCAAATTTGTTTAATTTTTAATAACGTCCCGATTTTAATGGGACACTAGTGATCTATCAGTATTTATCAACATGGTAAATGCAACATATTGTTAATAACTTTTCTCTGATCTACCTCATACCGGTAAAATTAATCCGACCAAAAAAAAGAAAATATTGAAGAACCATTTGTTTTATACCTGAAAAAATAAACAGACAAGCACTTTAAAATAGTTTGAGAAAAGCTATTTTAAAGTGCTTGAAAAACAACAAAAGAGTTGAGAAGTATTTTAAAAATAAATGAGAATGGAATTTCGAATAAAGCAGGAAACAATTAATGAATAACAGAGATCAATTATAATCACTCCATTAACAATAAACCAAGAACATAATGTTTATGATTTCATAAAATATACATACCTCATAGTATTACATGTGAGTCATTTGCCAGATTTTTTAAGGCTATATATAGTCCTATAATCAGGTCACCTATCTATACAGAATTCTACAAGATTTCCGTCAGAAAAAAATTACTATTAAGCTATAAATAACTATATATGATATCGTCCAAAAATACTATACCAAATGCATTACTATTGCATTTGGATAGCATATAATGATAGCCAAAAAATTGATGCAGATTGCAAAAAATGCTAGCTAAATAATCTGACTCTTCACCAAGAGAAAAAATACAAAATGATCCCAATCTACCTCTTATCCCCTACCTTCTGGTAAATCACATAGGCATAAACAGTGGGAACCAAAACGATTACTATCAACAGTGGTACAAAGACCCATTCAGGTTTTGGGACTACAAAGTAGAGTATCATTCCCACCAGACTGCTCCAAAACCAAAGTTTTCCGGCCAACCTGTGGGTTCGGATCCAGACTTCATCGCTGTTCAATGTCCAGGGAACTTTGAAACCCACAAAGTAGTTGGGCCTTAAATTCCCCAGGTAGTTCCCCATCATCATCAAGAGGAGGAAAATGGTAAGTGGCAAAAATTTCTGCATGACATTGCTCTCGTTGAGAACACTCCAGATCACCATCGCATTGATCAATCCAAAGAAAATGGCCATGATTAACCTGATCTTATAATAGCTCCCCTCAAAAAGTGCATAGTTCGCCTTGCGCGGATCGATCTTCGGCAAAACCAGCATCATCACGTAGAGTCCTACCGGGAGGAAAAAATAGACCCACCTGGAACCATACCCATTCGGCGTACCCTTTGCATCAAAATGGATCGGCATCGATTCGGGCAGTAAATTCCAGTTGACAAAGAGATAAATAACCGGAAGCACAGTTAAGACAACAATCACCAGCTCCCTCAAAAGTTTTGGTCTGTTCATAATTCTATTGTTTTGTTTGAGTAAATATCTAACACAGAGACTAATTTGTTAATAATCAATAATTCTATTCGTATCAATATTTCTACAACCGAATAAATTTTGGAGAAAAAACAGAGGTCTCAGAGTTTAAAAATCGCAAGCGATTTCTCTCTCTGTGTAATAATTATAGACATCTTGATAATCAATTTGTTTGTTGTAGAATCCATTTTGCTACCAAATCCATGGCCACAGGTGAGAAGGTTTGGTCTATACCGGCATATTCGGTCGGAGCGCCTGTTTTGCTCTCCTGAAACAAGTGGTTGAGACCAGGTAACTCCTTGGTAGTAAACTGCTTGTTGCCACCCTTCTTCAAAGCTTTTTCGATTGCCGGAAGATTTACTTTGGAGGGCACCTGCAAATCTTTCTCCCCATTGAGTGCCAATACCGGGCATTTCACCTTCTCCAGCGCCACTGCAGGATCGTACCTGATAAAAAAGTACATCCAGGGAGCGGTAATCTGGTTTGACTGTAAAGTAATAAACTCATCCTCTGTCATACCCTTGGGTTTGGTATCGTCCGGATACTTCTTCATCGCGGCAGACAAATAACGCTTCAAATCGGGCTTGGCTGCTTCGGCAGAAGAGGATTTTAACAGGATCTCAAAAGCCCCGGCATTGATCTCCCTTGTCTGCTGAATTTCTGTATCTTTTGTTCCTGAAGCTTTTGCAACAAGCTCCTGCTGAAGCAACAACAATTTATCCCCCCTTATACCAGTACCTGCCAACAACACGACAAAATTGACCATGCCTGGTTGGGCCGCTACCATCGGTGCGATGATTCCCCCTTCGCTGTGCCCCACGAGTCCTATTTTCCCGGGGAGTATCTCGCTTCTCGTTTTCAGATAGGCAATGGCACTTTCTACATCTGTAGCAAAATCAACGGTAGTCGCATTTTTAAATTCCCCTTTCGATTGGCCAACACCTCTGTCGTCAAATCTCAAAACGGCAATTCCCTGCCTGGTCAGATAGTCCGATAAAACCAGGAATGGTTTGTGACCCATCAGCTCTTCGTCCCTGTTCTGTGGGCCACTACCAGTGATTAAAACTACTGCTGGAAATTTACCTTCTTTGGTGGGAAGTGTCAGCGTCCCAGCCAACTCAAAATTGGCTTTGCCATTTCGAAAGGTTACCTCTTCTGAAATGTATTGGTAGGGCTTTTTTGGATTCTGAGGCCTGGAAGTCTCTTTCTTTTCTACCTGATTCCTGGTAAGTGTTAGTGGAAACTCCATGCCGTTTTGTTTAAATGTGCCAACAATCTCCTGGCTCTTCAATTCTCCGGTGTATTCTATCCTTGCAGCAGGAATCTCCAGCTTCAACTTAGTATTCTCAAAAGTAGTAACCGTAACCGGAATGCCCTTCGCCCCCTGGTCCGGACTATCCATGGTAGTGCTATAACCTGCACCACTTTTTGAAACATTAAAGACAATCCGTAATTGCATGGCCTGTACCTTTAATACGCCATTCCATTGGCCTGTAATCTCTTGACTGTATGCACTGCAAACAGTCACAAAAAAGACTAAAATCGTAGCTAAAATTTTCATTTTCATTTTTTATAAATATTTATCTATGGTCTCGCTGGACGGTTTGGACTGATTTGACCATTTTGAACTATGCCAGACAATTGAATTTTACAACCTGCAAGGCTGCCACACAAGGCAGCCCCTGCATTCCCACGACGTCTCCTCTTCCCATTTTCACATTTCCCAATTCTCTCATTTTCACATTTCCCAATTTTCACATTTTCACATTTCCCAATTTTCACATTTTCACATTTTCACATTTTCTTAAACTGCATCAGCCACACCACCACCCCATCAAAAACAGTGGTATTGATGGAGTATTTGATGTACTGCCCTTCCCGGATACTTACCACCAGATCAGCCTGCTTCAGCAAATCCAGGTGATGCGAAATACTGGGCTTGGTCATATTGAACCGATCGGCTATCTCACCTGCTGTTAGATCTCCTTTGTTCAATAACTCCAGGATCTCCCGCCGGGTAGGGTCGTTCAATGCTTTGAAGAAAATGTTCATGACAAATAGATATTTAGACAAATGTCTAAATATAAATTGAAGTATGCAAATGTTTATGAAAATAGTTTGAAATGTTTTTAATTGTTTGAAGGGTTTGAAGGGTTTTCTTCGATCAGAAATTCAGTGAATAAAAAAAAGCTTATTCAAAATACACTACATCACCATTGATAAATACAACTTAATAATCAAAATATTAAGAAAATTGTTGGTTTCTCAATTTGATTTATCTTAACCTCCAAATAGTGGTTTAGAGATGAGATCTCCCAAGTGGTTAAATCTACCTTACTGCCCCATTATCAGGCTCCAGAATACCGTCAAAATCAAAAAAGCCAATGTTCGTTATCGCTTCTAACCCTTCAAACATTTAAAAACATTTCAAACCCTTCAAACTTTTCAAACTTTTCAAACTAATTGATGATGCTGCATCCCATGTAAGGCACCAACACCTCGGGAACGAGAATTCCCTCTGGCGTCTGGTAGTTCTCGAGAATGGAGGCCACGATGCGGGGCAGCGCAAGTGCACTGCCATTCAGGGTGTGGGCAAGCTGCGGCTTCTTGTTGCCCTCTTCACGGTAGCGCAGTTTCAGCCGGTTTGCCTGGAAAGATTCAAAATTGGATACCGATGAGACCTCCAGCCATCTACCCTGCCCTGCCGACCATACTTCAAAGTCGTAGGTTAGGGCAGAGGTAAAACTCATATCCCCGCCACACAGGCGCAGAATTCGGTAGGGCAGACCGAGCTTCTCCACCAGTGACTGAACATAAGCCACCATTTGATCCAGAGATTCATAGGATTTGTCGGGATGCGCCACCTGCACAATCTCTACCTTGTCGAACTGGTGCAACCGGTTTAATCCACGTACATCCTTGCCATAGGAACCTGCCTCACGGCGGAAGCAGGCAGAATAGGCAGTGGTTTTGATCGGTAGATCCTTTGCCTCCACAATCACATCCCTGAAAATATTGGTAACAGGCACTTCTGCCGTTGGAATCAAATAGAGATTGTCGACCTGGCAATGGTACATCTGACCCTCTTTGTCAGGCAGCTGTCCGGTACCGAATCCGGAATCAGCGTTCACCACATAAGGAGGTTGCACCTCCAGGTATCCAGCCGCTCTTCCCTGGTCCAGGAAGAAATTGATCAAAGCTCGCTGGATACGGGCACCAAAGCCTTTGTAGACAGGAAAACCGGCTCCCGTAATTTTCACCCCAAGTTCAAAATCAATCAGATCGTATTGCGCCGCAAGCTCCCAGTGGGGTTTTGCCCCCTCCTGCAACTGGGGCATTACGCCACCGGTTGCCACCACCAGATTATCTTCCGGTGTTCTTCCCTCAGGAACCAGCAAAGCAGGCAAATTGGGCATCTGCACCTGCAAGGCCGCCATCTGCGCATCAATGGTTTCGAAATCCTCATCGTGCTGACGGATCAACTCCTTCAACACAACGGTCCGCTCCTTGGCTTTGTTGGCAGCTTCACTCTTGCCTTCCTTGAACAGCAACCCGATCTCCTTCGACAATTGGTTCATCTCCGCCTTGCAACTGTCACTTTCGAGTTGGTATTCGTTGCGTTTTTGGTAAAGTGCCAGTACCTGTTGTACAATTTCACGTGCGTCGAAATGTTTAACTGCCAGCCTTTCGATGACCAGCTCCGGGTTTTCCTGAATGAATTTTAAGCTTAACATGATGAGGATCTTATGAATTACGAATTTCCTTTTACCAATTATCAATGGTGGGTCTAAGTTACGACAAAAAAAACTCCTGATTTATTGCATTTGCAACAAATCAGGAGAGAATTTATGAGCTTATTTGGAGTTACTCTACTTCCTTCAATGGCTCAACGCTCACAAACGATTTTGCGTTGGTCTTCTTCTTGAAAGTGACAGTTCCGTCGATCAATGCGAATAGCGTATGATCCTTGCCAATCCCAACGTTTGCACCTGGATTGTGGACGGTTCCACGCTGGCGGACCAGAATGTTACCTGCTTTGGCAGCCTGACCACCAAATATTTTTACTCCAAGACGTTTGCTTTCTGATTCGCGGCCGTTCTTCGAACTACCCGCCCCTTTTTTATGTGCCATGGTAAATTGTTTTTAGAGGGTTACGCTACTATTTCGGAAATTAAAATCTGTGTGAAGAATTGACGGTGACCGTTTTTCTTCCTGTAGCCTTTGCGGCGTTTCTTTTTGAAGACAATAACTTTCTCCCCCTTGAGGTGCGAAAGAACTGTTGCACTAACCTTTGCGCCTTCAACCACGGGAGTTCCGACTGTAATTGCCCCATCGTTGTCAACCAGTAATACTTTGTCGAAAGTTACCTCTGTTCCCTCCTCGTTCGGAAGACGGTGAACATACACTTTCCTCGATTTTTCCACCTTGAACTGCTGTCCGGCGATCTCTACAATTGCGTACATGTTTACAATTTAAATATTTGGGTCCGGCAGGCGGGTTGATTCTCCTCTTTTTAAGGCCTGCCCGAACTATTTCGGACTGCAAAAGTAATCAATTTCAAATTACTACCAATAGATCAACAAAAAATCATCAAACAATTTTGTACTTTCGAATGATGGGGCAGAAAGATTCTGAAGAGTGCATCAGCGAATCAAATGGTTTATTCACCAAAACAATCTTTTATTATTCCATGTTCCTGTAAAGCGTCATCAAGTTCTCTAATTCTTTGATATAATTGGGACCAAGGGTTCCTGATCTTTTCCACTCCTCAATGAGATTATTGAATTTTTCGTTAACAGGACGAAGATGATCACCACAAGGAGAGGAACCAGTTGAGGGCTTGCCACCGATTATTATTTGTCTAATATTCAAGTGATTTCCCCCACCTCTTGTTTTGAATATCAATTTGCCAAGCCTTGTAAGATCAGATGATTCAATATTTATTGCCACTGGTTGCACATTCCCATCTATGTCAAACCCCAGCGTTTTAAAGGTAGAGCCGTTCTTGTCACGAAGCTGAACATCAAGTCTGCTTTTTTCGTCCAAATAAGTTGCATTTTTCGCGACAACAAGCAATATATCCCCAGAAGGTATTTGGGTAAGAAAAGGGCTGGTATTTTCATTATCATCCCAATTTACAAGAATCACCCGGTTGCGACGGTTTTTGTCCGCATGGAGAGTCGCGCCACCCAAAATACTCTGGTCTATGTACACCGCTTCAGAGGGCTTAACCTTCACCGAGACTTCATTCACCCTAACATCAGTTGCAGTATGACCATGGGTAAACTCCAATTGCTTGACAATTCTACCTTTGAACCATTTCAAGGGCTCCTCCATTTTTACATCTGTTTTACCCTGAGGAATGAAGCTTCTTATCTTCTCAATAGCGCCATCATCGTAAGTCACTGCAAGCGTAATAACAATTTGGACAGAAGCAGGACCGAACAAATGGTAATTCATCGAAACAACAGTGACCTCTCTGTCGATGGGCATAGAATACACAGGGCTGTATTGCCTTAAAATAATTCCTTGTTGGTTCAAATCGCTGTTTTTCCCACCACCCGGTTTAACCGTCCATTGGTCTACAGGAATAATTTGTTGTGCAACAACCGGAACTGCAAATACGGAGAGCATAACCAACAGTGAGATAAAATGTACACTTTTTTTCATAATCTTCACATTTTAAATTTGCACTAATTCAAGCTCAATAGTTTCCTCTAAAATTATTAATAAATTCAGAAATTCCCTGCATGGAACTCTCTTTCTTGTGCAAATATTCAATTTCTCAAAATACATCACCCATTTGTTTTCCAATGCCTTAAACAAATCGAATTCTACTACGACATGCTAAATGTCCTGCCAGAAAATAGATTGAAGAAGGTCTGCCAATACAAACCTATCGTTGCTGCAACTAATTCTAACAAGACAAATCAGTAAAAATTTCAATACCTGCCGTAAGGAAAAGTAAATTGAATAATGCAAAACCTGAGAAGATTTAAGAATCAAACTTTATCATTTATGCAAAAAATAGTACTTACACAATTGAGTTACTAGTCTGGAGGAAGCCTGGAAAATGAAATATTACTTCTCGTAATATTTCACCCCATGAAACTTCAGAAAGTCCTTGATGGCCTCGACATGAACGCACCTGCCCACATTTAGAAAAGAGTGATTGAGAACATTCGATTTTCCGCCCTTACTGATGATTTCAATCTCCTTGTCATCAAAACCCATGTGGTACTGTGCAGTTCCGGATTGCATGCCACAGACAATGCCATTGGTATCAAACAAAGGTCCTCCACTTTGACCCTTTAGTCCGGGAGTGCTCATTTCAATTCCAACAATTTTCTGATTTTCGGCCACATGCCTGGTCAGTATTCCATCTATCGGGAAGGAAGGTGAGCCCGTGATCCCCTCCCTGGTAAAATTGATCTCGTCATTGACTTGATCATAGGAATAGTTCGTAAACTCCGCAAAAGGAAAACCATACCTGCAGAGTGATTTGCCTTGCTTCAGCTGATTCCCATCTTTCAGGAAAGTTGCGTAAGAGGTATAATGATACTGCCTTACCTCCTTGAATCTTATAATTGCCAGGTCGAGTGTTGGATGAAGCAGGTAGTCATAATTCGGACTATCCGTGCAATTTACCAATTGATTCTTCAATTGAGCTACCGCCTCATGGGTAGTATAATTGAATTTTATTTCAAGTTCCTTTAACCCCATTGCATGGGTCCCATCGGCTTCTATTCCCAACAGTTCCCGTTCCGATTTAAATCGGGAATATTGGTCATTGATCTTATGTTCAGCGAGTAAATGTTCAACCACATGTTTGCAGGTAATTGCCTCACCCAATTCATTGACAAAAAAGAGGGTAGCTGCGCCCGGCTGAATCCTGTCGCTGTGGTAGTACCGAACGATGGAATGAACCGGTCGTGTAAATTTCTGAATCGCTTCGATGGCATTTACGAACATATATATTAAATTTTGGATTTTAGATTTTAGATTTTGGATTACTCCGTGACCACGAATTACACAAATTACACAAATTAAAAAAAGAAATTTTTATTTCCGTTTCTCCGTTTCGATGCTCCCATCTCCTAAGTTCCGCTCATTTTCACATTTTCACATTTCCCAATTTTCACATTCTACCCCTCGTCCTAGTCTTCCCCCTCGTCCCTCCGTCCCTAAATCCATCCGTCATTTCCGTCTTTCCGTCGTCTCTTCGTCCCCTCAGCTCCTCGTCCCTCCGTCATCTCCGTTTCCCCGTTTCCCCGTTTCCCCGCTTCAACTCTTCTTGCCGTCACTCTCCCCACAATCCTCACCATTTCACCCACCCACAATACGACAGAGGTCGCAGCTACAATCTTCAGCCAATCCATCCATGAGAGAGGAACCGTGCGGAACACCTCTCCGCCAAAGGTGACAATCAGCACCTGCCCAACCAATATAAGCACTACCGTGAAGTTGAATCCCATACATTCGTGCATCTGGTAAAAAGCGGAATGGCCGGAGGCGAATGCTTTGGCATTGAACAGATTCCAAAATTGCAGCAAGACAAAGACAGTGAAGAACAGGGAAAGTTTCTCCCTGGAGATCTCACCGGCTGAATCAGTAAAATAGTAGAGCAACCACAAAAGAATTCCGACGAAGGCAGCCGCCACGCCCAGGATGGTAATCCTCATTCTTTTTGTAATGATAAAATCATCATTTCTGCGGGGCTTGTGCTGCATCACCTTTTTGTTTGGAGGCAATGAGGCCAGTGCCGCAGCGGCAAATGTATCCATGATCAGGTTGACCCACAGCATTTGTGTCACCGTCAAAGGCAACTCGTGTCCAAAAATGGAGCCCAAAAAGACAATCACCATGGCAGTCACATTGATGGTCAACTGAAAAAGGATAAAACGCTGAATATTCTGGTACAACGAACGTCCCCACATCACAGCGGTTGCAATGCTTTTGAAGGAGTCGTCAAGCAGCGTAATGTCGCTGGCCTCCTTGGCAACGGATGTCCCGGATCCCATGGAGAGCCCCACGTGGGCAAAATTGAGCGCCGGGGCATCGTTGGTTCCATCCCCGGTAACGGCAACCACTGCTCCTGACCGCTGCAGCAACTGGACAAGCCGTTGCTTGTCCGTTGGACGGGCACGGCACATGATGGTAAGCTTCCGGATACGGACCATTGCCTCCTCATCTGTCAGTGCTGCGAAATCAATACCGGTAATCAGCTGTTCAGTGCCCAGGGCCTCTTGCCAGATGCCAATCTGACGGCCAATCTCCCGGGCGGTCCCCGGTGTATCTCCGGTAACAATTTTTACCTTTATGCCGGCACGCAAACATTCAGCAACTGCTGCAGGTACATCCTTCCTTACCGGATCTGAAATGGCTGCGATACCCATGAATTGAAGGTTACTGCTACTCACCTTCCCTCCCAAAATCCGCTCCTGATCATCTTCAATGACCTCAAAAGCAAACCCAAGGGTCCGCATGGCCTGATTTTGGTACTCCATCAAAAGCTTATCCACTTCCGCCTTGTAGGCTGGCATTGGTACACACTGATCAGCCAATTGAACGCTACGGCAGTGCTCCAGCACAATCTCGGGTGCCCCTTTGACCAACAAGATCCGCTGACCATTTGCCGAAAGCACCACTGAGGCCATGTACTTCCGCTCAGTGGAAAAAGTTAGCTGATCTACAATAATAGTTTCTTGCCTGATTTCAAGATAATTAGATCCCTGATCGTTGAGCCAGAACAGCAAGGCCGCCTCCGTGGGATTCCCGATAGGGACAACATGGGAAGGATCGGTAAAATCAAGATAGGCAGTAGAATTGGCTGCTATGGCCATCCTGATAAGGTCACTCGCTGCATTGTCCGTCAAAGTTTGATTTTCGAGACCAAAGAAATTGGTCCTGAAAACCTTCATTTTGTTTTGGGTTAGCGTGCCGGTCTTGTCGGTACAGATCACTGTTGTTGCACCCATCGTTTCACAGGCATGCATTTTCCTGACCAGGTTATTGGATTGCAACATGCGCCGCATACTCAGGGCCAGGCTCAGCGTTACACTCATCGGCAAACCTTCCGGGACAGCCACCACGATCAGGGTAACAGCGACCATAAAATAGTTCAGTAGCTTGCCGGCAGTCCCGATAGAGACCCAGGCCTCCGGCCTTGAAAGGTCATATCCAAGTAGAAAGGAGATTCCTGCCAGGATGACAAAAAAGGCCACTCCTATCCCGATCCACTGCAACCAACCTCCCTTGACCACAGCAGGTTGGTGTTTGCCGGATCGCCGGAAGAGGTAGAGACCATCCAGTACAATTGGAACCCATACCTTCGCCGTGGCTACCATGACTGCTGCCAGGACAGTCAGGGTCGAAAACCTTTGAATCCCCGAAAATACAGCCTCCCCGCTACCGACACCTTTGACAAAGAGCACCACAAAAGTCATCACCGCCAACAAAAAGCCAACGAAACCGATGAGTTTTGCCAGTCCATCCAGCTGTTTGTTGAGCGGAGTCTGTTCCCCACTCATGGTGGCAGATTCATGCGCCACCTTCCCATACTCAGACTGATCCCCTACCTGGGTGATTCGAACCGATCCATGTCCATCTACCACAGTAGTTCCCCTGTACACCCGGTTGGAAGGGTAGGTCGCCTCCGCTTCAAAATCCTCCGGATGGATAGTCTTGTTGATAACAGCTTCTCCCGTCAGGGAAGATTCATTGATCTGCAAAGATATTGCTTCCACAAGGTCGCCATCAGCAGGAACTTCGTCGCCGGTGGCGATCAGTACCAGGTCACCCACCACAACGGCCGACTTGGGCACTTCGCAGATATTTCCATTGCGAACGACTTTCACCAGCGTCTCATCATTCACCTTGTTGAGCAGGTTGAATTTATTGGTGGCATCCAACTCAAACCAGAAGGCTACACCGGTTGCAAGGAAGATCGCAAAGAAGATGCCGATAGTCTCGGCGAACTCGTTGTGAACAAAGGAGATGCCCAAAGAAAGAAAAGCTGCGATCAACAATATCCGGATAATCGGATCTTCAAATTTTTCAAGGAATAACTTCCAAACCGGCTCCCTTTTGGGGGGTGTAAGAAGGTTTGACCCGTGCAATCGTCTACTTTCGGCAACTTCGGAATCAGAAAGTCCAGTGATATGTTTCTTTTGATCCATAGGTTCGAAATGAATTACGAATTATCAATTACGAATTACCAATGGCAGGTGCATTGCATTCATTACTAGACCATGCTGGAAATAACAGGTTCATCCTACAAACCAATCCATTTTACTGCCAATCGATTCGTAAATCGTAATTGACTGATCACAATCTTACTTCGTAAAGGCAACTGTCAAAGATACTCGAATAAAGAAAATTGAGATCAAACAAAAAAATATTTAACAATATTAACCATTTAGTTAAACCAAATGGTTAATATTGCAAAAAAAATGACGAATGGGTTCAGATAATACCAAGGAGAAGATCGTTCAGGCTGCCCAACTGGTTTTTATCCGAAAGGGCATGGATGGAGCAAGGATGCAGGAGATCGCCGATGAAGCCGGGATCAACAAAGCCCTGCTCCACTACTACTTTCACTCCAAACAACAGCTGTTTAACGAGGTTTTTTACGGTGTACTGAGCAGATTAATACCCAGTCTCCTGGAGATCTTCAAGCTGGAGGAGCCTTTCTCGGATAAGATTGAAGCAGTTGTCAGGGAATATGACTCATTCATGTCTAAAAATCCATTCCTTCCTCAGTTTATTATCAATGAAATCAACCGGGATCCGGAACAATTGTCGCGGTTTATGTCGGACCAGGGATTGAATTTCAGCAAGATTGAAGAGCGGATCAATGGAGAAGTGTCAGCCGGAAATATTCGTTCCATCACTTTTCCGCATCTATTCGCCAACCTTATTGGCATGGTGGTAATGCCCTACATTGGCAGGCCATTGTTCCAAAGAAAACTATTCAACAACGACAGTGCCAAATACGACCAGTTTCTGCAAGAACGGAGAGCGGTCATCACCAGGTTTATCCAACAAGCAATCTTAACAAAATGAAGCGCACCTTAATTTTACTACTATTTTTAGCAACCATTCCAGCCTTTGGACAGGGGGGACTTGTCAATCTGGAGGATTGCTACCGGCTGGCCCGCGAAAATTATCCAAGGCTAACCGATGCAGTCAGGCAGCAACAAATCAGTGATCTGAAACAAAAGAATACCGGCTCCGCCTGGAATCCGCAACTCAACCTGGCAGGTCAGGCCAGTTACCAAAGCGAAGTAACCAAAGTAAATCTCGCCATTCCGGGTGTCTCCATCGCTGAGCCATCCAAAGATCAGTTCAAAGTATACCTCGATGTCAAGCAGACCATTTACGACGGAGGAGCAGTTAAATCGAGCTTGGATCTTGAAAAATCCAATCTCGCCGCCGAGCAGCAAAACCTGGAGGTCGAAATTTATGCGCTCCACGAAAGAATCAATCAGCTTTACTTTTCCATTTTGCTGCTGAAGGAGAGCGAATTGGTGATTCAATCCAAAAGGGAGATCCTGGACGAAAGAATCAGAGTCCTGGAGTCGATGTTACGCAATGGTGTTGTCACCTCCCGGGATGTCGACTTGCTAAAGGCTGAACGATTGCTGACAAACCAGCAGATTAGGGAGATCCACGCCGAACGCCTTGCTGCCCTGGGGATGCTTGGCATATTGACCAACCAGCACTTTGATGAAAATACCCTGCTTGCCGAACCCGCGATAACCACCAAGAGTGAGCTTATCAGCAGACCGGAACTAAAATATTTCGACCTCCTTGGGAGCAAGCTTGAACAGAATTCAATGCTAATACAAAAAACCAGAAATCCCAAAATATTTGGTTTCGGACAGGCAGGCTATGGGAAACCTGGCCTGAACATGCTCAAAAATACAGTAAATCCGTTTTACATGGTCGGGCTGGGTCTTTCGTGGAACATCATTGACTGGAAGCAAACGGGGCGAAGCCGCGAAATTCTGGCGGTACAAAAAGAGATGGTGGGTAGCCAGCGGGCCCTCTTTGACCAAAACCTCTCTGTTGCCATGTTCAAGGCAGGTGAGAGCATCAAAAAGGTGGAGGAGCTGCTCAAAATCGACGACGAATTGGTGGTACTCCGCGGAAGTATCGCCAAACAATCAGCTTCGCAACTCGAAAATGGAACCATTACCTCTGCCGATTACATCGTAGACCTGAATTCTGTGACCCAGGCAAACATCAACAAAAAAACGCACAAAGTACAATTGTACCAAGCAGTTGCCTCTTACAATACCCTGGCGGGAAAGCCATGAAGAGAGCTAGACAATGACGGAAGAATGACGGATGGACGAAGGGGAAGGCTAGGACGAGGGGTAGAATGTGAAAATTGGAAAATATGAAAATGTGAAAATGAGCGGAACTTAGGAGTTGGGAGCATTGACACAGGGAAACGGGAATAAAAATACCTTCTTTTAATTTGTGTAATTTGTGTAATTCGTGGTTAGGGAGTAATCGAAAATCCAAAATATAAAAATATGAGAACAAAAAACACACTCACGCTATTTGCAATGCTCATCGGTCTTTTCCTGAGCTCCTGCAATCATCCAAAGAATGAAGCGGATGCCTTCGGGAATTTTGAGGCAGACGATCTTATTCTTTCAACAGAAGTGGCAGGAAAACTGCTAAACTGCAATTTCGAGGAGGGAACAACCCTGGTCAAAGGGGCTGAAATTGCCTTGGTGGATACGGTGCCACTCGTGCTGCAATTGTCCCAGATGGAGTCCCAGCAACTTACCATACTGGCCAGGAAGCAGAGCGTGCAATCACAGATAGCAGTGGTGGAACAACAAAAGAAAAACCTGGAAGTGGACAGGGCACGACTGCTCAACCTGATGAAAGATGGTGCAGCCACCCAGAAACAGCTGGATGATGTAGCCGGCAATCTCGAATTGCTCAACAAGCAGATGGCCAGCACCAAATCACAGGAGCTGATATTGACGGGCGAATCAGCAGTGCTGAATACCCAGGTGGCACAGTTGCAGGACAAGCTTGGCAGATGCAGGATTACCTCCCCCATCACCGGGATGGTACTTGAAAAATACAAAAAAACCGGGGAGCTGGTGAACATGGGCCAATCGCTCTGCCGTATGGCGGATGTATCTTCCCTCAACCTCCGGGTTTACATTAGCGGAGAACAACTCCCCCATCTCAAAATCGGGCAGGTAGTCAAAGTGATGATCGATGATACGGCCACCCAAAATAAGCAAATGAATGGAACAGTAACCTGGATCTCCTCTGAAGCTGAATTCACTCCCAAAATCATCCAAACCAAGGAAGAGCGGGTCAAACTGGTCTACGCCGTGAAAATAAAGGTCTCCAATGATGGTTCCCTGAAGATCGGAATGCCTGGAGAAATCAAGTTCCTTGATTGATCCTGCCATGATAGAGGTCGGAAACATAGAAAAAAGCTACGGGAAGCAGAAAGCCCTGAAGGGAATATCCCTGGAGGTACAAAAGGGGGAACTATTTGGGCTGATTGGTCCGGATGGGGCTGGTAAAACAACCCTAATGCGGATATTGGTTACACTGCTATTACCAGATCGTGGCTATGCAAAAATGGATGGGCTGGATGTAGTGTCCGACTTTCGCAAAATCCGGACCCTGGTTGGCTACATGCCCGGCAGGTTCTCCCTCTACCAGGATTTGACGGTGGAAGAGAATCTTCAATTCTTTGCGACGGTATTTGGAGGCACCATTGAAGCCAACTACCACCTCATCCGGGATATTTACAGCCAGATTGAACCCTTCAAAAACCGATTGGCAGG
Source organism: Tangfeifania diversioriginum (assembly GCA_945873105.1). Lineage (GTDB taxonomy): Bacteria > Bacteroidota > Bacteroidia > Bacteroidales > Prolixibacteraceae > CAINVV01. The sequence goes on from CAMCBW010000059.1 coordinate 15,275, forward strand.
AAAGCTTTCGGGAGGTATGAAGCAGAAACTGGCACTCTCCTGCTCCTTGATCCATGCCCCCAAAATACTCATCCTGGACGAACCGACCACCGGGGTAGATGCAGTCTCCAGAAAAGAGTTCTGGGAGATGCTCAACAAACTCAGGCACAAGGGAATCACCATCCTGGTATCGACCCCCTACATGGACGAAGCCAATTTGTGTGACAGGGTTGCACTCCTTCAAAACGGTACGATCCTGTCGATTGATACGCCAAAAAACATCACCGCCGGCTTCTCCAAGAATCTGTTTGGGGTGAAGGTGGAGACAACCACCCAGAGGTTTGAATGTGTGGGGTTGCTGAAAGAGATGCAGGGAATCGATTCCGTATTTTCATTTGGAGAATCCATTCACATCACCAGCAATCAACCAGCTATCCAGGAGATCCAGGTAACTGAATACCTTAACGGGAGGGGACAACAGGGAATTACGGTGGAAAGAATTTCAGCCAGTATTGAAGATGTTTTCATGGAACTAATGCAAAATGAAGGAAACTAAGGCAGCTACAGGACCGATCATCCAGGTAAAAGAGCTGGTCAAGCAATTTGGCGCCTTTACCGCGGTCGATCACATCACTTTTGAAGTGCAAAAAGGGGAGATCTTCGGATTCCTGGGAGCCAATGGTGCCGGGAAAACAACGGCCATCCGGATGCTGTGCGGACTGCTTGAACCGACCTCCGGCGCCTTGCAAGTGGCAGGTTATGACGGATACCACCAACGGGAAGCCATCAAAAGAAACATCGGCTACATGTCCCAGAAATTCTCCTTGTACGAAGATCTGACTGTTTACGAGAACTTCCGGCTCTACGGTGGCATCTATGACATTCCAAGAAAAGAACGAATCCGCAAAACCGACGAGTTGCTAAAAAAGTTACACCTGGAAGAGAGCCGTGACAAGCTGGTAGGGGGCTTACCACTGGGATGGAAACAGAAACTGGCCTTTTCCCTGGCGCTCTTCCACCAACCAGCTGTAGTTTTCCTGGATGAGCCATCCGGCGGGGTGGACCCCCTGACGAGGCGCACCTTTTGGGATCTGATCTACGAAGCTGCCCACCACGGAATTACCATTTTTGTCACTACGCATTACATGGATGAAGCGGAGTATTGCAACAGGGTCGCTATTATGTCTGAGGGCAAAATCGTGGCACTGGATACACCTGCAGCACTCAAAGCCAAATACCAGACAGAGAGTATGGATGGGGTATTTTTAAAGATAGCGCGGAACAAGGAATGAAGAAGTGCCTAGAGCGCCTAAAGTTATGGACTCCAGGCTAATCAAAATAATGGCGAAGTACTCTAGGCACTCTAGGCACTTTAGCGCACTTTAGGCACTTAACGATAATGAAGGAATGTAAAATATTAAAGGAATGAACCAACTTCTTGGCTTTGTAAAAAAAGAGTTTACCCATATTTTCAGGGACAGCCGGACCATGATCATCCTGTTTGGCATACCCATAATTCAGCTGATGCTTTTTGGCTATGTCATCACCACTGAGATCAAAGATGCCAGAATTGCGATCCTGGATCACTCGAACGATAACGTAACCCGGGAGTTGACGAACAAAATTCTCTCTTCCGGCTATTTCAGACTGGAGGATAACCTTCAAAACGAGCATCAAATAGATCCCATCTTTAAAAAAGGGGACGTCAAACAGGTGATTGTCTACGAAAAGGATTTTGCCCAAAAACTGGAACGGGAAGGAAAAGCCAATATCCAGGTGATTGCTGATGCCTCCGACCCGAATACGGCCCAGATGCTCTACAACTACACCAATGGTATTGTGCAGGATTACACCAAAAAGAAATATGCAGGATTTGCCATACCGGTACAGATCAAGAGTGAAGTAAGAATGCTTTACAATGAGAACATGGTGGGTGCATTCATGTATGTTCCAGGAACGATGGCCCTGATTCTGATGCTAATATCCGCCATGATGACCTCGATTACCATTGCGCGGGAGAAAGAGATGGGGACCATGGAGATTCTGTTGGTCTCCCCCCTGAAAGCCTCGCACATCATCCTGGGCAAAGTGGCTCCCTATCTGCTGCTTTCCATCATTGATGCTGTGGTGGTAGTATTGCTGGGGAATATGGTCTTCGGGGTACCGATCCGCGGTAGCATCGTGGTTCTCGCATTTCTGGTGGTACTCTACATCACCATGGCACTTTCTTTGGGGATTCTGATTTCTACGGTAGCCAACAGTCAACAGGTGGCGCTGTTTATATCGGGATTCGCCCTGATGTTGCCAACCATGTTGCTGTCGGGTTTTATTTTCCCCATCGAGAACATGCCGGTTCCACTGCAGATTTTGAGCAACCTGATGCCACCCCGGTGGTTTATCGATGCGCTCAAACAGGTGATGCTAAAAGGCAACGGATTGGAATACATCTGGCCAAACATCTTGATATTGTGCACAATGACGGTATTCTTCCTTGCTTTGAGTATCAAAAAATTTAGATTCAGATTAGAATAATTCCCATGAGAACGATCCTATACCTCCTACAGAAAGAGTTTATCCAGGTTTTCCGCAACAAAGCCATGTTGCCCATCATCTTCATCATGCCGCTGGTACAGATGCTGATCCTGGTGTACGCTGCCACCATGGAGCTAAAGAAAGTAGACCTCACGGTAGTTGACCTCGATCTGAGTGAAACCACTACCCGCCTCACTGCCAAATTTGAAGCCAGCTCCTTTTTTCACCTGACCAGGGCGCAGCTCTCTTCATCCGAAACAGACCAAATGCTGCTTAAGGGAAAAAGCGACCTGGTGGTTACCTTTCCGCAAGGATTTGAAAAGGATCTGAAACGCAACAATGAAGCCACTGTCCAAATCCTGGTGGATGCTATCAACGGCTCAGCGGCGGAACTTTCCAATGCCTATCTTCAAACAGTGATTGGTAGTTTCAATCAAAAAATCAGGGCCGAGATGATGGGGGTGCCAAAATTCACCCCGCCCCAACAGGTATCGGTCATCCCCTCCTACTGGTACAATCCTGAACTAAACTTCAAATTCTACATGGCACCCGGCATATTGGTCATTCTGGTCACCATTATAGGGCTATTTTTATCCTCCCTGAACCTGGTGAGGGAAAAAGAGATGGGAACCATTGAACAGTTGAATGTAACCCCCATCAAGAAATATCACTTTATCATTGGGAAGATGATGCCCTTTCTTTTCATTGCCTTGCTTGACCTTACCTTTGGTCTGCTCGTGGCAAAAATATTCTTTGGCCTCCCCTTCCGGGGGAATATTCTCACTTTGTACGTTTTTACCTCGCTCTACCTGTTTTTGGTGATGAGCATCGGCCTGTTCGTCTCCGCGATCTCAGACACTCAGCAACAGGTTTTGTTTGTCAGCTTTTTCTTTCTGATTGTCTTCATTATCATGAGCGGACTTTTTACCCCGGTGGAGAGCATGCCGGTTTGGGCCCAAAACCTCGACAAAATAAATCCGCTCTACTACCTGATCAGGATCATCCGGAATGTAGTATTGAAAGGCTCCGGTTTACTGGACATGACACGTGAGTTAATTTCCATCACCTTCTACGGCCTTGCGATGTTTTCGCTGGCAGTATGGCGTTACCGGAAAACAGTTTAAGCCATTTTATTAGTTTGGTCCAGGATTGACTCGAGTTCAACGAAAAAACCAGTTTGACCAGTCAACACTGCATGTCAAACAAAAAAATCGTATCTTTCGAACTGCGGATAAGATCAACTATTTAGAGAATTATGACATTCAAAAATATGAAATATCTATTGACTGTCAGCCTGTTCACAACAGTCAGCTTGACGCTTTGTGCTGAAACTTTTCCATCTGAAAGACCCAAGAAAATCAAGGAACCGGTTGTCATAACTGACACCCTCTCCTGGAGCGTCTCATTTATGAAAAAAGTATTCAATGGCTCAGGAGAGTGGTTTGTGACGAATGCAAATTACCAGAAAAGCATCAAGGGGATCATTGATTATGCCGAAAATGAGCCGATTGATACGGTAGTTGTCAAGATGGACCAAATGCTCCACACCGACTCTATTCCATTAATTTTCAGCCGGAAAGCAGAAAACATTCCAAACAAGCGTATCGTACCGGGCTATCTTTCAGCCGAAGAGGTAGAGAAGCAAACTGATTTTCGGAGAATGACAGTCAGTGATAGTCTTCGCAAAACTTTGATCCAGGTTCCGGATCCTTACCTGGAAGAAGGATTGGCAAGGGTTTCACTCATCCCGGAAGGCAACTATCTCCAAATGCTGGCCTCCATGGATCGCACCATGCCTGGTTCTTTCAGCAGCAAGTTTTACAAAAGCTGGGGCAATGTAAAACTCCCCTACAGCATCACCCCTGCCGAGATAGATTCCATGCGTCTGAAGCTATTTATCTGGACCCGGCAAACCTACAACGACTCCCTCCTATTCCATACACGGGATTCACTGATTACCAGCTACCGCGAAGGTTATGTGGCAACAGTCTCGGCCGAAGCCGCCATTCTCAAAAGAAACCATCTGAATGCCGTGAACCGGGAGTTGCTAAATGTCTACAATGAATCTGAAATCCGGAAAGTGAACGATTCGATCCGCATGGCCCTGCATTTTTTGACCAATCATGCCGCCTTTGACTCCACGCTCGTCACCCTCACCAACCTTTCCGGTAACAAGACACAGATTTGGACGGCCAATCAGCCCATGGCCCCCATGCGCATCTTCCTCAAAAATGAGCAGAACGATTCCCTCAGTGTGATCATCTACAACGACAAGAAAGATGGTCTGAGACTTGTAATTGACGATGGAGTTAAATTTCAACGCTTTACAGAGACACAAAAGAAGGAGATTCTCTTCGATCCAAAGAAACCAGATTCCAGGTTGCACAAGGTAAACTACCGAAAGATTAACCCGCTTCCCTGGAAATTGTATGGGACCGGGACGGTGGGATTCACACAAACAGCCATCTCGAACTGGGCCAAAGGGGGTGAAAGCTCGCTTTCCCTGCTGCTGATCGGGCGTTACATCGCCAATTACAGCAAAAATATGGTGAAGTGGGAGAATATGGCGGAATTCAGACTTGGGACCTTCGCCTCTAAAACGAGGGGTGTTGAGAAGAACGAAGACCGGATTGAGTTTCAATCAAGGGCTGGATATGCTGCCTATAAAAAATGGTATTATTCCGCAGAATTCAACTTCAGAACCCAGGTAGCCAAGGGCTACAAATATCCTGACAAGGTGAATCCCATTTCCGCCTTTATGTCTCCGGGGTACCTCACCTTCTCTTTGGGGATGGATTACAAGCCCAACAAGAATTTTTCCCTTTTCTTGTCTCCATTGACCTCAAAAACGACCTTCATCAGGGATACCGCTCTGATCAACCCTGTCAATTATGGGGTTCCAGCCGGAGAGAAGAGACATTGGGAACCCGGAATGATTGTGAAATTGAACTTCCACTGGCCCATCGCGTCAGATATTATTTACGATACCAGGGTGGAAATTTTCAACAATTACAAATATATTTTCCAAAAATTAAACCTTAACTGGGAGCAGACCCTCGTTATGCAAGTGACTCCACGCATTGGGATGAGGGTGATGACCCAATTGATCTACGACTACAACGTTTTGTTTTCCATCAAGGACGAAAGTGGGAAGGAGATTGGGAAAGAGCCCAAATGGCAGTTCAAGGAGCTATTTACCGTTGGATTCAATTATAAATTCTAAGAAGTTGTTTATAATTATTACACAGAGTATTTATGACTCCTGGCTGAAACAGATTATAGCTTTGAAATTGTCGCTTTATGTAATATGGACAAGAGAAAAAATGAGGTACACAGAGAGAAAATCAGGGGTTTCTCTAATGAAAATTCAAAATTGCACAGATTTCTATTTGCTCTTCATTTTCGATAAATAGTCAGATATTCTCTGTGTAATAAATTTAAACAGGCTCTAACAGATCGGTCAATAATAGAGTGATCCTATCACAAAAACTGCAAATACGACCCCTGCAATCCCGTTGGTAGTGCCGAATGCAAGGTTCACCCTGCTCAGGTCGTCCGCCTTGACGATCCGGTGCTGGTAAACCATCAACCCGGCAAAAAGGGCAGCCCCCATCCAGTAAATCAGGTTTCCCCGCATTTGGATGCCCGCCAGTACCACAAAAAGAAAAGACAACAGGTGCAGCAGAACAGAGATACGGAGGGCACTTTTTACCCCAACTTGCACCGGGATGCTCTGCAAGTGGTAGCGATGGTCAAATTCGACATCCTGGCAAGCATAAATGATATCAAAACCACTTACCCAGAAAAATACGACCCCCGAAAACAGCAGGGGCAACAAGGCAAATTGCCCGGCAACTGCCAGCCATGCACCGATGGGCGCCAACGACAATCCAAGGCTCAGCACAAAATGGCACAAAGGAGTAAACCGCTTGGTAAAACTGTACCCCAATACCACAAAAAGAGCGACCGGAGACAAGGCAAAACAGAGCGGATTGATCAGGTAGGAGACACCAACAAACAACAAGGAGTTGACCACCACAAACGCCAATGCCTTTGGGGCAGAGACCAGGCCCGCAGGAATCTCGCGGTTGACGGTACGGGGATTGGCTGCATCATATTTCCTGTCCAGGTAACGGTTGAAACCCATGGCAGCATTTCTGGCAAAGACCATGGCCAACACTACGGCGCCAAGGAGTTTCCAAAATGGAATCTGATCGGTGACCATCACCGCTAAGAAAAAACCAATCAGCGCGAAAGGCATGGCAAAAATGGTATGCTCAAATTTCACCAGACGGGAGTAGAGTAGTAGCTTGTTCATGAAAGAGTGCCTAAAGTATTTAAAGTGCCTAGAGTGCCTAAAGTTACGAATTGTTCTTAAGTAGCATGAAATTATGATACAGTTTGATAAAAATCCACTATTTTTGATTAGTTGGCTACTCTAGGCACTCTAGGCACTTTAAATACTTTAGGCACTTCCCCATGAAAGAGTTCAAAAAACGCTACACCCTTAACGCAACACCCTCCGACATTTACAATGCGATGACCAATCCGGTGATGATCGAGATATGGACCGGAGAACCTGCCATCATGAGCACAGAACCCGGCAGTGAATTTGAAATCTGGGATGGCGCCATCACCGGACAAAATCTCGAATTTATCCAGGACAAACTGATTGTCCAGCGTTGGTTTTTTGGCGAAGAAGAGGATTCTGTGGTTACGATCAAACTACATCCCGACAGGAAAGGAACACTCGCGGAGTTACACCAGACCAATATCCCCGATGATGCCTTCGATAACATGGTGGAAGGTTGGGACCAGGAGTACTTTGGCAACCTGAGGCAGTTGTACGAATAGGACGGAGGGACAGAGAATGACGGAGAGACGGAGAGACGGAGGGAGTGACAGCCCGATTGTTGGTGGTTGTTCGTCAAGATGTCAGGGTACAATTGAAACGGAGAAACGGAGAAACGGAGAAATGGGGAAACAGAGAAACGGTGAAACGGAGACGAAAAATCACTGCATAAAAAAAAGACATTAGTTTTTCAAACATTTCAAACATTTCAAACATTTCAAACATTTCAAACATTTCAAACATTTCAAACTAAATGATTTACCGTGGTTTGATGCGTAACCGCATCAGAAAGTCGTCCATTACGTACCCCGAACCAATATCCGTGATGACTTCCCCATAATTTTCAAAACCCAACTTCTCATACACCCTGATGGTGTCCAGATTCTGTTTGTTGACGGTAAGGGTAATAAATGCAGCTCCAATCTCCCGGCATCTTGCCACCAGAAAATCAAAGGCATAGTGTCCCAGTCCTTTACCCCGCTCTTGCTTAAGCAGGTAAAACTTACTAAGAAACAACTCATTGAATTTTTCAGTAAAACCAACATAACCCACCGGAACCTCTGCTGAAAGAATTAGGTAATAGTGGGTGCCATCCTCATTGATTTGGGATTCTATGGCTTTGGTTGACTGGTATTTCCCGAGCATATAATCCACCTGGTCTTCCCCAATAATTGGAATATAGTGCTCTTTCCAGATCAATTTTGCCATGTGGGCCACCAGTTCTACCTCCGTTGCAGTAGAAACCTTTTTCATTTGTGCTTGCATCCTACCTTATTTGAGCCTTCAGTTCACGTTGAAAAGTCATCACCAATTTTTCCATTACTTTTTCAATCTGCTTGTCATTGAGGGTTTTGGAATCATCCCTTAGCAGGAAGCTGACAGCATACGATTTCTTGCCCTCCGGCAGGTTCTTCCCTTCATAGACATCAAAAATGGAGACCTCCCTGAGCAACTCCTTCTCGGTGCGGTTGGCCCACATCTTGATAGTCGCAAAGGAGACCTCCTCGTCCACCAACAGTGCCAAATCCCTTCTCACCTCCGGAAATTTCGGCAGCGGAGTGTAGGCCACCTTTAGTTTTTTAATGGCATTGAGCAGTTGAGTCCAATGCACATCGGCATAAAATACTTCGGCTTGCAGGCCATTTAGTTTTAGTATGCCTTTGCTTACTATTCCAATTTGGGCTATCTTTTGATTGTTGAAGCTGTATTCCAGTCCTTCTGCGTAAAGTTCAGAGGTGAAAGACTTTGTAACGCATTTGTCCGGTGAAATCCCCAAACGGGACAATATTTTTTCCAGGTAACTCTTCAGGGTATAAAAGCTGTTGCCCTGGGATTTGGAAACCCAGTTCTCTCGCTCCTTGTTTCCAGTCAGCCAAATGCCAATATGCTCCTCTTCGGAATAGTTCTTTACAGGGTTGTTGTAGGTTTTTGAACCATCGAAGAAGTAAACATTGCCAAATTCATACAATTTCAGGTCGCTATTTCTGAAATTGGTATTACGCAGAATGGTCTCGAGCCCTCCGAAGAGCAAAGTCTGCCGCATGGCATTCAGATCATTGCTGAGCGGATTGAAAAGCCTCACGCAATGCTCTTCTTTAAAGGTGGTTAATTTTTCATAATTGGTGAGCCTGGTCAGTGAGTTGCACATGATTTCATTGAAGCCGTTGGCAGTCAACATCTCCGAGACCAGGTTTTGCAGCTTCTGCTTGTCCGGATAGCCTCCATGCTGCAGGGTCGATTTAACTGCAGTTCCAGCCTCCACATTGTTGTAGCCATAGATGCGAAGCAACTCCTCAATGACATCCGCCTCGCGGCGAACATCCACCCTGTAGGGTGGTACGGCAAGCTCAAGACCCTCTTCCCACTCCGAAAGCACCTTGATTTCAAGGGAAGCAAGAATGGATTTGATCTGCTGTTGCGGAATCTCTTTCCCGATCAGCCGGTTGATATTTTTGTAAGTAACGGAAACGGCAAAAGGTTCGAGTACGGAGGGATCTGCTACCATGTCGACGATGTCGGAGGCTACCACCCCGCCAGCCAATTCGCAGATCAGGATAGCGGCGCGCTTCAGGGCATAAATGGTTCCGTTCGGATCTACTCCCCGCTCAAAACGGAAGGAAGCATCCGTATTCAATCCATGCCTGCGGGCCGTCTTGCGGATGTAAACTGGATTAAACAAGGCACTCTCAAGAAACAGATCTTTGGTTTCATTGCCAATACCTGAATCAAAACCGCCGAATACGCCTCCGATGCACATTCCCTCCTTGTCATTGCAAATCATCAGGTCTTTTGCGTCCAGTGTTCTTTCTACCTCATCCAGGGTACGGAATTTGGTGCCTTCCGGGAGGATTTTGACGATGATTTTTCGCTCTTTGATGGCTGAAAGGTCAAAGGCATGCAGAGGTTGACCCGTTTCAAAGAGTACATAATTGGTGATATCCACCACGTTGTTGATCGGTTTTAGCCCTATTACCCTCAACCTGTTTTTCAACCAGTCAGGAGATTCCTTGACGGTAACCCCTGAGATTGAAACCCCGGCGTACCTGGCACAGGCTTCCGGATTTTCCACGGTAACTGCTACCGGGAGCGTATGATCCGAGACCTTGAAATTTTCGACAGATGGTCTGGAGTAACTGATCTCACAAGTCTGGCGTAGCCAGGCAGCCAAATCACGGGCCACACCAATGTGCGAGGCACTGTCGATCCTGTTGGGGGTAAGGTCTACCTCCAGGCAATAGTCGCTTTCGATCTTAAACCAAGCCGAAGCAGGAGTTCCCGGAAGGGCTGAAGGATCCAGTACCATGATGCCATTGTGGTCACTGCCCAATCCAATTTCATCCTCCGCACAGATCATACCGGCGGAGACCTCTCCCCTGATCTTTGATTTCCCAATGGTAAAAGACTCCTCGCCTTTGTACAGGGTCGTGCCAACGGTGGCCACAATGACCTTCTGGCCGGCAGCTACATTTGGAGCACCGCAAACAATCGGCACAATTTCCCCGCCTCCAAGGTTGACAGTTGTTATGCTCAGATGGTCTGAACCGGGGTGCCTTTCACAAGTCAGTACTTCACCAACGACCAAACCCTTCAATCCTCCTTTTACCGATTCAACCTCCTCCACACTACCGGTCTCCAGACCAATTTGGGTAAGAGCAGCTGCGATTTCGAAAGGATTCAGGGAGGTATCAAGGTAATCCCTCAGCCATTTGTACGAGATTTTCATGGGCAGAATGTTTTGTAATATTTTTTGGAGTGCTACCTTCCCACATTGTTAATCTTTGAATGCAGGATCAAACACTTGTCAATTGATACGATGCTAAAAACGATGATCAAGAACCTCTTTATCGCGGCAAATTTAGGCATTTAAACCCTAAAGACAAATTCCTTTTTCAAACTTGGCAGAGCCATTTCCCTGAATCAAATAAAAGGGGAGGTGAATTGAACAACACCCATTGTTGATTGTTTGTAATGAAAGACAACCCAAAATTCCGTTTAAAAACTAAAAAAACAGCTACTTATTACACAATTCGATTAAAAATCAAATAATTTTCAGATAAAATATTGTTTGAATTTAATGAATTGCTATTTTGCAACACTTTTGGGAGTATCACTGTCAAGGAAAGAAATGTTAACAACCTATTGTTTACTAATAGCATAAAATATATTTACCTATGGCTTCAAGCAACAAACCACGTTTGGTAAAAGATTACGACAAGCTTCCGCTGGATATCCAGGGGCAAATAAAACTAAACTATCCTCAGGGATTTGCGGGTAGTCTCATTACCTACATCGATGCCAAAGGAAAAGTTGTCTCTGCATTACCCTATGAAACGGAAGAGTTCCATTACCTGGTTAGAATGACCCTGGCTGAGGCATACGACATCGTTGAAAACGACGAGGACTTTGGGGATGATGGTATTTTAAGGGACGATTTTGCCCTGCAGGGATTTGAAGGAGGAGACGAAGAGGATGATGTAGAGGACATCGCCGATGAACCACTCGATGACGACGACGATGATGATGACGATATTTAAAAAAAGCCGGGAGACCGGCTTTTTTTATTACGAATTACGAAACGAAGTTCAGCGAAGCTAATTACGAATTACTGCCTCTTTTTCGTAATTCGTAATTAATTCAATGATTTCTTCCTGCTGGTCGGGATGAAACCACTGGATTTGTGGATCTTTCCTGAACCAGGTCAACTGCTTCCGGGCATATTTTCGTGAGTTGGCCTTGATCCGATCGATGGCCTCACCAAGGGTAATCAGGCCGTCAGCATAGTCAAACAGTTCGCGATAACCAACTGTATTCAGAGCATTTAACTCCCGGTAGGGGAACAGCGCCATGGCCTCCTGTTCAAGTCCGGCAGCCATCATCTGGTCCACCCTCTCATTGATCCTGTCGTACAATTCGGAGCGGTCGCGGTTCAATCCAATCTTAAGGATATTGAAAGGCCTTTGCTTGTTGGGTTTTGTCCTTTGTGAGGAGAAGGTCTTTCCGGTAGTATGGCAGATTTCCAGGGCATGCAGTATCCTAACCGGATTCTGAAGATCCACTTCCTGGTAATAGTCAGGATCAAGCAGCTTCAGCTCTGCCTTCAGAGGTTCGATCCCTTCCAGCTTCAGACGCTCCTGAAGTTGTGTCCGCAACCCAGCATCAATATCCGGAAGATCATCAATGCCATTGCAAACTGCATCAATGTAAAGCATGGAACCTCCCGTCATGACCACAAACTTCTTGTCGTGAAACAATTTTGGGAGAAGCTCCAGCACTTCGTACTCGAATCGAGCCGCATTGCAGGATTCAAAAATTGTATGTGAATGAATAAAATGATGGGGAACCTCTGCCAACAGCGCTGGATCAGGTACGGCAGTACCAATCGCCATTTCACGGTAAAACTGCCTCGAATCGCAGGAGATAATCTCACTGCCAAAGGTTTTTGCCAAAAGAAGACTCAAAGCTGTTTTCCCAACACCGGTCGGACCAAGCAAGACAATCAGGGTTGGGGTGGATGGAAGATTCAAGAGCGGTAGGGGTTTCGGTTATTGGAAGACCGGAAGTAATCAGGTAAAAATTCGAAAAATAGCGAATCACAGTCTTGGTTGCTGAAGCTGAAGGTTTCAACAAAGTGGAACAAGGATTTAGATAATGTTCTCCTTGCCGCCGTATAACTCAGTCAAATCCTCCAATTCTCCCAGATCGTTCAACACACTCATCATCTCAGTGTTCTCCTCCAGGAGTAAATCGGTATCATCTTGTAATTTTCTCATGCTAAAATCCAACCTGCTTTTGTCAGCAATCCTATCATAAGAATTTGAGCTACTCTTCATAATTGATCAGTATTAAGGAATTAACCAAATGCAAAATTCGCCCGGAACGAAGGTCAAATTTATTGTGCAATGAAGGAAATTGTTCAATTTTTATCTTAAAAAATGTTAATTTTTGAAATAAAAAGCTGTAGCTCCATTCATTCAGGCCATTAGAAGGAGTATGTATAAATAGGAAGGCCAGGAAAAAATCCCTGGCCTTCCTATTTATTTCGTCCAACCTGCTATCTCCCCTCTTTGATGTAATTCAAGCAGGATCCGCTCTTAAACCACCTGATTTGCTGATCGTTGTAGGTATGTTTGGCCAATATCTCCTCGGAGGTGCCATCCTGGTGGTGAAGAACCAATTTTAATGGAACGCCCGGTTCAAACTGTTTCAAACCGATGATATCAATCCTGTCTTGCTCCTGGATGCGAAGATAATCCTCCGGATTGACAAAAGTCAGTGCCAGCATACCCTGTTTCTTCAGGTTGGTCTCGTGGATCCGGGCAAAGGAGCGGGTAAGTACTGCCCTTACGCCCAGATGGCGGGGTTCCATGGCCGCATGTTCCCTGGAGGAACCCTCTCCATAGTTCTCATCCCCGACCACAATCGATCCAATGCCCATCTTTTTATAGGCCCTTGCAGTATCAGGCACTGTGCCGTAGGATCCGGTCAGTTGATTGAGAACAGCGTTGGTCTTCCCGCTAAAATCATTGACAGCTCCAATCAGCATGTTGTTGGAGATGTTGTCCAGATGACCCCTGTATTTCAACCAGGGTCCAGCCATCGAAATATGATCCGTGGTGCATTTCCCGCGGGCTTTGATCAGCAGTGCCAGTTGTGTCAGCTCTTCTCCGTCCCATGGCTGAAATGGCTCCAGCAGTTGCAACCGGTCCGAATTTGGATCGACACTAATTTCAAGATCCCTATACTCCCTGGAAGGTGGAACAAGGCCTGCATCCTCAACTGCAAATCCTTTCTTAGGCAGATCATCACCATACGGAACATCCAACATCACCTTTTCTCCATCTTCATTGGTCAGGAAATCTGTAACCGGATCAAAGTCGAGCCTTCCTGCGATAGCAAAGGCGGTAACAATCTCCGGAGAGGCAACAAAACCATGGGTTTTAGGGTTTCCATCGGTCCGCTTTGCAAAATTGCGGTTGAAGGAGGTCATAATGGAATTTTCTGGAAGCTGGTCTGCATTCTCCCTGGCCCACTGACCGATACACGGACCACAGGCATTGGCCAGCACTACACCCCCAATGGATTCAAATGCCTTCAGGTGCTGGTCCCTGTCAACAGTATACCTGACCAACTCCGAACCGGGTGTCACTGTGAACTGCGCCTTCACTTTGAGATTCTTTGCGCCGGCTTGCCAGGCAACCGAGGCGGCCCTGCTGATATCCTCGTAAGAGGAGTTGGTGCAGGAACCGATCAGACCCACCTGCATTTCGAGCGGCCAGTTCTTCTCCCTGGCCACCGTTTTGAACTGTGAAAGTGGGGTTGCAAGATCCGGGGTAAATGGACCATTGATGTGTGGTTCAAGCTCAGACAAATTGATCTCTATCAACTGGTCAAAATATTTTTCTGGTTGCTCATAGACAGCAGGATCTCCGTTCAGGTATTCGGCGATGCTGTCAGCCATCTCTGCTACATCAGCACGGCTGGTAGCCCGGAGATATTTGGCCATGTTCTCATCGTACCCAAAAATGGAGGTGGTTGCACCAATCTCAGCTCCCATGTTGCAAATGGTTCCTTTACCGGTGCAGGAGATGGTAGATGCCCCATCGCCAAAATACTCCACAATTGCACCTGTACCACCCTTTACGGTCAGTAATCCGGCAACCTTCAGGATGACATCCTTTGGAGAACTCCAACCTTTCAGTTTGCCTGTCAATTTAATTCCAATCAATTTGGGGAATTTTAGTTCCCAGGGTATACCAGTCATCACATCCACAGCATCTGCACCCCCAACACCGATGGCGATCATGCCCAGTCCTCCGGCATTCACGGTATGGGAATCGGTACCAACCATCATGCCACCGGGGAAAGCATAATTTTCGAGTACCACCTGATGGATAATTCCTGCCCCTGGTTTCCAGAAACCAATGCCGTATCTCTTCGAGACCATGGATAGAAAGTTGTAGACCTCCCTGTTGGTGATTTCAGCATTCTCCAGGTCTGTTACCGCCCCCTCTTTGGCCAGAATCAGGTGATCGCAATGAACAGTAGAGGGCACAGCGGCCTCATCCTTTCCCGCCTGAATAAACTGGAGCAATGCCATCTGGGCCGTCGCATCCTGCATGGCCACACGATCCGGATTAAAATCAACATAGGAGACTCCGCGTACAAAAGGTGTTTCAGGAAGTTGCTCCGAAAGATGGTTGTAGAGGATTTTTTCAGTTAAAGTTAGTGGCCGCCCCAACAATTTTCGCAATTCCTGGGTCTTCTGAGGGAACTCAGCATAAACTTTTTTAATCATCTCAAGATCGTATGCCATAGTCAGTCAATTTAAAAATTTAAAATAAAACGCGGGCCGTAAGATGGTACGACCGCCAATTATCAGTTGACAACCGTACATACGAGGCAAGTAAACATTGTGTTGCAAAATTGGCTATTTAATCTGAATATTTTTTACACAGATCTGCATTTTGAAAAATAGGGGAAAAGTCGTACCCAAAATACGATCGATACTCTATTCCAGCCGCCCTGGGCTACCCCTAGATTTGCACCTAATATTACCTCATCAACGAAACTGTCAGTTATCAAAAAGGGATTCAACCTCTTCTCCATGCATTCAGAAAAGCTTACCTCCAATGAGCGGTTGTATCAAAGGAAGCTTACCCTGCAAGGGCTCCGGAGATGGGGAATATTTTCATCAACGGATTCAGAGACTGTTTAAATTTATAACACAGAGAATATCTAACTATTTATTGAGAACAAAGCGCAAATAGAAATTTCTGCTATTTTGAATTTTCATTAGAGAAACCCAGGAGATCACAGAGTTGGAAAATCGCAAGCGATTTTCTCTCTGTGACCTCATTTTTTCTCTTGAAAATTTTTCACAAAGCAACAATTTCAAAGCTATAATAAGTTTCATCAAGGAGTCATAAA
>CAMCBW010000060.1 GCA_945873105.1 Tangfeifania diversioriginum
TTCCAATTTCTGGCTGACGCCACTGGTTTCTGCTATTACGGTGAGGGAGCGGATGGAAAAATGACAGGCATGATGGGTGATTCAATCAAGTTGGCTGATCTGAAGAGTTTGAAAGCAATCTCTCCCTATCCATGCAGGTTTACCCTGATCAGGGATGGTAAGCCACTGGAAGTGACTGATAGTGAACAATACCAATTTAGCTTTGAAAAAGTACTTCAAAAGGGTGCCTACCGACTCGAAGCCGAAGTAAAGCCAGGCAACAAATTGTTGCCCTGGATCTATACAAACCCTATTTATCTTTATTAATGTGAAAATTGGAAAATGTGGAAATGTAAAAATGAAACAACGCTGATTCAACTCTACTTTCCATTCCCCATTTTATATTTATTGATTCATTGTTACCAACTCACAACTCACAAATTCCAATTTTCACATTTTCAAATTTTCCAATTTCCACATTTCCCAATTTTCACATTTAACTATGAGACTACTACTGATTATTTTACTTGCCATGTTTATGGCACCCGCACAGGGGCAAACCTTTAGGGCGGGTGCAGCCAAGCGATCCATCGATCCGGATCACCTGATCCCGATTTCAGGCGGAATGGGTACGCCTGTTATGCCTACCGGGAAGGCTGGACTCCTTTCAGTTCGCGTACTGGTGGTCGAAAAGGGAGAGACTCGTGTCGCTTTTGTAGGGATCGACAACCTGGGATGGCCCTCCTTTCTGGGAGACCAGGCCAGGAAACTAGTACCAGCCATCAAACCGGAGAATATCCTGATTGGTGCGTCACATGCGCATAGCGCACCCGATGCGTACGGTTTTCCTGATGAAAAAGGGAAAATTAACGTAGACGAGCCCTACCTTAAGTGGTGTGTGCAGCAAATGGCTGCAGCGATCAACGAAGCCTTTCAGAATCTCGAACCTGCCTCGCTAAAAACAAATGTTGCAGAGGCAAAAGGGAAAATTGCCTACAATTACTATGCCGAGCGGTTGTATGATCCCCGTATGGGAATTATCCAGGTTACTGCTACTTCGGGGAAACGCAAAGGGGCAAAAATTGCCACATTGGTTAATTATGCTACCCATCCTGAGGTCCTGGGAACAGATCGTAAGTTGCTGAGTCCGGATCTTTGCGGACCGATGTACGACAGAATCGAAGCAAATGGAGGGGGGATCGCATTGTTTATGAACAGTGCCCAGGGGGGCATGGTTACCGCCGATACCCGTCGCGAGAATGGCAAGGAGGCTAACGATTGGGAGGAGTGTGTCAGGATCGGAAACTTGATGGCCGATGAAGCAACCAGGATTGCTGATGCAGCAGTCGTAGTTGAAAATGCAGATCTCTTCTGTACTGCTCAAAAGATCACGTTTCCAGTGGAGTCCGAGGGGATGCAACAGGTTTTGGCGCTCTCGCCATTTGTGCAGCATACGAAAAAGGAAGGTGACAAATATTTTATTTCCACTACCTTAAACCTTGTCAACCTTGGGAAGGCGCAAATCATTACGATACCCGGAGAAGCGCTGCCCAATATCGGATTTTACCTGAAAAGAAAGATGAAAGGCAGTCAGCCTTTCATCTTTGGACTGACCAACGACTCTTTCGGCTACATGCTGACCAAATTTGATTTCAGTAGTTTTGAAAGATACAACTATGTCAGCAGAGTTTCTCTGGGAGAGATGACCGGGGAGATTCTGACGGACGAATTGTTGAAAATGGTGAAGGCCAACCCTGGACCTTCCAACTGAGAATGTGAAAATATGGAAATTGGGAAATGTGAAAATTGTAATTTGGTACTTAGTGGGAATGTTTTCTTATAATTTTGGTATTTTCACATTTCCCAATTATAATTCATAACTTTCTGGTATGAGTGAAACAATTAAACGTCGTAATTTCATAGGTGCAACTGCGACTGCAGCAGCTGCAACCTATTTGTTCCCTTCAATTTCTGCCTCGGCAGAAATGGGTACAAGAGTCAGGAAAAAACTGGCTTTGGTTGGAACCGGAGACAGAGGATCCAGCAATTGGGGTAAAAATGTGGTAGCTGTGTTCAGTGATTATGTTGAGTTTGTTGCCTTGTGTGATATCAATACTCGGCGAATGGAGGCAGCCAGAAAGCTAATGGGCGTGGAGGCAAAATGCTTTCATGCCAATGACTTTGACCGGATGATCCAGGAGACCAAGCCCGACATTGTCATCGTGACAACTACCGACTGTTTCCATGAGAAATACATCGTCAGGGCTTTGGAGCTTGGCTGCGATGTAATCTCCGAGAAATCCATCGCCATAGATGCCGAACAATGTCAAAGAATAGCCAATGCGGAGGCCCGGAGTGGCAAAAAAGTCATGGTGGGTTTCAACGTGCGGCACATGAATGAATCGATCGAGATGAAGAAAATCCTTCGATCAGGAGAGTTAGGCAAGGTAATAGCCATTGATTACCAGGAAAATCTTGACACGGTACACGGTGCCTCCTATTTCAGACGCTGGCACGGAAAGATGGCCTATTCTGGCTCACTCCTGCTGCACAAGGCATCCCACCATTTCGACCTGGTAAACTGGTTATTGGAAGCCGAGCCGGTCGAGGTTCAGGCCATGGGAAAACTGGCTCATTATGGACATAACAATGGCTACAGGGGGCGTAATTGCCGGGATTGTTCATTTACCGCTAAATGCAGTTATTACTGGGATATGACCAGGGAGCCGCGCATGATGGCATTGTATGGAAATTGTGAGGAAGAGGATGGTTACTACCGGGATGGTTGTGTCTGGGACAATGAAATTGATATTTACGATACAAGTTCTGTTCAGGTAAACTATGACAATGGTACCCAGCTAACCTACACCATGAACACCTACTTGCCCAATGAAGGCCAGCGTATCACTTTTTATGGTGAATCCGGCAGGTTGGACGTCCTGCTAAATGCCCGACAGCCCTGGAAAGTTGAAGGAAAATATGAATTTAGGTTAACGAGGGATGCGCAAACCACACGATCCTGGGTACTAAAGGCGGCTGAAGGAAGCCATGGTGGGGCCGATGATCGTCTCAAGGAGCTGATGTTCAAGCCGGGTACCAAAGACCAGTTCAACAGCCGAGCCGACAGCCGGGCAGGTATTATGTCCAGCCTGATCGGTATCGCAGCACGACAGTCGATTGAATCCGGTAAAAAGGTGAGAATCGCTGATTTGGTGAAGTTTCCGGAGGTTTGGCGAGGGTAGGAAAGAGTGGGGGACCGGGGGACTGGGAGAATGCTAAAATAAAACAAGGAAACGGTGAACTGATTCAGAGTACCGTTAAGGGGTCCAAAAAGTCCCGACCTTCCAACGGGTCAAAATTCTTTCCGGTTGTTCGGGCGTGGTACACCGGATGGTAAAACGATCGCCTTTTACCGGCCAGCGAAAGATGCTGATGGAAAGGTTTGGAAACAAATTTTTGTGGTAAAACCTTAAGGCTTCTTAAACAAGATGCTTTTATTCAAATGGTGCTTTGGGCAGGTTCTTCAAATTGTTGACATATCTTTTTTGATCAAATGGTTCTTTAAATTTCAATAACTTGAATAATTCAGAAGCAACACATTGGCCAATTAATTGATTTGTCTCAAAATCACTATAACCCATCGTTTTAAGCCGGTCAAAAGTGAGTTTTGTTTCAGGAGGCTCATTGTTTTTTATCTGATTTCTAATGGTTTCAAAAATTTGTTCCCGTAAAATTTCGTTTTGTTTCATGGTAATTTAAGTTGTGTGAATAAATTATTGTCGCATTTAAATTCTTGTATCGTGCGCTTTATCAGTATTATACATCATTGTCCATTGTCCATTTTCAATTGTCAATTACTTATGTTATTATGCTTTTGCCTAAAAAATTTCGTAGCTCAGGGATCTTTACTATTGGGTCATTCGAAAATCCAAAATCTAAAATTGAAAATTATTTATGCTTCACTCTCTTAATTAACTCTGCAACTCCTTCTCCTGCGCCTTTGGCAATTACCTCTATTTTGCGGGAAATACCGGATGGAGGATTGGGGTCTATCAGGTAAATAGGGCATCCGGAAGGCGCATAATGAAGAAGTCCTGCAGCAGGATAGACGTTAAGCGAAGTTCCAATGATACAAAGAATCTCTGCTGATTCGACGATTTTAATCGCTTCATTGATGGCTGGCACCTCTTCTCCAAACCAAACAATACAGGGCCGAAGCTGACTCCCCTTCTCACATTTGTCTCCAATTTTGATCTCCTGGTCACCAAGGAGGTATACCAGGGAGGGATTGATACTACTTCTGGCTTTTGTAAGTTCCCCGTGAAGATGAAGCACCTTGGAGGATCCTGCTCGCTCATGCAGGTTGTCCACATTTTGCGTAATTATTTCTACATCATAGTCATTTTCGAGTCCGGCGAGCAACATATGTCCTTTGTTCGGTTCGCAGGAGTACATCTGTTTTCGTCTTTCGTTGTAAAAACGAAGGATCAGACCGGGATTTTTGTGCCATCCCTCAATGCTGGCGACTTCCATCACATCGTGCTCTTCCCACAGTCCGTTGGAATCACGAAAGGTGCGGATACCACTCTCTGCCGACATTCCGGCTCCGGTGAGAACAACAATTTTTTTCATCAGTAATAATTGTATTTTTAATGGTCTGATGGAATACCCAGATATTCATTTTCGGTTGGTGTGAAAATTTTCTCGTGGGTATTTCATATTTTGGATTTATGATTGCCTCTCCTTACAATGTCCACTCAAAGATACTGACTGCAATTGTTTTTACCATCACAATTTCCCATTTCCCATAACATCAACTATAACCCATAACCCATAACCCATAACTCATAACCCATAACCCATAACTCATAACTCATAACCCATAACCCATAACTCATAACTCAAAGCTCCTATAGTTCCTCTCATCCATTGTTAAATTTCCATAATCAAAGATAATTCTGCAGGCTAATGCGTACCTTTACTAAGCTTAAAAATTGAGAAATGGTACAGCTTGAAAAATATACAATTCCTGCGATGCTCCGCAGCAGTTTTTTAAACTACAGAGAGAGACCTTCGCTCGTTTTTGCGGGAGAGCAAAATTTCACCTATGGTCAGCTCGAAAAGAAAATGAATCTTGTCGTTGATCAGTTAGTTACAATAGGGGTTCAAAAAGGAGACAAGTGCGTCATACTAAGTACCAATATGCCCAATTGGGGCATTGCCTATTTTGCCATTGCTTCAATTGGAGGAATTGTTGTCCCCATTCTTCCGGATTTCTCTGCCACCGAAATCACCAATATCATCCAACATTCTGAGCCTAAAATAATTTTTGTTTCAGAGAATTTACTGCCTAAAATTGATTCTTTCACCACTGACCCCAATAAAATAGTCATTGGTATTGAAAGCTTTGAAAAGTTGACAGGAGCTGAAAATATTCAGTCAATAAATGCTCAAGGCAATACGGCTGAAACGGTCGAGGAGGAGGATCTGGCATCAATTATTTACACCTCAGGAACTACCGGGAAATCGAAGGGGGTGATGCTCACCCACAAAAATATTGTTTGGGACGCCGAACATGCAGGTATGATTCAACCAATCAATTGTGAAGACCGCTTTCTCTCCTTGCTGCCACTTTCCCATGCCTATGAGAATACGATAGGTTTTATTTTACCTGTGATGTACGGTGCATCTGTACATTACATCCGGAAACTACCTACTCCGGCGGTATTGCTTCCTGCCTTACAGAAGGTTAAGCCAACACTCTTACTTACTGTGCCCCTGATTATTGAGAAAATCTACCATAGGCAGATCAAACCAAAATTCACCAGTAACCGTTTCGTCAGACTTCTGTATGGCTTCTTTCCTGTCAGGTTACTGCTCCATCGGATTGCCGGGAAAAAGCTTTTGGAGACCTTTGGGGGAAAGTTGATCTTTTTTGGCATTGGCGGGGCAAAGCTGGATGCCAATGTGGAGAAATTCCTGCATGAAGCAAAATTTCCATACTCCATTGGCTTTGGGCTTACTGAGACAGCTCCCTTGGTAGCAGGTGCGGGACCGGCTGATACAAGATTGTACACGATTGGACCTGCAATGCCAGGCAACGAGGTGAAAATTGACCAGCCAGACCCCAAGACAGGTCAAGGTGAGATTTGGGTCAAAGGGCCCAATGTAATGAGAGGTTATTACAAGGAACCGGAATTGACCAAGGAGGTCATCACCGCGGAGGGATGGTTCAGGACAGGCGATCTTGGACTATTTGACGAGCGAGGATACCTGGTATTCAAAGGGAGACTTAAGAATATGATTGTCAGTGCTTCCGGAGAAAACATCTACCCTGAAGAGATTGAATCGGTGATCAACAATTTCAAAAATGTGGTAGAATCGCTGGTGATTCAACGCAAAGGCAAACTCGTTGCCCTCGTCAGACTAAACATGGAAGAGTTGGAGTCGCAATACCAGGCTTTTCGCGACCAGGCCGATCTCTACAACGAGAAACTGGAGGATCTGCTCCATGAATTGCAATTGTATGTCAATACCCATGTGAATAAATTTTCACAGGTTCAACTGGTTCTCATTCAGCCAGAACCTTTCGAAAGAACTCCGACACAAAAAATAAAGAGATTTCTATACACGTAAGATTACCTGTTAAAGACTACACTATTTTACTCCAGCAATTTTTATTCCAATCAGTGGTTATATGGTGTATACTACTTGGTTTGTAGCTAAATATTAATATTTTAGAGTCTGCTTCAACAATTCTGTTCGGTATTCTATATCTAGCGTGATGGCATTTACTGAGATGGTTGCTCCTGAAATCGCATCAATATTTTTGCCAGCATGAAGCTCAGTTGCTCCACCGTAACCTATAAATTGTTTGAGCCAACTTTTCGCACTAACCTCTTGACCATGGGTTGCCTGGTAATTGTAGATCCTTACAAGCTGGATGTTACAGGTGGAGTTATACAAAATGAAATAGTCGAAATACTCGCTCTCTGCGGAGTTTGGTGGATCAGAATCAATGGTACAACCTCCTGCACGGCAAGTTTTTACCCTTCCAATATAAATGAATTTTACAGCTGATGACAGAGCTTTCGGAGAGACTGAATAAAACTTTCCAGGCATTGATGGGCTGGTTCCCTTTTCTGAGATCATCAGCTCTTTAAGTTCGTTCTGATCCCCATTGATCCGGATAATCTCCCGATCCAGTAAGTTTGGATGAAATTCAATCTCTGTCTGGGCCTTTATTTCAGCTTGCATGAAGGTCAGCAGGAGGATCACCATGGCTATTTTATACATTCAGTCAAGTTTAAAACATTACACCAAATCCGGCTGAAAAAACCTTGGAATAGTCCCCGGCTGCCGCAGATTTAACTAGTTGCAGGTCTGTCTTGACAACTGCTCCCTTTCCCAGTTTGTAGGTTATTCCTGTTGTGATCACCTTGTTGTGGTACAATTTGTTTTGGGACAAGCCATTCGTGGTTGCCAAGTGGGTATCATAGTTTTCAAGTCTTACGAAGGGAATGAACTCATCCCGGGTCTTGTCGAAATGCTTGAATAGATTGTATCCTGCTTCCAGGTAATACCCCTGCATCTTGCTTCCCAAATCATTTGGTTTTCCGTTGATGGTGGTGAATTTATTGTATTGTGCTGTATTTGAAATATTTGTATGGTAATACTGTCCTCTGATCTGAAGACCGCCCACGGTATACCTCCCATCTATGCCGATCATATTCAATCCCACCACCGATGAATCCGCCCTGGTTTGCAATGGCTGGTTGTTTTTGTCAATCCCGTTGTACAAGGTACTCTCCGTCTTTCCAAAATAGCCGGATAATCCAAGATTCAAACCCCGAATGCCGTAATATTCGGTTTTAAAAGTGAAATTGGGGGAACTGATGAAAGATTCAGCCCCTTTTTGCCGACCGTTGCGTAAGCCATTCTTGCCTGACAAGTTCGCTGTACCATTGTAGCCATTGAATCCATTTACAATGTACGCCTGGTATTTCAGGGAGGCCACCAGCACGTTTCCACTGACACCCGCCCCAATTTCACGCCAGGTAGTTGGGGAAATTTTAGCGTCAACCAGTGGCCGTTCTACCCCGTTGAAACTGGTAGGTTCGTGGTACTCATTGACAATGCCCATTGGAATTAGCATCAATCCGGCCCGTATATTGAGGAAGCTGTTTATTTTGTGCTGAAGGAAAGCCTGTTCGATGTATACCTCTTTGACATGCTCGTATTCAATCTCGGAGATGAATTGTGTTTTGGAGCTGAAATTGTACCCCAGCAACATCACCATCCTGTGTACATCCAACGTGCCGTTGTAGTTTTTTTCTGAACTGAAGGGCTGGTGGTAATGAACCTCTCCGTAACCACCAATGATCAGTTTTCCTTCAGTTTGCAAGAGCTTTTCAGCAGTATTTAAATAAATATTTTCTGAAATATTGGTCTGTTGCGCATTGGATGAAATTGACAAAATTGTAAAAAGTGTAATTGAAAAAATGCGTCTCATAATTCTATTGGCTAAATATTATGGACGCAAAGCTAGGGCTAGTTCCCAAAGCTGTCAATCATTAAATATTGGGATTTTATACCAGAACCTCCTTACAAATGATGACAATCCTACTACAGTGTCTGAAAGGGGATGTTTGTGCTAAAGCCTGTAAATATTGCTAAATGCATTAATTCACAAGACTTTACTCATTAAAATCATCAATAGAGACCAATTTTTGCACAATAGCAAAAATCGTTAATCCAGAGACGGATTTGATGCCAGTTTTTTGGGATAGATTTTTCCGGTGGGTAATAACGGTATTGGTACTGATATGCAATTTATCGGCTATCTCCTTGTTCGTTAAACCTTTGGCCAGTAATTTCAACACATCGGTTTCCCGGTCTGTTAATACATCTTGTGTCGAACCAGCATCTTGAAGGTTCTCCTCTCTCACTACCCTCAGGATCGTGGAGACCATGGTTTCAGGAGAATCGGAAATGGTGATGATCGCATCGAAATTTGCCAGCATTTTAGGGTCGTAAAAGCAGTATTGGAGTCCAACCCATTTGATGTTTCGATACTGGTTTTTTAAGGCAACAAATGTCTTTGTGAAATTTTGTGTGTAGGAAGGATTGAGAATGACCAGTTCCACCTTGTTTTTCAACAATTGAATTTCTACCTCGTCAAAGGAGGAGGCTTGTACAAAAAAGAAATTTTGGCCGGAGGTTTTGAATATTGCCAGCAATCCCGCTGTAATTAGGGGAGAGGGTTCCATCAGTACCATGCAAACAGGCTTCCTCACCGCAATTTTTTTAAGTGCAATTCCATTGCAACCACCAATGGAATTAAGATCAACTCCTCAATTTTGGAATGAATGTTCAAATCATATTCCAATTCCGAAAGTAAAAAAAGCAGTTTTCGCCGAATGGTCTGGTCATTTTTTGGGGGAAGATATTTGATCAGCAGACTCTTTAAGTCATTGAGCTTCTCCTCTATATCGTTGTGGTGCTCTTGGTATTCGACAACGGAATAGGCAATGGAAGGATCGTCCTTTTCTTTGTTTTCAATTCTCTCAATCAAATGGAGGATATAGGGATATACGGTTTTGTTCTCGTATTCAAGGTGTTCTGTGACATCGTTAAAATAGTCGACGAAGAATCTTGGAACCAAAGCCATCTCCTTGAAATCATTGACTTTTGCCATTTGATGAATCACACCAAGAATGTTGGGATAAATCTCATCAGCGTAGTACCTGTGACTATTTTTCAGGTAATTGATGATCGTTGGTGTATCCTGAATAGTTAAGGGGCTAAGGGGAGTGTAGTTTACACCATTGTAAAGATTTGCAAAGGTGAGGAATAGTTCGATGTTAATGCCATATTGCAAACAAACCTGCTTCAGCGTCCTGTCCTGTAACGGAACTTCGATCCCAAAATGCTCCAATAATAGCAGCAAATAGGGATTGTTTATGATAACATCCGACAATTTAATATCGGATGTCAGGTGAATATTGGTTGACTGATACATATCAAATGATTATCACCGGATGATAAACAATCATGGTGGGCAATTAAAAGGGGAAGCGGTTTACGTTCCGCAAAGAATGAAAAATTGATGCCAATTATTTGGTATGTGTCGAGCTTTCAATACCAAAAATATCGTAGGGCTTTTCGGTAAGTGTCTCCTTGAAAAAGAAAGTTGAGACGAATATGAAAACTGCAAAGAGCATCACCACCAACAATTGAACCGCTGATGTTTTTTGGATCTCTTGTCTTGATTTGACATCACAAACTTCTCCGGGACAATACTGAGCTTTCTCCTTGTACACCAGTGAATAAAATTTGCATCCAAGGCAAATTCCAAAAACTGCCTCAAAAAAGAGGAAGATCAGGCAAATCATGCAGATAATGCCGGTGATCGGGCTGTAAGCATTCATCACAATGAGATGGATGAACATGATCGATGCGAGGAGAATGCCTATGATCCAGGCAAATTTTTTCTGCTTGGCTCCTACATATTCCGGGGTCTGATTGGCCACAATCAGGCGCCCCAGGATGAGTGTGGGGGAGTATTTCGGATTGATGGCCACGCGAACAAGGATGTCAACCAGAAAAAGAATTACGGCATATTTAAGCGGCGTAAAATCACCCTTGAAAATCACCACCATGATGGAAATAAACATGAGCAGGAATAGCATACCGGCTGCAGCCCTGATTTCACGTTCATTTAGAACTGGAATATTATATCCTTCAACCTTTTCTCCAAAATTAAATACTTTGCTCATAACCGATTTTTTCTGGAATTTTACGCAGCCTTCACAAAATGGTTACACCACATGGTAAAGGCTACGTAGCAGGTTGAAAGGGCACCGTTACAATAAAATCACTTCCGACACCAGGCTCTGTTTCAACCCTGATGGTACCATTGTGTTTGTCAATGAACTCCTTACAAAGCAACAATCCAAGTCCGGTTCCTTTCTCATTCTGTGTCCCGAGGGAGGTGATTTTTTCGCTGATTTTAAAAAGCTTTGCCTTGTTCTCCTTGCTGATACCAACGCCATTGTCCTTCACAGAAACAACGACTTGCTCAATGTTCATCTCTGCAGATACGGTAATTTTCCCGTTCAGTTCAGTGAATTTTATTGCATTCGCGACCAAGTTTCTGAGTACTGTGTGAATCATATTCTTGTCAGCATACATCCTTAAATTTTCATCAACCGGGCAATCTATGGTAATCTTTTTTTGCTCAGCAACATCTTTCAGCAATCCAACAACTTCATTTATCAAGTTCCTTAGCAGGAAGTACTCGGGTTTAAACTCAATTCTATCTGTTTGAGCCCTTGACCATTCCAATAGATTTTCCAACAAATTGAATGCATTCTGGGAGGAATCCCGTATCATTTTAACCATCGAAATTGTCTCCTCATAGGAGGTTGAAGTCCAGGATGTTATAATATGATCCGAAATTCCCAGGATACCGTTGAACGGGTTTTTCAGGTCATGCGCAATGATGTTAAAGAATTTGTCTTTGGTTGCATTCAATTCCTGCAACTGCTCATTTTGCGATTGAATGGCAATCTTTTGTCTGGATATCTCTTCGTTGTATTCTTTTAACAACAGATTGGTCTTGCTTACGTATTTGTAATTCCTGTAAATGAAAAAGGTGATGACAGATATAATTAACAGCGTGAATATCAGTCCATAAAGAATTATTTTCTGCTCGTACAAGCGTGATTCGTAGGATGCCTTGTTTTTTAACTCCTCCAACTCCTTCTGCCTCACCTGCTGCTCAAAAGCATAATTAAGTTCAAGTGTGGTAATTTTTCTAATGTAATCAGATTTACGTAAGGTATCATCGATCTGCCTTGCCCGTAACTGAATCTCATAGGCTTTCTTGTATTCACCTTGTTTGAAATAGATCGCATGCAACAACTCATTTGCCTTCTGAATATTGTCCGGACTCTTCATGATTTTTGCCTTTTCAGCGGCTTCGTTGAGGTATTTGATTGCTTCTGAAAAGTTATTCTTTGCAGTATGATACTTTCCAAGGCTGATGTAACTTCGGCCATAGTTGGCAAATCCAGCTTTGTTGTAATACTCAATCCCTTTTTGGATGTAGTAATAGGCGCTATCCGGTTGGTTAAGCTCCAAACAGCAGTCTCCAATATTAATGTAAGAGGAGGCAGCTCCTGCTACATCACTGATATTCAAACGAAGCGCCAAACTTAGTTTGAAAAAGGTAAGTGCCTTGTCCCACTTGTTTTGATACTGGTAAATGGTGCCCTCAAGGTTGTAATTGTAGGCAATTCCCTCCTTGTTACCGATCGATTGAAACAGGGGCAGCGCTTTACCCGTAAAATCCAGTGCTTTGTCATATTTCTCCAGCCGCGAATAAATATCCGCAATATTGTTGTTGGCATAGGCTATCTCGAGGTTGCATTCCGGCTTTTTTGCGAGGTTGAGGATTTGGAAAAAATGATCCAGCGCTGCAGAATACTCTCCAAGATTCCGCTTGTTGATTCCTAGCTTGTTCAGAACATTGCATTGCCTAACTATATTCTTCTGCTGTGCATATATATCCAATGCTTTAAGCCCATACTCATATCCCAGTTTTGGTGAATCAACCCGGTAATTCCAACACAATGCATTGTATATTTTTGCCTTTTCAGCATGGTCATTGGTCACCTGAAGCTTGTAGAGAAGACTGTCAATGGTAGCCTTGTTCTGGGCAATACCATCCAGTCCGGCAAGGAGTAAGGCGAAGAAGAATATGAATAGTTTCCTGGGATTCATTATTTTTACAGGTAATCAATAAGTGGATCAAATTTTACAAAAACTTGCAGGTCCTTTGCCTCTTTCCAAAATTATTCTTTTTGGGGATAAGAATCAAATTATTTGTATACTAGCCAACAACATTTTAATTGGCTTAATTTGTACAGCTATTTAAAAAATTGTTCGACCATGTTATACGCTATTGAACTGGTTCTGATGTATGGTAATTCAAAAATCTTGCATGCATGAAACGTACATGGGCCAAACCCACAAAAGTCAATCTAAATTCATCTGCGAGTTCCATGAGTACTTACAGACATCCAGTAATTTAACTAATACAATTTCGAATGAAAAGAAATTTTTTGTTGATTATCCTGTTATTGGTAATAGTTTTCTCCTCATTTGCACAAAAAGATCAAACAGGATATTTCCCTGATGGCACGAAAATACCAGGATGGTTTTTGGATAAAACCAAAGTTTCACTTGATAAGTTGGGCAAACAAATGGTCATTACCAACTATGGAGCGGTAAATGACAGTTTGAAATTGCAGACTGAATCCATTCAGCGTGCCATTGATGAAGCGAGTAAAAATGGGGGAGGGGTTGTAGTAATTCCCAAAGGAACCTTTTTGAGCGGAGCGCTATTTTTCAAACCCAATACCCACCTCTACCTTGCGGAGGGCGGTAAACTTAAAGGCTCCGACAACATTGCCGATTACAAAATAATGCCCTCCAGAATGGAAGGGCAGAACCTGGATTACTTCCCGGCCCTGGTAAATGCCTATGGGGTAGACGGATTTACCATCTCCGGAAAAGGCACCCTAGACGGGAACGGTCTTAAGTATTGGGAGGCATTCTGGCAGCGAAGGAAAGAAAACAAGAACTGCACCAACCTGGAGGTCTCAAGACCAAGACTGGTATTTGTCTGGAATTGTAAGAATGTTCAGGTACAAGATGTTAAGTTGCACAATGCGGGTTTTTGGACCAGTCATTATTACAAATGCAGCAATTTGAAAATTCTTGACCTGCACATCTATTCCCCGCACGAACCTGTCAAAGCGCCAAGCACGGATGCTGTCGACATTGATGCCTGTTCCAATGTGCTGATCAGTGGATGCTTCATGTCGGTAAACGATGATGCAATAGCGCTGAAAGGCGGGAAAGGTCCCTGGGCGGATCAGGATCCCAACAATGGAGAAAATACCAATGTGCTGATCGAAAATTGCGAATTTGGATTTTGTCATTCTGCAGTGACCTGTGGCAGTGAGGCCATCCATAACCGGAATATCCTGGTAAGGAATTGTCATGTCAACCAGGCAATGCGGGTGCTTTGGCTCAAAATGAGGCCGGATACCCCACAGAAGTACGAATTCATTACGGTGGAAAACATCAGTGGACAGGCCTATAGCCTGCTCTATATCAAGCCATGGCGGCAATTCTTTGATTTGCAGGGACGACAAGATCCAATCAGGTCCTATTCGGAGCATATTACCCTGAAGAATATTGATTTGAAATGCGAAGTTTTCTTCGATGTAGACAAATCAGACAATTACCAGCTGGGGGATTTCTTGTTCGAGAACCTAACCATTGAGGCTGTGAACAACAAAATTGAGAAAAGCCTTGTGAAAGGGTTTTCCCTTAAAAATGTCAAGGTCAACGGCAACATGGTGGAGTAAGCTCAAACAGTTGAATGTATTGGAGTCGATGGTCAAATTGCCTTTCCGATCAGAAATTGAATTGCCCTACCTCTTCTCCGCTGCGTTCTGAATCACCCTGAATTCAACTATTTGTGCAATCAGGTCATAGGGTATCGGTTGGTCCAGTCTAAACTGAACGGAACCTCTTCCTTGCTTGTACCGGGATAATTCCTTCGAAAACTGTTCGTGTCCTGCAGGTGTAGCGTACAAACCAATGTGCTTTTTATAGCCGGCAAAATAGACCAGGGGTTTTTTATTGGTCTTGTAGGCCGGCATTCCATAGGCCATACTTTCAACTGCTTCCGGTGCATTTTTTCTTATGATTTCACGTATCTGCATCAACTTCTCCTGAACCTCCGGAGGAAAGGCAGAGATATAATGATCAACTTCCTGCATGGTTCAACTTATTTTACCCGTCTTTCGAAGAAATCACCCATGGTAACCTTGAAATAGTCATTTACCCTTTGCACCAAATCCATGGTATGGGGCCATCCTGGTAAGGGGTGATATTCATTGACGACGCCCATACTGTCCATTTTTTGTTTGAGGGATACGGCCTGACTGATCGGAACCAGCATGTCGCGGGTACCATGCAGGATCAGGGTGGGAGGGGTATCTTTTGTAACCCAGGTAAGCGGAGAGGCTTCGACATAGAGCTGAGGCGCTTCCTGGTAGGATTTGGTCATAAAACCGGTAATGGTTGGATGGTTGCGGGCATATTCGGTGGTAAAATCAATGGGCCCGTAAATCTCAACTACTGCCTTGATCTTGTGATTGGGCATGGCGGAAGTACTATCTGCCATGGCAACAGCATTTTTCCACCCATAGGCCGCAAGCATGGCCAGATGCGCCCCTGCAGAACCACCAATCAGGCAGATCCTGTCGGGATCGTATTTGTATTTTTCACCGTTTTGGTAAAGAAAATCCCTTGCATCGATAATATCTTCCACACAAGCAGGGTAGGGTGCCACCTTTAAAAGGCGGTAGGAAACGGTTGCTGTCACATAGCCAAGCCTGGCGAAGTGTGTCAAATAGACCAGGTAGTCGGCCCGATCGCCGCCCCGCCAACCTCCGCCATGGATGAAAACCAGCAGCGGTGCAGGTTTGGTCAATCCTTTGGGCTGGTAAATATCCAACTGCAGGGATTTCCCATTGATGTTCTTGTATTCAATGTTTTTAATTGCTTCAACGTTCTCCGGGACAGGGGGGGCCTTGTCAATCAGCGACTCAAGCCCCGTGTAGGCGGCTACCACGGTTGGTACGAAGAAATAGTAGCCCAAAGGTCCCTTTTTTGGATTCATGGCGGACCAGATTCTGGGTATGGACATCAGGAAAACAATGGACAGGAGCAGAACCAATAAACCGTAGAGAATCTTCTTGAGCAATTTCATGTTTGTAGTTGTTAGTGTAATTAATCCCAAATATACAAAACCAAATTTATTCAATCAACTTCAGGTAACGGGCCATCCAGTAAGGCAGCAGGTATTCATCACCGGCCAGCCTGGAGGTTCTTCCATCGTTGCAATCCAGTGCGAATGGGTTAGTGTTGTGCCGGATCATTGGTCTTTCGCCTGAAGTAAGCAACTCATTGATTGTTTGTTCCCTGAAATTTTCAGGAATTCGGACCAGATCCTTCCGGTGGGAGTTTCGGACGGAGTATCGGTCAAGATCTGGGGTATATTCCCGAAGGTACCAAAGGGTTGACTCCTTGTCTATCTCCCCACTGATTCCATAAGTAAGCAGATTCCAGAGTCCATCCCTTTCCGGTTTTTCAATTTCCCAGTGGTCGCGGGCCACCCATTCATACTTTTTCTTCAATGCATCGTTGAAGGCATACTGGTGAAGGACCCAATAGGTAAGGAAGGACATCTCGTCATCTGAATGGTTCCAGGTGTCTCCCATGACCTCTCCCTTGTGGACAAACTCAGTGGTTCGCTGGATGGTTTTCATTGGAATCAGGATGTTGTCAAGGTAGCCATGTTGATTCATCATCTTAAAGCCCTCCTCCTTGTAACGATCTTTACCAGTCAGTGAATAAGCTAGTTGTAGTCCGGAAATCAAATGAGCACTGTTGAGTTTGCGGTCGGAAACATAGGGTGCATAAGCGTTGACATATTCCGGATTCCAGCGACCCCATCGCGTAGGCTGACCATCGATGTCAATGAAATAATAGTTGTTGTCGAGGATGTGCGTCATGATGGCATCCATAAAATTGGCGACCCGTTGCCTCTCCTCCGTTGACTTTGCGATAAATTTGTCCATCACAGTGGTGACGAAGAGGTAGCCAACGTACTCGTCTGTACTCGT
Organism: Tangfeifania diversioriginum; assembly: GCA_945873105.1. Taxonomy (GTDB): domain Bacteria; phylum Bacteroidota; class Bacteroidia; order Bacteroidales; family Prolixibacteraceae; genus CAINVV01. The sequence continues at coordinate 16,749 of CAMCBW010000060.1, forward strand.
AGTCCCTTTCCAGTCCCATTCGGGATGCTGTGAGGGGCGCCATACGATGGTATCCGTGATGATCCCTTTCCTTTCAAAGGTGCGGGATGGAAATCCCTTCAAAGGATTGACCGATAGCAACCTTTCAAAGGCTTCGAAGGACTCCCATACATGCTTTTTGGCGACCTCTTCGCCGGTAGTGGCATACCTGAAGGCCTGACTTCCCAGGTAGAGCGTGGTCCACAATCCATCGTTGTCGTTGTCGGTCGTATGGGCAGTAGTTAAATCTCCTGGTTTGCCGTAATCGATCTCACAGACAAAGCCATAACGCAGGTGGTACTTGCGAATGTCATCCTGAATTTTGGCAGCTTTGGCAGCCATGGTGGTAGCAACAAATTCAATCTTGCTCAGTCCGGTAGGTGAGAGGAGGTATATATTGCCCAAGGCATCAGACTTCATATCGGTAATCCTATTGTTTTCCAGCCAGCGGGGTCCTTCAAAGTAGCGGTAACGCCCCGGCTCTTGCCGAAAGACCCCGTCGGCAGTTGAAAACCACAATTGGTTGTTGCAATAGAGCAAGTCACTGATGGCACTTACAGGCAAGGCTGTTTGGAGGGGTTGCACCACCTTACCGGTTTTGGCATTTACTGTCAGGAAGCCCTCTTCGGTACCGATCAGTAGCCGGTCTGCGGAAAAGGCAAGGCTGGTCAGCTTTTCTCCGCTGAAAATTGTCTTCCATTCCTTGTTGACCAGTTGTCTGACAGAATTTTCTGAGAGGGCATAGAAACTGTCCTCATTCACATACCACTTCATTGTTTTTTCTGCAGGCAAATTCAAGTCACCTGTTTTGTCTGAATTTTTGTAAAGTGATACCTTTTCTTTACTTACCAGGAGCACGATTCCTGATTGGCTGACTCGTATGGTATGGTAGCTGTTTTCAGGAATTTTTGAAAAAATGGTCCCGGCATGGGCATTGGTTAAAAACCTGTCGCTGTAAAGATAGTAGAGATACCCGGATCCAGCCTGAACGGAAATATCTACTGGGTTCATATCCGATAATTTTCTATGAAGCAGATCTTTGGAGATCTTATTTTCATAAAAGTCACGGTAGAGACCCTTGTCTGTCAGCAGGTAGACATTGTTGTTGCAATCGACTTCAACCTTCCTCAATTTGGCCCCTTTCAGTTCTGGTGTAAGTTCATATTTTACTGAAACAGCCTGAAGAAAGGGCACATCTTTCACCTGACTGAAAGAAAGCAATGGCAATAGAAGGAGTGAAAGGAGTGTTTGATAGTAGTTATTCCTGAGCTGCATGGTGGAGTCTTTATGGGTAGTGACTTGAAGAAGATAGGATTGCAAAATGGCAAGAATTTTTGAATCACAATTCTATTTTCATTACCAATACACATGGAATATTACCCTACCGGATGGCTGTTGATCAATGAATATGAAATTTTATTCGCCTAAAAATTCCAATCGTTTTTCAAAATAAATTTTCAACTTTGCTTTCAGCTCCGGACATTGCTCTGAATGTACCATTACCACTTATAAAAAGAATGTTATGTCAAAGATTTTATCAGCCCTTCTGTTCATTTTTGCTTGCTTTTCTGCCGTCTACGCTCAGCAGACCCCTACCGGGAAGTCCGCTGACTTTAAAGTGAAAACCTGTTTACATTCCATAGGTTATGCAGGACTGTGGCGTGGTCAGGCGCAACTATCGGTAGATGAATTCTTGGTAAAGGCCAAAGAGTTGGGATTTGACGGAGTGATGCTGATGGCCAAACGGCCGCATCTTTCACTGTTGGATTACGACAAGGAGGCCCGGGCAAAACTTAAGAAACGAATGGCTGATCTTGGACTGACCCTGGTAGGATTGGCCGGATACTCCGATTTTACGGCTGGAATTGACAAGCCCGGAATCCCGCATACAGAGATCCAGGCTGCCTACATCGGTCAGCTGGCGGAACTTGCCAGCGATCTTGGCACCAAAATGATCCGCATATTCACCGGTTATGAGCGTACCGGTGTGCCTTATGACAAGCAGTATGCGCTGGTAGTGGAGGGTATTACGCTAGGGGCCCGTGAAGCCAGGAAATATGGGGTTACCCTCGTGGTACAGAACCACCACGACATTGCCCTGCACCACGATGCCATGTACTGGATGCTGAAGGAGATCAACCTTCCCAATGTGATGGCGGGATGGGATGCATGGTCACCAACCCTGGAAGGACTTCCCAAAGCGGAGATCAGGGCTTCAGTCCTAAAAATGAAGCCTTACCTGGTGAACACGATTATTGCCGATTATGTAACAATGCCTCGGTACCACTACGAAAACCACCTGACCAATTATGTGGCGGACAAACCGGTCATGCGTGCAACGGCTGTGGGAGAGGGAATAATAGATTATGACAATTTTATTGGCGCATTGAAGGAGATTGGTTACCAGGGATACCTGGTTTACGAAATGTGCGAAGTGCTGGATGGGGGAGGATCGATCGCCAACCTGGATGCTACCGCGAAGAAGTTTATCCAGTATGTCAAAAAATTTGAATGAGCTTCTGGAGTTCATTTGAACTTGGACAATCCTTCTCTTTTTGATAAAAGACACATTTTAAAATAGGGACATGCTAAAAAGGGCATTATTCATTTGTTCTATTTCATTCTTCCTGGTTAACAACCAGCTTAATGCACAAATATTGTCAGTTAAAGGAAATCAATTTTATTGGTTGGGTCAAAAATTTCCGATGTGGGGAATTAGAGTTGCCAGTGCCTCTCAAACAGATAGCTTAACCAATCAATTGATTGGCCAACTGGATGATTACAAACAGAATGGTATAAATGCTGTGAGCGTTTTTGTTCAAGGCTCAAGTGGAGGTTACTGTGATCCGTTCCTGGCAGACGGTACGCAAATTAACCAGGATCATTTCAGAAGACTTACCCAAATTATTGAAGCCTGTCAAAGCCGGTCAATGGTTGTTATTGTGGGTATCTTTTACCAGCGTGCAATGCAAGGCAGCAACCCATTGAGAAATATCAACGATAGTTTAGCAGTGTTTCATGCAGTTGAAACGGTTGCGAAAAAGTTAATTCCATACAGGAATGTGATCTTCAACATTGCAAACGAACAAAATTCATCCCTCTATAGAAGCTTTAAACCATTAAATTTTAATGATCCGAAAAACATTATCAACCTGTGCAAGCATGTTAAGAATGCGGATCCGGAAAGAATTGTGGGTGGCGGCGGATACAATGATACTTCGAATGTTGCCATTGGAAAATCAGCCTATGTTGATGTTCTTCTTTTCGATACTTTTTCGGAAGATGTTCAAAAAGGTGAGCATAGCGGATGGCATTACGACTATTTCAGAAAAATGGGTGTACCAGATAAACCAATAATTAATGTTGAAATATTTGGATCATGGACTGCTCAGTTTATTCCACCAGGTGTTTTTCCTGAAGAGGGAAAAAAGATTCATCTTCAGGAAATTACAGAATCCAGGAAACGGCCTGGCTTATATGTTCATTTTCATTCCAATGTCTGGTTGCAAGGAATCTCTGCCGGATATCCCGTGCGATTTGAATTGGGTGGCATGGGAATCCTCCAGGATCCAGGGATAAGATGGTGGTTCAATGCACTTAATAAATAATTCACCTTATCTGAGCTGCCATACTGTTACTCCCGCAGTTGGAATCTCTTTTTTCCCTACCAGAATTTTCGCAGTAACAGGGATATTCAGCACATAAACCTTGTCTGAATAATTTACTGCTATCCCTAATCCGTCGCGGTATTCAACCGTTACACCTTCCGGATAGTTCTCGACCGGAATTGCCAGCTGTGAGTAGAGTTTTTTGAGGACTTCCTTTTCCAAAAGTCCATTGTTGCTGTCTATGCCAACATAGGTCACGGTTCCCTTGCCTAGTTTTCTGGAAATCACAGCCGGTTTTCCGGCATAAAAATCACCCTCGAAAGTCGCCCAAGTTTTGGTGTCGGCCTTCGGTAGGAGCACCTCACCCCAGGTTTTCCAGGCATATCTTTTGGTTCCAAATAGGACAGAATCCTGTGCGTGTGGCATTGGCAGGTCATAAAATTCTATTTCAGCACCGATGAGATCATGGATGGGGGCTGCAAATTTCGCCTCCCACAGATGTCCCTCACGGTTCTTGTGACCTGTCCGGCAGGTGAGCAGCAGGTTCCCACCGGCTTTTGCATAGTTCTCTAACTTATCAATCAGCGATTGGTCTATCTGCTGGTAGGCGGGTGCAATTAAAACAGGATACTTGTTGAAATCCATCTGATCGGTGATGAAATCTACAGGGGCGCCAAATGCTTTCAATGGGTTGTAATACTTCATGATGTGGCCCATGGAATTCCATTGGTTGGTCTGTTTGTTCATCTCCATTCCCCAAATATTCTCATAATTGTAGAGGATGGCGGTTTTCCTGTTGGAATAGTGTGCCGGTATTGAAGCATCCTGCAGGTTTTCTTTTCTGAGCAATTCAATCTCCTGAATAAATTTCTGGTATTCAACTCCTCCCGGGGTGGGTGTTATCCCATCGGTTCCTACAATGCCATAGTGGTATTGTTCATAACCGACCAGCGGAGCCCTGTAACGATAGGTACAAACAAGCTTGCTGCCGCCGGCAAACTGGTGCCAGAGCCATAACCTGACGGCTCCGGGCATTGGTTGCGGATTGATGCCTCCCCAGTTGACCTGGCCCGGCTGCAATTCCATTACCCCGAAGAGGGGAGTTAGTGGCCTGAAAAAATCGTTGGCCATGGCAATTCTTAAAGGATCGCCCATTCGGTATCCTTTTCTGCCAACACCCAGGGACTCCCCGTAGACCATGTACCGGGTATAGGTGATGAAATCCAGCTGCGGACTTCTCCCGATGTATCCTCCCTCATAACTGGGGATGTAATTGGTGGTGACCCACTGTTCAGTGTCAGCATACTTCTTGATTTCCGAAGCCTGTTCGTCCAGAAAGGTGGCAGTTTCGTCAGCAGCGAAACGGTAATGATCGAGCCGCTGGTTCAGGTTCATTCCCCATTGCGAATGAAGCGGAATATTGATTTGTGAGAAGTCACTGTAGGTATTGCTCCAGAAAAGGGTTCCCCAGGTTGCATTAAGGGCATCGATGGTTTTGTATTTATTCTTCAACCACATTCGGAATCGTTGTTGTGCATCCGGATTGTAATCGAAAAAAGTACGTGGTTCATTGTCAATCTGCCAGCCAACAATTCGCGGATCCTTGCCATAGTGTCGGGCCAGTTCAGCAATCATTTTCAAGGAGTAGGTTCTGTAGTAACTACTTGAAAAGGAAGCATGCTGCCGCGATCCATGGTCCATCTGCTGACCATTTTCATTCATCGAAAGTATCTCCGGATGCTTCCTGGCCAACCATACCGGCGGTGTGCAGGTGGAGGTGCACATGATCACTTTCAGCTTGTATTTTGCTGCAAGTGAAACGGCTTTGTCCAGCCATGCAAAGTCGTACTTCCCCTCCGCTGGCTCCAGTTGTGCCCAGGCGAATTCAGCAAAATGGGTGAATTCGAATCCCATGGCAGCCATGTTTTTCAGGTCCCTGTCCCATTGGGTAGAATCCCAGTGCTCAGGATAGTAATAAACACCCGTTGTAATTAATTGGTTGTTTGGAAACAGAACATCCAATTTCTGGCCCCTGGCCAATAATGCCAAAGAAAGGACAAGAAGGGTCAATTTAAACTTTCTCATAGGTACATTCGTTGTTTGCGTATGAATAATAGGTAGTGGGTCGATATGGGAAATGCATGATCATGAATTGAAAATAGTACAAAATTATAGTATTAAAGCGTGGATTCGGTTTTTATTTGGCCTCCACCTTCTGCCAAATAGAAATTACATTCAAAAATGACCAGGAAATGATTCTTTGGCATGGCCTATGGTTTTCATTTTTAGTTGAATAATCGCGTTTAACAGGTTTAAAACGAATTTTTTGCAGAAAAGGCCTTCCAAAGATGTAATTTTTATGGGTGCTGTTCCGAAAATTGTGATGAAAACAAAATATTTATCGTAGTTTTATCCTAATCGTTAAACTAGTTTGATTTTAACAGGCTAGTTATTCCACTTCTTTTAAAAAAGGTGGTTCTTTTATTTTATATTTAACAACATTATTATAGTCTAAACAACTCAATATATGAACGATAAGAAGTTAACTACGGAGCCTGAGCATACAAAAAAAATGGAGGATAGCAGTAATTCCAGGCGCACATTTTTCAAGAGATTTGGATTAATTGGTGCGGCTGCTGCGACCGGTGGTGCGGCTATTTATACCGGATTTGAATATGAAGTTTCAAAGCCCAACCACGATTTTGTCAAAGTATTGACGGCAGACAACAAATTGGTGGAAGTTCCGCGCGATCAGATTAAAAATCTGACGATGGATCTTACCAGGAAACAGCAACAAGGAAGGGATGGTCTTGCCGGTCGTCGTTGGGTTATGGTAATTGACCTTGCAAAATGCAGAAATGCCCGCAAGTGTATCACCGCTTGTCAGGGAGCGCACCATTTGCGCCCGTATGAGTACCATATCAATACACTGGTCATGCAGGAGTCTGAGAATACAGCTCCCTATTACATGCCAAAACCCTGCCAGCATTGTGACAATCCTCCCTGTGTAGCCGTATGTCCGGTGGATGCCACTTTCAAAAGGCAGGATGGGATTGTATTGATCGACAACGAAAGGTGCATCGGTTGCCGTTTCTGTGTAGCTGCCTGCCCCTATTCTGCAAGGATGTTCCATTGGGAAGAGCCGCTGCAGGTGGAAGCAGACAACGGTGTAACCTACGATATTGAACTGAATGTTCCCCAGAAGAAAGGTACGATTTCAAAATGTCTGTTTAGTGCCGACAGGTTGCGGGAAGGCAAATTGCCCTATTGTGTATCTTCTTGCCCCAATGGTGTTTACTATTTTGGGGACGAGAACCAGGACGCAGTGACCAACGGCACTACCAAGGAGACCTTCAGGTTGAGCCAGTTGCTGAAAGACAATGGGGGATATCACCTGATGCCGGAACTTGGCACCAAACCAAGGGTCTATTATCTGCCTCCCAAAAACAGGTTGTTTGAATTCAATGGGGAAGGTGACAAGGTTGTAGAACAAGGTTGAACAGTAATTACCAGGTATTTGAAATTTAAATTTATGAAGATAAGTTATCTATTGACAGCAATCATTTCCTTGGTAACCCTCCAGGTATCTGCCCAGGAATGGGTCGTTCCTGCAGAGAAGAGTGCCAGTCTCAGTCCTTTTGCTTTTTCTGATTCAACACGTAAGGCAGGGGGTGATCTCTACAACCTCAATTGCAAATCCTGCCATGGAGATCCGGGCAAAAACAACGCTGTAAAACTCGTTCCGATGCCGCCCGATCCGGCATCCGCCCAGTTGCAAGGCAATTCTGACGGGGCGATGTTTCACAAGGTAGCAGAGGGACGCGGATTGATGCCTGCCTTCAAAAATACCCTTTCGGCTTCTGACCTTTGGAGAGTCGTCTCCTTTATCAGGGGTTTCAATGAAAAATATGTGCAGGAGGTGGCTCAGAAGCTCTCCCTTGGAACATCCCTCGAAAATGTGAAGTTCGCTATCAATTGGAACAATGAGTTGAATCAGTTGCAAGTGACAGTAACAGCGTTAAAAGCATTGACAAGGCAACCAGTGCCGGGTGCGGAGATGAAGCTTTCTGTCAGGCGGTATTTCGGAAACCTTCAGGTAGACGGGGTGCATACCACCGATAACCAGGGGGTTGCGGTATTCAATTTTCCGAAAGGACTGCCCGGTGACTCCCTTGGTTTTGTTCAATTGCAACTCAAACCAGTGGACGAGACTGCATTTGGGGAGATTAAGGTTGATACAACCATGGCGATTGGTGTTCCAACCTACCGACCTCCCTTGAACAAGGAGAGAGCCATGTGGAATGTGGTTGGAAAGACCCCTATTTGGTTGTTGCTTACCTACTTAATTACGGTTTTGACTGTTTGGGGTTTGATTGTCTATGTAATGCTTCAATTGAGGGCAATTTATAAATCTGGTGAAGAAGATGATTCCAGGAGTAAATCAAAGGTTGAATAAATAAGTAGGTGTAAATTCAAATCCACGGGAATAAAACAATTTTCCGGCTGTTGCGTACATAACTGGCATGAGAAGTAAAGAATGCATTACATAGTCTATTGTTCATTTCCAGGTTAGACCAAACAGTTAAATTTCTATTGTATTCTGTTTGCCGCTAAGCTAGAGGTATGAACGGGCTATTGTCTTGTTTTTCTTGTATTCCAAATAAACGATAAACAAATTTTATCTTTCATGAAAACATTTTTTCTGCTGGGCTTTGTAATTTTGTTGTCAAGTATCAGTTTTGCGCAGGAGCTGGTGAACAAGGAGGTTGAAATAGGGATTGTTGAAAAGCTGGATCAGACTGTTCCCTTGGAGTTGAAATTTCAGAACGAAAAGAACGATACTGTGACACTGGGCAGTGTTATCAACAAACCTACGATTCTCTCCTTTGTCTATTTCGACTGTCCTGGGATGTGCAGTCCTCTCCTGGATGGGATTGCAGACGTCATCAGCAAGACAGAACTCACCCTCGGCAAAGACTACGATATTGTGACCATCAGTTTCAACACGAAGGATACGCCTGAAAAGGCCATCCAGAAGAAACTGAACTTTGTTTCAAAAATAAAAGAGGAGCAAAGAGGCAGTTGGACCTATCTTACCGGTGAACTGGCCAATATACAGAAGATTACAGAAGCTGTAGGATTCAGGTACAAACCTACCGGTGAGGACTTTGCCCATCCTTCCACCATCATCATCCTAAGTCCCCAGGGAAAGATTACCCGGTATTTGTATGGGGTGAGTTTTATGCCATTTGATTTAAAAATGGCTTTGGCAGAGGCACAGCAAGGATTGGCGCAGCCATCCAGGAACAAGCTGTTGGAGTATTGTTTTGCCTATGATCCGCAAAGCAAGACCTACACCCTTCAGTTCACCCGCTTGATGGGAACGTTTGTTATCATCATGGGGCTATTTTTCCTACTCTATCTGTATGTAAGTTCAAAAAGAAATTCAACTAAAACCCGAAAGAATGACTAATACTGTTACCAAAGAACCGCTCAATTACCTGAACCACGAGACAGGACTGTGGTCATGGCTGACCTCTACCGATCACAAGCGGATCGGATTGCTTTACATGTATTCCATTACTGTTTTCTTCTGCGTGGCAGCCATTCTCGGACTTCTGATGCGTATCGAGAAGATGGCTCCCGGTCAAACCATCATGACTGCCCAGACCTACAATGGCATGTTTACCATCCACGGGATCATCATGATATTTATTGTCGTGATTCCGGGTCTTGCAGCCGTTTTCGGGAACATCTTCCTCCCCATCATGATTGGGGCAAAAGATGTGGCCTTTCCCAAGCTCAACCTTTTTTCATGGTACCTTTTTATGACTGGTGCGATGCTGGGACTCTATTCGCAATTTGCCAACGGACACTCACCTGATACAGGCTGGACCTTTTATGTCCCCTACAGCGCTGAAGCCTCTTCCAATGTGGTGGTGGCCTTGACTGCCGCCTTTGTACTTGGTTTTGCCTCCATCCTAACGGGTTTGAACTTCATTGTCACCATACACCGTATGCGGGCACCCGGCATGACCTGGTTCCGTATGCCACTCTTCCCCTGGTCACTCTATGCCACGGCATGGATCCAATTGCTGGCTACCCCCATCGTTGGGATTACGCTGTTGATGGTCATCGCCGAACGAACCCTGCACATCGGATTTTTTGATCCTTCACTTGGTGGAGATCCGGTGTTGTACCAACATCTTTTCTGGATCTATTCACATCCCGCGGTCTATGTGATGATTTTACCTGCCATGGGGGTGGTCACTGAAATCTTCCCGACCTTCAGCCAGAAACCCGTCTTTGGATATGTTCCCATTGTCTTTTCGAGCATGGCCATCGCGCTGGTGGGCTATTTTGTGTGGGGTCACCACATGTTTACATCAGGAATGAGCTATGAGTCCCGATGGTTCTTCTCTTTCCTGACTTTCCTGGTTGCCATTCCGAGTGCCATTAAGGTATTTAACTGGCTCTCCACCATGTATGGCGGTTCAGTGGATCTGAAACCTCCGCTGCTTTTTGCCATCTCCTTCATTTTCCTTTTTACCATCGGCGGTTTTACCGGACTGGCCCTGGGTTCCCTGGCCACCAACATACAGTTGCACAACACGGAATTTGTGGTCGCTCACTTTCACTACATCATTTTCGGTGGCATGGGTTTTGCTTTCTTTGCGGCCATTCACTATTGGTTTCCGAAGATTTATGGCAGGATGTACAGTTTTAAATGGGCCAATATCTCCTGGGGATTTCTGTTTGTAGGCTTCAACCTGCTCTATTTCCCGCTTTTCATCGTAGGAATCCAGGGAATGCCGCGTCGTTATTTCGACTATGATCCGAAATTTCAGCTTGGGGAAGCACTCTCCACCATTGGTGCATTTATTCTGATTATCGGGCTCATTGGGATGATCACCAACCTGATCTACCATAGCAGGCGCGGGGCAATTGCACCTGCCAATCCATGGCATGGGGTAACATTGGAATGGCAGATTCCTTCTCCGCCTCCACACGAAAATTTCGATGAGATTCCGGTTATTACCCACGAACCCTACCGATTCGACCATCCTCATACCAACTAACAAACTATTCTTTTATGTCAACGACCGAACACAGCGAACACATTGACAGTGATACCGGGAAACTGGGGATGTGGCTATTCCTTTTTACCGAGTTGTTTCTCTTTGGCGGACTCTTCATTGTCTATGCAGTGATGCGTTCCAAGTATGCGGCTGACTTTCACCATGCAGCACTTGAACTGAATGCATTTATAGGAGCCACTAACACCGTTGTACTGCTGGTCAGCAGTATGACAGTTGCGATGTCCCTGACTGCCATCCAGCAAAAGAAGGCGGGCAAAGCCATGGGACTTCTTTTGATAACCCTGATCCTGGCAGGTGTCTTTATGGTCAACAAGTATTTCGAGTGGGGCCACAAATTTGAAATCCACCTTTATCCCGGTTCTGACGTAATGAAATCCATGCCACACGGTGAAATCATGTTTTTCGGTCTCTATTACATGATGACCGGACTGCATGCCATTCACGTGATCATCGGAGGGATTCTTTTGACCGTGGTCATTTTTAAGATCAATTCAGGGAAAATCAACGCAGAACACTACCTTTTGCAGGAGAATTCAGCTCTCTACTGGCACCTGGTCGATTTAATCTGGATCTTCCTCTTTCCTTTGCTCTACCTGATTACCTAGCGGAGAGATTCCATGGGGTAGAACCTTCCGGTTACGGAGAACTAAACAATAAAATATTGATATTATAAGATATTACGAATGAAGAACCATGATAATCACATTTCGAGCGATTCGGCCAACTGGACCGTTCTGCTCATTCTCCTGATTCTTACGACCCTGTCAATTTTGGCCATAAAGATACATGTTGGGGCATTTACGGTAGCGCTGGCCCTTTTGCTGGCCTCGGTGAAGGTAACAATCGTTTTGACCTACTTTATGCACCTGAAATTTGAAAATCTGCTTTTGCGTCTGATGGTTGGAGGTGTATTTCTGCTTTTCGCGATCGTTATTGCCATCACATTTATTGATTATTACTTCAGATAAAACCCAAACATGGAAACACTTTTCAACCAGGGATCCAACCTTGCAGGAGCCGTCGACAGGGCTTTTATTTTCATTTTTGCCATCTCATTCATCTTTACGATTGGGATCACGGTTTTAATGATTTACATCCTGATCCATTTTTCCCGCAAAAAGAATAAGAATCCACAGCAGTTTTCCCACAATACCAGGCTGGAGGTTATCTGGACCGTTGTTCCGTTGATCATTGTACTGGTCATGTTTTATTACGGATGGGTTGGCTTTGCGCCCATGCGCCAGGTACCCAAGGATGCCATGCCCATCACTGTCATTGGAAAGATGTGGACCTGGGATTTTGATTACGGCAATGGCAAGATCTCCAAGGAGCTGGTAGTTCCCTACAACCGGAATGTGAAGCTTAACCTGGTTTCAGTGGATGTCAACCACAGTCTCTTTATTCCGGCTTTCAGGGTCAAGGAGGATGTGATACCGGGCTACAACAATTACCTTTGGTTTAAGCCGATCATGAAGGGGACTTTTGATATCTACTGCTCGGAGTATTGTGGTCTGGCACACTCGGCGATGCTGGCCAAGGCGGTGGTCGTTGACAGCCTTGACTTTGACAAATGGCTGGCTGATCTTCAGGTGACCGGTAATCTGCCCGACCATCCTGGTTTGGTGGTCATGCAGGCCAATACCTGTCTTACTTGTCACACCCTGGATGGTACCAAGGTCATTGGTCCAACTTTCAAGGGATTGTATGGCCGAAAAACAACCGTTGTCACTGAATCCGGAGAGAAGGAGGTCGAAGCAAACGACGATTACATCATCCGGTCCATTGAAGATCCAAACTCGGAGGTTGTTAAAGGATACAACCGGGGACTGATGCAGCCTTACAAAGACAAAATTAGCCAGGAAGACCTTCAAAAAATTGTCGATTATTTCAAAACAAATGCTGCCAAATAGTATAAGCAACAAGATTTCTGTGCTCAACAGGCTTGTTAGGATGCGGCTCTCGTTGATGGTGACCTTTTCCGCCCTGACAGGATTCCTATTGACCGGTACCGTTCCGGATCTCTCCTTTGTAGCTCTTTTCGCCGGGTTGTTCTTCCTTTCAGCCGGCGCATCGGTGCTGAACCAGGTTCAGGAGTACAAATTTGATGCACTGATGTTGCGCACCCAAACCCGGCCAATTCCCTCTGGTGAGATCTCCCGGCTTCAGGCTTCCCTGATTGCATGGTTGCTCCTAGCCGGCGGCTCCGCAGTATTGTTGCTGAACGGCTGGATCCCGATGATCCTTGGATTGCTCAACATTGTATTTTACAACCTGATCTATACTCCGTTAAAAACCAGGAGCTGGCTGGCCATTTTTCCAGGTGCCCTGGTTGGAGGGGTGCCACCCCTGATCGGCTGGACCTCGGCAGGTTTCTACCTCTTTCATCCCAATGCCGTCTTCCTCTTCATCTTCGTCTGCTTGTGGCAGGTGCCCCATTTTTGGCTGCTGATGATCAAATACGGGAAAGAGTATGAAAGCGCAGGATTCTCTTCCATCTCTATGATTTTAAGTGAAATGCAAATCAAGAAGGTAGTGTTTGCCTGGGGATTGAGTACTTCGGTTTTCCTCTTTCTATTCCCATTCTTTGGCTTTGTACTTCATCCGGTCCTGCTGGTATCCTTGATACTTGTCAACCTCTTTTTTATCAGTCAGTTTTACAAATATCTATTCATTGGGAAAGAGTCGGGAACAGTCCGTAAAGCCTTTATCCTGATCAACATGTATGCGATGCTGGTGTTTATACTGCTTACCGTTAACGCGTTGATATCCTGATCTAAAAACTATCCCTGAGGGATAAAATCTTTACTTTTCTTCTTTCAGGTATTTTCTGATTACCAAATATTTTAACGTGGTATTACCGGCATTGCTGATGCCATGTTCGCTGCCAACGGGGCAATAAAAGGTGGTATTTGGACCGCCGGTGGTAGTTTTGCCGTCCAGGAAAAATTTCGCAGTTCCCTCCAATACATAGAAAATCTCATCCCCCGGATGCTTGTGTGCAGCATGGGTGGCCTGGTTGGGGCCTACCACACTCATCTTGACCGTTTGGCCATCCTCCAGAAAATTCTGATCGATGAACCAGTACTGGTATCCGACGGAGGTTTTGACGGTCTTTTCCATGTCAAACCGGTTGATGCAGTTGTCGATGGTGAATTTGCTGCCAGCAGGTGTGCTCTTTTTTGCTGTCTCCTGGGCCGAAGAAATCAATACCAAAAAGAACATACCAAAAGAAATCAGGAACATTTTACGTTTCATATCAGGATAATTTAAAAAATTACGATTCACAAGTCTCTCCACATTGGTGAAAGATATCAAAAAATTAAGAAGCTGTTTAAAAATATTACACAGAGTATTTATGACTCCTTGATGAAACTTATTATAGCTTTGAAATTGTTGCTTTGTGAAAAATTTTCAAGAGAAAAAATGAGGTCACAGAGAGAAAATCGCTTGCGATTTTCCAACT
>CAMCBW010000061.1 GCA_945873105.1 Tangfeifania diversioriginum
CTTTTCAGGTTCCCAACATACCGGCAAATCTCCCCTTCATCGGTAATTCCTTCCAGAACCACTTGGTATTGGTTGACCGGATCTGCCGTATGGAATTTGACTTTCAGGATGCCGGTGCTGTCTGTCCTGATTTCAGGATTCCAGTAGATGGTGGTTCTGAGATCCGGAACCGGACTCCTGCGTACTGAATCAACTTCGTATTTTGGGGTATAAAACTGGCTCGGAAGCTGGTACCCCAATGGCGAGATTTTTGCAAGACTTAGGGGTATCCTCTCCTGACGATTCAATCCGACTCCGCTTCGCAGGGTGATGGCAATAACGCCATTCCCTCCCCTGGAACCAAAAATGGAAGCACTGGCTCCCTTGAAGAGTTCAATCCGCTCTATATCAAAAGTGCTTATGTAGGAAATTTCTTCAAAACTGTTGGTCATGAAATTATCCACCACAAATAGTGGTGGACCACCGCCCCTTATGGAAACCTCTCCCGCCATCACCTGGACACCCGGTAACATGGAAAGAGCTGTCTGGAGACTCATTCCGGAGAATTTTTCCAACTCTGCACGGGAAACCAGGTCATCCCCAAATCCGGAGAAAAATTGATTGCCGAGATTCGTTTCAATCTTCTTTGCCTCCACCGAAATTTCAGCAAGGTTCACATGCAACTCTCCTTCGTACGAAAACTGCTCCCTGCTCTGCTGGAGGTAACTGGCCGGGATCGATGACCTGTTGGGAGCAGAAAATGGAAGGTTACCCCTGTATGTTACAAAAATCTCTTCCTCCGGGATCACTACCACATCCAGGATTGTCTTTTTCTTGAGTGCCTTCAGGATGATCGAGGTACTGTCCGGGAATTGCATCCCATTGAACAGGTAGTTTCCTAGCGTATCGGTCTGGACAATTCGCGTCTCATTTTGGTAGGAGGAGAGCATCACCACATCGCAATTCTTGATGGGTTTTCCGGTCACGCTTTCCACTTTTCCTGACAATGCCTGTCCCATTTCAAGGTAATATTGTTGTTTCGGATAGTTGCCTCTTACTATTTCGGAAGTATTGAACCGCCGCCAACCCTGGGTCAGCATCAGCAAATCCATTCTGGTTCGCTCCCTTGCCGGATCGCCTGAAAAATACAACGCAGGTTGCTCAATGTACCCTTTGATATCGGAAGAGAGCAGCAAATAGCTCAGGATATTGTCTGCCACTGTATCCTGGATGACGACCTTGCTGTCGGTGACGCTTACCGTAAAATTGCCGGCCGGCGATTTCCCGGTAACGGAATGGAGGTCCAAATTCAATTCAACAGGTTCGCGGCGTCCATAGGAGGCTTTGTCACTTTCCATCCGGATGGAAGGCAAATTAAGCGACCAGTCGAACAGCAACCTTTCGCAGAAGGTGTTCCCAACAGAATCTATGACGGAGAAGGTGTTGATGCCTGCTGGAAGTGCCGATTCGGGTATTTTTCCGGTCAAGTTGTTCAGGGAGGAAAAGACATAGACCTTTCCCCTGGCATGAACGAGGAGGTTGAGGGCGTGATTGGGCCGACCGGTTTGGTTGATAACTTCGTAGAGGATATTCCCGCCGTAGCAGCCCAGGTGCAAAGCCACCCCTTCCGCCTGCTGTTGGGGGAGGTCAAAACGCCTCTCCTGACCGGATGCGGTTCTGACCAATGCATAATATCCGGTGCCGGCCTGGGGTTGCAAGACCAGACTTCCCATGCCGTTTCCGTTGCTTTCGAAGGTAAATAGCTCCACCGCCTTGTCTGTAAACAGCCTCCCGGTCACTTCGACCGACAAACCATCTGAAGCAATGGCCTTGAAGGCAATATTTTGCAGTTGGCCGGTGAGCAGGATGCCGCTCTCGGGGAAAAACTGAACATCGAAATCTGAAGGCTGTGCCGGAGGATTTCGCCGCTTCCGATTCTTTTCCGAAGTGGTCTGGGCAGCAGTTCCGGGGCTCTCCCCTACGCTATTTCCTACATATATTCGTTTGTGAAAGAAGAAATCTGACGAATTATTCTGCATCCAATAGGTGAAGCCCCGCAGGGTATAATAACCCTCCTTTAGCTCTGCCTTCAGGGGTATGTTGCCGTTGAAACCCAAAGAATCCCTGCGGATCTTTACCCTGCAAACGAGGGAATCAGTCTGACTGAGCAACTCAATGTAGATAAATTTGCTGAGGGTATTGGGTTGGTGGGTGGTGGCATTGACCAGAAACCCTTTGAACCAGATCGATTCACCGGCGACATAATAGGGTTTGTCGGTTTGGAGGTAGACTTTTTCCTGGGGGGTATAAAACCAAATTTTATTAAATCGACGGATAATCAAATCGTAATAATCTGAATTGTCCTTGCTGGAGACAAAAGATGCCAAAAAAGCCACCACAAAGAGCCCGAAAAGTAGATGGCTGGTAAAATTCCTCCTGACATTTGGTGCAAAAAATCTCATAGCAGACACAATTAGTGGTTAGGTGTTACCAAAGGTATAAATTTTTGAATCTCAATTATTAAGGAGTGTTTCTATTTCAGGGGTTGTATGGAAGAAATTATACTATCCTTTCAGGTAATGTCCTTATTTTTTAGGATGGCTCTTAGTGACATCTTCGTGTCTTGGTGTCTTGGTGGCAGGAAAACGAGGCCACGAAGGCACGAAGACACCATGGTCTCACGAAGCATCCAATTTATATACTGGATAGAACTTAGTACAATTCAATACTTGATAATCTTCCTCGATTCTGCCTTTCCATTTTTGCTGATCACCTGGATGAGGTAATTGCCTTTGGAGAGATCCCCCAAATAGAGCTCGCGGCCTGCGGATTCGGTGCCGGTGAGGGTGAGCTCCTTCAGCTTGCTGCCACTCATCGAATAGACAACAATCCGCGAAAGCGGTGCGGAGGAGGAGATTTTCAGGATGTCGCTCACGGGATTGGGCCAGACTAAAAACCCAGCTTCAGGCTTTGTAATGGTCTCCACTTCGGTGACGATGGGCGGTTTGGCAAAATTTTGGGTCGAATAGAGCCTGAATTCGCCTGGGGCAAGTACCACACTCTGGCTGGTACTGGTTACCTGGTAGCTGGTTTCGCTGAAATATTCGTACCAGGTGCCGGTCTTTGCAAACTGGAGGGTGACGGTATTGGCAATCACCTCAAAGTTTCCGACCACCACGACATTTTCACTACCCTGGTTCAGTTTGAGCCATTTGCTCTCTCCGGTGAGGGAGTAGCTGAAATCGGTAGTCCGGAAGATCGGGTAGGTTTTCTTGAGGTAGATAAGCTTGGCCATTACCCGAAAGAGGTAGGTGCGGGAAGGGTTGTCGACATAATCCCACCTGACCGGTTTTTCGCCCAGCCTGCCACCCAAATCGATGGAATAGGCATAGCCAAGCTCCCCGAATTGCCAGATCATCTTGGGACCGGGAATCGGAAGGAAGAGCGCAGCGGTGAGGGCTGCCCGCTTGTAGGCTGTGGTGCTGTCCTTGATGCTGTAGCTTCCGGAGGTATTTCCATAGGTGACGCATTTGTAGGCCATCCGCTCCTCATCGTGGCTCTCCATGTAACCTACGGCAGCTGCCTTGTTCCAGGTGCGGGCGGTGTAGGAGGCCCAGCTGAAATCGGATTTGCCATTTTCGTTGTATCCCATGGCCGCTTCGCCGCAATTGCCGCTGGAGTTGGCCCAAAGCAGAATCCCATTGCCGGATTCGATCAGCTCCTTCTCCTCGCTGTTGTCGGAGAGGTGTTCGAAGATGATGAGCACCCCAGGTTTCCGTTTGTGCACCTCCCCTGCCATCCTTTCGAGGTTGTAGATGCGCTGGGCATCGTACTTGCTGCCCCAGGTGTCGGAGCTTAACTTGATGTTGTTGGAAAAGCCCTTGGTAAAGTCGTACCTGAAACCATCCACCTTAAATTCGGTCATCCAGTAGGAGGCGACACTGTCGACCAGCTCGCGGGTGGCCTGGCTGTCGTGGTTGAAATCGTAGCCCCATTGCGCATCGGGATTGGTGAAGTTGCTTTTTACGTTGTACCAGGGGTTTTGCGCCGTTGGATTGGTCCCGTCGAAATAGAGCTGCACAAAGGGACTCTGGCCATAGGAGTGGTTCAGTACCAAGTCAATCACTACAGCAATCCCTCTTTGGTGGCATTGATCGACCAGCTTTTTCAGCTCCTCTGCCGGACCATAGTATTTGTCGGGGGCAAAATAGAAGGAGGGGTTGTATCCCCAACTGCTGTTGCCTTCGAATTCGTTGACAGGCATCAATTCCAGTACATTGACTTTCAAATCCTTCAGGTAATCGAGGTGTTTGGCAACCCCGCTGTAGGAGTGGCTGGCATCAAAATCGCGTACCAGCGCTTCGTAGATGACACAGGTATCCGAAGCCGGCGGGGTAAACTGGGCCACCTGCCAGCTGTATTTGGTCTTGTTGGGTTGAAGCACGGAAACAATGCCCTCAGCCTTCCCGGTAGGGTAAGCAAGCAGGTTGGGATAGGTGACCGCCGTGATGTACTTGTCGTTCCAGGGATCGAGGATCTTGTCGGTGTAAGGGTCGGCGATTTTAATCGTACCATCGACGAGGTATTGAAAAGCATACTCCTTACCGGGAGTTAGTTTGTCGACTTTTAACCAGAAGTAGTCGCCGTCCCGTTTCATCCTTGTGGCGGTGGAGGGATGCCAGTCGTTGAAATCCCCCAGCAAGAAAACACTCTGCTTCAGCGGCGCCCAAAGTACCAGCAGGGCAGATTGTGCATCGGGATAACTGATCCCCTTTTTGGCACCTGCCGGCAGGGGTTCTTTCACCTCTGCACCCAAGACATGGATGTAGACGGAGTCCCTGACAGTCTTGGCAGTGGTGATGGCCCTGGCCTTGATCCAGTAATCTCCGCCGGGCAGGTTGAAATTGTAGGTAAGGGTGGTTCCGGTCAGGAAAATAATTTTGGTGTCGTTCAGGTAGAGTTCAAGGTCGGCTGTAGTGGATGCCGTTGCCAGGAAGGGAATGCTTGAATAGGGTTGGAATACCTGGTTTTTGGTTGGTTTTTGAATGACGAAATTGAGACCGGCCCCAAAAACATCGAGGTAGATATCTTTGCCACCGGTATCCTTCCCCTCCAGGAAATTGCCATTGACGGCAACCCCACTTCTGAATACCATGGCCACCTTCTGAATCACCTCCCCTGCAGGTACGGCAAAATATTGCCGGATATCGGGTGTAATGGAGAGCTGGTACTGGTTGGCACTTGTCCTGGTCATTTTCGCCTTGGGGATATTGACGCCCCATGCCGCCACGACATATTTCCAGTCGCCCGTCGAGGTACTTTTATCGGTAATTACACCGATGTGGGCATACACATCCCCCGTGTAATCTTTCAGTCCCGCTGTTCCCTTGGTGGCATCAAAAGTGATGGTTACCAATTGAATGTCGGTCGGCAGGGCAGGATTGGAGGTGATAACCTGGGAAACGCCTGTTTTGAAAAGGAGAAGCAGGAAGATCAGACACGTGAGGGTTCTCATGAGCAATGTTGTAAGGTACAGATGATGAAGGTAAGCAGATTTAACTAAAAAAGTTTCCAAAGTTGATAGTTAAGTGCATTAGTTTGCTTTTAACTAAAAAAGTTTCCAAAGTTGATAGTTAAGTGCAATAGGTTGCTTTTAACTAAAAAAGTTTCCAAAGTTGATAGTTAAGTGCAATAGGTTGCTTTTAACTAAAACTTTGGAAACTTTGATACAGTTGTAGAAACTAGTTCTTCGTTACAGTAGAGGTATAAACCGCTTTGCTAACATCCAGCGTAATGGTATAGTTACCTGCTGCAGTAATTGGAATATTGGCACCACCTTGTGAAAGGGCTCCAAGATCACCACCCATGTTAATGGCCCAATCGTCGTTGGCTCTGAATTTGAAAGAACCGACAGTTAAATTCAGGGTCACTTTGAGCACTTTAGCGGCAGCATCCCAGGTCATGTTGGTATCTGTAGACCAGCTTCCGGGGGTTGCATCTCCAATTACACCCCACCTGTTAAGAGAGTATGTGTAGAGGTTCGGATGACTCAAGTCGAGGGTGATGTCATAATCGGCCTCCTCGGTTACCGGAATGTTGGCGCCATCGGCTCTCAGGTTTCCATCTGCCTTGTCGCTGCCATAATTCAGACCCCAGTCGTGGTTGGCCCTGAATTTCATACTGGCAGCCTTCAGGTGCATTACTCCCTGCCAAACGCGTCTGGTTGGGCTATAAGCCAATGGTGTTTCATCACCCCAGCTTAGTGGAGTAGCATCACCAATGACACCCCAAACTGTTTTAACCGAAGTGAAGGTCATGGCAGTTGAATTGGCGTTAATCTTATAATATCCTGCGGTAGCAGCGATGTTTCCGCCATTGGCATCCAGTTTACCGGAACCACCGTCCCCATAATTGGGTCCAGCCCAGGAGGCTTGCGTGGCGAATTTCCATTCGTTGGCAGCATTGGCCATGTAAACATAACCTTCCAGCTTGTCGGGAGCAGCAATGGTACTGATGATCTGTGGTGACTTTTCGGGTGACCAGTCGGACAAGGTTGTACCGGGATAGCTTGCGCCGACATAGTTGCCGGGGATGTTCCAGGTTTGAATGTCCGCCAGTGTGGTAAAGGTAATATCAGCACCATAGGCTGTTCCAGCACTGGTAGAGGCGTAGGCCCTGACGTGGTAGGTGGTGAATTTTTGCAATCCGGTCAGTGTACTTACAAAGGCTCCCAATCCGGTACCCCCCTCGATTTTGGAACCTGTGATGGTTGGATTGGCTGTCAAACCCCAGGCAAGACCCCGGTTGATGACAGTACCTCCTCCATCATACGTAACCGCACCACCGGAAAGTGCACCTGTTTTTGAGATGGCAGTCACTTCTGTAGTGGTCACCACCGGCAGATCTACCAGTGTTGTAAAGGCTACCTCAGGACCATAGGCTGTTCCTGCGCTATTGGTAGCATAGGCGCGTACATAGTAGGTTTTGTTGCCTTTCAAACCAGTCAGGGCACTTACGAAAGCGCCTGTTCCTTTGGCATCAGAGGTTTTGGTATCCGCTACTGTGGGCAGATGGTTCAATCCAAAACAGATGCCACGTGCAGTTATTTCAGCACCACCACCCACTGTGACATTTCCGCCACCGGTGGCTGAATTGCCGGTGATGGCTGTAATGGCAGCTGTGGTAAGCGTTGGAACTACCGGCAGGGTGGTAAAATTCAGCTCATCCCCGTAGATGGTTCCACCTGCATTTGTGGCATAGGCACGTACATAATACTTGGTGGCATAGGCAAGTCCGGTTAATGTTACCTTGTAGGTTGCAGTCGCAGCTGCACCGGTATAGGCCACCTTGGTATTGGATACTGTTGGGGCAGGAGTTGTAGCGTAACAAACGCCTTTTTCTACAAATCCATCACCCTCCGCTACAACGAATCCAGTTACGGTTGCAGCGTCAGACAATATATTCTGGGTCAGTGTGGATGCCAGCGTCGGGCTCAGCTTCACATCTGCAGTATCCTTGGTGCAGGCGGTAAAAAAGAGGGCTGCTGTGACAAGGAGGGCTGCTATTGCATGCAATGTTTTTCTTTTCATGTGTATCTCTTATTTTATACGGTTCAATTGGTTGGAGTAAATACGACCTTCATTGGGGTTGTTTCAAGCCACAGTTTAATATTGTATTTACCCGGAGCAATGTCCTTGATGTCCTGGCTATCTGTCTTCCCATCATTCTGGTAGAGATTGTTCAGGTCTGGTTTCGCAGGATTGTAAGCAACATTTACCTTGTCCCAAGCATTGTGGGTACGGAATTTGATACCGCCGGCGGTAACTGTCTTGGTAATGTTCCAGGTATGGTCGGTGAAATTCCAAATCATCTTGGTGTCGTTGTCCCAACCTCCTACTGCATCCCCGATAATTCCTATCGTTACGTCAGATATAGTCATCTTCATCTTACCCGTATTGATATCGGCCGTCATGATGTATGCTCCGGCATCCAGCTTAATGGCAGGTCCGTTCTCGGTTAAATCACAAGATACAGCTCCGGCAGCCAAAACACCGCCGTACTTCTTGCCGTCATCGTTGTTGGTAAGTTGGAAAGGCGTTCCATCGGTATATATCCAACCGGTATAGAGCTTGTTATCGGCAGCAGAAACGAGACCCTGCAACTTGCCGGCTACTGTTAATGCAAGGGTTGGTGGGCCATAGGTGGTTACATCTGCACTTTTTGCCGGTGAACTGTATTCATACGATCCGGAACCGTTGCTAAGCGAGAGTACCGATCTCATCCGAAAATCGAGAGCTGTCACCTGGTCGGCAGGGAATTTTTTCAATAAAATCCCATCCAGATCTGCCACTGTTATTTTCATGGATAGATTCTGCTTGTCGGAGAGGATGGAGGTAACATCCTTGAAATTGGAGCCCTTTGCACAAGCTTCAAGGTAATAGGTTACCGATGCCTGGAAACCCGGATCAACAGGGGTACCAACAAACTCCAGCAAATTGGTTCCATTGGCTCTTTTGAGTGTCAAGTTTGGAATCGTCTGGATCGTTGGAACAGTTGGGTTAGCCGATAATACAGCTTGTGTTCCTTCCTTATCGCAAGAAAACAAAAGTCCGATCAACCCAATGAAAGTCAGATATATAAATATTTTTTTATTCATTGTTTAAAAATTTAGAAATTAATTAATAACCAGGATTTTGTTTCAAAGTTGGATTAGCTCCCAAATCGTTGGATGGGATAGGGAAAAGATCGCGGAAGCTCTCGGTGGAAGCTCCTGCGGCTACTTTACCTTTCCAGGGCCACAAATAGGTACCCCCCGTAAATTTGGCGAATCTGATAAGGTCTGTTCTGCGGTGACCCTCCCAATAGAGTTCGCGTGCACGTTCATCCAGGATAAAGTCCAGGGTTAGCTGGCCCGAAGTAATGTTGCCGCTGGTGTTGCCATAGGCCCTGGTGCGAACTGCATTCACATAGCCCAATGCAGTGGTAGCGTTGCCGGTTGTTGCGCCCCTGAGCACTGCCTCGGCGTACATCAGGTATACATCTGCCAAACGGAATACCGGATAGTCGGTATCTACAAAATCAGGGTGTGCATGCGGTGCAGCAGCGCCGGTGGAGGTAAGGTTGGAGTATTTGGTGATGGCATAACCGTCGGTAAACTGCCCAATGTCATTGATCTCCAGTTTTTGACCGTCTGACCAGAACATGGCTCTTTTGTCGGTTGCACCGGTAATGTCCGTAAATTTATTGACAAGTGCCTTCGTGGTACGAATACCACCCCAGCCGCCTCCAACACCAAATTTGGCAGGAGACATACTTCCGCCGATTGCAGCATGTACCAGGTAGGTCATTCCCCCATAAGACTGGCTAAACTGACCGTCTGAAGTGATGGGGAAGATCATCTCCTGACTGATATTATTGTCGGCAGTGAAGTTATTGGCATATTTCGCATTGAGGGTGTAACCGGCGCCAATTACTTTTGCACAATAGGTAGCGCACTCAGAATTTTTATCCTGACCAGTATAGACTTTGGCATTCAGGTAAAGCTTGGCCAAAAGTGTCCATGCAGCAGCCTGATCCGCACGTGCATACTCAAACCTTGGAGCTCCCAAGACATTTTCGATGGCTTTGAGTTCTGTTTCAAGGTAGGTGAAGAGGGCAGCGCGTGTTGTTTGTTTGGGAAAGAATGCACCCGGTGCATCGGCTTCGGTTACAAACGGAGGATTGCCGTACATGTCGATGGCATGAAAGTAAGCCAAAGCACGAATGAACCTGGCCTCAGCATTGTACTTCACGATATCGGCATCTGTTTTACCGGTGGTAGCTCTGATGTATTCGTTGCAAACTGCCACTGTATACATGATCCTGGAGTAGATGGCTGCGATAAATACGTCATTCGGAGCCCAGGTTTGGTAGTGGAAGTCTTTGATGGAGGCATCGTTCCACGCCATAACTGCCTCATCTGTAGAAAGCTCCTGTGCATTCCAGTATTGGCGGAGATAATTGGAAAATCCTTCGTCAATTCCTGCAATATCAGGTTGTCCGGAAGGACCTTGCTGACCGCTAAGGGCAAATGTTGCATAAAGTTTGGCCAATCCCGACTTGTAGTCTGCAGGGGTATTGTAAACAGTTAAGGAGGTTACGATGTTGGGATCCTTCGGCGTAACATCCAGGTCTTTGACACATGAGCTAAACATCAGTGCGGCAAAGAGGACGGCTAATGATTTTATAGTATAAATTTTCATGTCGTATTCTTAATAAAAGTTAGAATGTAAGATTTACGCCAAGGACAAAGACTCTCGGACGGGGATAAAAATTGTTGTCAATACCGCCATTTACCTCAGGATCCAATCCATTGTATTTGGTGATGGTGAAGACGTTTTGAACGGTAAAGCTCAGCCTTGCTCTGATGTATTGGTCAAAATTGTATCCGACACTCATGTTATCCATCTTGAAGAATGAGGCATTCTCAATGTAGAAATCGGAGAAATATTGGGTATTTGTAAACATAGCGTCGTTGATCTGCTTGGGAACATTGTTGTAGAACCCGGATTGGTTGTAGACGGTTGAGTACAGAGCCCCGGAGGCAACATTGTTGTATACATAGTTTCCAATATTTGCCCTACCGGAGAAGGAGAAGTCCATCTGTTTGTAGGTAAACCTGGAGTTGACCCCAAGTGTCCAATCGGGGGCAGGTTTCTCATAATGGTATTTGTTCAGGTTGTTGCTCGTAACTGTTCCTCCTGAACCGGTACGGTCAACATAGAGTCCTTCAATCGGCATCCCGTTGGATCCGTATACCTGCTGGAAAACATAGAAAGAGTTGGAGGGGTATCCCACACGTTGGTTTTGGATGAAGTTACCAACACCACCGCCAATCAAACCTACATCAACCCCAGTATAGTTCGGGTCGTCAGTTTTGGTAAGCTTGGTAATTGTATTTTCATTGTAGGCAGCGTTGAAACCGAAGTTCCAGGTCATGTCCTTTTTAGATATGATCAGACCGTTCAATGACAATTCAAATCCTTTGTTTTCAAGATTTCCAACATTGGTGGTCAGGAAGTTTGAAAAGTTACTTCCGGCAGCGATCGGGATGAAGTTGAGCAAATCTTTCGTTTCGCGTTTGTAGAGATCCACAGAACCATTGAGCCTGTTCTTCATGAATCCGAAGTCCAATCCCACATTGTAAGTTGTGGTCTGTTCCCATTTGATGTTTGCATCGTATGGATTTGGACGCAGCGTCTTGTACATGGTATTTCCAAACTGATACTGAGCTGTCTCTGTACTTTCACGGTAGACAGGCAGATAAGGATAATCGTTTCCTATATCCTGCTGACCGGTAATACCCCAACCCAATCTTAATTTCAGGTCGGATACAGCATTCACATTCTTCAGGAATGATTCATCCTTGATTTTCCATGCAAGGGCCGCTGCAGGGAAAAGGCCCCACCTGTTTGCGCTGGCAAATCTTGAAGATCCATCGTCACGAATCGTAACTGTGAGCAAATAACGATCCATCAAGGTATAATTCAGACGACCGAAGAAGGAGATCAGGTAATTTTCGTTGATGAATTCTGTGTTGTTGTCGGAAATTTGTGTCCCGTCACCATTGCTGGAGAAGGAGGTACCATCCTTGTAAAAATGCTGCCAGGAGTAACCGGCAGTAGCATCAATCCGGCTTTGGATGGATTTGATTTCCTTGGTGTAGTTCAGGTAAAAGTCGAGGAGCGTGGTTTTACCTGTCTGGGAATAGGTGCTTACGCGGCCGATGCCGTTTCTGTAGGTAAAGGCTGCCTGGTCTGAGGCATTGTTGTGGCCGTCGGTTTTGAATACATCGTAACCGGCATTGAGATTGGCCCTTAAATCAGGCAGAAAATGAAATTTATAGTCCAGTTGAACGTTCCCCAAACTTCTGTAAACATCCGATTGGTTGTTGGTCTGGTAAAGCAGTGCCAAAGGATTGGATACACCAATGGGGTTTGGGCTGCCATTGGGATCCATGGATCCGTCGGGCAAAACATCAGAAAGGTTGATCCAGGTATAATAACTGCCAAATTTTGAATTGCTGTTGTAAACCGGTTGTGTCGGATCATAGAAAACGGCAGATCCTACCGCACCCTGGTCTCCAAAGTTTTGCCTGGTGTAGCTTCCCTTCAGGTTAATGTTTACTTTCAGATGGTTGTCCAGGAAGGAGGGATCCAGACCAACTGCGATGGTCGAACGTTCCATGTTGGTGGTTTTCAAAATACCATCCTGGTCGGTATAACCAAGGGAGGCCCTGTAGGGCATATTTTTGACCCCACCGGTCATGCTGAAGTTATGGTCTTGAGCCATTGCAGTGTGATAGATCTCCTTCTGCCAGTTGGTGTTTTGATTTCCAAGACGGCCAAGACTGGTCATATTCAAACCAACCGCATTTTTTGATGCAAGACCCAGTGCCATTGACCTGAACTCGTCACCAGAGAAGACATCCATGTAGGCTGGTACCGTATTCGCGGAGAAGGAGCCGTTGTACTCCATCTTCATGGCTTGCCCTGCTTTTCCTTTTTTGGTGGTAATCAAAATTACCCCGTTGGAGGCTCTCGATCCATAGATTGCTGTGGCTGAGGCATCCTTCAGCACGGTAAATGTTTCAATGTCATTTGGGTTAATTGTGGAGAGCGGGTTGGCCAAACCGGAAATGCCAGAATTGCTAACCGGAAATCCATCGATAATAATCAACGGATCGTTGCTTGCCGACATGGAGGACCCTCCCCTGATTCGGATGGTGGATCCTGCGCCCGGAGCACCACCTGCAGAAGTAATAACCGTACCGGCACTCTTACCTACAATGAGATCTTGTGGTGAAGTGATGCCTCCTTTGATAAAATCTTTGGAAGATACAGTACTGACGGCTCCGGTAGCATCATTTTTCTTGACGGTACCATAACCGATAACCACCACTTCATCCAACCCCTGGGTCTGCTGAACCAGAGCGATTTTAAAGGTGGTTTGTTGTCCAATAACTACAGTTTGTGTAACATATCCGACAAAAGAAATGATCAGTTTCTGCCCTGGAGTGACCTTCAGGGTGAAATTACCGTCTATATCCGTAGCAGCCCCGTTGGTGGTACCATCCACTTTAACCGTGACTCCTATCAGCGACTCATTGTTTGAAGCATCGGAAACAGTTCCGGTAATTGATCTTTCCTGTCCAAATACTGGGAGTGTAAACACTGCAAGCAGAAAAAACCAAAGAAGCTTCATCTTAGCTAATTCAAATTTCATTCGATGATAATTTAGTTAATGTATGACATTTAAAACTTTTTCGTAAGATCCCTCAATCGGCAATGACCACCTTTCAGGGGATTTTCCAGGTGTTATTAACACCCGAATCTGGTAATACTGCTTATAAATCATGGGTAAAAGAATCACTTACTTCTAGCATCATTTGTAAGCAAAATAAGAACGTTGAAAATCAAAATGCTTGGTGCCAATCGCCTTTTTTAAACCATTTCGAGGCGCAAATAAATATAATTTAACAATCACTTAATGTCCGGTTTATGTTGGAACCGAAAAAAATGTTTCGCAATCGTTTGCGGTTACGTTTGCATCAAATATGTTTTACAACATGTTTATACATTTGTTCTCTTTTTTTAAAGAATCCTCAAAAATTCGCCCCCCCCCCGTTCAGTGAGATTTACTTTTAAATGTCTGAAAATTGATTACCTTGCAACAACTAATTAACCAAACGAATGTTTGTCTGGAATGAGTAGTCCGATTACCATCAAAGACATTGCCAAAGCATTGAATATCTCCGCCTCAACGGTTTCAAGGGCTTTGAAAAATCATCCTGATATCAGCAGGGAGACCAGGGAGGCCGTGAACGATCTGGCAACAAAACTCAGGTACAAACCCAATGCCGTAGCGCTTTCCCTTAAAAATAGCCGCACGAACACCATTGGGGTGATCATCCCGGAAGTGGTCCACTTCTTTTTTTCATCCGTTATCAGTGGAATTGAGGATGTAGCCTACGACGCAGGATACAATGTCATGGTATGCCAGTCGAACGAAAGGTACGAACGTGAAATCATCAATGCCCAAGCCTTGAGCTCCAACAGGGTAGAGGGAGTTTTGGTTTCACTTTCCAAAGAGACACATGATTTCACCCACCTTCAGAATCTGGAAGAGAACGGCATTCCACTCGTTTTTTTCGACCGGGCCCCGGAAGAGCTGGAGGTTGACAAAGTAATCATCGATGACCAAAAGGCGGCTTACAATGCTACCACCCATCTCATCGAGACCGGTTGCAAACGCATTGCCCACCTGGCTGCGCCCCAAACGCTGGGCATTGGCATCAAGCGGATGGCTGGATACCGGCAGGCTCTGGAGGAGCACGGCATTCCTTACCGTCCGGAATGGGTGGTTATTGCCGATTCGTTTGAACTGGCCGGTGATGCTACCCGCAATCTGATGCACCTCCCCAATCCGCCGGATGCCATCTTTGCCGTCAACGACATGACGGCTGTCGGTGTGATGAAGACCCTGCAGCGAATGTCCATCCAGGTTCCGCAAAAAGTGGCCATCATCGGTTTTTCGGCTGGTTTCTTTTCGGACATCACCACCCCAACACTCAGCTCTGTGGATCAGCATGGTTACGAAATGGGGGTCAATGCGGCGAAACTCCTTTTGTCGCGCATTGAGAAACCAACAGAGGGAAAATACCAGACCCATTACATCGATACCCACCTGGTCCTGCGCGAATCCACCAAAAGAAAGAACTGAACTGTTTTTTGTTAAAAAGGAGAAAATATTGCTTTTTATTTAATTCTTTTTATACGTTTGTACCGAAAATCAATTTATCAGTGCCTACCTTAGCCTTCCCTTTCAGGGTTGGTTATTCCCTTTTTAATTATTGCCATTCCGTTTTTGATCCGCTGTTTATGCATTGGATCAAAGAGTTAGCTACAATAGATTTCTACAGAAGTCTGTTAAAGTTGTTTATTTGACCTTACAAACAATTCATTGCTATGGCAAAAAAACCAATGCTGTCGTTCTGGCAAATCTGGAACATGAGTTTCGGCTTCATGGGGGTTCAGATTGGCTATTCTCTGCAAAATGGAAATACCAGCAGGATTCTTTCCGCCCTTGGATCGGAAGTTGAACATCTGAGTTATTTCTGGCTGGCTGCTCCGCTGGCCGGCTTGATCGTTCAGCCCATCATCGGGCTCTCCAGCGATAAAACATGGACGCGCCTTGGAAGAAGGATCCCCTTTATCCTGGTTGGAGCGATCGTTTCTGCCCTGGCCATGTTCTTTATGCCGAATTCGGAATTTTCCGCAAAACTTCTGCCACCGCTGTTTTTTGGAGCCTCCATGTTGTTGTTGATGGATACCTCCTTCAATGTGACCATGCAGCCGTTCCGATCCCTGGTAGGTGATCTGGTGTCGGACGAACAGCGCAACAGCGGCTTTTCAACCCAGGCATTTTTGATCAATGCCGGGGCTGTAGTTGGATCCATTTTGCCATTCCTGCTTACCTGGCTCGGGGTCTCCAATGTTCCAAATGAGGGTGAGAAGGTGGCCTCTTCTGTCATTTGGGCTTTTTACATTGGGGGTGGTGCACTTTTGCTGACTGTCCTTTGGACCAGCTTCACCACCAAAGAGTTTACCCCTGAAGAGTATGCCAAATACAATAACCTAGGCAATGAGGAGAAAAAGAAAAGCTCCTTCCTAACCCTGTTGAAAGATACCCCGAAAACCATGTTGCAACTGGCCTTCGTCCAGTTCTTTTCCTGGTTCTCGCTCTTTCTGATGTGGGTCTACACAACTCCTGCCATAGCCGAAAATGTCTGGAATACGTTACCCGGGGATTCAACCTCCGGTGCCTACAATGAAGCAGGCAACTGGGTCGGTATTATTTTTGCAGCCTACAGCGTCTTTGGAGCACTGTTCTCCCTGGTAATGGCACATTTGGCTACCCGATTCGGACGCAAACCAATCTACCTTTCTGCACTGGTTGCCGGCGGATTTGGCCTGTTATCCATGGTATTTGTCAAGGATCAATATGGATTGATCATTTCCATGGTCGGGGTAGGAATCGCATGGGCCGCCATCCTGGCAATGCCCTATGCCATGTTATCCGCTTCACTTCCGGCAGATAAGATGGGGGTTTACATGGGAATCTTCAATGCCACCATCACCATCCCCCAAATTGCGGCGGGATTGCTGGGAGGTATTTTGTTCTCTCTTTTGGGTGGACATGCGGTCTACATGTTGGGCCTCTCCGGTATCAGTATGCTCCTGGCCGGTATCTCTGTCATTTTTATCAAAGAGCACCAATCTATCAAAGAAAATTAATGTGAAACGAACCCCGATTTATCGGGAGAGTTCCATACTTCCTCTAAAAGACAAATTGTTTTAGTATGAAAATCAAAGCCTGCCTGTTCGACCTCGATGGTGTCATTGTTGACACCGCCAAATACCACTACATCGCCTGGAAAGAGATGGCAGCGGATCTGGGCTTCGACTTTTCTGAAGATGAAAATGAGTTGTTAAAGGGGGTGAGCAGGATGCGTTCACTCGATATACTGCTGGGTATTGGCAAAATTACCAAAACCGAGGCTGAAAAACTGGAACTGGCCGATGGCAAGAATAGGCGGTACCTCGAATATGTCAGCCATATGACAGCAGCAGAGATCTTGCCGGGTGTCACAAGGTTCCTGGACGATTTGCGCAGCAATGGCATCCTGGTAGCCCTTGGATCTGCCAGTAAAAATGCACCAATGATTTTGGACCGTATTCACCTGAAGGAGAAATTCGATGTGATCGTAGATGGTAATTCAGTTTCAAGGGCCAAACCCGATCCTGAAGTATTTCTCAAAGGGGCAGCTTTGCTGGGGGTTCAACCCCATGAGTGCCTCGTTTTCGAGGATGCGCAGGCTGGAATCGAAGCTGCCCTGAATGGGGGAATGAAGGTCATCGGTGTTGGTTCATCCGACCATCTCTCCCATGCCGACCATTATATTCCCGGATTCAAAAAATTAGACTATGAACTTTTATCCAAATGGTACCTCTGATCACGTTGGGCACCATAAGCGGAGCGTTGAAATTTGCTAACAGCTAAAAGCAATTGGCTAATAGCTTTACACGATTTTAATAAAAGAAATGCAAATGAAGGATTACATCATACATGACGGATGGAAAATCATCGAAGAGGGATTCCATCCCGAACACAATAAAATCACAGAAAGCCTGATGAGTCTGGGCAACGGACGCATGGGACACAGGGCCAATTTTGAGGAGAAATATTCAGGACTTACCCTTCCGGGAAGTTATGTGGCGGGGGTCTACTATCCTGATAAGACCAGGGTGGGTTGGTGGAAAAATGGCTATCCAGAGTATTTCGCAAAAGTACTCAATGCCGCCAACTGGATCGGTATCAACCTGAGAATCGGGAATCTGGTACTTGACCTTAACCAATGCAAAGTGCACAACTTCAGGCGAGAGTTGGACATGATGAACGGGGTACTTACCCGCACTTTTACTGCCGAACTGGAGGATGGAAAACAGGTAAGGGTTACGGCCAGAAGATTTGCCAGCATTGCCCACTCCGAGATTGGAGCCATCAGGTATACCCTTGAAGCAGTGAATTTTTCTGAGAAGGTTACCATCGTTCCCTACATCGATTTTGACGTGGTAAACACCGATGCCAACTACGATGAAAAATTCTGGGATGAGGTCAACAAATCGGTCGCACATGGAGAAGGATATGTCACCGCAGAGGTGAGAAAGACGCTCTTCCAGGTATGCACTGGAATGAAATTCAGAATATTAAAGAATGGTGAGATGATCCGCTTTCATGCCGACCTCGAAGAACGGCAAAAGTATGTCTCCAACATCGTCAATGTTCAACTTGAATTGGGCGATAAACTCACCATCGAGAAATATGGGGTAAACCTCTCCTCTGAATATTGCAGCAAGAAAAATCTGAACAATACTGCCGCCCAGCACCTAAACCAGGCATTTGAGCAGGGATTTGACCATCTTTTACAGGAACATGCCCAGCTGTGGCAAAAGAAATGGGAGACCAGCGATATTCTAATCAAGGGTGATGTGGCTGCCCAACAGGGGATCCGTTTCAACATCTTTCAGTTGCAACAAACCTATACAGGGGAGGATGAGCGACTCAACATCGGTCCTAAAGGATTTACCGGTGAAAAATATGGCGGATCAACCTATTGGGATACTGAGGCATATTGCATACCATTCTTTCTGGCAACGGCTCCCTCCAAAGTAGCACAGAACCTGCTCTCCTACCGTCACAAGCATTTGCAAAAGGCCATTGAGAATGGGAAGAAACTTGGGTTCAACAGCGGTGCGGCACTCTATCCCATGGTGACCATGAATGGAGAGGAGTGCCACAATGAGTGGGAAATCACCTTCGAGGAGATTCACCGCAATGGGGCCATCGCCTTTGCGATCTACGACTACATCCGGTATACCGGAGACAAAGGCTACCTGCTCCCAAAAGGGTTTGAAGTTTTGCTGGGAATTTCAAGGTTCTGGTCTCAGCGGATCAACTGGTCGGCAGAAAAGCAGAAATATGTGCTGCTTGGCGTCACGGGACCCAACGAATACGAAAACAATGTCAACAACAATTTTCATACCAACAAGATCGCCCAGTGGACCTTGAAATATACCCTGGAGGTGATCGAATGGCTGAAAAGCGAAAACCTGAAAGAGTACAACAAATTAACCGCCAAATGGAACTTCGATGAAACCGCAGAAACCTCCCGCTGGAAGGAAATCATCGAAAAAATCTACTTCCCACGCGATGAATCCCGGGACATATTCCTTCAGCAGGACGGTTTCCTCGACAAGGATTTGGTGCCCGCAGCTGCGCTTCCCGTTAAAGAGAGACCCCTCAACCAGAACTGGTCGTGGGACAGGATCCTTCGTTCACCCTACATCAAACAGGCGGATACCCTACAGAGTTTTTACCTCTTTGAAGGAGAATACGACACGGAGACCATTCGGCGCCATTTTGATTTCTACGAACCTCTCACCGTGCACGAATCTTCCCTCTCCCCTTGCATCCATACCATCCTTGCTGCAAAGATCGGCTATCCGGCGAAAGCCTATGAGCTGTACCTTCGCACTTCACGGCTCGATCTCGATGATTACAACAACGATACGGAAGACGGATGTCACATCACCTCCATGGGTGGCACCTGGATGTCGTTTGTACAGGGTTTTGGCGGCATGCGCGTAAAAAACGGAAAACTCCATTTCGCTCCGATACTGCCCGAAAAATGGGAGGGATACTCCTTCAACATCAATTTCAGGGGGACCACCATCCAGATTGAGGTGAACAAAAAAGAGGTGATGATGGAGAACCACTCTTCACAAGAGATAAAACTGATGGTATATGGCACCGAACTGGCAATTCCTGCAGGAAGCCAGATTATCACAGAAATTAATACGAGGATGATATGATTACAAGAAACGCTTTCAGCAGGATTTCAGCCATATTGCTGTTTCTCTGCACCATGACGATGGCCCTCCAGGCTGCTACCAAAACAACACTGAATCGTGTTGAACCCTCCTTTTGGTGGGTCGGTTTTAAAAATAACAACCTTCAGCTGTTGGTCCATGGAGACCAGATCTCTGCCACAAAACCAATCATCAATTATCCGGGGGTTGTGCTGGAATCGGTGGTTACCGTCGAAAGTCCAAATTACCTTTTCCTCAACCTGAAACTGGCCGGTAATACCCTACCGGGAAAGTTCAACATCCAGTTTATGCTTGGAGATAAGGCTGTTCAGACTTACAATTATGAGTTAAAAGCCCGTGAGGCCGGCTCTGCCAACAGGATTGGATTCAACAGCTCAGACGTGCTCTACCTGATCATGCCCGATCGATTTGCCAATGGTGATCCATCGAATGACAGTAAACCGGAGATGGCCGACAAACTCAACAAGGCCGACCAGTACGGCCGCCATGGTGGTGATATCAAGGGGATGCTCGACCACCTGGATTATGTATCAGACCAGGGTTACACCGCCCTCTGGCTCAATCCGGTACTCGAAAACGACATGCCCGAAGCCTCCTACCATGGCTATGCCACCACCGATTTCTACCGCGTCGACCGACGGTATGGCAGCAACGAGGATTACAAGCAACTGGGTATCGAGGCACAAAAGAAAGGCATCAAGATGATCATGGACATGATCTTCAACCATTGCGGCACCGGACACTGGTGGATGAAGGATCTTCCCTCTACCGACTGGCTCAATGCCGATGCCAAAACCATTACCAACCACCGCAAATCGGTCAGGCAAGATCCTTATGGCGCACAGACCGACAAGGATGAGTTCAACGATGGCTGGTTCGTCTCTTCCATGCCCGACCTGAACCAAAGGAATCCGTTGATGGCCAGGTACCTGATCCAGAACTCCATCTGGTGGATTGAATACGTTGGATTGTCCGGCATCCGCATGGATACCTACCCCTATCCCGATCCTGAAATGATGGCTGAGTGGACCCGGGAAGTGATGATCGAATACCCAAACTTCAACATTGTGGGGGAGGAGTGGAATACCAACCAGGTTCAGGTGGCTTACTGGCAAAAGGGAAAGGTCAATCCCGACGGCTACCGCTCCTGGATGCGTAGTCTCATGGACTTCCCCTTGCAGGATGGCATCGTCAGGGCATTCTCCGAAAAAGAGGGCTGGAGTGAAGGAATCAACCGTTTGTACGATGTCCTGGCGCTCGACTTTCTCTACCCGAGTCCCAATGATCTGGTCGTTTTTGCCGACAACCACGATACCGAACGATTTTTCACTGCCATTCGTGAAGATTTTGGCAAGTACAAGATGGCCATGGCCTACCTGATGACCATACGGGGTATTCCGCAAATCTATTATGGAAGTGACATCCTGATGACCGGCCGCAAAAGCGAGGGTGACGGTATGCTGCGCAAGGATTTCCCCGGAGGTTGGGACGGCGATAAGGTGAATGGATTCACCGGCGAAGGTTTGACTGCCGAACAGAAAGAAGCCCAGCATTACCTCAAGAAACTGATCACGTGGCGCAAAGGGAAAGTGGTAATCCACAACGGCAAAATGTTGCATTATCTGCCCAAAGAGAGCGTTTACACCTATTTCAGGTACAACGATAAGGAGAACATCATGGTAATCCTCAACAACAACGATGCAGAAAAATCATTCAACATCAACCACTACCGTGAAGGTCTCAGGGGAGCATCCAAGGGTTATGAGGTGATTTCCGGTAAAAACATCGGAGATCTTTCCACTTTAAAAATACCGGCGCACACCGCTATGATTATTGAGTTAAAATGAAATATGTGGATAGATAGTAGTTTTAGTAAGTAGCCGAAAATGGGGGAAGCGATTCTCCCATTTTTTTTGCCAAAAATAATCCCTTCACCGTCTCCCCGTTTCAATTCTTCATTTCCCGGAGTTCCATTCCCCCAGTCCCTTAGTCCCTCCACCCTAAGCATCCTGATTCAGACATGCTACTCATACTGCAGCACCTCCGCCAGTTTCATCCTGAACAGGTTGACTGACAACAAGTAAATCACTGAAAAGATGATGACCGACATACCCACGACCGGTAGCAGGAAGAACCACCAATTGAGCTCAATGTGGTGCAGGTAGGTTTGAAGGAACCAATTATTGTAACCGTACCACGAGAGCGGGAGGGCAACAAAGACTGCAACCACAAATTGCACCAACATCTGCCTCGACAAGAGTCTGGATACATCGCCAACTTCAGCCCCCAGTGCCTTTCGGATACCCATTTCCTTCCTGTTTTGACTGATGTTGATCAGGATTAGTCCAACAATACCAACTACGGCTATCAGGATGGCCAGCACCGAAAAGAGGGTGAAGACTGCGCCAAAAGTCTTGTCTGGTTTCAGGTCCAGAACCATCCTTTCATCCAGTGAGAAGTATTCAAATGGTTGATTGGGGAAAATGGTAGCATACTGTGTCCGCAACTTGGGGACCAGTGAAGCAATGGCACCCGGTTGAAGGGAGGACAATTTCATCGTGAGGTAGGTCTTGGGACCATCATTCAGGGTAATCACGGTAGGTACCGGGGCTGTTTTGATAGACTTGTAGTAAAAATCGTCGACGATCCCCACAATCAACCAATCCTGATCGGCTCCCTTTACGAAGATCTTGTTCACTGCCTCATTCGGATCGGTGTAGCCCAAGCGTTCCATCGCCAGCTTGTTCATCAGCACCGTCTTCTGACTCAAGGTCTCGTTTTTGTGAAAATTTCGTCCGGCCAGCAGTTTTATGTTGAAAAAATCAAGAAATTGATCGTCCACATTGATGGCAAAATAGGCTTTGTTGTCGTTCACGTCAAACCCTTTCCTGCGACCGCTGAAAAAGTTGTTGATCTCCTGTCCGGGGATGTCAGAGGTGAAGGTAAATGCTTTCACTTCAGCCATTTCCAGGACCCTGTTTTTGAAAAGCATCAGTTTGTTCATCCGCGTTTCCGCATCATCCGCGGTTTTTGGAGCCCTTACCACCAGGCTGGAGGTATAATCGACTCCCATCTCCTTTTCCATCAGGAAGGTGGCCTGACGGAAGGTGACCAATGTCCCGATCAACAACACGATAGAGATAACAAACTGGATGGTGATGAGTCCTTTCCTGAAAAGCAGCCCCTGGACCGAATTCTTAAATTTGCCTTTCAAAACCGTTACCGGTTGGTAGGAGGAGAGCACCAGCGCAGGATAGATGCTCGACAGGACAATCCCCGACAGGAAGATCAGCAGACCTACCCGGATAAATCCCGGATGGAGAAACAGGTTAAAATCCCTGATATTGGTCACCTCTTTGAACAACGGGTTAATCAGGATGAAGAGCAGAAGTGTGACCACCAGACAAAGTAGGTTGAAAACAAATGCTTCGGCAAGGAATTGCATGACAAGCCCCGTTCTTGTGGCTCCGTTGATCTTTTTGATACCTATCTCACGTGCACGTTCCATCGATTGGGCAGTCACAAGGTTCACATAGTTGATCCAGGCGACCAGCATCAAAAATATGGCAAAGCCAAATAGTATGTTGGTGGTCTTTGGATTTCCGGGAGGTTCGGTTTCGTATTCGATGTTCGAATGCAGGTGAATGTCACAAATTGGCTGCAGGTAATATTCATCACTTGTCTGGCTGGCATTCAACGCAGACAGATAGTTTTTGGCGATCATGTCCGGCAAAGCCCGGTTGCAGAATTTGGCCGGATCTACCCCCTCTGCCAATTGGATGTAAGTATGGTACAAATCTCCCCGCCAGTTGGTGTTCAGGTTTTGCCGTGCATTGACGAAGGTGGGAAGGGAGAAGAAAAATTCGGTTTTCAGGTGCGAATTGGCCGGAATATCCTGAAAGACTGCCGTGACAGTATACTTCTCGGCATCGTTCACGGTAAGGAGCTGTCCAATAGGTCGATCCTTCCCAAAATAGCGGATGGCGGCCTGTTGCGAGATAGCCACCGTATTGGGTTGCTCCAGGCACAAGTTGCTGCCTTCCATAATCGGGATTGAAAACATGGTAAGGAGCGAATTGCTGGCATAATAGGTTTTTGTTTCGTTGTAGGTCACTTTGTCGCCTACCCTGTTTTCGCTTCCTACCGTGATGTTGTACTTCCTGATCACCATCCCCCACTCCTCCACTTCGCTGTAGTTCTCCTTCAACCAGTTCCCGGTAGGATAGAACGAGTTGGCAGTTCTCCACTGAAGCTTGCCATACTGGTAGCGGTCGTAAGCCACCCGGCACACCCTCGAACCCTTTTCGTGGTAACCGTCGAAACTTCGTTCGTAAAAAACATACTCAAAAATGAAGAGGGAACTGAGGATTCCGAGTGTCAGTCCAAACAGGTTGATGGCCGAAATAAGCTTCTGCTTTTTCAGGTTGCGGTAGAACATTTTCAGGTAAGTCAAAATCATATAATTTGTTATTTATCAGTTCATAGTGTCTGAATCAGGATACTCAGGATTAATGGATTAACAGGATTTAGTGTTTGCGGTAGAGGCGTTTAACTTCCATGCTGTTAGAACCAAAGTTGATCAATAGCCCTTTCTCAATTTGGTAGGCAGTGAGGTAATTCAATGCCTGCGCCAGATGGACATCTTCGAGTTTAATAATTGCCTTGAGTTCTAACATGACCTCCCCGGCTACAATAAAATCAGCCCTTCGGGTGCCAACATGTACTCCTTCATAGTAAATAGGCATCTCTTGCTCTCTCAAAAATTCGATTCCAGCTCTTTCCAATTCTATGGCAAGGCAACGCTGGTAAATAACTTCCTGAAAACCATTTCCCATTGTCTTGTGCACCTTCATCGCACATCCTATGATATTGTATGTCAATTCATCTTCTATCATGATCTTTCTGTATAAATGCGTTAATCCTCATTAACAAACATCCCGTTAATTCTTTCATCCTGAGCATCCTGATTCAGACGACTTACTCGTACCGCAGCGACTCCACCGGATTTCTTGTCGCTGCCTTCCAGCTTTGCCAACTTACTGTCAGGAGGGAAATACCCAATGCCAATATACCTGCCAGGGCAAAAATCCACCAACTGAGTTCAGTTTTGTAGGCAAAGTTTTCGAGCCATTTGTGCATAATGTACCAGGCAATGGGTGCGGCGATTACAAAAGCAATGGCTACCCATTTCACAAAGTCTTTATTCAGCAGGGTTAAGATTTCCGAAATTTTAGCTCCATTCACTTTTCGGATGCCAATCTCTTTGGTTCGGTATCGGCTACTCTGAAATGAAATGGCGAATAAACCGATCATCGATAAGAAGACACTGATAACACTGCAGGCTCCTATTAATTGCAGGTATTTTTTATTTTCCTGATGCAGGAATTCATAGCGGTCGCCAATGGTTTCCATATTTAGAGGATAATCCGGAATGAGTCTTTTCCAGGTTTGTGCAATCGCTTCCTTTGCTTGTACTAACTCATTTTCAGACGCTTTCACCATCAGGTGAAGTCCTTTCGGATTATAAGCAATTAAAGCAGGTTCAACCAGCGATTTCAAACTGGAATAATGAAAATCTTTTACAATGCCAGTCACAATCTTGTTTTCCATTCCGGGTAGTCCTTTCCCGATCAGCTTTTGATCTGAAAACAGTTGGGCGAACGATTCGTTAACCAGGCATCTATTTTTATCCGATTCTGGATTTCCCGAAAACCCGCTTCCTTCAACAATCTGAATTCCAAGCGTAGCGATATAATTTTCGTCCCCGGTAAAACCTGATGGAGTATATTCCTTTTCAACACCATTTTGGTTGTATTTCAATAAAATCATAAAATGTTCCAGAACCGGCGATGCGCCTGCCACAGAAACCATTCCTACAGCGGAATTAGTGCTCAATTCTTCTTTAAAAACAGCTACTTTACCGGCATACTGAGCCGGAATTTTAACCTCCAAAACTTGCTTGTCGAGACCAATTGGCTTTTGGGTGATATAGCTGGTTTGCTTGACAATGATGATGGAAAAAATAATGAGCACCAGAGAGCTTGCAAGCTGAAATATATTGAAGGCAGGCATTTGAACCCGTTTACCAACTTGATTGCCTCCTGGTTTTAAGGCATCAAGATATTTGTTCTTACGGATTCGAAAGAC
Organism: Tangfeifania diversioriginum; assembly: GCA_945873105.1. GTDB lineage: Bacteria > Bacteroidota > Bacteroidia > Bacteroidales > Prolixibacteraceae > CAINVV01. Next base: position 25,617 of record CAMCBW010000061.1, read on the forward strand.
AACAAACAATAAGGTAATGATGAACAGAACTGCAACAACTTCAGATAGAATAAGGATTTGCTTCGGGTTAAATATAAAGTCCGGTGTAATGTTTGTATTGGTCAAATGGTTGAAAAACGGAGCCATCCAAAGCATCAAAAACAGACTTAGAAGAAATGAAATGCCAACCACAATCAGGCTCTCGGCCATGAAATTGATTACAAAATCAAACTTCGATCCGCCATTCACCCGCTGTACGGCATAAGCCTTGTTCTTTTCGATCAGGTTATTATTGACCAATCCGAGGTAATTGAACGACGCAATACCGATGATCACCAAGCCGATTATCAGGGCGATCCACAAATCAGTTTTATCGCGGCTGGCTTCGAAGCTTATATGCCGTGATGTGTCGAAATAAGTATGCTGAAAAGGTTTCAGGGAATATTGACCGGGTGTTCCGTCGTTTATTGAAGGAATTGCCGCCTTTTTCGCTGCAAGAAGCTTTTCAAGCTCCTGAGGCCTGGCGCCACTGGCCAATCTTACAAAACAACGGCTGTCCTTAGCTTTTATTGGACGAACCATATCAAACCTTATTTGGGTATTTTCTAAAGGTTTCCTGAAAACTCCTGATACGATCATCGGTTCTTCTTTTTCGCCGTTTACCAATGTGATAATTTGCCCGACAGCATTGCCTGTTCCGAAGTACTTGTGGGATAAATCTTCCGAAATAACCAAGTCATTATCTGCCTCCAAGGCTGATTTTGGATTGTTCGTCAGTAGTTGGTAACTGAAAAAGCCGAAGAAATTTCCGGAAGCAGCAATGACTCCCGGACGATCATAGTAGGTTTCATTGTTTACCACCACCTTTTGTGCTGAAGCCGGACTCACTCTGCAGAAATCTTCAACCTGATTAAAATTGTCTTTGATATACTCAGCCGAACCTTCACGACATTGATACATTTTTTGACCTTTGTTGAACGGATCGTCACAGTTTAAGGCATAAATCTGGTCTTTCTGCTTGTGAAAAGCATCCGTATTCAATTCACGGGTGATGAACAAGGCAATCAGGTTAACACTCATCATCCCAATAGCCAGACTGACAACGATGATGCCAGTATTCAATTTCTGTCTCAACAGACTTCGAAAAATGATGTTAAAATTTTGCATCTAATTATGTTTTAATAATATAACTATTCTTACCGTAATGCCTCTACCGGGTTTCGGGTGGCTGCTTTTCAATTGTCTGAACTTTGATTCACCTGTTTTTTTGATGGAATTTGATTCGTTCTGTTTCTAAGATCCTATTAATCCTTCCATCCTGAGCATCCTGATTCAGACTTTCCTGATCATCCCATCCTCCAGCCTCACGATCCTGTTCCCGTATTCGGCAAACTTCTCGTTGTGGGTCACCTGGAGGATGGTCATTCCCTCCTTGTTGAGTTGCCGGAGGGTGGCCATAATCATCTCACCCTGGTCGGAGTGCAGGTTCCCGGTAGGTTCGTCGGCCAGCAACAATTTGGGTTTGCCAATGATGGCACGGGCAATGCCTACCAACTGCTGCTGACCTCCCGAAAGTTGCTGCGGAAACAGCTCCTTCTTGGCCACCATGTTGAAACGATCGAGCAGGTCGGCCACCATCGCCTGGCGATCCTTGCTCTTCACCCCCTTGTAAATCAGCGGCGTTTCGATGTTCTCGTAGACCGTCATCTCTTCGATCAGGTGGTAAGCCTGGAAGATGAAGCCCATGAAATTGCGGTGGTATTCGACTTTCACCTTTTCCTTCAGGTCGAGGACGGACTGGTCGTAAAGCGAGTATTCACCTGCAGAGGGTTCATCCAGTAAACCGATAATGTTGAGCAAAGTGGATTTCCCGGATCCGCTGGGACCCATGATACTGACGAATTCACCCTCCTTCACATCGAGGTTAATGCCTTTTAAGACGAAAGTCCGCTGAAACTTTGAGTCGTAATACTTGTCAATTTTTGCTAAGTGTATCATTTTTTGCTTATTAATTATGGTTTATCCGTGAATATTTAATATTGCATTTTAATATTTCACGGATAAATTAGTATATTTGACGTGAAATATTAAAAATACAACTAAGAAAAAATAAATTAATGATATGATCAACAGAAGAATACTTTCAGAAATAAAGGATTCATTGAGTTATTTTCCGGTTGTTTCCATTATCGGGCCACGACAAGTAGGAAAAACAACTTTGGCCAAACAGATTTTAGCTGAATCGGACAAACCTGCTATTTATCTTGATTTAGAAATTCAATCTGACTTATTTAAACTAAATGACGCTGAATTGTTTTTGGCGGCTCATTCCGATCACCTGATTGTAATAGATGAAGTTCAGCACAAAAAAGAGCTTTATCCATTGATACGTGGTCTGGTTGATCAACGACGTGAGCCTGCTCGATTTCTTCTGCTCGGATCGGCTTCTCCTGAGTTAATCCGGAACTCATCCGAATCTTTGGCCGGAAGAATTGCCTACCACCGGTTATATCCATTTGATTTGACCGAAATTCAGGATATTGTTTCTCCAAACGACCTCTGGATCAAGGGAGGTTTTCCCAATGTACTATTTGAACTTAAGGACGAACAGTCACACCTCTGGATGGAGAATTTTATCAGCACCTATCTAAACCGCGATCTGTTGCAGTTGGGATTAAGCGCTTCACCCAAAATTATCCGCAATTTGTGGACAATGATGGCCCATCTAAACGGAAACCTATTTAATGCAACCACACTGGGAAATTCGCTGGGGATATCTACACCTACTGTCAAACGGTATGTCGACTTTCTGGAAGATGCTTTTTTGCTGAAAAGCCTTCATCCTTTTTCATGGAATATGTCAAAGCGACTGGTAAAAAGTCCAAAAGTTTACCTCACCGATACCGGGATATTGCATCACTTGGTTGGGATAACCGATTTCATCAATTTATCGGGAAATCCAATTATTGGGAGCTCCTGGGAATCCTTTGTGATCAACCAAATTGAAGCATTGAAAAAGAATCGGATTGATTTATACTTCTACCGGACGCATCATGGTGCAGAAGTCGATCTGGTATTCACCATAGGGTTAACCGTGGTGGCAACTGCCGAAATCAAATATTCCAACTCCCCGCAACTGACCAAAGGGAACTATCTCGCCTTTGCGGATTTGAATGCCCCCATCAACTATGTCATTACTCCCTCTTCTGATGACTACATTTTCAAAGAACGTATCAGGGTTTGCTCCCTGAGAGCTTTTATCTCCAATTATCTTCCTACTCTTTAGCAGAGGGCGGAGGGCATGGAGCAGAGGGCAGAGAGCATGGGGCATGGCCTCTGCTCTATGTTCAACCTCTATCCCTTCCGTCCGAATCGAACCTATCATCTTTTTTCAATGTGCTATCGCGGACGGGTGAACTCCCGGCATTCATATCCCCGGGGCTACAATACTGTAACCGCTACGCGGTAAAGCATAATTTCCTCTTCTGATCCTCTCTGCGTCCTTTCAACTCTTCTTTCCCTCTATCTTCGTTTCCCCGTTTCTTTGTTTCAATTCTTCAACCTCAGGAGTTCCAATCTCTTAGTCCCTTAGTCCCCAAGTCTTCTATGTTGAAAAACAAATTTTAAAGCTAAAATCCTTAAAATTCGCCCTTTTCTTCTTCGTAAACCATTTTTTAGTTCAAAACAAGGATTTGTCAAGGCCGAAGCGAAGCGGAGTTCATATAGCCTTGACGGATTCTTGTTTT
>CAMCBW010000062.1 GCA_945873105.1 Tangfeifania diversioriginum
CTTGTGACTTGGGGCACCATCATATTTGGCCTGATGGCATCCGATACATGTTTGGGGAGCAGAGGTAACATTCCCTTTGTGGCACGATGAACATTGCACAATCGTTTTATGTGCTCCCTTTAGCTCATAACCTGCAGTGGTGTGATTGAAGGACGACGGTTTCCAGGCGGTTGTTGTATGACAGGTGGCACATTCCTTTGGAATCCCCGCACTACTGTGGGCCGGAATCTGTGCAGAGTTAAAGGCTGGCAGGTGACAACTGCTGCAAACGGTTGAGGTCCCGGCCAATGTAGTTACATGACATGCAGCGCATTTGGCCGTCTTGTGAGCGCCTGTCAATGGATAATTGGTAGTAGCATGGTTAAAACTACTCTCCACCCAATTCTTCTGGGTATGGCAAGCTGCACAATCCTTTGAAAAATTCACTTTTGTGTGGTTGGGGGCGTTGTTGTACTGAACCTGGTGACAACTGATGCATCCCTGCTGGGCAGAGGTTAAATTACCTTTGTGACAATCTGCACATTGCACAATGCCTTTGTGGGAATCCTTCAATTCGTATCCGGTTGTCAGATGGTTAAAAGTGGAAGGTTTCCATCCGGTAATGGTGTGACAATTCTCACATTTGGCAGGTATTCCGGCTTCCACATGCTTTGGTAGCTGTGCCGTGGTAAATTGTTTGTTGTGGCATGAATTACATTCTGTCGAGATTTTGGTATACTTGCCACTCGTATGGCACAAACTGCATCCAACATTATGACCAGCAGTCAGCGGAAAGAAATCATGGTTGATCATTCCGGAATTCCAGCTGTTGGTGTTGGCATTGTGGCACTCCAGGCAATTGGTAGAATATTTGCCGGCTAGATGATCCGGTGTTTTTGTTTGCAAGTAATCCTCCCTGTGACAATTCACACATTCAATACCCAAAGTTTCAAATTGGTAGACAGATGCTGATTTGTGACATTCAGCGCAACTTACCGTGCGGTGGGCACCCAGGAGTGGAAAACGTGTTTGCTGGTGCATGGTGGTCGTCTCAATGATTTTCCAGGTTTTCGGGGAATGGCACTTTTCACAATCTTTTCCAAGGGTCTGGTTGTGAAGATCTTTGTGGCAATCCTGACAATTCCGCCTTTCATCTTTGAAAACAAGTGCAATGTGGCACTCCTTGCAATCTATGACCCTATGCTGACCTTCGAGTTGAAAATTGGTGGTGGCATGATTAAACTGTATTGCGGCAGTATTCACCTTCCAGTTCTGCGAGGTATGGCACTGCGAACAATCCACTTTAAACTCCTTCCCGTGCGGGGAGCTTTGTCCATTGACATAAAACGCTATCAACAGGACAATTACCGTAAGTGACAGGTTACGCATAGGATCTCTTTGAATTTGTAATTTGTAAATTGAGTGCTCCCCTGGGTTACTACTTTGTGACATTTAATGCATGCCACATCCTTGTGCCCCCCGTCCAGTTTAAACCTGGTCGAATTGTGGTCAAACTTTTCAGGTTTCCAGTTCTCAAAACCGTGACATCTGACACAATAGTCAACTCTGCGATCCTTAAACTGACCTTGGTGAATATCTTTGTGACAGGATTCACAATTGCCAGTTTTTGTATTAAACTTCTGATTGGCCACCTCTTTTAACTGAGGGTCGAAATGACAATCCTTGCAGGAGGTGGTGGAGTGCTTCCCTTCCAGCACAAAGGAGGTTTGGAGGTGATCAAATTGAACTTCGTTCCAGGCTGCTACCTTGTGACAATTTTCGCAACGTTGGGATGGATAGTATTTCGTATTGATACCATTCTGGTGAATATCCTTGTGGCAATCCACACATCTCTCACCAATGTTCCTGAAGCTCCACTCCTTTTCCTTCCTGTGACATTCAAAACAAGGTGCAGCGAGATGGGCGCCTTCCAGTTTAAATTTGCTTTGATTGTGCTTCTCAATGGAAAAAGAGAACTGATTAAAGCCTGAAACATCGTGACATTCAGAACAATCAGGAGATTTTCCTTCCCTCCGGAACTGGTTGTTGTGGTAATCCTTGTGACAATCTGTACACCTTTCGTGCTTAACCGGAGCCGTGACACTCACCTTGTGGCAGAGTTTGCAGGCAAGCTGCTGGTGCCTACCTGCCAGCTTAAAACCTGTCTTGCTGTGATCAAACTGACCCAGGCTTTTTACTGATCGAAAAGACTCTTCCACATGACACTGCGCGCAGGTCTGACCAAATTTATTCTCGTGTGGATCCTTGTGACAATTGACGCAGCCGTTGTATTGCAATCCTGTAAATTGCTGAAAATCTTTACCATTCCGAAGACTCCTGGTGTGACACTTCTCGCAGGCAACCTCCGCATGTTTGGCTTTAAGCCGGAATTTGGCCCTGTTGTGATCAAATTTGGATGCCGGTTTAAATGCGTCGAGAGTATGGCAATTCTGGCAATTGACGGCAAGGGTTTTCTGGTGCACATCCTCATGGCAGGTGAGGCACTGATCGCTCAAACCAAGGTAAGTTTCCTGTTTCTTCTTCAGCTCATTGCTGGCAATGAAATCCCTTTTGTGACAATCCTTGCAATCCTTCGTTGCATGCTTCCCTTCCAGTTTGTACCCTGTTTCGTTGTGGTCAAATTTATCCTTTACCAGGTGTACAATATCATAATTCCTGCCGTAGTGATCACTGTGGCAAATGATGCAATCCTTGCTTTTCACCTTGTCTGATGCATGAAATCCCCTGGATTCGTTTAACCGGGCCTTGATCTCCTTGTGGCAATCCAAACACTTCTCATTGGAGACTTTTGCCCCCAAAGTATGGCATTGGGTACAATTGGCCATTCCTTCCAAATGGGCATGCACCTTGGCCAACTCACCGGGTGAGATTTGTGCACCTGCCTCCAATGAAAGCAACAGCATTGCCAGAAGAACCCATGTACCAAGTTTAAAGCTCATCCCAAGTGGCTATTTTTTTTCGTGTTTCAATATTGCTTCTCCAAATTTTTTGGTGATGCGTATACCTATCTTTTCTAAAAACTGCGTTGGCAATTCACCTCCGGCAAAAATGAAAATGAGGTCGTTTTCCAACACCAATTCCTCTGCTCTCTCCTTCAGCGATATTTTAACCTGATGGTCCTCGATCAGGGTCAGAAATGAATTAAAAAGGACGCTAACCTTTTGTGAAGCGATCGCCTCCTTTATTTTCTCGTTGTTTCGGGGTTTTAGCCTGCCAAACAGATCACTTCTGTACGAAAGGGTAACCTGGTTCTGATCTGCAAGCAGCAAGGCAGATTCGATGGCAGAGTCCCCCCCACCGACGACTACAATCTTCTTACCTTGAATGAGCTCCGGTTCCAGCAACCGATAGGCAACCTTGGTACTTTCTTCACCAGGCACATTCAGTTTACGTGGAGAACCCCTTCTGCCGATGGCTAGCAATACCTTGCGGGATGTAAATTCTTCTCCATGCAAAGTCTTGCTGACAAAATACTTTTCAACCGGCGTGATGGACTCAACCTTGGTATTCTCTTTCAAGACTATCCCATTCCTGGTAAGAACATTTGTCCATAGATTTAATAGTTCCAATTTACTGGTTTCAAACAATTTGACTTTTCCGTGCAACGGCAGGTCCATGGCGGAAGTCATTACAATTTTTGATCGCGGAAAGGTAAAAACGGTACCACCCAGGCTATCCTGCTCAAGAAGCAGTGCGTTGAGTTTATTCCTTTTTGCGGTTAAAGAAGCTGATATACCTGCTGGTCCTGCACCAACTATGATAAGGTCATACTGAGCCTCTACACTCTTGTCTATTTTCCTGGTCAGATTCTCTACAGCTTGCTTGCCCTGTTCAACTGAATTCTTAATCAGCCCCATTCCACCCATCTCGCCGGCAATGTATACACCGGGGACATTGGATTCAAAAGTCTGATCGACATGCGGCAGGTCGACTCCTCTCTTCTCGGTGCCAATAAAAAGTGTGATAGCTTCTACCGGACAAGCATGAAAGCAGGCGCCATGCCCGACACAATGGGAAGCATTGATGATGGTGGCCTTTCCATCTTTTATTCCAATGATATCCTTCTCCGGACAGGCACTGATGCATGCACCACTTCTGATACAGCTGTTGACATCAATGACCGGATGGAGCGTAACAGGCTCATACAACCCCTCCTCCTTGGCAATGGCAATTTTGGCCTCTACAATCCGGGAATCCCTCCGCTGCTTGTAGAGGTAAAAGAGAATAATTCCGGCAATGAAGATTGCAACGGATGAATAAATAACCAGTTTCTCAATCAGTACTTCCATCGCTAAAAAATCCATTTGTACCCAAAAGTAAGCGCCACCACTACGTGTATAATCATCACCACCAACATAATCAAGGCAAAAGGCAGATGCGCCACATGCCAATAGGCAAAGAGTTTTTGCATCGATACCAACCGCCCGATTCTGCTTTTCAAGGTCAATTGGTCCTTAAACAATTGAACAATCTCCCTGGACCTGATTTCCGGAATGTGCTGTTGCTTCAACTCCATTCTAAGCCTTTTCAATGCCATTCGTTCATCCTTGCTTCGGCCAAAAAACCTGACTCGCTTCCCTTCAGCACCAGAGAGATTACTGGTCAGTTCATAGATGCTCTCATCCAGTGTTACCGATTGCCTTAGTTGTTTGTTCATTTCAATTTTTTGATCCTCCAGCTCCAGCAGTGTAAGCTCCTGTCCTTCAATAGACCTGGGTATTTGGAGATAGATGTACCTGCCAATGATTCCGCTAAGAAAAACGGCCACCATGCTCCAGAAACTTACGGCAACGATACCACCAAATTTGAAAGTCGTGTGAAACAGAATCAGGAAAGGCCCCAGGGTGCAAAGGAATATATGAAACTCCAGCCAATGCTTCAGAATGCCAATTCTGGAAAATACCCGAAGTCGCTTCCGCGCCATGTAGGAAAATACGCCGAAGATGATCAGAAACGTACCCACAATACCCAATCCATGACCTACCACTCCACTGGCCCTGAACGACTGGTTCAACGGATGAAAGTGCCGCTCCTCCAATGGAATTGTGTAGTAATCAAAACCCATGTACAACAAAATTGAAACAACAACGGCGACAACCAATACCAGAAATGTTATAAAAATTTGGTGAATGACAGCATTGTTCAATTTCATACTTATTACCAATTAAGTTTAGAATTAGGACCAGCTGGAACCAGTTTTTTGGATCATACTCAGTGAAGTTATCCAATTTCCAGGACTTTTAACCATAAAACTCATTCCAGAAGATTCATTTTACCATCCAAATGAAGCGTAAAACTAACTGAATGAATCAAAAAACAGATGGCTTAAAAGTTCTGAAACAGGTTTGACGGTTCAATTGATTTGGTTACAAAATAGCTTTTAACATCATTTCACTTATCTCGATTATTGCATACATTTGTTAACAATGTTAAACAACTAATATTCTATCACTTAACTCACCAAACAGCTGTGAGCAAAGAAAATCCTCTCTTAATTTATTTTCGATATAAATTAAGAGAGGATCTATATTTGAAATGATTCCAATTAATCAATTTCAATGAAAACAATCCAAAAAATTAAAATTGTCTTCCGGAATATTTTTTAATATTTTTTTGGTTAGCGTCGTTCCTGTCCGGCAATCAGCCTTTTGAGGTTTCCTGTATGTCTTAGCAGAATCAGCAGGCAACAAACCAACAAATAGAAATGAATCAGCTTGTCGGAACTGATCAAATAGCCGCTCACCGGCAAAAATAGGGCCAAGGCGATAGACCCGGCAGAAACGAACTTCAATTGCCATTTGACCAGAAAGTACACAGCAACCGATGAAAAAACGGAGATTGGTGCCAACAGGACAGAGGCTCCCAGCGTAGTATTGACCCCCTTCCCTCCTCTGAAACCAAGGAAGATAGAAAAATTGTGACCAATGATCGTAAGTAAAGCAATCAGGAAAATGTAATAGTCGGGGAAATCCAGCCATGCAAGCTTGTCCAGCAGAAGTACCAAAGCAACGGGTAACATTCCTTTCACCATATCCAGTAATTGTACCTGCAATGCAACAGCTTTTCCCGCAATCCTTCCAACATTGGTGGACCCAATGTTGCCGCTACCTTCCTTCAAAATATTCAAACCCGTCGATTTCCTGGTAAGGAGGTAACCATATGGCACCGCACCGGAAAGGTAGGCTACCGCAAGCAAAAGGTAATGAATAGAGGTCATTACTTCAAGGCTTTCAAGATCTGGAGTGCCTCAGTCACGTGCTGTTCCGCATTCATTTGGGAGTTAAAGATGAATACGACCTTCCCCTCCTTGTTGACGACATAGGTTACCCTCCCGGGAACCAATCCCAGGAAATTGGTAGGTACCCCAAAAAGTTTCCGAACATGGTTTCCTTCATCGCTCAGCAAGGTATAATTTAGGTTGTACTTTGCTGCAAACTCCTTGTGACTTTTAACGGATCCCGAACTGATGCCAATAATCAACGCATCTGCCTCCCTGAATACTTCAAACTGATCTCTAAAGCTACAAGCTTGCTTGGTACAACCAGGACTGTCATCTTTGGGATAAAAATAGATTACCAGGTTCTTTTTGCCTAAAACTGAACGGATGTCGAAGAGCTGATCATTTTGGTCATGCAGCGAGAACTCCGGAATAGAGGAGCCCGTGATTACTTCTACGGTTGAAGGAGTAGAAGAAGTCTGTGCCGAGGATTGAAAATTAAAATAGAGCAAAAACAAAAGAAAATATATGGAGAGGTAGATACGGTAGGAGTTCCTCAGCCGGTAATATTGCTGGTTATTGGGGAAACTATCACCAAACAATGCCTTTAGTTCTTTCATGAAATAGGGTTTTATATTGATTAGCCAACTATCGGTTTGATAAACAAACTTTCTGAATTTACTGCGAAATGAGGTAAGCGGAATGCCCCATACAAAGAAAAGAATCAACCAAATATTTTGAAGAAGAAAGTTCATGGTCAAAGTTTTTTTGGAAACCACGGTAGGAAGGCGGATGTTTGCCGGATGTAATTGGCATAACCTGGTTTATCCGACTTTAAAGTTTTCTCCAACAAGGAGACCCCGGATACTTTGATGATCAGGGCTGTCATAAGCAGAGAGCCCAAAACCGGCAGATAGTTGCCAGAAGAGATGGAGAAAAGGGCAAAGCCCCACCAAACGGCGGCATCTCCAAAATAATTGGGATGGCGTGTATAGCGCCAAAAACCGCTGTTCAATACACTTCCCTTGTTGGCGGGATTGGACTTGAACTTTGCCAATTGCCAGTCACCACCAGCTTCGAAAACAAAACCAATGATCCATATGGCAAGGCCGGCAAAGTCGATCATTGAAATTTCCTGCACACCAAAGACCTTCATGGACCCGAGTAACGGAGCCGAAATCAGCCACATCAGCACTCCCTGTAACAAGAAGGTTTGAAAATAGCTGATCCACCAATAGCGTTTCTCCCCATATTGCCGCCTGAATTCACGGTAGCGAAAATCCTCCCCTTTGCCAATGTTACGCCAGGCAAGGTATCCTGAAAGCCTGATTCCCCAAACTGTTACAAGGGAAAGAACAAGTAAACCCCTTGCACCAATATCTTCACTCAAAACAGCATAAACACCAGCTGAAACGACGAATCCAAATCCCCAAAAAAGATCAACAATACTGACATTCTTTAACCATATGCTAACCAGCCACAACAATGTCATCAGGATGACGAGGACGGCAAGGTTAAGTAGATAGATCTGAAAAAAATCCATGGTCATTATGTTAACATTATTGAAACAGCTGTTGCACCGACACCTGCATTCATTCCAATTACAGGTGATATATCTACGACGGAGACCGGATCCCGGCCAGTAAGAAGCTTCATTCGATTTGCATAATCAATAGCTCCTGAAGGATTGTGTGCATGGAGTACGACATAGTTCCAAATTTGTTGCCGGGCATGAAGCAAGCTGATCTTTTTGATTACCAGCTTCATGTTGGATGACTGGCTAAACGTTTTCCCAATCAGCAAGGCTTTCCCATTTTCATCCAATGAGACGATTGGTTTGATATTAAGCATAGCTGATATCACGCCTTTTGGTCCCGATACCCTCCCCCCCTTCACCATGTATTTAAGCGTTTTTACACTTACAAATACTTTGGATTTTTTGATCCACCCATCAATGGAAAATAGCAAATCTGCCATTGGTACTCCATTTTCTATTGCCATGGCCGTGCGCAACACGATCAATCCCAAAGCACCGGTCAAACTTCTGGAGTCAAAAACATGAACCGGTTTACCAAATTCAGCACTGATTCTTTTGGCTGCCTTCTGGCTACTAAGCAAGGTACCGCTCAACTGGCCGGAAAGATGAATGGAAATAACCGCATCATAGTGTGAAGCAAGATGGGAATAAAGATTGGTAAAAGTGCGCTCATTCACCTGCGATGTACGCGGGAAGGTAGGATTGTGCTCGAGCAGGTCGTAAAACTGGTCAGGTGTGATGGTCACTTTGTCAAGATAGTGGTTATCGCCAAAATTAAGGTTAATGGGCACTACCGAGATTTGGTAAAAATCCAGCAATTCCTGGGATAAATCGCAGGTTGAATCAGTTACCAGTGCAATGTTCCACTTGCGCTTTTTCACCACTTCATTTTGTCGGACCATATCATCCACTTTTTGGGAGGTAATGGTGCCAAAGTCCTTTAATTCGTGAAAAAGTTCAGCCGGACGGTTGGTGTGGATGTGTATCCGGGTTGTCTTCGCGGCGCCTGCGATAACTGCAGAATTGCCGTATCGCTGAAGCATATCCTGAACCGCAGGCATATCCATCGTCAGATCCTTAATCAATGCCTCCGTACAATATCTGTATTCAATGTCTTCAGCTTCGGAAGCTTCGCTGTGAACCAACGTGACAAGTGGAGGAACTTCAGTCACCAGGGTCCTTAAATTTTTGGATCGGATCAGGTCGATGACACCCTCAATGAATAGAACAAATCCCTTGGCGCCGGCATCTACCAGATTCATGGTCTTGAGAACCTTCAACTTCTCTTTCGTCTCGATCAACGATTTTTTCAGCACTTCCATGGATTCAATGAAGGCCTGGTCAAAATCGGTAAGTGATTCTCGTCTACTGTAAAGAAAATCAGCCCAGTCACTTACGACAGTCAGCATGGTTCCTTCCACCGGATTTGCCACTGCCTGGTACATATGTCGGACTGATTTTTTTATCATTTCGGCGAATTCAGCAAAGGTAAGTTCGTGCTTGTCGCCTGATTCAAGGCTGAGACCATAGAAGAACTGGGCAAAAATCACTCCTGAATTGCCCCTGGCGCCGATGAGGGCAGCCTCGGCTATAAAACCAGCGGTGGTAGTAAAGGAGCGATCAGGTCGAATGCCGTCAATGATGGATCGAACCGTGGAGGCCAAATTTGTTCCTGTATCCTTGTCGTTGACAGGAAATACATTGATTCTGTTGAGTTCAGTCTGATTCAGCAGAACTCGGTGAGCTCCCGCAAGAAAAGTATAGTACAGATAACGTCCATCAACCAGATAGACAGGTGGCTTGTTCATCGTTACTTATAATTGTATCTGAATATACGAATTATCTGATATAAAGTTTTCCGGCTATCTGCTGCCAAAAGGATTCTTGCAATCGGCTTAGGCATGGACTATGCTGTGCGCTCAAAATATTTTGAAACCCCAAAATAAATGCGATTCCAAACCCTCCAAATAAACGTGAGGAACTCGTATAAAAACAGAAAAGAGGCCGATGAGCCTCTTTTCTGTATCGAAATGGTAAGAAAATTCTTATTTTTTTGCAGGAGCTGGAGTTGAAGCTGTTTTGGAGCTGCAACATGAAGCTGCCTCTTTTTTGTCACCACAAGTTTTTGCACAATCACTGGCACATCCTTTGCCCTCTTTGGCACCTTCTTTTGCAACAACAGCTTTGTCAGCAGGTTTTTTTACCGGATCAGCTGCAAAAGCAGGAGCTATCATGGCGGCGGCGAATACGAACGACAATACAATGGCTAATTTTTTCATATCAAAAAGTTTTATTATTTATTTGAATTCAAAATAAGCAAAAAAAAAGACGCGCCTAACACGATTGTTGTTAAAGCTTTGTTAAAAGTTCAAACAGAACGATTTTGTTCTTAATTTTGTGGTGATGAATCACTTTAAAAGATACCTCCTCATTTCGACTGCCCTGCTATCTATCCTGGTGCTATTAGGTATGCAGGTACATTGGTTGTTGTACTCTTACAGGATTGAAGAGGCACTTTTCAGCAAGAGTGTCAGGATTGCACTCAATCAATCCATCGCAGAATTAAGCAAAGATGAGGGTTTGTGTCAATCCATGCAGAACAGCATCTCCTGCGACAGCTCTTTCAGGGCCAGCAGAAACAAGACGCCCCATGTTTGGAAAAACCTTGACAGCCAGATCCGGGATGAGTTGGCGCGGTACGACATAGACCTGGCTTACGATCTGGCCATCTTTAAAGGAAAGGACACTTTGAAAATCAGCAATCTCGATCAAATGGTTGGGTCATCCTGTTACAGGCTGAGTCTGGACAATGTCTTGGAGATGTCGGATACAGAGATTGGAGTTGTATTTCCAAACAGGTACAACTTTTTCCTTCACCGGATGGGAATGATGTTTCTTGGTTCAGTCCTGCTCATTCTAATCATCGGATTTTCGTTTATCCTCGTAATCCGCTTTTACCTAAAAGAGGTTAGCCTCTCCAAAAATATCAAGGAGATGGTCAACAATCTGGCCCATGAATTCAGAACCCCAATTTCGAGTATCTCTTTGGCGGCTAAGATGATACAACAATCGCCCCAAGCCCTCGACAACCCAAAAATCAGGCGTTATTCAGAAACCATACTGGAAGAAAACAAAAGGTTGCAGCGTCAATCTGACCATATTTTGCAATTGGCGGCCATAGAGCAAGATAACCTCGCTTATCGATTTGAACCACTGGAATTGGCAACAATTCTTGAAGAAGCCATCCGGTCAGTAGAGTTCCTTGTTGAGGAAAAAGAGGGTACCATCAAAAAAGATTATGAAGAGGGGTCATTTATCATTCAAGGTGACCACAATGAACTGGTCCATGTGCTGATGAACTTGTTGGTTAATAGCTGCAAGTATTCTCCGGACAAGCTGGATATTGGCGTGTTTTTAAAACGATCAAAAGAGGGGATCCAGGTAGAAATAACCGACAAAGGAATGGGTATAGCGCCCGGCGAAAGGAAAAGGATTTTCGAAAAGTATTACCGCATATCTTCTGGTAATGAACACAATACCAAGGGATTCGGTATAGGACTGTACTATGTCAGAGAGGTTTTGAAGGCCCATCATGCCACCATCGCTGTGGAAAGTGAAATAGGCAAAGGAAGTCGGTTTATCCTTCATTTTCCAAAAATAGAAGAACAATGACTGATCAAAAAGTAAAAATTCTGTTGGTGGAAGATGACCAGAATCTGGGGTATCTGATGACTGAATTCCTGACCTCCAAGGGGTTGGAAATTACCCTCTGCAAAGATGGGATTTCAGGATGGAATGCTTTTAACAGCCGTACTTTTCAGTTTGCAATTCTGGATGTCATGTTACCAGGGATGGATGGGTTTACCCTGGCAAAAAAAATAAGGGAAAAGAAATCGGATATTCCTGTTATTTTCGTTACTGCTCGTTCCATGAAAGAGGATAAAATCAATGGTTTTAACCTAGGAGTAGATGATTACATTACCAAACCATTCGATGAAGATGAACTCTTCTGCAGAATTCAGGCAATTCTTAACCGTATAGAACCAAAGCCGGAAGCTGTCAGTGAGAAAATTACGCTTGGAAAGTACCAATATGAATACCACAACCAATGTCTTTGCCTTCAAAGAGATTGTAAAAGATTGACGGTTAGGGAAAATGAGGTGTTGTTCCTCTTGGTTCAGAACAGGGGTCAAATTGTCAAAAAAGAGGAGATCCTCAAGAAAATATGGGGAACAAACGACTATTTTTCGGGTAGAAGTCTGGATGTTTACATCTCCAAATTGCGCAAATATCTCCAGGATGATCCAGCTATTCTGATTGAAAGCGTTTCAAAAGTTGGTTTTAGCTTCCAGATCAGGGAAAATCTACCCTGAGACTTATCGCTTCAACTTCCCGCACTTTCATTTTTCAGGGGTGCCTCCGTTTTATCCTGGATTTCACTTCCATTTCCCTTTATCCTTTATCCTTTATCCTTTATCCTTTCCCCTTTAACCTTTAACCTTTATCCTTTTCCCTTTAACCTTTAACCTTTATCCTTTATCCTTTATCCTTTTCCAAAACCCAAACCAGAAGGTTAAAAAAAAAGGGCCGTCATTGCTGACCGCCCCCAATAGAAATAATACATAGGATTATCCCAGAAGAATATTGACTTGTTTGTAGACATTCTCTGCAGTGAAGCCTAATTGCTCATCCAAAACCTGGTAAGGAGCTGAGAAACCGAAAGAGTTTAATCCCCAAACAGCTCCATCGTCTCCAACCAATCCTTTCAAGGTAACCGGGAGACCGGCAGTTAATCCAAATTTGGGAATACCAGGAGTTAGAACCATCTGCTGGTAGGCTTTGTCCTGTTCCCTGAAGAGCCCCTCAGACGGCGCCGAGACGATCCTCACTTTCTTGCCATCGCGTTCCCTGAGCAGCTGTGCTCCTTCTACAAGGGTTGCCACTTCAGAACCAGAGGCAACCAATATTACATCGGGATTTTCGCATGCTTCGACCACATAGGCACCTTTAGCCAGTTGCCTTGCCTCCTCCTGTCTGTTGGTGGCTGCTGGCAGATCTTTGATATTCTGACGGGAGAGGATAAGTGCGGTAGGGGTGGTTGTATTTTCGAGGGCGATTTGCCAGGCAACCGTAGTTTCACTCGCATCAGCCGGCCTTAGAACCAAAACAGAGTTGTCGCCATGGTGGTTTTTGAGTTGCTCCATCAAACGAAGCTGGGCTTCATGCTCAACCGGCTGGTGTGTTGGGCCATCTTCTCCAACGCGGAACGCATCGTGGGTCCAGACAAACTTAACTGGCAACTGCATCAAGGCAGACATTCGAAGGGCAGGTTTCATGTAATCTGAAAAGACAAAGAATGTCCCGCAAACAGGAATTACACCACCATGCAAAGCCATTCCATTCATTACACAAGCCATGGTTAGCTCGCATACTCCAGCCTGAAGGAAAGCACCGGAAAAATCGCCATTGGTAAAGGCATGGCTGTTGTTTAGAAAGCCATCTGTCTTGTCTGAATTGGAGAGGTCGGCTGAGGAGACGATCATGTTCTCCACCCCCTTGGCATAAGCTGCCAAAACGGTAGCAGAAGCATTTCTGGTAGCAGCACCAGGCTTCTGATTGATTTTGGAATAATCAAATCCAGCTACCTCCCCGGACAAGAAACTTTCAAGTTTTGCTTCCAGTTCAGGATTGGCTGCTGCCCATTTGTCCTCTTCGTCATTTTTTTCATCGGCCCATTTGAGCAGGCTTTCCTTCCTGGCTTGATAGAGTGCTGCCACTTCCGGGAAAATTACAAAAGGGTTTTCGGGATCACCACCCAAATTGGCAATGGTCTTCTTGAAAGAGGCACCGGCATGGGAAAGTGGTTGTCCATGCGTAGAACATTGACGCTCAAAATTTGTACCATCCTCTTTTACAGCACCTTTTCCCATGATGGTCTTTCCAATGATCAGGGTAGGACGTTTTTGCTCTGACTGGGCAGCTTTAAGTGCGGCACGAATGGCATCTGGATCATTGCCATTGATGGTAGTAACATTCCAGCCCCAGGCTTTGTATTTGGCTTCCGTATCTTCAGAGGTCACTGAACTGGTTTCAGTAGACAGCTGAATATCGTTTGAATCGTAAAACATGATAAGGTTGTTCAATCCCAAATGGCCGGCCAGCCGGCCTGCACCCTGAGAGATCTCCTCCTGTACTCCTCCGTCAGAGATAAAAGTATAGGTTTTGTGAGCCATCCACTCCCCGAAGCGGGCCACCATGAATCGCTCAGCAATGGCTGCCCCTACGGCCATGGCATGACCCTGACCCAACGGGCCGGAGGTATTCTCGATACCACGCTCCACATCTACTTCAGGGTGCCCCGGTGTTACCGAACCCCATTGACGGAAATTCTTAAGGTCGTCCATGGTAAAATTACCACCCAACGACAGCACGGAATACAACATTGGAGACATGTGCCCGGGATCCAGAAAAAACCTGTCACGAAAAGGCCAGGATAAATCGGCCGGATCATAATTTAAAAACTCGGAGTAGAGGATATTGATAAAGTCTGCACCCCCCATTGCTCCACCAGGGTGACCAGAATTGGATTTTTCAACCATCGCTGCCGAAAGAATCCGAATGTTATCTGCTGCTTTATTGGCAATACTATTGTTCATCAGTATAAAATTTGTTTTAAAGTTATAATGGAACACCCATTTAAACATTTTTGGTTGGTGTAAATGTTTCTCCAGGGCATTTCATGGTATATTATGTAGGAAAAATATAACTATTGGATCACTCTCACCATTAAAATGCCTTCAATGATCTCTATTTTCTGTTTAACCTGTTCTGGCAATTCGCTGTGATCGGTATCAATGATATTGTAGGCAATCTCATTCTTGTTGCGGTTCAGCATGTTTGAGATATTAATCCCATCTTGTGCCAGGATTGCCGTAATTTGACTAACCATGTTGGGGATATTCCTGTTTGCGATGATCAATCTGGCACAACAGGTCCGATCCATCGAAGCTGCCGGGAAATTGACGGAGTTACGGATATTTCCATTCTCCAGGAAATCGATCAGCTGGTTGGCACCCATGATGGCACAATTTACTTCAGACTCGTTGGTCGATGCCCCCAGATGGGGAATTGGAATCACACCGGGGACTCCAAGCAACGAAGCATCCGGAAAATCCGTCACATAGCAGGCAACTTTCTTGCGCTCAATTCCGGCAATGATATCCGGGTTGCATACCAATTCTCCCCTGGCAAAATTCAATATTTTTACGCCATCCTTCATCACAGCAATCTTCTCAGAATTGATCAGTTCCCGGGTAGCCCCCATCAAAGGAACATGCAAGGTAATAAAATCTGCCTGCGCCAGACATCCTTCGATACTTTCCGACCTTACAATACTCTGATCAAGTTTCCATGCATGGTCAACTGTAATAAAAGGGTCGAAGCCGATCACTTTCATTCCCAGCGATTTGGCAATATTGGCCACAAGCACACCGATGTCACCCAACCCAATGATGGCCAGGGTTTTTCCACGCAATTCAATTCCGCCGAAGGCAGCCTTGCCCTTTTCTACCAGTGCGGGAACTTTATCACCTTCAGCTTTCAATGTCTGCGCCCAGGCAATTCCACCGGTAATATCCCTTGAAGCAAGCAACATTCCGGCAATAACCAGTTCTTTGACTGCATTGGCATTTGCACCGGGGGTGTTGAAGACTACTATTCCCTTGTCGGTACAACGATCTATTGGGATATTGTTGACACCGGCTCCAGCTCGGGCTACTGCTTTGAGGGTTGCTGGAAGTACCATCTCATGCATAGAAAAACTCCGTAAAAGAATGGCGTCAGGATTAGGCAGCTCACTGGCAATCTCATATTTTGACAGCGGAAAAACCTGCAGACCTTCATGGTCAATCTTGTTCAGTGTTTGAATTTTTAACATCTTGGTGATTTTTTTAGATAGACGATTAATTGTAGCAAATATCACTATTATTGGTGCATGAAGCATCAAAAGCTTTGCAATTTTAACGTTAAATTCAAATATACAGGAAGTTCAAAATGAACTGAACCCTGGCCTCCGGATTTACCAGTGGTAAGTTAACAATTTTATAGCCATATTTCAAATATGCCTTCAAAATATGATCGTGAATTTGCAATGCCTCTTCAAAGCCCTCCTGCCTGATATCATCCCTTCCATAGATCTCTTCCCAGGGTGGTGCTACAAAAACGGTGGGAGCATAGTGATGTCTGGCAACCAGCTCTTCAATAAACGCAGATGGGATCTTTTTCTTGTACCATGAGTAGGCGATTTGGTCAGGTAATCCCCTGTCGGAGAAGGCTATGGTCCCTGTTTGGACCGATAACAGAAAATTTAGTCTCCAATCAGCAATCGTGCGCTCAAAATCTGGTGGTATCACCCGTTCCCTGACATCCACGATTCGCTCACTTTCTTTTGACAAAATGGATCTGGCACCCTCCAGGCATACGGGAAAACCTTGCTTCCCCAGTAAATCTATGACCGTTGACTTTCCGAATCCCGGACCACCTGTAATTACGTAGACCATTTAAAAGAGAGCTTATCTTGTTCGACCAGAAAAAAAGCCGCCTCTGCATACAGGGGCGGCTTTTTTTGGTAAAATATTTTAGCTTATTCGATCACCAACGTCTCGGTCCGGCGATTGAGTTTGTGCTCATCTTCTGTACATTTTACGCCATCCTTGCATTTGTTGACGAGTTGAGTTTCGCCGAATGCCTGTGCATTGATCCTTGATGAACTGATACCTTTGCCTGTCAGGTAATCCAAAACTGATTTACCACGTTTTTCAGAAAGTTTCATGTTGTAACTTGCAGGACCCCTGCTGTCAGTATGAGATTTCATCTCAAGGTTAACGGATGGGTTCTCTTGCATGTCCTTGGCCAAACGATCCAGTTCTGCTACAGAAGCAGCATTCAGATCCCACTTGTCATAAGCGAAGTATACTTTGAAAATCTGACCTACACAGGCAGGAGTAACATGTTTTGGAGGAGCTGGAGGAGTTGGTTTTGGCTCTGGTTTTGGCTCTGGTTTTGGTTGTGGTTTTGGAGCCTCAACAACTGGAGCTGGTTTCTCAGGTTTCTTACCCAAAGCAATCGACAAACCGGCATGTGTGTAAAGGTATTGTTCACGAATCTGTGCAATCAAATAGCCTGTTCCGACTCCACCCTGCATGTCACCATCCATATTGTTGGTATTAACCCAACTCCATTGTGTTCCAACATTCAACCTTACATTGTCAGACAAACGGAAAGCTACTCCTGTTCCAACAGGAATGGTCCAATATCTCCATGGTCCCTGAACACTGGCAGGAAGAGAATAATCAATATTTTTAACATGGGTCAAACCAGCACCCAATTTGGCATACCAGTAAATCTTCCGGTCAAATTTGTTCTTGGAAAGCAGGTTGTTCATGTTCCAAACGGTATTCAAATCAAACTCATTGATACCAGTTTTGTATGGTCTCATGTTAGTTGGTGCTCCGTCAGCAGGAGTACCAGTCAGTGAAGTACCATTGTAAGCACCTTCCAATGCAAAAACATGTGTAAAATTTTTCTTAACGAAAACTCCATAGCCCAGGTTCATGTCATTGTTGAAGTTATTAAAATGTTCCATGAAGTGATCCTTTGAAATATTGGTGGATCCAGCAAAATTTGCCACTCCGGCATTTACTCCTATTTCCCACTGTTTGTAGGGTAGTTTTTCACTCTTATCCTGAGCAAATATAAACGCAAAGCTCGCAAAGAGAAATACGGCGATTAAGCTAAGTTTTTTCATAAAAGATGATTTAAGATTGATTGAAATATACGTATTTAATGTTTCTATCTATTAGATGGTGCAAATTAACAAAAGTTTAGAAAGAAATACAACTTTTTTTTTACTTATTTTACAATATTTTAACAAATCTGCTATTTACTATCTTTGTAACGGAAAGAATAGCTAAATAGTTTCATATCTGATTAATAAATGAATATCCCGTACAATTTTTACTCGACTAAAGATAGTTGTTTTTATTAACCTACAAAGGACTCCGCTTGAATTTTGATGATATATTTATAAACAATACAATTTTAATAACTTTTCTGCCAGGAAGGTTAATAATTGTTTAGCATGTCGCAATATTTTCTATAGTTAATGCTTCTTATGAACTCATTTTATCTGCCAAATATTTTCGGTAAAACCATTCAGCTCTCAGTTGAAGAGTCGAAACATTGTATAAAAGTTCTTCGGCTCAAAAAAGGGGACCGTGTTCAACTGATGAATGGCAAAGGATCTATTTTTGAAGCGACCATCCTGGATCCCAATCCAAAAGGGTGTCAGCTGGAGATTTTTGAAGAGATATCCATTTCAAACAGTAGAAATTACCACCTGACCATCGCTATCGCACCAACCAAAAACATCGACAGGTTGGAATGGTTCCTTGAAAAATCTACTGAAATTGGCATTGACCGGATCGTCCCTTTGATCTGCCAGCATGCCGAGCGAAAGGAGGTCAAATCTGAACGACTTGAAAAAATTTTGGTAGCAGCTATGAAACAATCAGGTCAGGCCTTTTTGCCCGAACTGACCAGTCAAATTGCATTTAAGAACTTGGTAAACAGCGAATTCGAAGGAATAAAACTTATTGCCCATTGTGAGAATGGCCCTAAAATAAAGCTGAAGGAGGCGCTTCAAACCGGCAAAAATGTTCTAATTCTCATCGGGCCAGAAGGAGACTTTGATCCTTCTGAAATAGCACTTGCCCTGAAAAATGGATTCATCCCGGTATCCCTTGGAGCATCCCGACTCCGCACCGAAACGGCGGGTGTGGTTGCTTGCCACACTGTGTGTCTGGTTAACGAAAAATAGCTTTATCACAAGTCTTAAACTGAAAAGTCCATCCGGATTGATATTCGGATGGACTTTTTACCTGAAGATCGGTAAAAAACCGATGTTAAATTTTGCCTTGTTCCAATTGCAATGTTTTGGTTGCAGCATCACAAACAGTAGAAGGTCCCCAATATTGAATTGGACCAGGATATACGTAGGAGGTATGGATCGCCCATGCCGCCCGGTTTGCTGCAAAAGCTTTGAAAGGAGCATCATCCAGCCTTACAAGGGCCTTTTGAATGACTGGTTTCATATGTCCGTGACGACGTTCCATGTTCATCATCATGGTAATTGGTACACCCGTGGCTATCCACTCTTCCGAAGGAGCGGTGGTATGTTGGATAGAAGCCATGTAACCTGATTTTCCATCTGCGATCAGCAATGAAGCTGTTTGACCCAAAGAGTAGCAGTAATCGGCATCAAAATTAGATGGAGCAGCACAGCGACCTTCGTAACCAAAAAAGTGACTCAAGGCCGAGAACTTTACCCTGGTTTCACCTTGCTTCTTTAAAACTGAAAGTCGTTTCTCCACCATCTCGATGAGCAGTCTTTCCGTCTCAATCCTTGATACCTGAACATTTCCGTGTGGATCACGATCCAGCGTAAGCTGCTTGGCGATGCCTTTCGGAAGAGATTTAAAGACTTTGGACGTTTCGTTGGCAAGGTGATTGATCACATACTCCCTTTTCTCATCGTCGGTAACCAATGCATTGAATGCGTCGGCAGTTGCATGTCCTTCCGCCAGGAGATCATTCAGCTCGGCTATCAGCGCCTTCATTTCCGGAATAAACTCTATCAGCCCTTCAGGGATCAATGCCACCCCAAAATTTTCCTTGTGGGCAGCCCTGTTGGAGATCACTGCAACCAGGTCATCCACAATTTGTTGCAACGTTTGCTCCTTGGCAGCAACCTCTTCAGAGATCAGGCAGACGTTTGGCTGTGTCTGAAGTGCACATTCCAGTCCAATGTGAGAGGCTGAACGCCCCATCAGTTTAATGAAGTGCCAGTATTTCTTGGCAGAATTCGCATCCCGCATGATATTACCAATCAACTCAGAATAGACCTTACAAGCGGTGTCGAATCCAAAAGAGGTCTCGATCATCTCATTCTTCAAGTCGCCATCGATGGTCTTGGGACAACCGATGACCTGTATTCCGCTATTTTTTTGGAGATAATATTCAGCCAGTACGCAGGCGTTTGTATTGGAATCGTCCCCACCAATAACTACAATTGCTTTGATATTTAGTGCTTTGCATATCTCTAAGCCCTTGTCATACTGCTCTTCCTCTTCCAATTTGGTACGACCTGACCCAATGATATCAAACCCACCGGTATTCCTGTATTCATCCACAATTTCTGCCGTAAGTTCAAGGTATTTGTGTGAAACAAGTCCGCTGGGCCCGCCAAGGAAACCATAGAGTTTGTTCTCCTTGTTGAGTTTCTGTAAACCGTCGAAGAGACCAGAAATTACATTGTGACCTCCGGGTGCCTGACCTCCCGACAAAATGACGCCAACATTCATAACAGGTGTTGGTTCTGGTACCCCACCCTCTTCGAACGTTACCAGTGGCATTCCATAGGTATTTGGGAAAATACGCTTTATTTCTTCCTGGTCGGCAACCGATTCAGTGTTCTTCCCAATTACAATTTTCACATTTCCCTGCAAAGCTTTCGGCATCTTTGGCGAATACTTTGCCCTTTCTTTCTGTAAGGCACTTTTGGTCATATCCTAAAAATAACAGATTTAATTGATAGCAAATGCAAATATAAAATTAGAAAATTTAAACATCATCCATGGAGGAAGTTCAAACTGTGAAATTTGACAATCTTTTAATATATCACTTCAGGGACGATGGTTTCACCTCTTTTTGTTCGCTTTTCTTACCTGGAATCCTTCCCAATGACTTCAAAGCCTGTTGCAGAATATACTCAATCTGACCGTTGACACTTCGAAATTCATCTGCCGCCCAACGTTCCAGCGCGTCATATACTTCGGGTTGAACCCTTAAGACAAAAGACTTCTTTTTACTCATGCCAAAGTGGACTAATAGATGCTTCCCGCATTGATCACCGGACGTGCAGACTCGTCGGCACAAAGAACCACCAGCAAATTACTAACCATGGATGCCTTTTTCTCATCATCCAGCTCTATGATATGTTTGTCTTTCAAATCATCCAGGGCCAGCTTGACCATCCCGACGGCTCCCTCTACGATCTTCTGACGGGCAGCTATGATGGCAGTTGCCTGTTGTCTTCGAAGCATCGCTCCTGCAATTTCAGGTGCGTAGGACAAGTTTGAAATCCTTGCTTCGATCACCTCTATACCAACCAGTGAAAGCCGCTCCTTGACTTCTGTCTCCAGCGCAGTATTGATTTCGTCGATTCCTGAACGAAGGCAGATGACTTCATTATCACCCTCCTGCTCAATGTTGTCGTAGGGGTAGGAATGCGCCAGTTTGCGGAGTGCCGATTCTGTCTGGATCTTGATGAATTTCTGGTACGATTCCTCATCCTTGGTCTTCTTAATGCCAGATTTTGGATCTACCTCCTCGATGGTCTCTATGTCAAATACCGCCTTGTAGGTATCCACCACTTTCCAAACAACGATTGCGCTGATCAGGATGGGATTTCCCTGTTGATCATTGACCTTGATCACCTCCGATTCCAGATTCCTGATTCTCAGCGATACCTTTTTCTTGGTATAAAATGGATTGAGCCAAAAGAATCCATTTCCTTTTACAGTTCCGCAATATTTGCCAAAAAAGACCAACACCTTGGTTTGGTTTGGTTGTACGATGAACAATCCCGTCAACCATATTAAACCCGTAACCGACACCAAAATAGTAACAGGAATCAGCCAGATTTCCCTGTGGTAGATCAGCAAGAGCGGAGACGCCATGAGCAGCAGCCCAATAAATAACTGAATGAATCCATTGTTCCTGAGTTGAATTTCCTTTTCCATTTTAATTAATTTATAATGATACCACAATGATATCATATTAATTTCATATAATCAAATTTTTCTGCTAAAAATCCTACTTCAATCCCTGCTTCTTTTAACCCGGAAAATCATGTGATTGCTTTGAAAGTATTCGTAAATTTGCAGGTTTGAAATCGCAAACAGTCAAAAACAAGAAATGTCTGAAATATCTGATAATCAATATATTGAAATTAAAGGTGCCAAAGTTCACAACCTAAAGAACATCGACATAAGGATTCCGAGGAACAAATTGGTGGTCATTACAGGCCTTTCCGGATCCGGAAAATCCTCCCTGGCATTTGATACCCTTTATGCGGAGGGTCAGCGTAGGTACGTAGAGTCGCTCTCTTCCTATGCCCGCCAGTTTCTTGGAAGAATGGACAAACCGGAGGTCGATTACATCAAGGGAATTCCTCCCGCGATAGCGATAGAGCAGAAAGTCAATACCCGTAATCCCAGATCCACCGTGGGAACCTCTACCGAGATCTATGATTACATGAAATTACTCTATGCCAGGGTCGGAAGAACCTATTCTCCGGTTTCAGGGGACGAGGTAAAGCGACATGAGGTAAGTGATGTGGTCAATAGCCTGCTCTCCTATCCGGTTGGCACCAGGGTAACCATCGTGGCCCCCATGCAGATCAACCGAGACAGAGGCTTGCAAAAAGAGGCAGAACTACTTCTACAACAAGGATTTACCAGACTAGAACTGGATGGCGAAGTAGTAAAGATATCGGATTTGGAATCGCTCAAAAAGGAACCCAAGGAGATCAATATTTTGATTGACAGAATGCCGGTTTCGCAGGATGAAGATTTTGCTTCGCGGTTGGCCGATTCAGTCCAGACAGCATTTTTTGAGGGTAAGGGTGAATGTATTGTGCGAGCAGAGCTGTCAAATCGTACAGATTCAAATAAATTTTCCAACCGGTTTGAGGCTGATGGAATGACCTTCGAGGAACCAACGCTTCATCTCTTCAGTTTTAACAATCCTGTTGGTGCTTGTCCGGTGTGTGAAGGATATGGAAAGACCATTGGCATAGATGAGGAGCTGGTTGTGCCAAACAAGTCCCTCTCGGTTTTTGGTGATGCGATCGTCTGCTGGAAAGGCGAAAAAATGGGGGAATGGAAAGATCAACTGGTAACACATTCTGCCAAATTCAATTTCCCGATACACAAACCCTATTATGATCTTTCGGCAGAGCAAAAAAAGCTGCTTTGGACCGGCAACAGTTATTTTGAGGGATTGAATGCATTTTTCAAGCAGGTTGAAGAGCAAACCTACAAGATACAATACAGGGTCATGCTATCCAGGTACCGCGGAAAGACCACCTGTCCGGAGTGTGACGGAACAAGACTAAAAAAAGAGGCTTCCTATGTTAAAGTTGGCGGAAAATCAGTAACAGAGCTTGTCAATCTTCCTGTTTCCAAACTTCAGGAATTTTTCAGGCAGCTGAAACTTACCGATAAAGATCAGATCGTTGCAGAAAGGTTGCTGATAGAGATCAACAACAGGCTCGAATTCTTAACGGATGTAGGGCTAGGTTACCTCACCCTCAACAGGCTATCCTCTACCCTTTCAGGAGGTGAATCGCAACGCATCAATCTGGCGACTTCCCTGGGAAGCAGCCTGGTAGGTTCAATGTACATACTTGATGAACCCTCGATCGGTCTGCATCCCAGAGATACCGGACGATTGATCAAGGTACTCCGCAAATTGCAGCAACTTGGGAACAGTGTAATTGTGGTAGAGCACGATGAAGAGATCATGCGGGCAGCGGATTACCTGATTGACATTGGCCCTTTGGCAGGCCAGCATGGAGGTGAGGTTGTTTTCGAAGGAAGCCACGCAGCATTGGAACTCAATCCTGTCAGTCAGACGGCCAGGTATCTGACCGGTGCCGAAAAGATCCCGATTCCGGCGATTCGGCGCAAATGGAATGATTTCATTGAAATTACCGGTGCCAGAGAGAACAACCTGAAGGGTTTTGATGTAAAATTTCCGCTGAATACCCTGACCGTGGTAACCGGAGTTAGTGGCTCAGGCAAATCATCGCTAATAAAAAGGGTCCTGTATCCGGCACTTATGAAGCATTATGGTGGCTTTGGGGAGAAAGCCGGCGATCATACTGCGCTCAGCGGCGATCTTGGAAGAATTACCGCCATTGAGTTTGTGGACCAGAATCCAATTGGAAAGTCGTCCAGGTCAAATCCGGTAACCTACCTTAAAATCTATGATGAGATCAGGAAATTGTATGCAGATCAACCGGCCTCCAAAGTAAACGGATTTACACCCTCCCATTTTTCCTTCAACATTGAAGGAGGGAGGTGCGAAGTTTGTCAGGGTGAGGGAGAGATAAAAGTTGAGATGCAGTTCATGGCCGACATTCTCCTTACCTGTGAAAGTTGCGGAGGAAAGCGCTTCAAGACTGACGTTCTCGATGTTTGCTACCGTTCAAAAAATATCTATGAATTGTTGGAGATGACGGTAGATGAAGCCATCGATTTTTTCAACGAAACTTCTACGGGCAAGAGAATTGCCAAGAAGCTTCAACCCCTGCAGGATGTCGGGTTGGGCTATATTCACCTTGGACAGTCCTCCAGTACCCTTTCCGGTGGAGAGAGCCAGCGTGTCAAGTTGGCCTCTTTCCTTGCCAAGGAGAAGGAGGGAGCTACCCTTTTCATCTTCGATGAACCGACTACCGGACTACATTTTCACGACATCCACAAATTGCTGACTTCTATGAATGCCTTGATATCCAGGGGCCATACCATCCTGGTGATTGAGCACAATCCTGAAATCATCAAATGTGCCGATTGGGTGATAGATCTGGGACCTGAAGGAGGTGATTCGGGCGGATACAAGTTGTATGAAGGAACACCGGAAGGACTGGTAAAATGCACCAAATCTTTCACCGGAGAGTTTCTTTCAGAACACCATATTCTGACATCGTGACCATTTTCACTCCATCGGCTCACTTATCCAAATAATTTTATCTTTGTCGTCAGCAAAAACTCAAAACAGTAGCCAATGGAAAAGTTGGATAAATTAAACCGTCTAAAATCCGCCCTCAAAACAGGCAATCCTGAATTAATCAGTCATGCCCTGGAAGAGATCAGAACGAAGGGGGATGATAGCTACCTTGCGCCATTGGTTCAACTGCTGCATACATCAAATACCAGGGAGACCAAAGAGATCGTGTACCAGCTTTTCAACGATTTGAAAAATGAAAATTCTGTTGATCAGCTCATTGCATTGCTAAAGGTTGAAAAAGACCTCGATATCCTGGAACGTCTGGTTGCTTCATGCTGGCAAAATGGGCTAAACTACAGCAAGCATCTCCCCTATTTTGTACAACTGGTCATCGATCAGGAGTTTCAGATCGCTTTTGAAGCATTTACGGTGATTGAAAATATGTATGGAAAGATCAACGACGATGTTGAACGCCTTCTGATCGAAAAGATTAATGAAGGAATCCATCGTGCAGAAGAACGCAAACAATACCTGCTGAAAGGTTTACTTGAAATTATCCCCAATATTCCGCTGGATCAGGATCCGGTAGATTTTTAATCGGAAACCAACAATATGCAAAGCGTAATATTCCAGGCTATCCACCTTTCACTGCCGGCAGAGCGTACCTTCAAAAAAATGCTGGCCGGTGTTGGGATATGTTTTGGCTTATTCTTCGCGAACACGCTTCAGGCTCAGGATCCACAATTCTCCCAGTTTTATTCCAACCCTCTTTACCTCAATCCTGCCTTCGCGGGTACCAGCACCCATCCAAGGATTGTATCCAACTACCGCAACCAATGGCCAAGTTCTGGCAATACTTTCGTGACCTACAACCTTTCGTACGACAAATATGTCCTCGGATTGAAGGGCGCCATTGGCTTTCAGACCCTGTATGACCGAGAAGTCAGTGGCAATATCAATACAGTCCAAAGTTCCTTCGTCTATTGCTATCATACCAAAGTGAACGACCGGCTTTTTTTCACCTCCGCCCTTCAGGCTGGGTTTATTTACAAACAGTTTAACACCAAGAATCTGATATTTCCGGGCATGATCAACCAGGAAAATGGTTCCATCAATGGGAATTACGCACTGCCAGTCGAAAACGGTCAGAAAATTTTTCCTGACTTTAGTTTCGGCATGGTCGGACAGCAGGATGACACCTACTTTGGATTTACGATCAGCCACTTGACGGAGCCAAACCAATCCATACTGGATGGCGACGGGATGGGAGATTTGCCGATGAAGTATACCATTCATGTGGGGGCCAAAACCCATGAATTTGTGAGGTCTCTCTTTTCAAAGGGATTTTCATTATCGCCAAACGCAATTTACCAGCAACAGGGTGTGTTCAAACAATTGAATCTGGGCATGTATGCCGTTAGCAATTCGATTACTTTCGGAGCCTGGTACCGCAACAATCTGTCTGCGCGTCCTGATGCCATCATTGCCATGATCGGCTATGCCACACCCTACTTTCAGCTGGGCTACAGTTTTGATTATGTGCTGTCGGATCTTTCACTCTACACCACGGGTTCCCATGAAATTTCCCTGATATTCTACCTTGAGCGAAACATCCGCAAGCGACTCTTCAACAATACCCTTCGAATTCCAACCATCTAGTTATCAATAGACCAGCATGACACTTCCCATTTGCCGGTGTTTCCTGCCCAGAAAATCTGAAAACTCAAGGATCCAAATATAATTCCCTGACTGGGCCATTGCTCCATTGATCAGTTTGCCGTCCCAGGCCTTGATCTCATTGTGACATTCAAATACTACATCGTTCCATCTGCTCAAAATTTTGAGGTGGTACCCCTCTGCGATTACTCCATTGGAAAACAATTTGAATTCCCGGTCCACAGGGTTTACCGCCCCAGGGGAAAAGGCATTCGGGGTATAGATTTTACTGAGGCCAACCACATAATCCAGGACCGCACTATTTGAACAACCGAACTGGTTGTAGACTGTCAGAGAGACCTTGTGTATCCCTACCTTGCCAAATTTGTGGGTGGGATCCTTTAAATCAGAAAAGGAGCCATCCCCAAAATCCCAGGCATATTTCACTGCATCCCTGCTTTTGTCCACAAAGCTGACTTCGGGTTGGTCGTTACTGGTGGAGGGAGGATCTGCGGAAAAATCGGCCAGTGGATCGGGATGAACATGGATAAACGCTTTCCGAACAATATCAACAGAACATCCGGTGATTTTCGAAACGGCTTTTACTGTGAGATCGTAGGTTTGTGCCGGAACCTGAAAGGTATGGAGGAACTCTTCCCCTTTAAAAGTCCCCTCCGATCCAAGATTCCACTCATATTCCAGTCGGTCGACCAGATCAGCTGCTTTTGCCTTGAACACAACAGGGAAAGGAGCGCACCCCTCCTGCAGGTCTGATACAATGGAAAATTGAGGCTGTCTTGTCACATCCAACCGTTTGTTTTCAGTAGTACATCCAAAACTGGTAACGACCTGCAATGAGATGGTGGCGGCCGGTTTGTTTGCCAGGTTAAATACCAGGGGACCTGCACCATTTCCCGGCGACTGGATGATCTCATCAGTAGCCAGATCGGCCAAATCCCACAAATATTTGTCCTGCTCTTTTGCATTCCCTACATAGCTCACTGTCGCGTTGCCCTGTGGCAGGCAAAGTGCAGGATCCAGGGAGAATCCAATGGATGGAACTGGGGCAGCATAGACCATCCCAGGTGCAAAAGTTGAGTCGGTACAACCAAAACTGTTGGTAACTATGAGGGAAATATCGTAATCACCGGCCAGTGAATAGGTATGGCTGGCCACTTTTTCCGTGGATGATGAACTGTCGCCCCATCTCCAAAGATATTGATTTCCAGCTCCCTGGTCAGTTGCGGTAAGGTGGAAGGGAGTGGTTACGCACTGTTCCAATTTCTCACTGGCAAAAGCAGCGCTGGGTAATGGATAGACGCTGATCCACTGTTGTTGAACAAGGGTATCCTTGCATCCCGTGGTTTGGGAGGTGGCAATTATTGTGACATCGTAGGATTGTTTGGGATCCGTGTACCGGTGGGCAACCTTTGCGCCATTACCGGTTGCTCCCATCCCAAAGCTCCATAGGTAATCAACCTGATCAACCGCATCCCTGGTAAGGGCATTGAATTCAGCATCGAAAGGTACACATCCTGAATTCTTTGCAACCGAAACCGCAAAATCAGGCTTTCGCTGCAAAGTAAGGATCTTCCTTTCACTGGTGCATCCGTGTTTCGAAATTACCTGAAGGGAGAACCTATTCCTTGGATTGGTCTTCATGTCAAAGACCAATGGCCCTTTTGTATTCCCAGGATTGCCAATTATCTCACCGGATTGGAATCCGGACAAATCCCAATCGTACTTGTCGGATTCATCGCCTGAGCCTGTGTAAAAGAGCGACTGGACTCCTGGATTCAGACATTGATTCTCCTGTAGCGAAAATGTGACGGTTGGGATGGCAGCAACAGTAATGTAGTCTGCCTTTTGCACAGTACGGGAGCAGTTGTTGCCAAAGCTCACCGTCAGCTGAATATCGTATTGGCCACTTTTGACGTAACTGTGTGTACCATTGGCTGTCTGATGGTTGCTTGTTCCATCCCCCCAATCCCACAAATAGTCAAGGGGTACTCCTGCGCTGGTGGCGGTAAGCTGGACGGTTTCCAACTCACAAACCAGGGTGTCGGCAGCAATAAAATCAACTGCAGGAGCCAGTTTAATCTGGGCAAGTGATTTGGAGTTGACACACCCTTTGTCCTCAACTTTCAGGTACAACGCTGTATTGGTTTGATTATTTGTCATTGAAAGTTGCACTTTGTTCCTTCCAACACCCATGGCAATCGTATCAGAGGCAAAGATCCAGGTAAAATATGTCGTCGCCAGCTCTGCATTTCCAAGGTAAATTACCTCGGGAGCCTGACTGTAACAGGTTGTTTCGTTGACATTAAAACCGACCGTAGGAAAGGGGTTGAAGGAGAGGGTAAAACTGGTATCCGCCACACATCCCGATCCTCCTGAAGCGGAAAATGTGAAAGGATAGGTACCGTATTCGGTAACCTCCACTTTCAATCCATTGACCGAGACCTTTGGATCCGTACTGGTAATCGCATA
>CAMCBW010000063.1 GCA_945873105.1 Tangfeifania diversioriginum
TTGGATCTGCCTTTAGTTCAATTTTCAGCTTGAAGTTGAAATGGTTGTAGACCTTCCGGATCGACTCCGACGAAAGGATGTACTGCCTGTTCACCCGGAAGAAGAGTTTGGGATCCAGTTTCCCGGATAGCTCCTCCATGGAGTGGGGAATCAGGTGGCGCTTGTTGTCGTGGGTGAGTAAAAAGACGCACTTGTCCTCCGCATAGAAACAGGCTATCTCCCCAACTTTCAGAGGGATCATCGCATCCCCGCGGCTTACCAGGAAACGGTCCTTGTAAACTGTGGAAGGAGCGGACTTGATGTTCCGGAGGAGTTCGTACAATTTGTCGTTGGAATGATCTGCTCCGTAATACTCCTTCAATCGCTGGAATTTCTCCATGGAGAGCTCCAGTTTCTCCTTTTTGATCGGTTTCAGGAGGTAGTCGATGCTGTTCAGTTCGAATGCCTTCAGGGCAAATTCATCGTAGGCAGTGGTAAAGATGACGGGGGTAATGACTTTGCATTGTTCGAATACGGAGAAGCTTTTCCCGTCGGCCAGTTGGATGTCCATGAAGATCAGGTCGTAATCCGGTCTTTGGTTCAGGTGCTCGACGGTCCCACGGATGGTGTCCAGTGGTCCGTGAATTTCTGCACCGGGAACGATCTCCCGGATCATTTGTGCCAGTCTTTTCGCGGCCAACTCTTCATCTTCCACCAATAGTATTCTCATAGCGCTTTTTCGAACAAGGGTAACATCACTGTAAATTTTCCATGCTCATTCTTTACCACAATCTCTTTGCCCGTAAGGTAGAGGTATCTGTTCCGGATGTTGTCGAGTCCGATTCCGGTAGAGGCCTCCTTCTCTATTTTGGGTTTTACGGAGTTCTCGATGGCAATGAATTTGTTCGCCGAGACAAATACCCTTACCTGGAGCGGATTTTCCCTGGAGACCTCGTTGTGTTTGATGGCATTCTCCAGCAGCATCTGCAGGGAGAGGGGAGGGATGGCGAAGTGGAAATACTTTTCAGGAACCTCAATTTCTACCTGCAGTTTGTCGCCAAACCGGTTTTGCTGGATGAAGAGGTATTCTCGGGCGATCGTCAGTTCCTCCCTGAGCAGCACGGCCTCCTTGTCGCGCGACTGCAGCATGTAGCGCATGATTTCGGAGATGCTCTCCACATATTTCGTGGCTACCGGATTGTCGTTGACCAGCATCACCAGGGTATTGAGGCTGTTGAAGAGGAAATGGGGATTAACCTGGTTGCGCAGGGTGTCGTAACGTGCCTCCAGGTTGGCCTTTTCGAGTGCCTTGGCGCGCAGCAGGTTCTCTTTCCACTGGATGAAGAAGGAGACGGCTGCGTAGATGGCACTGATCATGAAGGTGATGAGCAGCGAGACCCCTACCAGGCCTACTTTGGTCGAATTGGATATGGTGATCTTCAACAGGTACTCCACACTTAAGATTTCACCCACTTCGACCAGCAGTACGAAAAGGGTGAGGGTGACCACCTGAAAAACGATCAGTTTAGCGGTCTCCCTGAACATGGAGTAGCGGTTGACCGAATATTGGATGATCAGCATGCTTCCGTTCCATATCAGGGCGGTCCGGATGAAGGAGATGAGGAAGGCACTCAGGAAATCGCCCTGACCGTATTGGTAATCCAGCTGGAACCAGGAGGTAACGAAGGCGACCAAAAGGATGGAGGAGTACCTGATCAGGTACTCTCTCCAGTAGTTTCTTTCGTGGATGAAGATGTTGTCCAAATTGGAGTTATCCTGCGGTTTGGTATTCATGGTAATGAGTTGAAGTGCATCAGAAGCGTAAACGGTATTGCATCATCGGGAAGAAACCCAGTTGGTTGACATCCTTCACCACCTTCGAGGATGGGCTGTAGACCTGCATCAGCACGTTGGTATGGTCTGTAAAGTTTTCCACGTAGAAGATCCATTCCTGCGAAACGCGTTTCATGTCTATCCGGTAGGTTAATTTGATGTCTGCTTTCAAAAAGGGATTGAACTGTTCGCTAAAAGCCCTGGTATCATCGTATTTTGTGGTATGAGCGGCTTGTGAAGCCGTCAGGTCAATGGGGGTATAGCGTTTCCCTCCTGCGTAGGTTACCTTGAAGTCCAGGTTGAAGGCAGATCTGTTGTTCAATGAAAACTCTTTTCCTACCAGGAAGTTAACGACGTAATTTCCATTGAAGGCCGTATTTCTTTCAATGCCGTCGCTTCCCTTGTATTTCGATTCAAACAGAGATATGGTTGAAAGATAGTAAAAGTTTTTGCTGAAAAAGCGTTCCAGGGTAAATTCGAGGCCGTAGTTTTTACCGGTTCCGCTGTTGACCAGGCTGTCTGCATCGCTGACGCCCCAGTTGGCACCCGTATTCAGCATGCTGAAGGAAGTTTTGTTTGTTTCGACCGGAACCTTGAAGATATCCTGGTAATAGGCCTCTGCTTTGAAGCGGGTGTTGGCGGTGAAGGAGCGGTTGTAACCCAGTACGAACTGGTTCGACTTCGTCATGCCCAGTTTTGTATTGGTCTCCTTCAGGGATCCGTCGGGCATCCTGGTCCCGAGGAAGTAGGTAGAGAGCGTCTGGGTACGGGAATGCAAACCATAGCCGAGGCTGAATTTTTGTTTTTCAGACGACTGCCAGTTGAGGGCCAGGCGTGGTTCCAGGGCGGCAGTACTGTTGAGGTCGAAATAGCTCAGGTGGATGCCCGGTATCATGCTGAGCCGGTCGTTGAAACGGTAGATGGCCTGCACATAAGGTTGAAAGAGTGTCACCCCATGGAAGAGGTCACGGTTGTAGTCGATCATCGGGAGGAGTGCATTTGCCTGGTGGTCGTAGGTTTTGGTGAGCAGGTCGAAACCCATCCGGTCGATCGAGAAGCCTCCCTTTACTGCCAGCCGGCTGCTGTATTTTTTGTTGACAAATCCGTTCAGGGAGAACCTGAATTCGCCATAGTTGTGGTCGATGTTGGGGTGGGGCACAGCGTTCACATCCATGGTATCGATGGTGGTACCCC
The DNA here is from genome assembly GCA_945873105.1 of Tangfeifania diversioriginum. Taxonomy (GTDB): domain Bacteria; phylum Bacteroidota; class Bacteroidia; order Bacteroidales; family Prolixibacteraceae; genus CAINVV01. The sequence goes on from CAMCBW010000063.1 coordinate 3,007, forward strand.
CCGCCTGGTAGAGTCCCGATAGGATGAGCTTGTAGTAGGTACGGTCGCTGACGAAACGGGTGTAGGAGAGTCCGGCCGTCCCCATTTTGGAGTGGTTGACGAGATCCTGTCCTTCGTCTGAATAGAGGTCCTGCTGGTTGTCGCTCTTGCTGTCAAGGATAGAGATCCGGCTATCGCCGCCGAGTCCGAAGAGGGTGATTTTGCCTTTCTTCAGCGGGAAGTTGAGTTTGAAGGTAAAGTCTTTGTATTCGGGGATGCCGGTAGTACCCAGATCGATGATTCCACTCATCGCCTGGAGCGTGGAATACCTGAAATTGGCGACATAGGATGATTTGTGGTTTTTGTTGAAGGGACCCTCCGTTCCTGCTTCGAAACCGTTGAACCCCACCTGGAAGAGATGTTCGTATTTCTGGTTGTTGCCGTTGCGCATGTTGAGGTCGAAGACGCCGCTCAGTGCGTTGCCGTACTGGGCAGGGAAGGCACCCGTGAAGAAATCGTTGTTTTCCAGAACGTTGTTGTTCAACATTCCGACGGGTCCGCCGGTGGTGCCATTTTCGGCAAAATGGTTGGGGTTGGGTATTTCGATCTCTTCGAGCCGCCAGAGGAGTCCGCTGGGGGAGTTGCCCCGGATGATGATGTCGTTGCGCTGGTCGTTGGCGGAGGCAACACCTGCATAGTTCATGGCCATCCTGGCTACGTCGCCCCTGCTTCCGGCATATTTTTCCGTCTCTTCTACCGTGAAGGAGCGGGCGCTGACGGCAGCCATCCTGTTGCGTGTTTCATCCTTGGGGGCAGCGGCTGTGACTACCACCTCCTGGCCGGTGATGACATTCTCCTCCATCTCTGCTTCCAGGATGGTCTCTTTGACAGAGTTGAGGATGAGCCCCTGTACCACGACGGGCCGGTAACCCATGAAACTGATCTGGAGGTCCTGCCGGCCGGTGGCCACTTTTTCAAGCCTGAAATTTCCCTCCGAGTCGGACATGACGCCCTTCTGAGGATTGGTGTTCAACAGTACCACAGAGGCTCCTGCCAGTGGCATTTTTGTCTCCTTGTCCACCACTCGTCCCCGGATGGTTTGGACCGGCTGGGCTAGCGCAGAGAGCGCTGCGAAAAGAACCGGGATTGCAAATAGTAAACGTCTCATATTTCTTTTGTGTTTGGTGATGAGACAAAAGTCTGCATTGGGACTCAAACATGGTTGAAAATAGTGACGAACTGAAAAAAATGGGGGATGAGTTGCAATTATCAAGGTACGAACCGGGAGTGTAACACAGGAGACCAGGCACAAATTGAAGCCAGGGGTTAGTCGTCGAAGTGCAGGAAGTCGGGAAGCTCGTTGGCGGCATCCACCAGCTTCTTGTTCCAGAGCAGTGAAGTCTCCTTCAGTTCATTTTCAGTTTTGCGCAGTTCCTGGATCTCGAAGGTTCCGTTTTTGTAGAGTGCGAAGTCGATGGGGAAATCCACGTCGCTGGCATTTTTGAGGGTGGCATCGAAGGAGAGAAAGGCTACTTTGATGGCAAGATCGAAGGTGATCTCCTCGTGGAGGAGTCTGCGCAGGATGGATTTCCCGAATCCGGTATTGCCGATGACGGTGAAGGGCGACTCATCGGAGGCCTCCACCCAGTTTCCTTCGGGGAAGATCAAAAAAATGGAGGAGCGTTTGTCTTTGGCGCATTGACCCCCGATGATGAAATGGGCATCGAAGAAGAACTTGCTTTGCTGGAGCGGTTCCAGATCCTCGGCCCGAACCTGCTTGACTGCCTTTCCGGTCAGATTGGCCACTTTGTAGAGTTTATCGGGGTTCTGTGTCGGCAGGTCGTCTTCGAGGAGGTGGATCACCTTGTCGCGGATGGAGCGCAGTCCCGAAGACATGATGAAGAAGGAGTTGCCACCCTCCGTGAAGGTCTTTATCTTTTTGGAGGTCGAGACACCCAGTCCGCTGCTGATGCGGGTATCGGAGAGGGCTACAACGCCAGTCTTACTTTTGATTGCTACACAAAATGTCATAGTTATTGATTGGTTACGGTTACAGAATGAATACTTTTTTGCATGCCTGTCGATTCGAGTATGCCGATGATGGGGCTGCAATCGTTGAAATCGGTGCCATGTGCAATTTTGATGTAGTGGTGGTCCGCCAGTAGGTTGTTGGTCGAATCGAATCCGATCCATCCCGTCTCCGGAACCAAAACCTCCACCCATGCATGGAGCTGGCTGGTCCCGACAAAGGTGACACCCTGGTTGAGGTACCCGCTTACATACCGTGCCGGAATTTTATTCTGGCGGCAAACGGCTGTGAAGAGGTGGGCATAGTCCTGGCATACTCCCTGTCTGAATGCCAAAATTTTCTCAATAGGGGTGTTCACATCGGTGCTTTCGGGGGAGTATTCCAGCAATTGGTTGATGAAGCTGTTCAATTCGAGCAGATAGTCAAAGAGTTGATTTTTGCCTGAATATTCCGGAAAAATACCAATGAATTCAGGAGGCAATCTGGTCAGCGGCGTAGGTTGTAGAAACAGCCATTGGTCAATCTTAAAATCGAGTGAATGGATCAATTGGTATTCTGCCTCCGGAGACAACCGGCTCACGATAAATGGATTGAACTCCTCTTTCTGGACCCTGGCCGTCAGTCTGAACCAAAATTCCTGGAAGGGGGCGCCGATGTACAAATTGAGGATGTCGAACCCAAAAATATTCCTGGAACTATAGAGTTCCTGTGATTCGGAGCACTGAAATTTCAACTCCAGTACATTGGTCTGTGGATTGGATTCGGGAATGACCAGCAGCTGCAAATTTGCCTTTTTAACGGGTGACTCGTATTTGCTTTCAATAAAATACTCCAGAAAAAATTCTTGCATTAGAAGGAGAGGTATTTTTTTTCGAATTCTGATCCTATTTGGGTGACCTTGTCATGGGTCCTGTTTAACAGACCGTAAATATCATCTTTATATTCATCAAATGAAAGGTACCGGTATTGTTCAACGAGTTTTCCTATGTTGAAGCCGATGGTATTGGAATCTTTGCGTTCATTTCTGCTGATTTTCTCTTCGTATCTCCTGATGCCGTTCAGCGCGTAAGCAATGGAGCGCGGGCAGTGGGGATTCAGCATCAAAAATTCCAGTACCTGTTCCCGGTCGGGAATCTCGCGGTAGAACTTTCTGTTCATGTCAAAAGCCTCCACGCAGCGCAACAGCGTAGTCCACTCGAAGCTCATTTCGGTGACGGTATGGCCGGCTTGTTCAATCTTGTAGATATCGTGGAGTTTGGAGTTGATGATCCGGATGATCTGGATGACCCGTTCGATGTACATGCCAATGAGTATAATGGCCCACTCTCCGTCGTGCATGAGGGTGCCATAGATTTTACTGCTCAGGATGGAGGTCTGGTCCTGGATCATCATGGTAAAATCGTAAAATCCGGTGGTCAGATAGGTATCTTGCGGATAGTTTCGTGCCAGGTGGTAATATTTGTTGATGGCTTCCCAGAGGTCGGTTGAGATGGCATTGCGTGCACCCCGTGCATTCTCCCGGGCGAAGGTAATGTTGCTGAGGATCGAATTGGAGTTTTGCAGCTCCAGTCCAATCTTCAGCAGGACCTCTTTCTCGGAGATCTCTTCCATGTCAAAGATGCCGGCCATGTAGAGGATCGACTCCAGCACGAATTTGCGGTCGTAGGTCTTCAGGATGGGAGCATCCAGGGTAGAAAAGTAGAGCACCCTGCTGTACCGGGCGAAGTGTTCGGCCCGCTCGATGTAGCGCCCCATCCAATATAGATTGTTTGCAACTCTTGATAACATAGTCTTGATTTTTAAATTCCGATCACCATTTGCTAATCCAGTACCCAGGTATCCTTTGAACCTCCGCCCTGGGAGGAGTTCACGATCAGGTTTCCTTTTTTCAGGGCAACCCTTGTAAGGCCTCCTTTCAGGATGTAGGCTGACTCTTTTCCCATCAGGCAAAATGTGCGCAAATCGATGTGGCGGGGTTCAAACTCTTTGGTCTCTTCGATAAAGGTGGCGTGCACCGAGAGGCTCATGATGGGCTGGGCAATGTATTTCCGGGGGTTGGATTTGATCCTGACCTTCACCTCCTCGATCTCCGCTTTGGTGAGCGAGGTGCCGATGGTGATGCCATAGCCCCCCGATTCGTCGACGGGTTTTACCACCAGCTTGTCGATGTTTTCGAGCACATACCTGCAATCTTCCTCCTTGTCGCAATGGTAGGTGAGGACGTTGTTGAGAATGGGTTCCTCGTTGAGATAATATTTGATGATGTCGGGAACATAGTGGTAGACGGCCTTGTCGTCGGCCACCCCGGTGCCTGGTGCATTGGCCAGGGTAACGTTCCCGGCCCTGTAGGCATTCATCAACCCTGGGACGCCCAGCATCGAGTCTTTCCTGAAGCAGAGCGGATCGATGAATTCATCGTCGACCCTGCGGTAGATGACGTCCACCCTTGTTGGACCATGAATGGTCTTCATGTAGACGAAGTTTCTGTCAACGAAAAGATCCCTGCCTTCGACCAGTGGGATTCCCATCTTCTGGGCGAGGAAGGAGTGTTCAAAATAGGCAGAATTGTACATGCCGGGGGTCACCACCACAATGGTAGGAACCTCTGTGTTTTTTGGCTTGACCGTTTTCAATATCTCGAGCAATTGCTCCGGATACTGGTAGATCGTTTTGGTTTGAAGCTTGGTGAACAGGTCAAAAAACGACTTTTTCAGCGCCAGCCGGTTCGACAATACATAACTGACACCTGACGGACACCTGAGATTGTCTTCCAGGATGTAATATTTCCCGTCTGTATGCTTGATAAGGTCTGTGCCCGAGATATGGGTGTAAATTCCCCCGGCAGGGGTAAAATCGACCATCTCTTTCAGGTAATTTTTGGAGGAAAATATGAGATCTGCAGGCACTACCTTGTCCTTCAGGATCTTCTTTTTGTGGTAGAGATCGTCGAGGAAGAGGTTGATGGCCCTGTTTCGTTGGATCACCCCATTTTCGAGTTGCGACCACTCCCTCCCCGGGATAATCCTCGGAAAGAGGTCGAAGGGAAAGATTCTTTCGTCCGGTTTTTTGTCCTCCGAATAGACAGCAAAGGTAATCCCCTGGTTGAAAAAAGCCGCTTTTACCTCATTGTTGATGCGTTCAAAGTCGGCAACGGAGTACTGGTTGAATCGTTCAACGATCCGTTGGTAGTGCTCTTTTGGTTCACCAGATTCTTTGAAGACTTCATCGTAGTGGGAATCTTCCTTGGTATAGGAATCCAATATTCCCTTTAATGGTTGTTCCATATCTAAGGATTTACAGATTATGGTATAGAATGACAATAATACAATAAATGCGACAACATAATTGCATTTAGTCACGAAAATATCAATAAATCAATCAAAAAGACAATTCAACCACGATTATAATGTAAATTTAACAATGGCCTATTGTAGAAACGGCCATCTGAGGGTCATTTTTGGAGGGTGGATGTGTGGTAGATCCTGCCGCACATCCCATGCTTTGGGTACCGTGTTTATTTTATTGGGGTGAGAATGATGTTGCGGTAATCAACCGGACCGTGGTCTCCCTGCAGCAGGATCGGGCCCGGTTCCCCTTCTTTGCTGTCGATGGCTCCGCCGGTGATTCCGGGGATGGCCTGGTTGTAGATCACCAGCTTGTTGTTGGCCACGATGGTGACCATCCTTCCCCGAAGGGTAATGTCAAACGATTGCCAGACCCCCGGATCCTTGGCTACCATCTCGCTGGGGGTGAGGAAACCATAGACGGCGCCGAGGTGACCCACCCAGGGTTCCATTCCCTTGCTGTCGTCGATCTGTACTTCGTACCTCCCCCGGAGGTAGACGCCGCTGTTGCTCTCTTTTTGGTAGCGAAATTCGATGTGTAACTGGAAGTCGGTAAAGGTTTTCTCGGTCATCAGGTTGGAGCCTGATTTTTTGCTCCTTAATACGCCATCCTCGACGACCCACTGGTTTTCGCCCGTAGCTCGCCATCCTTTTAGGTCCTTGCCATTGAAAAGAACGATGGGTTCCCCATAGACCGGTTCCCCCTCCCTTTTCAGGGATGGTGCAGTGACGGCTGTCCAGTTGTATTTCTTGCCATCGGTGTAAACCAGCGTGCCGGAAAGGCCTGATTCAGTGAAACCACCCTCAAATTCAAGGTTACGCGACTCAGACTCCCACTGGGGCGGGATCGTAAAGCTGAATTTCTGGCCGTCGAAGTTGACTTTCGAAATGGGTCTGGCGCTACCATTGGCATAGACAAACCGCCCTACCAGGGTATGAAAACCTGAATGCTCCACCTCCAGCCAGGAGGGATACTCTTTCCCGTCCATCACCAGGGTCATGTCCCATCTTCCTTCCAGTACAGATACCTTCTTGACGGTTGAATATTGGCCATTGGAAACAATGGAGCAACAAAACAAGGCAGCGAATATCGTTAGGCGAAAGGCCTGGAGGATACCAAATGAATCAAAGTTTTTCATGATAATTATTTTGTTTTAAGTTGGAAGAACAACAATATGTTGGAGGTCTAAATTCCATGTCCCCAGGACACTGTCATAGTCGCGCAAAGACGCCAGGAACGCAAAGATAAGAAAGCTAGACCATCGTGACTGCAGGACTCTCCCTTGAGCACTCCTGTTTGTATTTGACTTTCGGGTAACCAACCACCAATGAGGCATAGATCCTGTTGCCGGGTGGTATGCCGAAATGGTGGTTGTGCTTGCCGGATTTACCAAATGCTTTGACGATAAAACCGATAAAACAGGTGGCCAACCCCATCGAATGGGCATAAAGGGTGGTATAGGTCGCCCAAATGTTGGCATCTGCCTCCAGCATCCCGGTTTTTGAGACGGGACCGTGAAAAAGCAGGAGTGCCGGCGCATGGTGGCAAATCATGGAGGTGTTCTCTTTTCGTCGCCGGATAAATGACTTTTTGTAACGCCTTAGCTTTTGGATGTCCAGTTTTGGGGAGAATAGCTTGATGAACGGGCTGACGAAGGGGGAGGTGACCAGGGAGAAGAGTGCGATCAACGACTCTTCGGTCAGGTGGTTCAACAGCTGAACTTTTTCGGGTGTATGGACAATGGCAACCTCCAACTGACGTGTATTGCTGGCGGAGGGGGCGTGCCTCAGGTTGGCCACCAATTGCAACAGCATCTCCTCTGGAACCTCCTTCAGCTGGTAATTCCGGCAACTGCGCAGTCCGGCAGACAAAAGGCTGAAATCCTCAGCTGTAACCGGATTTGGCCGCAAAGGCACGATCTCCCCGTGATCCGGGAAAACAGTGGCTTCCGGACAAATGGCAACGCAATGTCCGCAGTGGATGCAATTTTTGGAGATTACCCCGGTTTCAATGGTGATTGCGAAGGCCGGACAATCCTTGACGCACTTCAGGCACCTGGTACAATTGTTTAAATCAATGATGGGCATGGTGAACTGTTTGGAATTCCAAAAGTGGGAATTATTTAAACAGCTTTTTAGTCAGGCATTACGAACGGTTCGCGGTATTTCCGTGTCAATAACTTGTCGGCTTCCGGATCGTTGACGAATTTCTCGGTAGAGGTGTTAAAGGTCAGCTTTCTGCCAGTCCGGTAGGAAATTACACCAAGATGCCCTAAAGCAGCCGACAGGTGTCCCTCCAGGATGTCGTTGTCGAGATCCTCCCTTCTTCGGCTTCTGACGCAATCGATGAGGTTCTTCCACCCGTTGTGCAGTTCGCTGGCGGGAAAATCCTTGTCCGATTTGGCTGGTCCCGGCTCACTCTTCTTCCCGAAATAGATTTTGTAACCATCCGGGCTAAAGGTCATCCACCCTTGATCGCTGTAAACAAATACGTCGGCAGCTCCGCCAAAACCCTCCTGGTTGGTCGCGAGGCACCTCGCTTCGTTTTGAAGGATTACCCCATCGCTGTATTCGTAGTCGGCCATCAGGATATTGGGCACCTCCTGGTCGTCGTCCCTGCCATATTTCCCTCCTGTACAACTAATTTTTACAGGGTGTTCATTTTTGTTCAATGCCCAGCGGGCAGTATCCATCCGGTAGATGCCATTGTTGCCGAATTCGGTCGTTCCCCCGGTATCCCAGAAAAAGTGCCAGTTGTACAAAAACCTGTTTTCGTTGTAGGGACGGAGGGGGGCCGGACCGAGGAAAAGGTCCCAGTGCAGTCCTTCCGGTGCCGGACTATCGGGAACCTTGCCAATCGTTTCGCGGTAGCGGTAGGTAACACCCTTGGCCATGTAGACCTTTCCAAGATTGCCATCGTGGACAAACTTAATTCCCTCCTTCACGGCCTTGCTATCCCTATAGCAAATACCTGCCTGAACCATGCGGTTGTATTTCCGGGCTGCTTCCACCATTTTCCGGCCTTCGGAAAGGTTGTGGCAGACCGGTTTTTCCACATAGACATCCTTCCCGGCCTGGCAAGCCCAGATGGTCATGAGGGCATGCCAATGGTCGGGAGTTGCAATGGAAATGACATCAATATCTTTGTCTTCAAGTACTTTGCGGTAGTCGAATTCTGTTTTGGGCGTTGCCCCGAATTTTTCTTCAATGATCTTCACCTTCTCCGGGAACAACCGTTCATCCGCATCGCAAAGGGTGGTGATCCTGACGTTTGGGATCTCTGCATAGTTGTTGATGTGGACGATTCCCCGACCGTTGATGATTCCCCTGACGCTGGGCCGTTTCCCGGCGATGCCGATGAGCGCCACATTGATCCTTTCATTTGGGCTGTCTGTGATCATGTTCGGGATGTAAGCAGGAGTCACCAGCAATCCACCCGACATGACGACCGATTCTTTGATAAATTCTTTTCTGTCCATGGTTTCCATAATTCAATAATTGTGTAAAAAGGAAAGATAATGTTCTGTTTTTCTTTGCGTTCCTGGCGTCTTTGCGCGACACAACTGGGAATGGCAGTACTGAAGAGGATGAGTGTCAACTATTGATGGTTCTTGTTAACTAGATGGCATTTTGCAGGGCAAGGAACAGTGCACGGTAGTATTTCATGAAGATGACGGGCTCACAGCTTTGGTTGACTTCCGCATTGCAGTAGCCCTTGTAACCCGTTGCTGCCAACAGTTGGAAAAACTGCCTGTAGGGATAACTCTGGTCGAAGAGGTCGTGCATGTGTACCCCTTTGATCCGGTCTTTCAACAGGTTGAAGTTGTATTCGAGTCCCTCCCCCTCCAGGTCTGGACCCCCGCAATTCCAATTGACATAGACATGTGGACTTTGGGAATAATCGATAATTTTCCTGATGACCGGAGGGGTATTGGTTCCATTTCCATGCACACAAACCCTGATTTCAATGCCATGGTCGTTGCCGAAAGCCCCGACTTCTGCCAGGGATTTCCCAATCTGTTCCATGGTCTTCTCCTTGTCGGTGCCTTCCAGGAAGGCATTGGGGAAAACCCTGATTCCGGTCGCACCGACATCTTTGGCCAGTTTGATGTATTCTTTGGTTCCATCGATGTTCTTTCTTACTTCTGCCTGGTCTTTTGAATGGTATTGGAAGGCACTGGCCAGACTGATGGTTTCGAGTGCCGAATTCTTGAACCGGCTCTTTACCTCTGCCCGCTGGGTGGATGAAAGGTTCACCTCCACCCCATGTTTGTGGGTGGTGCGCAGTTCAACACTCTTCCATTCGGCTTCTGTGCAGTTTTTGATGATGGTCTCAATGTCCCAATCTTTGCCCAGTGTGTAGGTCATCAGGCCAATTTTCAGGGGATTCTGATTGAGTAAAATAGCATCGTTCTTTTTCTTCTCTTTTCCCGCTGCATTGCTTTCGATGGGAAGCATCAGGGCGGTGGCCGAAATGGCAGATGTTTGCAGGAACATTCTTCTGGAAAAATCTTTTTTCATGGTTGAGAGATTGTATTGCTGGTTAGAAATTGGAATTCAGAATAGCCAATTGAATGACCATATAAACAGTGCTTTAAAGGATGGCCGCCTGCAATCCAGATCTCCCGGGAAGATTCCTGTGAGCATAGAGTATGAGGAAGTTGCCTTGATCAGCCCTATAAAGATAAAATTTTTAAATGGATTTTAACTGGATACCTGGAATCGTCAGGTGACAAAAAAATTCAAATCTAGGCAAGAAATGCCGCAGCCTTATGAAATACTTTGGAAAAGGAGTGATTCAGAGAGACATCCGAAATCCTGCCATGGACCGGGAAGGGGAATTCGTGTGTGTATTCGTAGGGAAAGTCGACCAGTTCGAAGCACTGGCCAGCCAGTTTGCTCCCCATGCAGGCTTCGACGCCGGCCCAGGGCATCACAGTGTCTTTGAGCAGGGATATACCTGAAATCCTGTGTTTGCAGGATTGGAAGAATCTCTCCCTGCTTTCCCGGTAGGTATCGGGATTGATCATGGCATTGAAAGCGGCGAGGATCTCATCCTGTAATAGCTTTCCGGAATCGAGGGTTCTTTTTAAGATGGAAGCCCACTCGTGACAGTAATAGTGAAAGAGCCTGTCGTAGGCGGTTTTGTCCATGATGCAGCGCGATTCGCCAAACATATGGCTGAAGATGGAGCCTCCGCAAAATACAAACAGGCGCGAATGGGTAAAGAGGTTCTGAGGGTTGGCCATCAGCAATATTTCCGACAAAAAGGAGCCGATGGAGTAGGCAAAAATATCGCCGGTGGTGTCTGGGGCGAACAAGGGATGTTCTCCTGCTTTTATCTCCGCTGCAAGTTTGGTTAAGTCGTTGATAGTTTGGCGGCCGGAACTGTAAAAGCGCGAGGGTTCCTCACTCAGTCTTTCGCTGAGTGCTGCATTGACGAAGCTAAGGGAACGGTGGTCGCCGGTTTCATGCTGGCGTTTTTCCATGACCACTTTCATGCTCCTGGGATCGCACCAGAAGGAAGGAGCCCTGTTGATGTGGAAGGCGATGGGAAAAAGCACGACTGGCTTTCCAGTCTGCAGGGCCAGGTATTCGGCCCATATCAGGTATTTGTCCCAGTTCCTTTCGTTCAATCCGTGCAGGAGGAGAATGAAGGCATCCGATTGGCTCTTCCCCATGGGGACAAAAACCTGGTAGTCGAAGCGCTCGTTCTCCGAAATAGTCTGATCCGGCAGCAATTCGTGGTCTGTCTCAGCGAAAATGGGGTTAAGTGCCTTTGATTCAAATTTAAACGTATGAACATTGATGCGGCTCTCATCCAGCTGAACCTCTTGCCCAATCCTGAAACGGTTGAGTAGCTCTTTTTGCCTTTGCAGAAACTTTAGCACGTACATGACTTTTCCTTTGATTGTTACAGTTGAATTTCAGGATGATGGTACGAAGTAACTTCGGCTGATTGGGATTCGCAAATTGAAGGGATTCAACCACCCATCTTGGGACGGATTTGGCTGTTTAGGGACAAAAGTCGCTGTGGAGGGACGAAATTGAAATAAAAAACAGGAGCTGAATGATCAACCTGACTGAGGAATAAGCTATTTTTACCATCATAATTACCTGACAGGCATCGTGGGAAGTTCAGCCAGGTCCATTTGATGGCCAGGACCCATCTTTTTCACCCGGTAAAATGGTTGGGTGGAGATGGCCAGGCTGGTCTTTGGGTTTCATTTGGCCTTTAAAAAAGATACGACAGATGAATCAAAAAGTACCTGATTATCTGAATGAGAAGGGGAACATCGTCCGGTTGATCATCTATACGGCTGTTTTCGCATTGGTATTCATCAACATCTACCAACCTTTTGGCTCCAAAAACTGGTTTCCGGTTTCTGAGGTGAAGTACTTTTTGTTTTCCAGTGTGATCATTCTAACGGGTGTGCTCGTGGTGGTGGTGAGCAGGATCATCATGTACCATTATTCCAGGAGACATGATCTTTTCGTTAGGCAGTACGCCGTATGGATTTTGGTGGAGATTCTGGCGATGTCGCTGTTTTACACCTTGCTGGAGACTTTCGCCTTTGACGATAGCCGTTCGTTCCGTGAGATGATGAAGCAGTCTGTGATCAATACCAGCCTGGTATTGCTGTTGCCCTATTTTACCTTGTGGCTCTATTTCGCCTTCAAGGATAAAAGCAAGAAGCTGGAGAAGCTGAGTCATGAGCTGGAATTCCATGAACAGCCCTCCAAGGGGATATTGAATTTCCTGGATGAGAAAAAAGAGCTTCGGCTATCGGTTTTGTCGGAGCAGGTTTTTTGGATTGAAGCTGCCGACAACTACATAAAGATCCATTACCTTAACAAGGGAAGGCTCCTGGCTTTCATGGTAAGGAATACCCTGAAAACGGTGGAAGAGAGTCTGGTCAACAGCTCCATGGTCAGATGCAACCGCTCCACCATTGTCAATTTTGATCATGTCAAGATTCTGAGAAAGGAGAAGGAGGGGATTTTACTGGGCCTGGATCATGAGCAAATCCCGGATATTCCGGTTTCAAAAACCTATGCAGAGAAGGTGGTGTTGCGTTTTTCCAGTTACTAGCCAATCTACAGTTGGGGAAGCTTATCCATTTGTTTCCGTTTTGCGGATGAATTCGGTGGGGGACATCCCGAAATACTTCTGAAAGCTGTTGGTGAAGTACTGGTGGGAATTGAATCCAACCAGGTAGGCGATCTCCGACACATTCAGCTTCCCCTGGGTAAGCAGGTAAGCGGCCTGTTTTAGCCGGATGGTCCTGACAAACTCCGTCGGGTTTTGGTTGGTCAGCGCCTTGAGTTTCCGGTAGAGGTGTACCCTGCTGATGTTTAGGATACTGCTCATCTTTTCAATGTTCAGATCGACATCCGAAAGGTTCTCCTTGACAAAGTCAATCGCCTTCTGGAGGAATTTTTCATCGGCCGAAGTAACGGTCATCTCCTTGGCTACGAAGCTGGTGTTTTTTGTGAATTGCTGTTTCAGGAGTTCACGGGCCTCGATGATCTTGTCTACTTTTAGTTTCAGCAAACGTGGATGAAAAGGTTTGTAGACATATTCATCTGCGCCGGTTTCCAATCCCTCAATTTCCTGCTCCACCAGGGTTCTGGCTGTCAGCAAGATCACCGGGATGTGGCTTGTTTCGATGGTCGACTTGATTTTCTTGCACAGCTCCAGGCCATCAATGCCCGGCATCATGATGTCACTTACAATGAGATGGGGTGTTTTTTCAAATGCAAGGGTCCAGCCATCGGATCCATTGTTCGCCTTGATGATCCGGTAATCAAGTGAGAGTTCATCCTCCAGGTAATTGAGAATGTCCATATCGTCTTCCACCAGGAGGATGAGCTTTTTCGCGGTATCGTTATACTCTTCCCGTTCCGCTTCCGGGGCGGGCAGCTGAGGAGTCAATATGCCCGGTTTCCCGTCGTGGGCGTAAGCAGGATGAGCGGGTTGTTCAGGGTATATTTCATCCGGTGCAAGATGCCTTTTACCGAGCGGCATGGTGATGACGAAGGTAGTGCCGAAATTCTCCTGGCTGGTTACCGTGATCGTGCCGTGCTGTTTTTCTACCAGTTCCTTGGAGAGGTGCAAGCCTATTCCAAATCCGATGGTATGGCCGGGTGTTATGTTTTCAATCTGGTAGAAACGTTCAAAAATCCGGTCCAGGTGTATTTGATCCATTCCGGATCCGGTATCTGAAACTGAAATGGTGAATTGGCCCTCTTCCTCCGCTTTTCTGCTGGTTGAAAGTGCCAAAGTAACAAGGCCCTCCATGGGTGTGAATTTCAATGCGTTGGAAATCAAATTGAAGATTACCTTGTCCATTTTTTCGGGATCTATCCAGACGATCAGCTCTTCACAATTGGGTTCGAAGGAGAGCTGGATTTTTTGACCGTTTGCAGTCTCTTCAAAAAGGGAGATGATCTCTTGCAAAAATTTCACCAGGTCGAGCTTCCGGGCCTTTACGCGAAGTTGTGTGTTTTCAATTTTTTGCAGTTCCAGCAGTTGGTTGACAATCCTTTCGATCCTTTTGGTGTTCTTGTAAACATAGTTGAGGTTTTTCTTTTGAACCGGAAGAAGGTCGGATGCAATCAGCCGTTCTAGTGGAGCCAGTACCATGGTAAGCGGGGTGCGGATTTCGTGGGAGACATTGGTGAAGAACTGCATTTTGGATTGATTGATCTCTTCGAGTTTTTCCCGTTCCACATGCTCCAGGTGCAACTGGTTCTTCATGTTAATCCGAAAGATGGCAATCTTGCGCAGGTAATAAATCAGCAGGAGCAGGACCAGCAGGTAGCAGAGGAATGCCCACCAGGTAAGCCAGAAAGGCGGGGTAACAATGATGCAGAGTCTCCTTTCGCTGCCCGGCCAAAGTCCTTCCAGGTTGGTGGATTTGACGTTGAAACAGTAGGTTCCGGGAGCCAGGTTGGTGTAGGTAGCATACCGGTGTTTGGAATCCTTGTATTGCCAGGTCGGATCAAAGCCCTCCATCTTCACTGCATATTTGATCTTTTCGGGAGCCGAAAAGTTGATGGCGGCAAACTCTATGGTAAAGCTTTTGTTGGAATAATTGATCAATATGGTATCGGTGGCATTGATATCTTTCAATAGGATGTTGTCCGGATTATTTGGATGGTACCTGACCTCCTGGTTGAATACCTTGAAGCTGGTAAAAATCAGGTTTGGATTTTTTTGATTGTCAAAAATGCTGTCGGGATGAAAATGGACCAGTCCGTCAACACCGCCAAAATAGAGGTTTCCTTTTGAATCCTGGTAAGAGGAGCCGATGACGTATTTGTCGCAGGGAAGTCCGTCGGCAACGAAATAGTTGGTAAATACGGCTGCCTTGCTGTCGTATTTTGCGATTCCAGCCGTGGTGGAGATCCAAAGCTTGTTGGTGGCATCCGTTTCTATGGCTTTGATTGAACTGCTGCAGAGTCCCTCCTCTTCCGCATATCTCTGGAGGATCGATTTTTCGGGAAGGTATTGGTACAAACCGGAGAGGGTTCCCACCCATAAATGGTTCTCCTGGTCCAATTCCAGGCAGGTTACCAGGTCATTCTTCAGATCTCCCTTTGACATTTGAAACGAACGGAAGTGCTCATTTTTAGCATTCCAGCCAACAAGACCCTGTTCGGTAGCGATCCAGAGTGTGCTGTCTGCATCGTACGCCAGGGCATAGATGTTTGGGTTGATGCTTTCCGTTTTTCCCGAGACAAAAGGATTGCTGGAGTCGGATAGCTGGCATTTCGCTACGTCGAAGTAAAACAGGCCTCCCTTGGTTCCAACCCATAAATTGCCCTTTGCATCTTCGATCATTTCCAGAACATAATCACGTTTTGCATCCGTTTCATATCCTGGTATATGGTAATGAATCAGTGGTTTATCATCTCCCTGGTAGCAATACAGGCCCTCATAGTAGGTCCCTATCCAGACCCAGCCCCGTTTGTCCTCGTACAATTTCGTGATGGCCTTGTCTTTTATTTCGGCGCCATAGCCGGTTTTGCTGAAGATGCTGAAGTGCAACCTACCTTTCTTAAGCAGGTTGATGCCACCCCCGTCGGTGCCAATCCAGAAATTGCCCTTTTGGTCTATCAGCATGCTGCTGACAAGATAATGGCTGAGTTGCTCTCCCTTGTTTGAATTTCCAATGGCATGAAAATTTTTGGAGGAGAATATCTTTACATAAATGCCCCGTTCCTGGATGCCAAACCACATGTCACCCTGTCGGTCTTCGTAGCAATAAATTCTGGATTTGGATGCTCCGGGGACATCGATCAGGTGGCTTACATCCGTGATGGTGTTGTTACTCAGGTTGTAAGTTTTGATGCCATTCCCCTCGGTGCCCAGCCAGATGACTCCTTTCTGGTCGGTGATGATACTGTATATGCCCCGGTCCAGTCTGTTCTCATTACCGGCTGAATTTTTTGTCTGGGTGAAACGCCCATTGGCCGGGTCGTATACCACCATCCCCTCGCGCGCTGTTCCAAACAGTATTTGGCCGGTTTTGGTCTGGTGCACCGCCATGACCGTGCGGTCAGGAAAGTTGTAGGATGTTCCGGTGTACTCGCGGATGGTGGAGAACTGGTGTTTCGCAACATCGAAGAGAAGTACCCCTTCGTTACCTGTGCCAATCCAGATGTTCCCTTTGTTATCGGCTATCGCTTGGTTGTAATCGACATAGGAGGGTTTCCCGTCGCTTTGAAACCGGTGGTTGTAGTAGTCATAGTGCTTCTTCTCCGGATCGTAGTTGATCAGACCATGCGAGGTGGCCAACCAAAGAGAGCGGTTCTGATCCTCCAGGATCCATTTTACATTGAGCACGATTCCCTCTTTGCCTTCTGTTAGCCGAATCTCCTGAAAACAATTCCGGTCGTAGTCAAAAAGGTTCAAGCCCTTGTCTGTTCCGATCCATAGCCGATTCCCGGCATCTTCAAAAACTACGTTGGTGTAGGTTGAATTGATGGAAGTAGTGTCCTTCTCCCGGTGTTCAAAGAGGGTAAAACTATAACCGTCGAACCTGTTCAGGGAGGAGAAGAGTGATATCCAGACATAACCCCTGGAGTCCTGGAAGATTCCATGGATGGAGGTGCCGGATAATCCATCCGATGGCGTATAAAATCGCTCATTCTGCCCTTTTAAGCCCAGGCAGAGGAGCATGGATGCAACAACGAGAAGCTGGAATTTGTTCATTCGGACTGTTTGACAAACGAATATAGCAAAAAAACGATCCAAACATTTTTCCTTCAAAGAATGATGGTACATAAATATTTGAAATTCAACAAATAGGAATGAACAATGTAACACTGTTGTAAAAAAATGTAACGAGACTGTTAAAGATATTCCAGCCTTCTTTAAAGGTTGTAACATGGTTTTTAAGGGGATCGGAGGTATCGGACTAGATTTGGGTACAAACTTTTTCAATTCGTCGTGCGCTTCGGGAGTCAAACCTGAAAGGAGAGCATCCTTCAGGAATGGCACTTCCTCCCGACCCCCGCGAATTGATCAAACTGAAAACGCAAACCATTATTTAATTAAACCCAATTCTTATGAGAAAAACTATTCTGCTTTTACTGCTTATGGGATTATTCTTCTCGGCTTTTTCCCAGGTACAACTTCGGGGAAAGGTTGTGGATAAAAACACGAAAGAGTCGTTGCCCGGAGTTTCAGTGGTGGTCAAGGG
Source organism: Tangfeifania diversioriginum (assembly GCA_945873105.1). Lineage (GTDB taxonomy): Bacteria > Bacteroidota > Bacteroidia > Bacteroidales > Prolixibacteraceae > CAINVV01. The sequence continues at coordinate 20,070 of CAMCBW010000063.1, forward strand.
AACCAACAATGGAACCATTACGGATGTCAACGGAGCCTTTACCATGGCGAATGTACCGGCAAATGCCATTTTGCAGTTCACCTTTGTCGGCATGAAGTCCCAGGAGATTGCTGTTGGAGGTAAAACCACCATCGATGTGGCACTTGAAGAGGATGCCATCGGCATTGAAGAGGTTGTGGCCATCGGTTATGGAACCATGAAAAAGAGTGACTTGACCGGTGCTGTTTCCAGGGCCACCATAGATGACAAGGCATCCCAGGGGAAAAGCAATCTTTTGCAGGCCATTTCGGGAACAAATGCCGGGGTAAACGTACAATCGACAGGTTTGGCCGGAAGTGACCCGAATATTTCCATCCGTGGTAAGACCTCCCTGTCGGCCAGCGACAAGCCTTTGATCGTTTTGGATGGAATTATTTACAATGGGGAGATTTCCAATATCAACTCCAGCGATGTGGAGACCATCGATATTTTGAAGGATGCCAGTGCCGCAGCGGTATATGGATCCAGGTCTGCCAACGGGGTCATGCTGATCACCACCAAAAAGGGTAAGTCAGAAAAACCCAGGGTATCCTTCAACATGTACTATGGTTACCAGGATATGACCAACAATCCGATGAAGGCGATGAATGCTGAGCAATATGCCATCAGGCTGGTAGATTTTTATTACCAGCAGAGTCTCTATTCGTGGTACAAGACCAAGCCTACCAGTGCGACAGGCAAACCCGTCAGACCGGATGTTAAGGACCGCAATGTGGTTGCCGCAAGATTGCGTACGCAGGAGGAGAAAGACAACTACCTGGCAGGGAGAGAGATTGATTGGGTGAAGGAGGTTACAAGAACAGCACCCATTCAAAATTACAATGTAAGTGTATCGGGAAAAACAGACAAGAGTAATTATTTCCTGTCTGCCTCTTATGCTAATGAAAAGGGGATCCAGCTGAACGACCAATTTTCAAGGTTTACGATTCGCACCAATGTGGAGACAAAAGTTGCCAATTGGTTGACCATCGGATTGAATACCTCCTATTCCTACCGCGACTATTCAGGATTGGCAGCAGATTTGGGCTGGAACCAGGTCGGTGCAAGATCTGCCAGTCCGCTGGCAAACAACAAGATTGGATCTCCAAATTATGATATGTACCTTACGGGAGAGGCCTATATGCCCTATCCTTTGAACAACTTGTATGTCGACAACAGTGACATCCGCAACGAGCTGTTTCTGGTTGGCAATGCCAAATTCACCATCCCCTGGGTAAAGGGATTAACCTATGACCTGAATTACTCCAATACCTATGCTACCAGGAATAACAATACTTTTTATCCGGTTACTACCCCGGAGGGAGCAGGGAACAAGGGACAGGCCAACAAGAACCCCTATGAGGAGCGGAATTCGGTTTTAAACAATATCGTCACCTATTTAAGGTCTTTTGGCGACCACCAGGTGAATGCCACCTTGCTCTACAGCAGTGAAAAGAGAAATGCACAAAGCTCTACCCTGAACGCGACCGGATTTGACAATCCAGTACTGGGATACAACAACATGGGTCTTGGTACGGTGGCAACCGTGGCATCCACTGCCTGGGAGGAAAACAGCATCTCCTACATGGCCAGGGTCAATTACACCTTTAAAAACCGCTATATCTTAACAGGAACAGTCCGCAAAGATGGTTTCTCCGGATTCGGGGAGAACAACAAGTATGCAACATTTCCTTCTCTCTCCCTGGGTTGGGTAACTTCGGATGAAAGCTTCATGAAGAACCTGGATTGGTTGTACTTAAAACTTCGGACCTCCTATGGTAAGAACGGAAACCAGGGAATCGGACGCTATTCCAGTTTTTCGCGAATGGCTGCCACCGCTTATGTGTATGGATCAGCTACGGCCATTGCAGTATATCCCAATACCCTGGGCAATGCAGATTTGGGTTGGGAAGCTACCTCCTCCTTCAATGTTGGAATCGACTATGGTTTCCTGAAGAACAGAATCTCCGGATCCATTGACTTGTACAAATCTGTAACAGACAATGTATTGGTTCAGCGGACGCTGCCACCCACAACCGGTTACACCAGCGTTTGGGCAAATATTGGAGCCATAAAGAACAAGGGGCTGGAAGTTGTCCTGAATACAGTCAATCTGAAAGGTAAATTGAACTGGACTACCAATGTCAACTTCTCGCTGAACAGGGATGAGATCTCGAAACTGTATGGTGGTGAAAATGACAAGGATATTGGAAATTCCTGGTTTGTAGGGGAGTCCATCAGCGCCATCTACGATTATGAATCCGGCGGCGGACTTTGGACAGAAAAAGAGTTGTTCGAAGGGAAAACCCTTGCCAACTGGTATCCAGGTCAGTTTAAATATGTGGATCTGAACAAGGATGGTGTTATTGAACCCAATGCCGACCGCAAAATTATCGGAAACAAGACGCCTAACTATTGGTTCAGTATCAACAATACCCTCAGTTACGGTGATTTCAGCCTGTCATTTTTGGTTAATTCGATTCAGGGTGGCAATGGATATTACCTGAGCGACAACTCTTCTGTTGTCAATACCCAGTGGAACTCAGACAATGTTTACCGTGTGAATGCCTCGGCTGTTCGCCCTTACTGGACGCCCGACAATGGGGTAAACAATGCTACCGGCATCTACAATACACCCGTGGTGCATGGCGGCGTATACGAAAGCAGAAGCTTTGTGAGGCTTCAGGATGTATCGCTGGGTTACAATTTCAAACCGGCCCTGTTAAAATCGGTCAAATTGGAATCCTGTCAGCTCTTCATCTCGGGTAAGAATCTCTATACCTGGACAAAATGGTCGGGTTGGGATCCTGAAATCGGTGACAGCAACTCCCCTTTGATGAGAAATATTACCGCAGGTTTAAAATTTACATTTTAGTCCCTGGCATAGAGGTTACCAGTCTTAATTTTCGTAATTAAAAAACAGAGAACAATGAAAAAATATTTATCCCTATTAAGAAGAAAGTATTCCTGGTCTGTCATCCTGCTGATGCTGCTCTTTTCCTCCTGCGCAGACAAGGCCCTTGAGGAGACCCCGCTTGATTTTCTTGCCCCTGAGAATGCTTACAATACAGTGCCCGGAATCAGGCAGGGTATCAGTGGATTGCATTTTAGTGTGCGCGATGCCTGGTTTGGCGGAGACAACCAGGATCAGTTTGCCATGCTCAATGGATGTGGTACGGACGTTGCTTTTCATGGTGAGAATCCAGGGGGCAACATTAAATTGGTCAACTATCTGACAGAGATGACCCCTGCGAATTCGATTTTTACCTTTTTCTGGGAAAGGAATTACAGTTTGATCCAGCGGGCTAATGCGCTGATCGCAGGAATCAAAGCCTCTGACAAGAGTATTTGGACGAGTGACGCCCAGAAAAATGCCTTCCTTTCCGAAGCACTTTTTTTCAGGGCTTATGCCTACCGGATGCTGGTCTCTTTTTATGGAGATGTGCCCCTTGTAACTGAGCCAACCAAGTCTGCCAAAACTGATTATGTCAGGGCGCCAAAGGCGGAGGTTTACAAACTGATGGAAGAGGACCTGATTTTTGCAGCAGCCAATCTGCCGCTACGGGGAAAAGAAGAGGCACCGGGAAGGATTACACAGGGCGCCGCTGGCCATTACCTGTGCGAAGTTTACCTAGCCCAGGGCAAATTCCAGCTGGCCGCTGATGCCGCTTCCAAGGTAATTGATGGCGCAGGCTATTCTCTGATGACCAAGCGCTTCGGATCGACCAGGGATGTATTTGGCAAGGGGGATGTCTTCCTGGATCTTTTCGCCTACGGCAACCATAACCTGGCCGAAAACAAGGAAGGGATCTGGGTTCTGCAATATGAGCCGCTCGTTACGGGAGGATATACCTTCCCGGGTGACCGTGCCTATGGACCCGCCTATTTCAGGCTGGGAAATACCCCTGACGGGAAGACTGCCTTCCGGGGAGAACTTTACAATGGTTCCTACACCGGCTATTCCGATACTTTGGGCCGCCCGGTATCCTGGATCAAACCGACCAACTATGCTGCCTATGACATCTGGAGAAGTGACTGGAACAATGACATCAGGAATGCCGGACACCATATCAAACGCACCTATTATTACGACAATCCTGCTTCTACCTTCAACAAGAAGAAGATTGACTTCTCACTCTATCCAAATGGAACCAGGGATGCGTTGAAGGATACCTGTCAGTACATCTATCCCTACTTCCTGAAACATTCAGACCCACTCCACCATTTTGTTGAGCCAAACCGTTCGGGCGGAGGATGGACCCACAAGGATTATTATGTAGTCCGACTGGCAGAGACGATTCTGTTAAGGGCAGAGGCTTATGTAGGATTGGGAAAGAAAGATCTGGCTGCGGCCGATGTCAATGCCATCCGGAGCAGGGCAAATGCGAAGCCGGTAAATGCTGCAGATGTTAGTCTGGATTATGTGCTGGATGAGCGTGCGAGGGAGCTGTACGCCGAAGAGTGGCGGCTCATTACCTTGCGGCGGGTTGGCAAGTTACTGGAAAGGACCCGGAAATACAACAACAACCCAATTTTTCCGGCTTGTAACATTCAGGATTTCAATGTATTGTTCCCAATTCCTCAAAAGCAGATCGATTTGAACATCGATGCCAAAATGGAGCAGAATCCAGGGTATGCAAAATAGTCAGTATGAGCATGGTATGCTCTCCATTAGAAAAAATAATATGGAACGTAGAAAATTTATTCGAAGTGCATCCCTGGCTGGCGCCGGAAGTCTGACTATCCTCAATTTCCCGCTGTTCGGGAAGAATGCCCCCAGCAACAAGGTGGTGGTAGCCGTGATGGGGGTGAACAGCCGCGGTGCCTACCATGTAGAGCAGTTTGGCGCCATTCCGGGGGTGGAGGTGGCCTATCTCTGCGACGTGGAAGAGGGTGCCCTCAAAAAGGGGCTCAAGGCAGCCAAGAATGCAGTCCGGGTTCCTTCGGTAGAAAAAGATATCCGCAAGCTGGTGGCCAAAACCGACTTCGATGCCCT
>CAMCBW010000064.1 GCA_945873105.1 Tangfeifania diversioriginum
CCTGAAAACGCGATTTTGCAGTTTTCGTTTGTGGGGATGAAAACACAAGAGATTAATGCAGCAAATAGTTCAGTTTTTAATGTTGTTCTCGTTGAAGAATCAATAGGAATTGAAGAAGTGGTAGCGGTAGGTTATGGTACGCAAAAGAAAATGAATGTAACAGGAGCTGTCTCGACTGTCAAAAGTCAGGAGTTAACTGTTGTTCCGGTTGCAAGCACAACTAATGCATTAACAGGCCGGGTATCGGGATTGATAACCCAGCAACAAAGCGGACAGCCTGGATCGGATGCTGCCTCTTTGAGTATTCGAGGCTTTGGAAATCCATTGGTTATTGTTGATGGTGTTGAGAGTGGCTTTAACAATATTGATGCCAATGAGATTGAAAGTATCACAGTACTTAAAGATGCATCTGCGGCAATTTATGGGGCACGAGCAGGAAATGGAGTAGTTTTAGTATCTACCAAACGCGGTAATTTGGGCAAACCCACCATTACGCTTAATAGTTCATGGTCTTTTCAGGGATTGTCTAATTTACTGCAACCACTTGCTGCAGGTGATTATACTCGCTTATCCCGAGATAATTACCTTCAGACAGGTAAAAATCCAATAAATGCTCCATATACAGAGGAAGAGGTTCAAAAATACTATTCACAAGAAGATCCTGATTATCCTTCTACCAATTGGTTTGATGTCATCGTACGTCCTTGGGCTCCTTCACAACAACACAATGTATCCTTGCGTGGAGGTAACGAATCTATTAAATATTACGGATTTGCAGGTTACCTCAATCAAGAAACGATGATTAAGACCAATGGTGGTAACTATGGCAGATACAACATTCGCTCAAATATTGATGCAAAAATATTGGATAATCTTTTTATGAATGTTGATTTGTCAACAATATGGGAAGAAAGGAATTTCCCTATTCGCAGCATGGCAGCAAATGACACCAAGTCTAATGTCTGGTATGATTTATGGCAAACACGCCCTACTTACCCTGCAACTCTTCCTGACAAAGACGGTGAAACGATGCTTTCTTATGCTGATGGGAATGGAACCGGTGGAGCCCATCTTTCAACTAACAGAGATATTTATGGATTTAATGATCAAAATGATCAGAAAATCCATACCCAGGCTTCCTTAAAATGGGAGATTATCAAGGGTCTCACTTTAAAAGGAACTTTCACCTACGATAAATCAAATCAAACAACAAAAAGATTTAATAATAAGATTACGACCTACGAATACAATTATGCCAGTGATAAATATATACCACATCCTATAACCAATTCTCCCATTTTGAACCAGAGTGCTACAGAAGCATACATAAGAACGGCGCAAATGATGGTAACCTATGACAAAGTTTTTGCTTCGAAGCATACCTTGTCGTTGTTAGGCGTGGCAGAATCAATTGAAACTGAAGGCTTCAGTCTCTACGGCCAACGTGAAGGATATATCACTGACCAGATTCCCTATTTGTTTGCTGGTGGAGTTGAAAACCAAAAGGCAAATGGTGATGCCAATGAAATGGGACGTGCCTCTCTGATTGGACGAGCAAATTATTCTTATTTGGGCAAATACTTGGCTGAGGCAACCATACGCAGGGATGGTTCAGCACAGTTTCCTGAAGACACGAGATGGGGTTTGTTTCCAAGTGTTTCATTGGGTTGGCGACTTTCAGAAGAGGCGTTTGTTAAAAATAATATTGGAAACATAGTTAGCAATTTAAAACTTCGTGGTGGTTTTAGTCAGACTGGTAGTGACTATGTTGCCTCTAATTTTCCCTACATGACCGGATTTGGCATAAGGGATCTAGGCTATGTAATTGGGGAAAAAACTATGCAAAGCTATTATTCAAAAGGTATGCCAAACCCAGACTTAACTTGGGAAACGATGACATTGTATAACTTGGGATTAGACTTTGGTTTACTATCCAATAAAATATATGGAGAACTTGATGCTTTTTACCGTTTGAGAGAAGGTATTCTTGGAACCAGAAACCTGTCTATTCCAAATACCTTCGGAGCAACACTTCCGGTTGAAAATTTAAATAGTCAGGATACACGAGGTTTTGAGTTTACAGCAGGTTACAAGGATCAGATTGCTGATTTCAAGTTTGACGTAGCTGCCAATGTATCCTGGTCTCGTTCAAAATGGGTTGCTTACGATGAACCAGTCTACACTGATCCGGATGATATCAGAATGAACCAAAAAACCGGTCAATGGACTGATAGAACTTTTGGCTATGTCTCTGATGGACTTTTTACTTCATTAAAAGACATTTATTACTTGCCCTATCAATACAATGATATTGCAGGCAAGAATAATTCTCTGAACAAAGGTGATATCAATTTGCTAAATCAAAATGAGGATGCTGTCCTGGATTGGAGAGATAAAGTAGAACTTGGTCAGGGTACAACTCCACATTGGATGTGTGGGTTAAATATGGATTTACAATACAAAGGTTTTTCATTAACCATGCTTTGGCAGGGGGCATTTGGCTTTTATAAGAATATTTCAACAGTAGTTGGCTCCAATCAAACAACATTTAACTATCGTTGGACAGAACAGGAAAATCGTCCATATGCCCTTATACCTCGCATTGGAACAAATGCCGGGTATTATTGGGGCTCATCAGATTATTTTCTAAAACCATCAGATTATTTTAGATTAAGAAATCTCTCATTTGGATACACGATTCCCAAAAAATTTCTAAAAGATCTTAAAATACAGGAGCTCAGGCTATTTTTCGCCGGGACTAATCTGATAACATTCTCTTCATTGAATATTTACAATATTGATCCTGAAGCACCATCAGGAAATGTTGGATATTACTATCCACAGTCAAAAACGATGTCTTTCGGAATTAATGTTTCATTATAATAATTATTTGGTTATGAAGAATATATCAAAAATATTATCATTAGTTTTATTAATGGTATCTACGTCTTGTTTTAAAGAGGTATTGGATAAAGAACCCTTGGATACAATCTCAGATGCTCAACTGTGGAGCGATCCGGCACTTATTGACGGTTACTTAAGAGAGTCCTATAATCAAATGAAATTTTATATGGATGGCAATGACAACTCAAATTATGGCCATTATGTAAATCCGCAAACAAGTCCTAATACGATGGCAGATGAGGCAATAAACTTTACAAGAGTTACCTGGAACCATTTTTTATATTGGAACGATGTTCATCCATATTGGAACTACGATGTTATCAGGCAGTTAAATATTTTTTTGGATAAAATGAAAACTGCTGATGTTTCGATTGATGTTAAAAAATCACGTGTAGGTGAAGCCCGGTTTTTACGTGCATTTGCATACTTTAACATGGTAAAACGTTACGGTGGTGTCCCCTTGATCCTTGAAGAATTAACTCTTGATAGTCCTGAAGCAAAATTGTATCCTAAAAGGGCTAAAGAAGAGGAAGTGTATCAATTTATCATAAATGAACTTGACACCATAACCAAGGGTAATCTTCTCAAAAAGTCATTGGCTCCTTCGGACAATGGTCGTCCTTCCCATTATGCAGCCTTGGCACTCAAGAGTCGAGCGGCGTTGTATGCAGGTTCTGTTTCAAAATTCACTGCAGAAAAAGGATTAAGTGAGCTTGTTCAGAGTGATGGTCGAATAGGAATTCCGGCAAGTAAGGCAGAATACTTTTTTCAGGAATCATACAAGGCAAGTAAAGAAATTATCGATAATGGAGGGTTCAATCTGTTTAGTAGCTTCATTGATGGAACTAAAGCAGGTTATGTCAAAAACTACCAGCAAATTTTCCTTAAGGAAAATAATAGTGAAGTTATTTTTGCCGAAATCATTGATGGTCCACCTGGAAGGGCACACTCTTGGGATATGTGGCAGTGTCCTATGGGATATGATGGTTGGGTAAAAGGTCAATTTATCTGTGTTCTGCCTGAATTTGTTGATATGTACCAAAACATAGATGGGACACCGGCCAAAGCATTAAAAAACTTTGATGATGGTAAAGAATATACTATAGATGATCTATTTGGCCAAAGGGATCCACGCTTTAGTGCTTCTGTTTATACTGAAGGAACAAAGTACCAGGATCCGGTTCTACCTAATACTCTTGAATTTTGGAAACAACTGATTGCGCTGGATGGAAGTATTAAAACGACAGGTGTATATGATAATTTTCAAGTTGTTGGCTTTAGTTCACGCTCAGGAGGTGACCGCTTGGTTGAAACTCCGTTTGGCGCTTTCAAATATCTTGATGAAACAGATGCTTATTCTAGATCGTTGAACTCTCGTTCAAAAACTGATTACATTGTTTTTCGTCTTGGTGAAATTTTTCTTAATCATGCAGAGGCATCCATGGAGCTCGGAAAACCCGCGGAAGCATTGGACTATGTGAACCAGATCAGGAAAAGGGCTGGTGTGAAAGCGTTGCCTTCTGTGGATCGTGAAGCCATACGATTGGAAAGGACCATTGAAACCGCTTTTGAAGGAGCTAGATTGTTTGATGTGCGCAGATGGCGTGAGGGTCCAAAATATTGTGGTAAAAATCCTTACGGCGTCATATACCAACTGGTTTATAAATCAGTAAAGGATGGAGGTGCCTACCGATACAAAATCAAGAATACTGGTAGTATTTATTCGGCAACAACTGACAGAACCTGGTATGCGAAGCATTATTACAATCCAATTACGCCCAGCCGGATTGACCAGAATCCTTGGAAAGAAGATAAGCAAATCGGTTTAAAAGAAAACCCGGGTTGGGAAAAATAATCCATAATAACAGGAAACTATGAAAAATTATATAATTAACGGAGTAATTATGCTCCTAGTATCCGGAATAATAAACTCCTGTACTAAATATGAACCGGGAGAAATCGTTCCAAGTATTACAAATTTGGAAGTAACTTTTAGTGTTGATGGTGGAAGTGATATTCCCAAGTACATTGTACCTGAAGAGGGAGGTTTTGTAAAACAGCCATTTTCTCCTTTTAAAACAGGTTATGCCTTTGAAACCTGGTGTACAAATAAGGATTTGACAAAAGAATTTGATTTTGCAAATATTCGGATATTCGAAAATACAGCGATTTTTTCAAAATACATAACTGATCAGGCCAATCAGGATCGATTTAATTTTGATGCCGCTACAAAGACAATTACCACTCTAAAAGAACCAGATTTCAGAAAAAAGGTGAAAAATGTTGTTATTCCGGCAAGAATGGGTTCTATTCCGGTAGAAAATATGGCAAACTGGGGATTTTATCAGGATCCTGCATTAGAAACAGTTTCCATCCCTGAAGGAGTTAAAACTATAGGTGATGAGTGCTTCAGACAAAGCAAGAAGTTAAAGGTAGTTTATATTGCCAATAGCGTGACAACCATAAAGGGAAATGTTTTCGAAGGATGCACTGAATTACAGACCATTCAATTGCCATCTGGTTTAACAAGTTTAGGAGGAGGAACATTTGCCAATATTAAAAAAGTATCCCATAAACTCGTCATACCTTCTGGAGTAACCGTTATACCTGGTTATTGTTTCTACCAGTCTGAGTTTGCTGGAGGAATTGAATTGGGAAATGCCGTTACCACAATTTTAGGCAACGCTTTTACCGATTGTGCTATTCAATCAATAATTTTACCAGCCACATTAACTAGTATCGGCGGTGGTGCTATTGCTCGTAGTGCACGCACCGTTACTGTAAAGGGCACTGATCCCAATAAAATTGCACTTGCAGGGTATGCATTTCTTAATCCGCTTGGAGTCACAATTAAAGTCCCAAAAGCCTCATTGGATGCCTTTAGAACACATCCTAAATGGGCTGAATATAATGTTAGCCCATACCAGATTGTAGCTGACGAATAATATCTTTAATGAGTTATAGCAGAGAATGTCCAAAAACTTTTTTGGACATTCTCTATTAAGTTTTTAAAATACATCTTTCAAGATGTGTATTTGGAATTCATTGCCTAAAAATGAGCTTGAACTTTAGAAACCTACCAAATAAAAAAAATGTGAAGATTCTAAAACTTATTTTATTTGTGATTTTATTCGTTTCAAAATTGACGGCAATGAGCACTGAGCCTATTAACATCCGGTTTAATCTTGGTCAGAAATGGAGCAATTTATTTTTAGAACCAGAAAAAAGTGCTTTTTATTTGCAAGAGCCCTTTAAAATTAATTACGACACACTTGGGTTCTACATCAACGGAGAACCGGTCTTTATTCACAGTGGTGAAATTCAATATTTCCGTGTTCCTGAAGATCAGTGGGAAGATGTGATCCTGAAAGCCAAAAACGGAGGGTTGAACTGTATAGCTACATGCGTTTATTGGGGAATTCATGAGCCAAAAGATAATATCTGGAATTTTTCGGGCAGATATGATATTGCACGGTTTCTTTCATTGTGCAAAAAACATGGTCTTTATGTGATTTTGCGCATTGGTCCTATAATTAACGCAGAAACCCGGAATGCCGGACTTCCCCAATGGGTAAGGCAGAAACTGCCAGGACAATATAACCATCAATTGTATCCAACGCCCAAATGGTATTTTGATGCTGTTGACGACTATTATAATTACCTGGCAAATGAAGTGAAAGATTATTTTCCTTCAAACGGAGGAAATATTGTTATGGTTCAACTTGATAACGAAACCAACTGCAGCTGGATTTGGGGAAAGGCTGAAACACAAAAGGATGCACAGGTGACCATCAACACTTACCAGGATTTGGCCAGAAGGAACGGGTTTGAAGAGCCTTTTACCTCAACCTACTGGGAACCGACACATGCAGTGAGGGCAAAAGGGAGTATCCCGGGAACGGGTGCATATCCTTTGGGAAACTGGCACCTAAAGAAAACATATCCCGTTTTTGATGGGTTCAAACTTACCAAAACCAACCACTTTGAGGGATTCAAAGATACATTGAATTATCCTGTATTATCAATTGAAAATCAAGGTGGCGGTGGTTACTATACCATTACACCTCCTGAATTTCCAGCATTTTACAACCTGGCGGATATCGCTTCAGGTGTAAATGCTACGAGCTATTATATTTATGGATCAGGAACCAATCCGCAACGTTATCCCGGTCCCTGGTTTAATGATTATGTAGGCAAATCAGTAGCACGGCCAGATGTTACTTTGATGTCGTATGATTTGCATAGTCCACTTGGCGAGTTTCAGCAGATAAGGGACAGCTATCATTTTATCAGAAGATTGGGTCTGTTCCTTGATGCATTTGGAGGTACTCTTCAGAGACTTTCCTATATGAATCCGGATACTATTACAGAAATTTTGGGTAAAAAAAATCAGGTTTGTATGCGACAGAAAGACGGGAGCGGATTTGTTTTTGTAAATGCGTATTCACTTCCATGTAAAAATCTGAAAGAAAGAATAAACTTTTCAATCCATGCAGATAATCAAACAATTACTTTTCCACAGAAAACAACACTAAATGTATATCAAAACAAGCCGCTCACAATACCTTTCCGTTTGAATATCAACGGGGTTAATTTTCGTTATGCAACTGTAAATCCGCTAACTTGTTTTCAGGATGAAGGAAAAGAACACTTAATATTCTATGCAAATGGCAATGATCAGGCAGAATTCTATTTGGAAGGTATTGAAATTAAAGACATTGTACAGAAAGTAAATGCGTTTGTCTTCGAACAAAAAGATGGAGTTATAGTAGTCATTGATCCATCCAGCAAGGAGAACCTGCTGGTTATTAAAAGGAAATATCATAACCCAGTGGCAATTAAGGTTCTCACCGAAGAGTATTCTTTGAAAACCTACAAGTTACACGGAAGTCCAAACCATCTTTTTTTCACCAACCTGATTCCATTGAATGTTCAAGATGGCAAGCTTCGTTTTGAATACAATACGGAATATGGGACTGAAAGTCAGGTGGAAATTTATCCTTCTAAAACATTCACTGCAAAAAAAACCGACAAACAATTTGCAGTAATCCCGGTTAAGTTAAGCCAAAACAAACTCGCATTGGAGTTTAAGAACGAGAACGATGGTTACAGCTTTGCCCTCAATAAGGCAACGCTACCTGAAAACACCAAGGAGATTTATTTAAATATCTCTAACCTGGAATACAGTAAAGGAGCAGAGTTGTATGCAGATAGTATGATGGTTGCCGATACCTATTACCATATTTCCGGCGACAGTATTTTCGCTCCATGGAGTTTTGGATTGATGAGATTTTTGTACAGTCCCACACAACAATGGGTAGTTGAAAAACAGCATGGCACCAAAGATTATAAAATATTCAACAAATTGAGCGGACAAACTATTGGCTATAGAAATAGCAAGATCTGCATGGTAGCTGATAAAGATGCAGATGCAAATCTTTGGGTAATAGTTAAATCAGAATTAGATTACAAAATCCAACATAAAAAAACCGGAAAATGGTTAAGCGCATCCAATAAAATGCTGATATTGAGTGAAAATCAGGGAAACTGGAGAATTGAAGATTCCGATGACTTCTACAAAACAATAAGCACAGACCAACTAAGTTATATAAGCCAGGATTTTGGAAATGTTAAGGTTTCAACTATGAAACAAGAAGCTAAATTCCTCTTGAAATCGTACAATTTTTTACTATCGCTAAAAGATTTCACTTTTAAAAGAGAAGAAGGAATTTTTGCAAAACCATCGCATTATTCCTTCTTAATGGAAGGAAATGTTGATTTGAGATTGAATAAACAGGAACAATTAAAACTATAAAATGAAAAATATTCCATTAAGATATGGCTTTAAGAAGAAATTGATTAAATCCTCAATGTGTTTTAGTCTCTGTTTTTTTTTAATTCTGATTGTTTTGCCATCATGCAGCAAGGATGAAGCATCCATTCCGGAAACCAACGATTTGAAGGTAAAGCTCGAATCATATAATCTAGATCCGGTTTACCCAAGGGTCGACCGCAATTCGCCGGTTTACCTGAAAATGACAAATACAGGTACCGACTTAACAGCTGGAAAAGTAGAATTGATACTGCCTGCTGCGGTCTCAATGGTCGGTGGGGCAGTTCAGCAGCAATCGTTTACAAGCTGGAAGTCACAGGAAACAAAGACTCTCAAATTTATTCTAAAATCGCAAAGCTCAGATCTTCAGGAAATCAAAGTAAAAGCTCTTGTTGGCGCATCTGCATATAATGCCAAGGTCAGCCTGAAGTGGAATCCAAAAGTAACGGTTACGTCAGGCACAACGCCTGCACCCCAGGTTGCTTCGACAGGGAAGTATCTTGTTGGTGCCCAGCGTTGCGATCTTTGGAGAAAAGATGGGGTATGGGGGCTTTACAAAGACAATAAGTTTCCTGAAAGGCAACCTGTAATCGGTTGGTATAAGGAAGGAGAGCCCGATGTTACCGATTGGGAAATAAAATATGCATTGGAGCATGGGATCAGTTATTTCATGCATTGCTGGTACCGAAAGGAGGGCAATGCCGGACAAACCCTGATAACTGAATACGACCATGTGATGAAATCTTACAAAACCTGCAGATTTGGTAATCAGATGAAATTTCTGATCAACTGGGTAAACAGCGACAAACGTGGTGTTTCAGGCTTTGACGATTTAATGAACAATGTTTTTCCCGAGCTTTTAAAATATTTTAAAGAATCAAATTATCTAAAAATTGACAATAAACCTCTTCTGGGAATTTACGGACCATCGGCATTTATATCAGAGCTAGGGGGCGAGGCCAAGGCCAAAGCAGCAATCCAGGCCATGAACCAGAAGTGCATCGAGGCTGGTTTTGCTGGTATCATGGTTTGGGGACAATTTTGCTGGGGGGCGTCAACCTCAATAAATCAACCATTTAAAGATTCAGGAATGGAGTATATTTACTCCTATCATGTTCCAACATTTGGGCAGGTATTATCATCGAACACTACATATACCAGTTCCGAAATATTCGAAGGGCACAAAACCTATTGGAAAAATCAGGCACAATTTGCCGCATTGCCAAATATTGTTACCGTTTCGATGGGATGGAACTCTGCTCCCTGGGGGTATATGACCTCAAAAAAAACATGGCGATTGACCCCCGACGAGTATCAGTCGGTGCTTCAGGAAGCCAAAAAAACAATGGACACCTATCCTCAGGATAAACCGCATAGCAAAATGTTGCTTTTAGATAACTGGAATGAATATGGCGAGGGGCATTATATTTTTCCAACCCGACAATATGCGTTTGGCTATCTAGATGCCATCAGAAGCGTATTTGCAACATCACCCGTTACTCATTCCGATTATATTCCTGAGGACTTTGGCCAGAATCTTGATATATGGTAGATTATGATGACAAGACGCGAAGTGATTAAAACAGTTCTCAATGGCAATATTCCACCCTACACACCGTGGTCTTTTAAATATACTGTAGAGGCCAGAAAAATGTTGGTTAACCATTACCAAAGTGAGGACTTGGATACGGTTTTGTATAATCATATTCTAATGTTGGGGAGTGATATCGGGTTTTTCGAAGAGGTGGGAAACAATTTTTACCGCGATGTTTTTGGTGCAGTCTGGGACCGCAGCATTGACAAAGATATCGGTAATATTACCGGCAGCCTGATAAGCATACCCATACTTGAAGGTTATACATTTCCCAATCCGCTCGACAACCGATTTTTTGCCGACATTGAAAGCTCCATTTCTGCTCACCCTGATATGTTCAGGCTTTTCCAAATAGGTTTTTCGCTTTACGAACGTGCCTGGACATTGCGTGGAATGGAAAATCTGCTGATGGATTTTCTGGTGAATCCAAGTTTTGCGCATGAGTTGCTCACAAAAATAGCCGACTATAATATTGCACAGGTGACTGAAGCATTGAAATATGATATCGATGCCGTGTATTTTGGCGACGACTGGGGACAACAACAGGGTTTGATTATGGGTTACGATACATGGAAGGAGTTTATCTATCCTCAGTTAAAAAGAATGTATCAGGTCGTTCGGGATGCCGGAAAATACGTATTTATTCATGCCTGTGGAGATGTGGATGAACTTTTTGACGATTTAATAGCTATTGGATTGAATTGTTTCAATCCATTTCAGCCCGAAGTGATGGATGTTCATGTGTTGCTCGAAAAATACCGTGGAAGACTTACTTTTCACGGTGGCCTGTCGATGCAGAAAACCCTTCCGTTTGGTACCGTTGAAGAAGTTAAAGCCGAATCTGAAAAACTTTTAATGGCCGGATTGAAAGGTTCTTATATTTTTTCGCCATCTCATTCGGTTGAAGGCGATACTTCCCTCGGAAATATGATTGCCTTTATCAACAGTGCAAAGCAACAACTCGAAAGAAATTAATTTGAGATCAATTATGAATATCCGTTTATTCTGCAAACTATCGACAGGGCTGGTTTTAAGTTCAGTGATAGTATTTCAGGCGATAGGGGCTAAACCTGAATATAAAAATAAAAGGCCTAATCTGATCTTTGTTTTCTCCGACCAGCAATCGTTTGATATGCTTGGATGTTATGGTAATAAAGAGATCAAAACGCCAAACCTTGACAAGTTGGCAAATGAGGGTGTCAGGTTTAATCATTGTATCTCGAGTTGTCCTGTATGTACTCCCTACAGGAGTATGTTACTTTCGGGTCTGCACCCGCTTAAAAACGGAGCGATCGTGAATGATATCCAGATGCTTCAGGGCAACGGTAACTACCTGGGAGAGGTGTTGCGCGATGCCGGGTACCATACTGGTTACTACGGCAAATGGCATTTGTATGGTGGTGACCGAGAACGCCCGATTCCGGAAGGTCCTTTTCGCTATGGTTTCGACAATGAGTTTTTGTCAAATAACTGCACTATGCTTTACGACAGCGGGCGTTCTTATTTCTGGAACGAGAACGGAGAGAAAACCCTTTACGGTGATTGGGAGTGGAAGGCCCAGTCCCGCCAGGCTCTTGACTTTCTGGATAAAAATGCCGGAAAAGATAAGCCAATTGCTATGTTTCTATCGTGGCATGCTCCACACGACTGGATGGCCGGTGGTGTGCGCGAGCATAAATATTCAGCGCCGCAGCACCTTGAAGCGCAATACGATCTAAACAGTATTGTTTTAAGAAAGAATTGTGTGGATACTGAAAGGCACCGCAAATATTACCAGGGACATATGGCAATGGTCACTAGTCTTGATGAAGATTTTGGCCTGATCATGAAAAAACTGGAAAACCTTGAAATTGCCGATAATTCGGTCATCATCTTTACTTCCGATCATGGTGATTTGCTCGAGTCGCATAACTGGCCTTTCAACAAAGGGCGTCCTGAAATTGAATCCATCAGAGTTCCACTTATAATTAAATTTCCTGGACAAAAAGCAGCCCGTGTCAGCGAACTTTTGGTGGGAACACTCGATCTTATGCCAACGGTCCTGGGATTGCTGGGGATTAAGGAACCGAAAACCTGCGATGGCAAGAACCTGGCAGATGAAATTTACAGAGGTAATGATAAAGCAGTTAAATCAGTTCCTTTATTCTATTTTGCAGGCGATTGGCGCGGAGTTTATACACACCAATATACCTACACTTTCGCTTTGCCTGGAGGTGCGGCAGAGCCTCATGCCGTGAAATCAGGTTTTTTAGATAATAGTGTACTCTATTGTCACACAGAAGATCCTTTCGAATTGAATAATCTTTTTAATAATCCTGAATATCTAAAACAAAAAGAAAAATTGCATCAACAGGCTAGCAAATGGATGAAGAAATTTAATGATAAAGGGATTCCCTCAGGTAATTTGATACCCAAGGTAATGTATGAAGATGACTATAATATTACCAAGTTACCTCATCCTCAAAAACCAAAGGGATTTGAGACGAAATTAAAAGGCCGTCCGGTTGACTACCAATAAAATTAGGGAGGTGAAAAGAACTGAATTAAAATCTATTAGTATGTGGGTCAAACAACGAATATTAAGACTGATGTTGGTATGCTTGATAGTCCCAGTTTTTGGTAGAGCAGAAACAACAGTTCAGAAGCCAAACATCCTTGTCATACTAACCGACCAACAATCGGCTAAAATGATGAGTTGTGCCGGAAACAGTTTTGTCTGGACCCCGAATATAGACCAGCTTTCAGCCGAGGGAATCAGGTTTACAAGAGCGTATGCAACAAATCCGGTTTGTGTTCCTTCAAGATTTAGCCTGATGACCAGCCGGATGCCATCTGATATTGGAATGGAAGGAAATGGACACCAAAAAAATCATGTTTCGGAATCCATTCTCAATTCGTCCATTGGCTCGTTATTTTCAAACGCTGGTTATGAAACGGTCTATTCCGGAAAAATGCATCTGACAGGGGCAGATTCTGAAAATGGTTATGAAAACCCACTTGCTTATGGATTCCATAAATACATTACTCCAAACGACAAGGAAGGAAGAGAAAGCTCTGTTGAAGCTTGTGTTGATTTCTTAAAAAACAAAGGCGAAAAGCCATTTCTGTTAGTTGCATCACTTATCAATCCACACGATATCTGTTATCTTCCGCTTCTTGATTGGGCCAAAGCAGAAAACAAAAAGAATCCATATCCTAATGAAAAAGCAAACCGGTTGATCAGCGAGCTTTTAAAACTTCAGGAAGGTATGAGTAAAAATGATTTTGTTGAAAAGTATTGCCCTCCACTACCGGATAATTTTGCAATCCCAAACGGTGAACTTCCTTCATTTACATCGAACCATACCAGTTCTTATATTGGCTGGGCACGACGGAATTATTCGGAAAGCGACTGGCGAATCTACCGTTTTCTGTATGCACGACTTACAGAAATAGTTGACAGGCAAATCGGTCAGCTGCTTGATGCATTAAAGAAATCAGGTTTAGAAGAAAACACGCTGGTGGTTTTTACAAGCGATCACGGCGACCAGGATGCTTCGCACCGCCTGGGATTAAAAACCTTTTTGTACGAGGAATCAGCAAATATTCCACTTGTGTTGAAATATCCCGGGAAGATCAGGAAAGGTGTCTTAAATGCCGAAAATCTTGTATCGAACGGATTGGATTTGCTGCCGACCCTTTGTGATTATGCAGAAATTGAAACTCCACATGGACTTAAAGGGAAAAGTTTAAAATCACTTGCTGCAGAATATGCAAGTTCAGGATGGAGAAAATCACTAGTGGTTGAAACAGGAAATGCGCGACTGTTGGTTATGGAAAATCAAATGAAATACATGATTGAA
The DNA here is from genome assembly GCA_945873105.1 of Tangfeifania diversioriginum. Taxonomy (GTDB): domain Bacteria; phylum Bacteroidota; class Bacteroidia; order Bacteroidales; family Prolixibacteraceae; genus CAINVV01. The sequence continues at coordinate 14,174 of CAMCBW010000064.1, forward strand.
ACCTGTGATGACGATAAACAGAATTGTAGGCACGAAATGTTGTTCGATCTTAAAAGTGATCCCGGCGAGGTGAAAAATTTGGCATCTGTAAAAATTTATGAAAAGCTCTTGCGAGAAGGGCGAAAACAATTACAAGCATGGTATGCCATTAAATAGCATGAACAAGGTTCTAAAGAATTTAGAAATTAAAGTACTTAAAATATGAATTTGAAATTTTGCCTTGTAATAGCAATACTGTTTCTGATGTCTGGAATTGCTTTAGGTACAGATAGAAGCAAATCAGAAAAGTTACCTTACCAGGTTAAGTATGTCCCGGTACCCGAAAAAGTAAACACCGGTAAATACATGGTTGGCGCATTTCGGTGTCCACTCTGGAATAATGTCAGTATGCCCGGATGCTGGAATCCTATAAAAAAATTTCCCGAGAGGCAACCGCTTATCGGATGGTACGATGAAGGAAATCCGGAAGTAACCGACTGGGAAATTAAATATGCCGCCGAGCATGGCATCTCTTTTTTTGTAGAATGCTGGTTCCGTAAAAAGGGTACCGAAGGCAAACCTGCTGAATACAAGCTTGGACATTGGCTCGATTCATTGCCTAAGGCCAGGTATCGGGATTCGGTTAAGCTTGTTTTGTTGTGGGAAAACCTGAATGGAATTGCTGCCGGAATATCGTCAGAAGAAGATTTATTGCAAAACCTTATGCCGTTCTGGATTGAAAGGTATTTCAAACAATCCTTTTACCTGCTCATTGAAGGTAAACCGGTGTTTATGATTTATGGATATGAAAAGTTTGTCAATCAGCTTGGGGGGATAAAAAAAGCGGCGATAACTGTCGAGAAAATGAAACAAGCCTGCTTGGATGCTGGATTTAAAGGACTTTGGCTGATTGCAGAACATCATATCGGCTTTAAGAATGAAATTCCATTACCACAAATGGCCGGATTCGATGCAGTAACTTCCTATCACTGGCCATCATTTTCGGGTTTGATGCCTGCTGTTCCAGGAGATAAACAATTGATTGCCAATTATCAGGAAAAATGCTGGAGTGAATTGGACCGGATTTCTCAAATTCCATCTATCCCAACAGTTTCAATGGGCTGGGATTCGGAACCTTGGGGAAGTACTTACTACAAAGGGCAGTGGTACATCGAACCACAATTGTTTGGGCAACTTTGCCAAAAGGCCCGGAGCTATGTTGATGCAGGTAAGGTTAAGGGACCGTTTGCCAACATGCTATTGTTGGATAACTGGAATGAATATGGCGAGGGACATTACATTTTCCCAACCCGACAGTTTGGCTTCGGATATCTCGATGCCGTCAGAATGGCTTTTGCAACCAATCCCAAACCTCACAAGGATGTGCTCCCCCATGAAATTGGATTGGGGCCATACGATGCGAAATAGAAATCAAAAAACAATAGCATTATGAAGAATCTGCTCATTATCAAAATTTTAATTTTTTTTGGTGGCTGCCTGACAGTCACAGCCCAAAATTCCGCGGTTTTAAAGGCAAACGATCGGCTTTCTCCCTCGCCTAAAGGTACTGTTAGCATTCAAGGATACTTGGGACAAAAGCTTGAACTATGTATTCAAAATGGAATAATGCAAAAAGATTACGAGTTGTACATCAAGCCTTTTGCTGTACGTAATGACGATCCCAGTAAGTGGCAGGGCGAGTTTTGGGGCAAGTGGTTCACTTCCGCTGCGCTTGCCTACGGTTACCAGCCCTCACAGAAGCACCTGAATTTGATTCAAACTGCTACAGAAGGCCTGATGAACACCCAAACCCCACAAGGTCGCCTTAGCAGTTATACCAAAGACTTTGGAGACTGGGATATTTGGGGTCGTAAATATGCCTTGCTCGGATTGGTAGCCTATTACGACCAAACCGGCGATAAACGGGCGCTCGATGCGGCTGCCCGTGGCCTTGACGATTTGATTGCAGTAGCAGGCCCGGGAAAACAGAAACTCACCGAAACCGGCTTGTCACTGCTCGAAGCACTGTCATCGAATTCGGTACTCGAACCCGTAGTGCTTATTTACCAGCGTACCGGACAGCAGAAATACCTTGACTTTGCCAATTATATTGTTGAGCAGTGGAGTCTACCAAATAAATACACGGCTCGCGGAATGAGACTGGTTGAGGATGCATTGGCGGGGGTTGATCCCATTCATATTTCCGCGCCGAAAGGTTACGAACAAATGTCGTGCTTCGAAGGTCTTTGCGAATTGTACCGGGTTACCGGCAACCAAAAATACCTCGATGCAGTGGTTACCTTTGGTCATAAGGTACGCGAGACTGAGAATATGATTGTTGGTTCGGGTTCAAGTGGCGAATTATGGTGCAATGGCGCCATGCGTCAGACAGAACTGTTGGAACAGCCCATGGAAACCTGCGTGACGGCAACCTGGATTAAATTCTGTTACCAGTTATTGCGGCTTACTGGCGATCCTGTTTGGGCAGACGAGATGGAAGTTACTTTGTACAACGCTTTGTTGGGTGCTATGGCCGATGATGGCAACTGGTGGGCCTACTTTTCTCCCCTTATGGGCGAACGTATGCCCAGCCCTTTGCAGGTTCCTTCCTGTAATACTAGCTGCTGTGTGGCAAATGGCCCTCGCGGGCTACTCACAGTTCCCGGATGGTCGGTGATGCGAAGCAACGATGGCCCGGTGATAAACCTCTATGCACAAGGCGAATGGAAATATGCCTTACCAGAAGGAAACGAACTGGTTCTGAATCAGAATACAGATTATCCGAAAACCGGTGAAATAGAGCTCCTTATCAGCCAAAAAAAATCAGCACGATACACCATAAGCCTGCGCATTCCGGCATGGAGTAAAAACACAAAAGTGTGGGTCAATGGCGATCTGGTTGAAGCCAATGCCAGTGGCTATCTTCAGCTTGGCCGCGAATGGAAAGATGGCGATAAAGTGAAACTTTCGCTCGACATGCGTGGGAGGGTATTGAAAGCACCCGGAAATCCCAACCAGATGGCAGTGATGCGCGGCCCTGTAGTTTTGGCACTTGACAGCCGCTTTGTAAAAGAAAAGAGTTACAACCTGTGGTTACTGCACGATGGCTACAACTGGAAACACGACCAATCCTGGAAGATCGACTACGCTTTGCTCGAGCCTGTTTCGTCTTTTCCTCAAGAAATGTATATCGACCTGAATCCGGTTAACCCTTTGCCCGATGGGGTATGGATGGCTTTTGAAGTGCCTTTCCTCTACCGGCCAACCCATTTTGTAAACCATAAAAAGGAATCACTTGTCATGTGTGATTACGCATCGGCTGGCAATCAGTATTCAACCGAAAACCTGTTTCGTGTTTGGATGCCTCAACCACTGTTTCTGAATTATTTGTATCCAAAAGACTCTTGGCGTGTCCTGTATCAGAAAGATGGCGACCGTCCCAAATTTCCGCATAAACATTGAAATATTTTTTCAAAATGAGACGTTTGCTTTTTTTGGTTCTGGGCTTCATTTTATGCTTTCAGGGAAGTGCACAGCAACTTCGTCTGGCATCTGTTTTCGGCAACCACATGGTAATTCAGCAGGGCATACATGCTCCGGTTTGGGGTTGGGCATCTCCGGGTCAGATAGTAAAGGTCGAAATGGCCGGATTTGTTACAATGGCCAAAACCGGGAACGATAGCAAATGGATGGTGCGCCTGCCTGTACTTGAATACGGCGGCCCATATGATTTGAAGGTAATAGCCGGCGATACCCTGCAATTGAAGGATGTAATGGTAGGTGAAGTCTGGCTGGCCTCGGGTCAGTCGAATATGGAATGGTCGGTAGGCATGGGTATCGGTCCCCGCACTGAAGAAGAAATCCGGCAAGCAAACTTTCCCAATATCCGGTATTTTACAGTTCCGCACAATACATCTGTTGTTCCCCTCGAAAATACAGAAGCTGCCAACTGGCAGCAAGTAAACCCCGAAACAGTGAAAGGTCTGTCGGGGGTGGCCTATTTCTTTGCACGTGATCTTCACCTTCAACGCAAGGTAGCTGTGGGAATTCTGTCATCATCATGGGGTGCTACCAGCGCCCATGCATGGATGAGCACCGAAATCCTTGGTATGCATCCCGATTTTCAGGAGGTTGTTAATAATCAGGATAAAAATCCGGAGAACTGGGATAAGGTGGTGAAAGAAAGCAAATGGAACGACCAACACCGCGACAGCCTTGCTGCAAAATGTCAGGAAGGGGTAAAAAGAAAAGTGTTTTCACCTGAATTCAATGATTCAGAATGGAAGACAATCACCTATCCTGCAAACAACGAAAAGGCCGGAATGCAATGGTTCTGGGGTGTTACCTGGTTCCGGAACAGCTTTAATATACAGGAAATTAAAGGCAACGAAAGCAGCCTGAAAATATTTCTCCGGGGCAAGGAACTTACCCTCTATCTGAACGGAAAGGAATTTGCCAAAATTGCCAATGCAGAGAAGGAAACGAGTATCAAAATTCCGAAAGGTATGCTGAAGAAAGGAGCCAACACCCTCGCAATCCGCCTTTACGAGGTGTGGGGCACGGGTTTAATAGGCTCTGCAGCTACAAAAGCGGAAATCATTACCAATAAGAACGAACGCATTGCACTCAACAGCGAATGGAAAGCCAGCGGTCAGCTTGAGCCACAAATCCCAGGCAACCAGGGGTATTACAATCAGTACAGCGTCCAGTTTAACGGTCGGATTGCGCCACTTATCCCGTATGGGATTAAAGGGGTAATCTGGTATCAAGGGGAAGGTAATTCCTCCAAAGCATTTCAGTACAGGACGCTGTTTCCGATGCTCATTGAAGATTGGAGAACAAGATGGGGGCAGGGTTATATGCCATTCCTCTTTGTTCAATTGGCTAACCACAAAGAGAAGAAAGGACTGCCGGGTGATGATCAGGTGGCAGAATTGCGCGAAGCCCAGGCTTTAACGCTCCGCTTACCCAATACAGGAATGGCTTGTGCTATTGATATCGGCGATGCTCTGGATGTTCATCCCCGCAATAAACTCGATGTAGGGAAGCGTTTATATCTGGCTGCCCGGAAAGTTGCTTATGGCGAAAATATAGTACACTCAGGGCCGTTTTACGAAGGCTTTCGAATCCATGGGAACCAGATTCACGTTAGTTTTACGTCAGTCGGAGGTGGTCTAATCATTAAAAATAGTCAGGTGCTAAAAGGGTTTTCCATAGCCGGTATTGACGGTAAGTTTCACTGGGCCGATGCCCGCATCGACGATAATACAGTTGTGGTCAACTCTCCATATGTGCCAAATCCAGTTGCTGTCCGATATTCCTGGGAAATTAACCCGGATGGGAATTTGTACAATATGGAAGGATTACCGGCAGTGCCTTTCAGAACTGATAATTACAAAATGATTACTGACAATTAAATGATTATAAGAAGATTAATTTTTGAATAAAAAAATGGCACGACTGTTCATATTATTTGTTTTGCTGTTATTTTCGGCCTGCCGATTACCGCAGGAGCAGAAGTTAAACCCGGAATTGTTCCGTAATCCACCCGAAGTTGCAGGACTTCATGCCTACTGGCAATGGATCGATGGTTGCGTTACCCAAGAGGGAATTACCCTCGACTTAGAGGCCATGAAGGAACAGGGCATCAGGCAAGTAGCCATCCTTTGCGTGAGTATGTTCGAGGGCAAAGATTTGGGGATCAAGAAGGTTGCTTTTGCAAGTGAACAGTGGTTCGCCCTTTTTCGCTGGGCTTTGCAGGAAGCCCACCGGTTAGGGATTTTTGTGGGTGTGCACAACAGCAACGGGTGGAGTGGTTCTGGTGGCCCCTGGATAACACCAGAAATTTCAATGAAGAAATACACTTGGACATCAACCCTAATTAAAGGGAATCAACAGGTTATAGTACAACTCCGCAAACCACTAGGGCTGCAAAATTTTTTCAAAGAGGTGGCAGTAGTGGCTGTTAAGTCGGAAAAAACGTCTGGTGAAGAAGTTCAGAAGAGTTATAAGTTGAATGGGAAAACCGATGCCAGCGCTTTATGTGATGGAAGCCCAGTCAGCCATTTGCAGCTAAAGAAAGGAGATACGATCAGTATCACTGGCGAAAAAGCTTTCCACTTCAACAGAATTGCCGTAACGCCCTATCACGGCTCTATGTGGGGTGATATAGAAACCTTCGAATATACACTCAAAATTCTGTCGCGTTCGAAAACATCGGAATTCAAATTTCTGGCAGAGATTTCTGTGAAGGGTGCAAATAAACTATCAGTCTTTAGCTTGCCAGAAACCTATGCCAGCGAGGTACTTGTGGTGGTTTCTTCAGCAATAAACAAAACATATCAGGTCCCGGCAAACATGGGCGAAGTGCAGTTATTAGGATCCGTTGAAGGTCCAGAATATTCACCGGAAATTCCCGATTTTCTTGAAAAAGCAGCCTTTTCCCGCTCGAAACAGGAACAGTATTTTTCAAGGATTACAGATTTAATACAAGGACTTTCCAAAGCAGAAAACAAAGTATCCGAGGTTATTGACTTAAGCCATAAAATGGACAGCACAGGTCTGTTGCGGTGGGATGTGCCTGCCGGAAACTGGAAGGTTTTCCGGTTTGGATATACTACTACCGGGGCGGTCAGTAATCCGGTTCCATCCAACGAGGCAGGACTTGAATGTGACAAAATGGACACTCTGGCTTTGAATATTCACTTCCGTAATTTTCCCGAAAAGCTAATTCACGAGGCGGGGAAATTTATCGGAAATACTTTTAAATTTCTTTTGTCCGACAGTTACGAATGTTCCTATATGAATTGGACTGCCGCTCTTCCTGAAGAATTTGAAAAACGGGCCGGGTATTCGCTCATTCCCTGGATTCCTGTTTTGTGTGGAGCTTCAGTCGGTAAATACAATGAGGCAGAAGCATTTCTTTACGACTTCAGGAAAGTTATTGCCAGCCTTATCGAAGAAAACTATTACAGGCACCTTCAAACGCTTTGCCACCGGAATAAACTTGAATTCCATACCGAGATGATTTACGGAAATTACAGCTATCCTCCGCTTGAAATCCTTCGGGCAAACCAATATGCTGATTTACCTATGACGGAGTTCTGGACCAACACAGATTCAAACTCAATAATTCAATACAAACCTGTTTCACAACGTGAAATCCATTTCCCGGTGAGTGCCGCCCGGATTTATGAAATACCTGTCGTAGGAGCTGAAGCGTACACCGGTTTGGCACATTTCAGCGAATCGCTAAACGACTTAAAACCTTTTGCCGACCGCGCCTTTTGTGAGGGTATCAACCAATTTGTACTCCACAGCATTGTGCACCAGCCCGATGAGCGAAAACCCGGATTTACCCTTGGACGATATGCTTCGCATTTTAACCGTCACAACCTTTTCTGGCCTGCAATGAAAAGCTGGGGTGAATATCACGCCCGCATTCAGTATGTTTTGCAGCAGGGAACAACTGTGGCCGATGTGCTGTACTACCCTGGCGACCAGTTGCCACAATTCAATTACCCAAACAAATCTACCGAAATACCCCTGAGTCATCACCTTACAGCCATTAATTCTGATGCCTTGAAAAACCGTATTGAAGTTGCAGATAACAAGCTGGTGCTAAACAAAAAAGATAGCTCCTCTTTACTGATAGTATCTCCAAATGGTTTTATGAACCTTGAAACCCTGAAACGTTTGGAAGAGATGGTTGCTGCCGGAGCAAATGTTTATTCACCTAAACCCGAAAAGATGCTTCAGCTTTCTGAAGTTCAGAACAATTGTGATGAATTTCAGCGGATTTCCGACCAACTTTGGGGCGAGGTTAAAGGCATAACAGAAAAAAAATATGGGAAAGGGCATATTTTCAGCGAAATGCCAGTTAGTGAGGTGCTTAATAAAATTAATCTTACACCCGATTTTTCTCATACATTAGAGAATCCACTGTCCTTAAATTTTATTCATAAAAGGGTAGGGAATAATGATGTTTTTTTTGTTGCCAATCAACTCGATTCAACTTTTCAGACTGAATTAAAGTTCCGTATCTCTGGAAAGTTACCAGAAGTTTGGGATCCTGTAGATGGTTCCGTAAAAAAAATTATAAAATACGACTGCCAGAATTACCTTACATCAATGGCTTTCAGGTTTAAACCTTACCAGTCGCTCTTTTTTGTTTATAGGTCTCAAAGTGAAGCGAATGATTCGATAGAGACTTTCAGTGAATCTGAGGAGGAAATTCAAATCAAAGACTTAGTGGGTGAAATGGAATTCAAGGCTCCTTATCCTTCCAAAATTAAACCAATTCAGTTCGATGGCCTGATTCCAATCAATGAAGCGGGGAATGCTGATATTAAGTATTTTTCGGGAGATATTATATACCGTACGCAGTTCAAATGTCCGCAGAAATTTCTTCAAACAGGCCAAAAGATTTATCTGAACATCGGCAGGTTTGGAGGAACAGCGCGGGTATGCCTGAACAGACAGGCGCTTCCAACGCTTTGGTACCACTATCAGAATTTAGATATTACAGGGTTTCTGAAGTCCGAAAACACACTGGAAGTGACGATTACCAATACCTGGCGCAACCGTATTATTGGCGATTTTGTGCAATATGGGCAATTAAAGAATCTATGGACAACTGCCAATGTTCAAGAATTTCTGAATAAGAATAGCCAATTGGAAAATTCAGGATGGACGGGACCCTTAAAAATCATATACAACAAATAATAAATTTTCAAATGGCAGATAACGATACTTTATTAATAACAGGTTTTTTATCAACCCGTTCTTTTAGTACTTCCAAATAGCCTTCAATTGCCTCCTTGGCCATTTCCTTGGCATGGTTGATATTTTCACCATAGGTAATGCAGCCGGGGAGGGCTGGAACCATAACCGTATAGCCGCCTTCTGGTTCCTCGGTCAATAAAATACGATAGGCTGGCATGATATGAATGTCTATTTGAATAAAGAAGAGACTGTATTGTTTCTATTTCTTCACAAAATACGCAATAACTTGGAGCTTTCAAACTCAATTGTATGGCAAAAGTAAGATATTTCGTAGAGAGTGAACTTTGTCCGGAAGAAAATTAACCAGGCGATTTTGTTAGTTGTTTGGGTTTTAAGGAAAGGGCGCTGCCAATTTTGATTGGCGGTTGATCTTCAGTAAAAAAGAGTGCCTCGCTCCGGATAATCAATCGATCGATATTTAATAGTTATTGTTTATTTAAAGAAGAGGGTGTCCAAAAAGGGCATCCTCTTTTCATTTGTTCACTTGCGATATTTAGAGGTTGTTTTCTCAGACAACCTCTTTTTTTGTAAAAAAAATACATTATATATTTGTTTATACGATTGATATTTAGTATATTAGATGCATAAACAA
>CAMCBW010000065.1 GCA_945873105.1 Tangfeifania diversioriginum
AGAATCTACGAAATTTTACAGATTCTAAGCATTTCACTACTGGACAAAACACCTATAAGAGAGATACTTACGAAGTGCGATTACAATAATTTCAAAGAACGAGAAGATAAACAATTAATAATCAGTGGGTTTTAAGTGCCCACTCATGATGTATTCCCAATCTTCTAATCTAAAAGTGAGAGATTTCTGAAGTTTCTTTTTTAATTCGTCAAGTGAGTAATATGAATTATTCGGATGTATAAAATATTTTCAACTTTCTCTTGGATAAGAAGAATTTTTTGTTCTATCTTTGTGAGCGAACATTCACTCACATATTTTGAACAACGTATTTAAAATTCGTAAAAATGAAAATTACAAAATATCAGGAGCAGCAAATAAAGGAAACCCCTCACAAAATTGATGTAAAGGAAATAATAATTACACATTTATAAATTGAATCATCATGGATATTACTCCCCGTCAGTTGGAGATTATAGAAGCAGCCGGAAAAATCCTTACATCAGCAGGAGTCAGTGGATTGACCATCAAAAATCTGGCGAAAGAGATGAAGTTCTCAGAAAGTGCAATTTACCGACATTTCAATAGCAAAGAGGATATTATTTTAGCCATGCATAAGTATTTGGCTTTTAGCATTAACCAAAGATTATCTGCCTTATCCAAGGATCCGGATCCAGAAAAAAATTTCGTCGCACTATTTCAGGAACAATTTCGATTTTTTAGTCAAAACCCACATTTTGTCGTGGCCGTTTTCTCTGATGGACTGATGGAGGAGAGCCAAAGAACCAATGAAACCTACCTACAACTTTTAAATGAGAAGATGAAACACCTGATTCCTATCATCATGGAAGGACAGCAGAAACGCATTTTTACAAATGCTATTACTTCCGATGAAATGATTCATATCATCATGGGTACTTTTAAACTGCAAATGTTCAAATGGCGTATTGCAAATTTTGAATTTGACATTCTTCGGAATGGTAACAATATGGTGCAATCAATTCTTACACTTATTAAAAGCAGGGAAGAATGAAAAGTATTTCACTTTCAATTCGGTTCACATGCATGGATCGGATTGATATGAAACAAAATTTGTTTTTGCGCTGATGCATAACAAAATGGATTGGCTTCCCCTTCATCGTTTTATAATTTCAAGATAACTAAGAATAAATACTTTGATCTAAAAAAATTTATTAAATAATGTTAGTGATTACTTACTAACTTGCAATTTTAAATTATGGAACTAACAAATAAAGATTTTGTTACTACTGTTGGGGAGATTATCAACCAGGCAGGAACAGATGCCTTGACAATTGACAAATTAGCTGTAAGAATAGGAATTGATCCCGCGGAGCTTTCGGCATTTTTTAAGCATGACAATGATATTCTCATCCTGATGTTACTCTCGTTGGAAAATGAAATGCAACTGTTAATCCAGTCTATTTTGGTTAAAAACCAATTGCCTGAGGAGGAAATCAATGGCATGTTTAAGAAACTTTATGAATTATTCGATCTGAAGCCCTATTTCTTGTCAATAATTTTCGCAGCGGAGTTGATGAAACAGGATTCTGGCATGCAGGATATTTTAGTAAGAATACGATCAGCTGCTGAAACTTGCCTGCTGCAACTTGTTAACCAGGGAAAACAACAAAAGACATTTTATACTGGAACAAAAACCAGCGTTTTGGTAAAAAAAATTCTTGCAAGCTTTCGCATGCTCATGAACGATCAATGGTTAGGTATCAAGATGATCAGAGATTTAGAGATACAAAAAAGTTTAAATGAATAAGATAATGAAGAAAACAGAACTAAAAACTATCGGACAGTTGTTCAAGAAGAAGTGCCAGCAAACTTTTGCCTGTTTGCAAAAAATACTTTTAGTAGGGATTATACTGATGACCAATGCTGCCGTACGCGCTCAAACTTTAACCTTGGAGCAATGCATTCCTACTGCATTGCAATACAACCGCAACATTAAGTTATCTGAGCAGGATATTTACCTTTCCAATGAGAAAAATAAGGAAACCAAAGGTAATCTGTTTCCAAAACTAAATGGGATGACTGACTATCGCTATTACACCGATTTGCCTTATCAACTAATGCCTGCTGAAGCTTTTGGAGGTCCGGCGGGGACTTATAAAGAAGTACAATTTGGTGTACCACAAAGCCTGAATGCCAATTTGCAACTAACGGTGCCAATTTACAACCCAACAGCTTTGGTTGCGGTAAAAACTACCCGGATAGCCAGTGAACTTTCTGAAATTCAAAAAATTAAAACCGATGAAGATGTGGTGATGGAAGTTTCGAACGCCTACTACAATGCCCAAATTCTGTTGAGTCAACTGGCTTTTTTGGATAGCAACATGATTAATACCAATAAACTACTGCAAACAACCACCTTACTGCACCAGCAACAAATTGCAAAAGGAACTGATGTTGACAGGCTCAAGCTACAACTGAATCAGGTTGCCAATCAAAGAGAAACCGCCTTTTCGCAGCATCAGCAAGTATTAAATGTACTCAAATTTCTGATGGGAAAACCAATTTCAGATAGCATCCAGGTTGCAATAACTGAAAACACTTCGATTCAACGGGATTCTCAGATTCAGGCGACTACTGACATGAAGTTAATTGAAAAAAAATTACAATTTAATTACGCTGAACTTAAAGGACTCCGAAATTCAAAATTGCCTTCGCTGGGTGCTTATGGAGTCTATGGTACAACTGGTTTTGGCAATACTGGTACCAATAGCTTTTTCAATTTTCATCCAATCGGTTATGTTGGTGCTCAACTGTCGATCCCACTGTTCAATGGCACAATTACAAAACACAAGATTGTACAGAAAAAGATAGATATACAGAAAACAAATATTCAGAAAGAACTGGTATCTGAAAAATCGAAACTAGACCTAATTAACGCCGAAATGCAATACATGCTTGCAAATCATAACATTGCAACAGTTGACGATCAAATTAAGCTGGCAAAAAAGATTTACAACAATACCGTGCTGCAAAACAAACAAGGCATGGCAACAATTACCGATTTGCTGATGGCCGACAATTCCTTGCGGGAAGCACAGCAAAACTATATTGTTGCAATGGCAAATCTTCGAAAGGCAGAACTGGAATACAAACGGGTAACAGGAAACCTGATTGCAATTAAAAATTAAAAACTACGAATAAAAAATCAAGGAAATGAAAAAAACGGTCATTTATATAATTGTGGCAGTGGCCTTAATAGCCATAATAGGAATTCGTCTGAAAACCAACAAAGAAACCACTGTGAACAGGGTTTATCAATACGATAAAGAGCAGGCAATTAATGTACAAGTGATCACACTGATGCTTGAAAGTGTAAAAAACGATATTTCTTACACGGGAACTTTTGAGCCCAACAAGGAAACTAGAATCAGCGCGGATATACAGGGAAAGATAAACTCGGTTTTGGTGGATGCTGGAAGTTCAGTCAGAAAAGGTCAGCCTTTGCTTCAACTGGACAACTCCTTATTGAAACTACAATTACAAACCGTTGAAATTCAGATTGAAGGATTAGAATCGGATCTAAAACGCTATACCGTTCTTGCCCATGCCGATGCCATTCAAGGTGTTCAGCTGGAAAAGACCGAATTGGCTTTAAAATCGGCCAAAGTACAGAAGGCTACCTTAATGGAGCAAATCAATAAAACGACAATTACAGCACCTTTCAGCGGAATTGTTACCGCGAAACTAACCGAAGAAGGAGCCTTCGCTGCACCGGGTGTTCCTTTACTTCAAATCACAGATATCTCAAGCCTGAAATTTACCGTAAATGTTCCAGAGCAGGAGTTAAAACAGTTTGAAACCAATCAGCAATACACGCTTGCAGCAGATGCTTATCCTGAGACGGTGTTGTCGGGAAAGGTGACATTGACAGCTAGCAAAGCCAATATGGGGAGTAGTTTTCCGGTACAATTTTCGGTAAACAACACTGCCGATTTAAAAATCAAATCAGGAATGTTTGGAAATGTACAGTTGAAAAACAATGGGGACGAAAAGTTAATCATTATCCCGGCATCTGCTGTTGTTGGAACAAACATTCAACCACAAGTTTATCAGGTTAAAAGAGGTAAAGCTATTCTTCAAAATATCACCACTTCAAAACGGTTTCAAAATAAAGTGCAGGTTTCAGGTGGTTTAACCGAAGGGGATGTAATAATAACCAACGGGTTTATCAATCTATACAATGGGGCAAATGTTTCAGTTAAGAACTAAAAATCATGAACATTACAAAAATAGCAATCAATCGTCCATCGCTGATCATCGTTCTTTTCAGCGTATTTGCCTTGTTGGGAATCATTGGATTTACAAACCTGGGGTATGAACTGTTGCCCGACTTCAACCAGCCAGTGGTTGTAATAAAAACGATGTATCCTGGCGCCGAACCCAATGAGGTAGAAACTTCTGTCTCCAGAAAAATAGAGGATGCCTTGTCAAATCTCGAAGGAGTCGATTACCTGGAAACCAAGTCGATGCCCAACGCTTCAGTTATTATTGCCAACCTGAAATACGGAACCGATTTGAACATCGCCATGCAGGATGCCCAGCGGTATATCGACAATATTAAAAAAGACCTTCCTGCTGATATTTTGAGTCCGGTGATGAGTAAGGTTTCGCCCAACGATTTGCCAATTATTTCGATCAGTGCAACAAGCAACATGACTGCAACGGAATTTTATCAAAAAATGAAGGACGAATATCTGCCACAAATTCAACAATTGAAAGGGGTAGCTGAAATTACGATGCTTGGTGGCGAAGAACGGGAAATACAAGTGAAGGCCAATCAGGATAAACTGAAACTCTATAAGATATCTCTCTATCAGGTGGTTGAGGCCATTAACCGCTCAGGAATTGATTTGCCTGCCGGTAAAGCGCAAACCGATAAAGAGAGTAACTCGGTACGTCTGACCGGAAAATTTTCGAGCGTAAACGACATCATGAAGGTGCAGGTTGCGATGCCTTCGCCAGGTACGCCTGTCTATGTAAAAGATGTGGCAACCGTTATCGATGGGGTGAAAGAAATAAGTTCTGTCAGTCGTTACAACGGTGTAAACGGGATTGGACTTTTGCTGAAAAAACAAGGCGATGCCAATGCGGTAGAAGTGTCAAAATTAGTTCACACGAAACTCAAACAAATTGAAAGTGCAAACTCCAGCTACGGGGTGAAATTTGTTATTGCCGATGATTCAACCGATATGACCATTGCGGCAGTAAATTCAGTAGTTGATGACCTTATTCTGGCTGTAATTCTGGTTTCATTGGTTATGTTCCTGTTTTTGCGAAGCTACCGGAACTCGTTGATTGTTTTAATTTCAATCCCGACCTCATTAATTACCGCGTTTGCCGTGATGTGGCTGATGGGCTTCACCTTAAACCTGATGACTTTGCTGGCCATGTCGTTAATTATCGGAATTCTGGTAGATGATGCCATCGTTATTCTGGAGAACATTCAGCGACACCTCGATATGGGCAAAGACAAGGAATCCGCGGCATTGGAAGGGCGTATGGAAATTGGTTTTTCGGCCATTTCGATTACTTTGGTTGACGTGGTTGTATTCTTACCCATTCTGTTTTTGCAGGTTTTTGTGGCCGATATGCTGAAACAATTTTCAATCGTGGTAATAACATCGACACTCACCAGCTTATTGGTGGGATTTACCCTGGTACCCTGGCTAGCTTCGCGGATAGGAAAAAAGGAAGATTTACATCCTTCCAACTTTGTGAACCGATTTCTGCTTTGGTTTGAAAAGCAATTAACAGCCTTCATCGATTGGTACGGTGGTCAGTTGGAATGGGTACTTCGTCATAAACTCATCTTTACCGGAATAGTTATTTTCCTGTTAGTAATGACCGGGGTGATGATGAAACAAGGCATTATCGGAAAAGAAATGATGTCGACCGGCGACCAGGGAAAGTTTCGTCTGAACCTGGAATATGATAAAACAACAACCGTTCAGGAGAACAATATCAGAACTCAGCGGGTAGAAAACTTTATTCTTCAGCAACCTGAAGTAGCCACACTTTTCAGCAACATTGCCGGGCCAAGTACTGGTATCGGCAGCCTTGGAGTTGGCTCGGCCAATTTATCAGAATTTACCATTCAGCTAAAGCCTGAAAAGGAAAGGGGCATCAAAACTGAGCCGTTTATGAAATCGCTTCGCGAAGAGTTGAAAAAGCAGTTTTCAGGAGTAAACTTTTCAATGGCCGTTCTGGGCTTATTGCCAAAACAGGCGCCTATCAAAATAACCCTGAGCGGAAGCGATCTGAACTTGGTAATGAAAACCGGGGATAAACTGAAAGCGGCTATTGAGAAAATACCGGGTGCGGATAATGTTCAGTTATCAGTAGAAGAAGGAAGCCCTGAATTCAAGGTGATCCCCGACAAAGATAAAATGCAGCGGTTGGGATTGACGACTGCTTACGTAGGTTTAAATTTGAGGACAGCCTTTACCGGAAACGATGATGCCACGTTAACTGAAAATGGAACAGAATACCCGGTAAGGATATGGTTAGATGATTTTGACCGGAAAAACTTTGAAGACGTACAGCGTATTTCCATTGTAAACCCAATGAACATCCCCATTGAAGTATCTCAATTTGCGGAAGTAAGACAGGACAATTCGCCTTCGTTGCTCGAAAGACTGGACCGTCAACCTTCTGTAACCATTACTTCCGAATCGTTTGGCAGGCCATCGGGTACACTTGCTGATGAAGCAATTGCCTTTCTGAAGACACAACCATTGCCCGAAGGGGTAAAATTAACCTGGGGGGCTGATATCAAAACGCAGGATGAAAGTTTCGGAGCTTTGGGTTCGGTTCTTTTAATCTCATTTATACTGATTTACCTGATCATGGTAGCCCTTTATGACAGCTACATTTATCCGTTTGTGGCATTATTTGCAATACCGATGGCTGCCGTTGGTGCATTCCTTGCCTTAAACTTATCGCTAAACCACCTGACTTTGTTTGCACAGTTGGGATTAATCATGCTCATGGGGCTGGTAACAAAAAATGCGATCCTGATTGTGGATTTTACCAACCAGTTGAAAGCCCAGGGCAAACATTACAAAGAGGCGTTGATTATTGCTGGAAAAGAACGTATGCGCCCTATCTTAATGACCACGCTCGCTATGGCAATCGGAATGTTGCCCATTGCATTGGCACAAGGTACAGCCAGCGAATGGAAAAACGGCCTGGCATGGGTGATCATCGGTGGTTTGCTTTCATCCATGATTCTGACTGTTTATTTAGTCCCGATGGTTTACTACGTGGTAGATCGGATTAAGGAGAAAATCGCAAATAAAAAGGGAAATCAATAAAAAATTACTAATTACGAATTAAAAAATAAAATCAAGAATGAACAAAGTATTTAAAATTGTAATGGTAGTCTCGGTATCGCTGATGTTATCATCATTTATCAGTCAAAAGGAGGAAACCTGCTCATTAACAGTTGATGTGAGTGAATTGCGAAATTCAAAAGGTACTGTACAATTCGCATTGTACAACAGAGAGGATGCATTGCCCGATGAGCATTTTAAAAAATATTTCAAAAAACTTACCGGGAAAATAGTAAACGGGGCATCGACTGTAACATTCAAAAACCTGCCGGAAGGAAAATATGCGGTGAATATCTTGCACGATGAAAACAATGACGGGAAAATTAAAAAAGGAATCATATTACCCAAAGAGGGTATCGGGTTTTCCAATTTTCAATCCATTGGTATTTCAAACCGGCCTACATTTTCAAAAGCATCTTTTAGTGTGCTGAACGACAAAAAGATAAGGGTCAATATTATATACTTATAAAGGATGAAACGATGCTCACTTTTAATATTGATTTCTATATTTCTTGTCCTTTCAGGTTTAGGGCAGGAAAGAGACTCAATACCACAGATTGGGCTTTCTATAATTTCGCAGGTCAATCAGGGAAATAGTTATATCACTTTACCTACTGATATTGGTAACATTGAACCACTCTGGTTCGAAGGGAATGTTATCCCTAATTTCTACCTCCGTGAAAGCAGAAACTCCCGGCTAATGGGAGTCCTGACACCTCAGATTATCATCCGAATGTACAATGAACCTTCTTTTCCTGTGTATACTCCGAGTTATATGCCACAGATAACAGTCTATTATCAGTTGAAAAACCAATCGGGTTCACGCACTAAAAGTCTATTTATAAGGCTGGCACATCATTCAAATGGTCAGGAAGGAGACTTTTTTTTGGAAAATGGTGATCTGAATTTAAAGTCAGGAGATTTTGCAACCAATTATTTTGAGCCAGGATTCATCGTTACTAACATAAATAAAAGACTTAATGCTTACCAATTTTTCAAATCATCTTTTGAAATCCATCCGCCAGGTTCAAGTAATTCTGAACTCGAAGGAATATACAGTAAAGTTCGCTGGCACAATGCGGTTTCTATTTTTAAAGTACCTTCTAAAAATGACCTATATCCCAGAAAAAATGCGGATATCTCGGTTAAAGCAGAAGCTACCTGGATGTTTGGCGATGTAAACAATTGGGATTGGGTCTCATCCAAAAGGCTTAACATGAGCCTTACTTTCTATTATCACCCAAAATTTCTGGAGGATATCGGACTATTTGTTCAGTTTTACCATGGTTTGGATTATTACAACATGTATTTCAGTCACAGGCTGGATGTTCTTCGGTTTGGGTTAATGACTGAAAAGTTAAGGTTTTGATTTTACTGCTAATTACAATTATCAATTATTGGATTCTTAATTCAATAGAGGTAAGTCCTGATACACTTTAGTTTGTCAAAAAATTGGAATACAGGCAAATAATTAAAAGAATTATTATGGAAACAACTAAATATCAACCACTAAACAAAGTTATAGAACTAATTTCTGTTGACAGGGAACGTACAAATGTCTTAAGAAAATCAGAGCAAAAAGCTCTGGCATTTCTGGTTCAGCGTATTCCTTCATGGATAAGTTCAGATATGCTTACAGGTATTGGATTTGGTGGCAATATCCTTATTTTTTTCAGTTTTTTATTGGCGGCCTACTTGAGTACACCTTATCTCTTACTTGGCGTATTGGGATATGCAATAAGTTGGTTCGGCGATTCGCTGGATGGGAGAATTGCTTACTATCGGCATAAAGAACGGAAATGGTACGGTTTCTCGCTTGACATAACAGTTGATTGGTTAGGAGTTATCCTTATGGGGCTTGGGTTTGTTGTTTATACTGAAGGGCCTTTGGAAATTGTTGGATTTGGCTTCGTGGTACTGTATGGTTGGGAAATGATCACCACTTCGGTTCGATATAAAGTTACAGGCAAATACTCTATCGATTCTGGTCTCCTCGGCCCAACCGAGGTTCGGATTGTTATCTCTTCGATTTTAATTGGAGAGGTGCTTTTTGTGGGTTCAATTCAATATGCTTCACTTATGGCAACATTTATCTTGCTGATAATGAATGTTATAGATACAGTAAAATTATTGAAGCTTGCAAATGAATACGACAATGAAGAAAAAAAGCAGAACAGATATTAGAAAATGGCATGAGAAATTGCTTGTGTTCATAAAAGCCCAGCTCTCGGCACTTTTAGGTGGGGTTGTAGATTACCTCATTATGATTTTCTGCACTGAGATCTTTCATGTACATTATACATTAAGTATTGCAATGGGTGGGGTGATTGGAGCTATTGTAAATTTTAGCTTAAATACTAAATGGACTTTTTATTCAAAAAACATCCCGTATAAAAATTCAGTACCAGAGCAACTGATAAAATTTGTTCTTGTTGTAATTAACAGCATTCTGTTAAAATCCACGGGTACCTTTCTTATAACGATCTTTTTAGGATTCGATTACAGAATCAGTCGAATTGCTGCTGACTTATTTGTGTCAATTGTGCTTAACTATACGCTTCAAAAATACTGGGTTTTTAGGAAATTGGATTATCATAAAACAGAATATGGCAGTATCTAATCATATCAAAAAGCCAATCATCTGTCTCTTTTTTTTCCTTGCATCTTTGGCTTGTTTGTCTCAAACCATTCAAAAGGAGGTTTTTAATGGGACTGTACTTGATTCGCAGACCAATGAACCTATGGCTTATGTATACATTTATCTGCCAGATTATGAGGACGGAACTATTACGGATCTAAAGGGTGCATTTACGATCAGGGTGAAAAATTTCGTGCCCTCCAAAAACAAGGTATTAACATCATGCATTGGCTACAAATCTAAAATTATTTTACTGTCGAAGAATGTAAAAAGTATTGTAATTAAAATGGATCAGGAGGTTCAGGTTTTACAGGAAGTGGTTGTAAAAAAACAAAAATATCAAAACAAAAATAATCCTGCAGTGGATTTAATTGAAAAAGTAATTGCCAATAAAAAGCAAAACAGCATCGAAGCTTTAGATTATTATGAAAATGAGAAATATGAAAAAGTTCAATTTGCTATCAATGACATTGCTCCGGATTATCAGAAGAAAAAGATTTTCAAACACTTTCAGTTTGTGTTTGAAAACATAGATTCAGTCATGAACAATGGGAAGAAGATATTGCCGGTTTATTTGAAAGAGGTAATTTCTAACTATTCCTATCAGCGTTCGCCGCACAAAGTGAAAGAAGCCATAAGCGCTCATAAAGTTGTAACAATTCCGGGTGTCGATAACAAAGGGATTGAAGAAAACATTAAATATTTGTATCAGGATATTAATATCTTCAATGAAAATATCTTATTGGTATCCAATCAGTTTCTGAGCCCAATTGCTTCTTCTGCAACAACTTTCTATCGTTATTACATCATGGATACGATAAAATCAGGCAACGAAAATTGCACAAGAATGTATTTTGGGTCAAGGAATAAAAGTGATTTCCTTTTTCAGGGCTATTTATATATAACAACGGATGGCCGCTATGCAATTAAAAGAGTTGAGTTGTCGGTTAATAAAGATATTAACCTAAATTGGGTAAATGACATTAAAATTATCCAGGAGTTTGAAAGATCCGGAAATAATTTGATGTTGTCGACTGATCAGACTTCTGTGAATTTTGGAATTAATAAAAAAAGCAGGGGACTTTTCGGTCAGAAAACGGTTAAATACTCACACTACGGCTTTACGCCTCCAGAAGACGAAAAACGATTTTTCAAAGGGGAAAAGGTTGAAATATTGGATAGTGCAAAATATAGAAATGACTTATACTGGGAAAGTTCGCGGCCAATCGCTCTTAGTAAATCCGAAGTAGGCACTTATAAGGCTATGGACAGCATTGTAAATGTACCGGCTTTTAAGCGTATTAAGAATATTGTTTCCCTCTTTTTGTTTGGATATACTGATTTGGGCAAATTTGAAATCGGACCTGTCAATACTTTTTATATGTACAATCCGATTGAAGGCTTTCGCTTTAGATTTGGAGGAAGAACCACTTATAAGTTCAATAAGCGATTTAGTTTAGAGACTTATGGAGCCTACGGATTTACCGATCAGCGTTTTAAGTATTATCTGGGAGGTACCTGGTCTTTTCTGAAAAAGGACATCATGCAATTCCCGTCAAAGAATTTTAAAATCAGCATTCAAAACGAAACACAGCTTCCTGGTCAGCAAATGAAATTTCTGATGGAAGACAATTTTCTCTTGTCCATCAAACGAGGTGTGAACGATAAAATTTTCTATAACAAAACAATATCCTTAGAAAATCTCATTGAATATAAGAATCATTTTTCATATACACTTGGATACAGATATACGGATCAGGCACCCGGGGGGAACCTCTATTTCAACTATACAGATTATTCATCGCAATATAATGATGTTAACTGTTTGAGTATATCAGAATTCTTTATCAATTTGCGCTATGCTCCCAATGAAAAATTTTACCAGGGCAAAACCTATCGCGTTCCAATAATGGGGAAATACCCTGTTTTCGAAGTGAAGTATATTGCCGGATCAACAGCCTGGGGGAATAATTACAATTATCAAAACCTGCGTTTTTCTATCCGGAAACGGTTCTATTTCTCTGTTCTCGGTTATTCGGATATTGCAGTAGGGGGTGGAAAAATCTTCGGGAAAGTGCCTTTCCCATTGTTGAATATCCCTCAGGCAAACCAATCCTATTCCTATCAGATAGAGTCATACAATATGATGAATTTTCTGGAGTTTGTAACGGATCAATATGCATCCTTGCTGGTCGATTATTCTTTCAATGGATTTTTTCTTAATAAAATCCCTATTGTCAAAGGATTGAAATTTAGAGAAGTCGTTACAATAAAAGTCTTGTATGGCAATGTTACCAAAATCAATGATCCCTCTCAACAAGACGATTTGCTCAGATTGCCAATTGAGACTAACGGCACCCCAATAACTTTTACACTTGGCAGAACTCCATACATTGAAGGAAGTGTTGGGGTGAGTAATATCTTCAAATTCTTCAGAATTGATCTTGTTAGACGGTTCACTTATCTGAATAATCCTAATGTATCTGAATATGGAATAAGATTGAGATTTAAATTTGATTTCTAAAATGAAATATCGTTTGCTTACAGGAATTTTAATCATTGTCAATCTGCATGTTACTCAGGCGCAAATATCTTACCCAGTGCCACAAAAGAATGGTAAAATGTTATTTTATCTTCAGCGATCGTTTAATAAAAACACCATAATTTTTGAAACAGAACTGCTGGCGGATAATAAACTAAATAGTGAAAGACCTATAAACATGCATTGGATACGATATGAAGAGGATGGCCGTACTTCGGAATTGTCTTTTTTTCAACGGAAGATTTTTGGAATGAGGTGCACTTCGATTGATAACTCAAAATCCTCCTTCCTGTTAATAAACAGCAGAATGAGCATGCTGAAAATTATCGTTAGAAAATCAGCATTAGGCAATTATAAGGCTTATTTAGAAATTAACAAGCAAATGACAGAGCTTGAAAGGATATTTATCAAAGCAACCAATAATTCATTGGGGATACCAATTTCATTTGAATACATTGAGGTTTCTGGTATCTTGACTGAAAGTGGCAGATTAAATACTGAAAGAATAATTCTTTAAATAGCAAAGGAGTAATACAAAGAATAATTAATAAATAGAACTGTGCTTATGGACAAAAGAATGTCAAAAACGGAGGATAAAATATTGCAGGCGGCAGATATTATATTCCTACTATACGGTTATCATGGAACTACCCTCCAGCAAATTGCGACTAAAGCAGGAGTTAATAAGGCAGCAATACATTACTATTTTCGCTCAAAAGAAAATATTTATACGCTTGTTTTTAAGAATAACCTGAGCATTCTTTCTGAGTTCCTGAATACGAAGGATAATTGGCCAAATACTAAATTCAAATCGTCTTGTTTTCGGGCAATCAGTAAAAATATAAATATAGCATACAATGTCTGGTTTATTGTCAATGAAATCAAAGTCAACAACTTAATAGTAAAAGAATTAATTAAAACAGACGAAGAGATCAATGGCTTGATTAATTCATTTTTTAATGACTCCTCAAATCTTAAAATTATAGAAAGATTAATTACCCTTCAATTTAAAGTAATTAAATCAGGATTTGAAAAACCATATGTTGCGCAAATGCTAATGACTAATAAATAAGAAGTAATTACAACTGTAGGTTTTCTAATCCCAAATTCAACGCAAAAAAGCGAATAATATGTATGGCAGAATGAACTCAGCAGGCAATTTAATCTTTCCAGTCTAGCAGTCTTCGCTCTCCTTTTTAAATTACGTATTCCTGTTACATCCTGGGTTACCTCAATGGTGCCTTTATAGGTTCCCTTCGCGTCACGGAGGGCAAAGTAGCGGATCAGTGAGATCTTTGAGACGTTGCTGGTTATTGTTGATAAATTCCGACATGGGATTAAAGATATTAATTTCTGGCAAGAGACCATTCGTCTGGTCTTCTCACACTTTACAGCAGCAATGTTTTCGGATAAAGGGTAAATCAGTCAGTGATTTGCGATATATTCAGAAAGAAGGGCCATCTCCCGAGGATCTGAGATGGCCCTTCTTGAAGATAAACTGAGCGCTTAATTATTTTTCAGCTTCAGGCACCAAAATTTTTACATCCAGTTTAGATGGAGTAAAAATTCCGATTACCCCCTTTAACCCAACACTCATGACAATGTTGTAGAAAAATGCCAGAAAGGCTAAAAGCAACAAGCCACCGCAGATTCCTGCCAGTATCATGTAGAGATTAAATTCGCCATTGAGATAAATGGTCCTTCTCAACATCCCTTTTAATCCTGCCATTCCCATAAAAGCTCCCATTCCGATACCTCCAATCAGGTGTGCCCAAAAATGGAAATTCGCCAGTTTCTGGCTGTAAAGCTTTGCCCCGTTGGTTACTATGGGGAAAAGGATATAAATCGCTGAATAAAGCGTCATTGTCAGACCAACCAATATTGCCACGTGAACGTGTGGACCAATGATCCATTGGGTATTGTGCAAAATGCGGTTCAAACCCAAATCTGCCTGCATAATTCCGGCGGGAACAGCCAATCCAAAGCCCAATAAACCACCCAACAAGAATTTCAATGGATTGGTCATTTTCAATGGTCTGGCACTCCAAAGTGTAGCCAATGTAATAAAAAAGGCAAGCCCCTGGGTGATCAATTCAAAGGCAGTCACCATTTCGCCGGATGCCACTTTCAGGAAGCCGGGTTGCGCCTGATCCGACATCAAATGGTGTGACCATACGGTCCAGGATACCACCAACTCGAGTAACAGTGCCGCTCTGGCAATATTTTGCATGAAGAGCGATCTCCCCGTGATAAGCATTGCCAATAAATACCAGGTTCCGGCTACAAAGATCAAGACCAATCCATCTGCAATTAAATCTAATCCCCACCAGAACCAATTTTTATAGAGTAGCGCATCAACGGCACTATTCTTAAGGTCGAACCCAAGCTGGTGCGAAATGAGATAGACCAGTATCAAGACTCCGGTAAAGAGAATGATTCCCGCATTAAGCGCCGTGTCAACAGTTCCCCTGGCAATGGCCGCAACGGGCAACGAAACCAGGTGCTCCTTTTGATTCTCCTTTTTCCGGAACATATTGGTCATTCCGCTCAGTCCCATGGCGGACAGAAACAAGGCTTTTGAAGGTTGTTTCTCCCAGCCTTCCGGGGTATAGACGATCGTTTTGAAAATATTGATCACAAAGAATACGGTGCCCAGCATGACAATGGCAATTCCCGCTACAAAGATGGTTCCTCCCAGTGGATTGAATTGGCTAAAATCTGCAGGGAGCGGCCAGTAGAGCGTATAGAGCGGAGCATAATGGGTAATAAATCCTGCTAGCCAAAAGATCATTGTTCCAACACCTATGAGGATGCAAGTCCAGTTAGCCAATTTGAAGCTCCACAATGGTTTTTTCATCAGAAATGGTACAAGAAACAGAAATGCACCAAACACAATGGAGTAGGTCGATCCGAAAATCCCTACCAATGGATGTGCTGTTAAGATGGCAAAGTATTGGTAGTCGGGAATAGCGGCAATGGGGCTGATCTGGTAAATTCGCATGATCATTCCTTCGATCACGGCAAATCCATAATAGATGAGTCCAATTACCACAAAGCGCAAAACTAATTTTTGCATGGGTGTCAGCGTCGAGGGTTTAAACAGACCCTGCTCGCCATTCATAAAAGTCTCTTTGAAATTCATTTGTTTGGTATTATTCAGGTTAATCACTAATTGGCTATAACTTCCACCACATCTTTCAGGATCATTTGAGCGCCCTTGGGACCGGAATATTCGGTTGACCTGATGGTATAGACGCCAGGTTTGTCAAACTGCCACAAAATATCATTCAGGTGACCTGGTACTACCTGCATCTGGAATACCATGGAGTTATCGCTTCTGAATAATCCAAATCCATAGGTCAGGTCATTGGATCTGACATTGAACATCGCCTTGTCATTGACATTAATAACCAACTTTTCGGAGGGCAGAATAAATTTGTGATTCTCGACAGTGATTTCAAATGTTTTGTCTGCCTTGATCTCTTTCCTGTTCAAATCCATGGATGCCCATGGAATGGTATTGTAGGTCACGATATGAAGCGAAACCCCCAACACTACCAGGAGCGTAACAAATGAATAGAAAAGTGCGGAGCTGACTTTGCTGGCTTTGCCGGATTTTGTAACGTTGTATCCAAACCAAAGCATCAACAGGATAATGGCTAATGCATAAAAAGTATATGCAAAAGTCTGACCGTTTAGTACTACTTGTGAATCAACCATAATTTTAAGTTTAGAATGAATAATTGGGAATATTTAAAATGAGCTAGTCGTTTTTCGTTTGTTTGACATCTGCCAGACTGGTTCCGGCGAGAATGTTGTTAATATTTGTCCGGACAATTGTCCACTGATCGTGCATGATGCAGGGGACTTGAAGGGCGCAATTGTCGAACCCGAAAAAGCATTTGCCGGAGAGGTATTCCGGATCAACCGCCTGAAGAATTTCAAGAAGCCTGATCTCCTCCGTTTTCCTTGAAATTTTGTACCCCCCATTCTTCCCCTGAATGCTAACGATGAAACCGCTTCTGGTCAGATTGGTCATCAGTTTGCGCAGATAACGGTAGGGAACCCTAAGCTTTTCAAAAATCTCATCCACATTGTACAATTTGGTTTCATCCTGGGCCATGAAACTCAAAATCCGGAAAGCGTATTCTGTTGTCTTGCTAAATTTCATAAATGACACCTTGAGGTATTATATAATATCAAAGTTAGAATTTTTATTTTATTTTTGAGATTTAACTATAAATTATTTGGATAATTGTGTGAAATTTTCTGAGAGCTGGCCATTTCGGTGATTCCCCAATCACATCAAAGACTGATTTATCTTAAACGTCCTTTCTGAATCAGAGCTTGACAGATAATGTTCAGTGACCGAATATTTGAGTGTCCCATCATTAGGTCGGTATCATCGCAGGATTCACCTTTCCTCATTGGGATAGTGGTGTATGCGTGGCACATTGCCAAATCCCTACTTATATACTGATTTAACTGATCTTTATTCAACTTCTCTTTTCTGAACTTTCCCGCGAGTAGCCCAGTGAAATATTACTTTTTAAAGAGGACAATGCCAGTGATTGGATCGTCTCGCTAGTTACAAGATGATTGATTTCATCGCGGATTAGACCGTATTGATGGTGAAGAGGACAAGGGTTATTTGCATCGCAATTCTTCAACCCAAAACCACATCCGATAAAAAGTTCATCTCCTTCTATAGCGATGATTATATCTTTCAAAGGCAAATCTTTCTTCTCGGGATCCAGAAAGAATCCACCTCCCTTTCCTTTTATTGATCTCACAAAGCCCTGTTTGACTAGGCGCTGAAAAATTTTAGCCGTATAAAAAAAAGGCGCTTCTATTTCGTGCGCAATCTCAGCAACTCCTGGTCTTTTGTCTTTCAGGTTCTGAATCTGGATGTACACCATTCCTCTTAAAGCGTATTCTGTCTCTTTTTTAAACACAATCAGCGGCTTACGTTGTTTAACTCCCACAAAAGTAAAAAAAATCGGACTATTTATAAATATTAAAAGACCTTTTTGTCTTTTATTAGAAAAAGAATATATTTGTCGGGCAAAAATATACAATGAACAACACATCAATAGCTACTAATATGATTACAGCTACTCAGAATTTAGAAAACGATCACGTCAGCATATTGAAATTAATTGATGTGATGAATAAGATGGTTCAACTTCCGGATGCCAATGTCTCCCATCTGGAAGAAGTGGTTGAATTGATCAGAAAATTTGCTGACGGACTTCACCATGCGAAAGAAGAAAACCTGCTTTTTCCACTCATGGCTGAAAAGGGATTCTCGGTGCAACATGGACCCATAGCAGTTATGCTGATGGATCACGAACAAGGCAGGGCATTTGTCCGGGGTATAGCTGATCAAATTCAAATCTACAAAGCAGGTCAGCTAAGTGCGTTGAATCTTGTTTTTGCCAACATGAGCGGATACTGTGACCTATTGAGCAACCATATTGCCAAAGAAAACAATATCCTTTTCAGAATGGCTGACAATGCTTTTACGACTAATGATCAATACTCACTAATGGAGCAATTTTCAACAATTGATGCCGGTTCCGGAGGCGTGCCTTCTGGCTTTGACTATGTCCAACGAATTGAAACCCTTGCGAATCTATATCTAACATCAAATTAACTATTATTCAACTTTCAATTAATCTAAAATTCATTTCTATGACACCTAAGAAACTATGGCTGAGCTTTATTGCCGTCATGACAATCTCTTTCGCTGTTTTAATCTATTATGGTATAGAGATATACCGTGAAGCGCCTCCGATTCCGGACAAGGTAATAACAGTAGACGGAACACTACTTTTTACAGGCCAGGATATCAAGGATGGCCAGAATGTATGGCAATCCATGGGAGGACAGGAAATGGGTACTGTCTGGGGACATGGTGCATACCAGGCACCGGACTGGAGTGCAGACTGGTTGCACAAGGAGGCATTGTTTATCCTCAACAAGCTAGCACTCAAAACTACAGGTAAATCGTACAACGAGCAAACTGAAGAGAACAAAGCCGCACTGAAAGTTACGCTTCAGCGTGAACTCCGCCAAAACAGTTATGACCCACAAACAAAGACGCTCTCCATCTCTTCAGATCGCGCAGAAGCCATAGCTGATAACGGAAAGTTTTACGGAGGATTATTCACAAACAATCCGGCCATGCTAAAACTTAGAGAGGCATATAGTATCCCTGAGGATGCCCTGAAAACGTCTGAAAGGGTAAGAGTGCTGAATGCATTTTTCTTTTGGATTTCCTGGGCCTGTGTAACTGAGCGTGTAGGACAGGATATCACCTACACCAATAACTGGCCATCAGAAGAGTTGGTTGGCAACCATCCGACAGGAGCGCTGCTGCTTTGGACCGGTTTCAGTGTAATCATGCTTTTGGCCGGCATCGGTATGATGGGATTTTACTATGCTCGCAAAAGAGAGGAGCGTGAAGATGAAATTCCTTCTAAATTCCCTTTAGCCGATTATGTTCAAACTCCGTCACAAAAAGCCACTGTCAAATATTTCTGGGTTGTATCTGCCCTATTCCTAGTACAAGTCATTGCAGGTATCATTACCGCCCACTATACGGTAGAAGGCCAGGCATTCTTTGGAATTCCGCTTTCGCAATGGCTACCCTATTCAGCCTCACGTACCTGGCATATCCAAATTGCCATATTCTGGATTGCCACATCCTGGTTGGCCACCGGACTCTATTATGCTCCTGCGATTTCAGGCATTGAACCAAAATACCAGAAGCTGGGTGTCAACTTCCTTTTTCTGGCATTATTGGTCATCGTTGTCGGGTCATTGATCGGTCAATGGTTTGGTATCATGCAGAAACTTGGTTACATACAGAATTTCTGGTTTGGTCACCAGGGATATGAATATGTGGATCTGGGACGTTTTTGGCAGATATTCTTATTTCTTGGACTGTTTATCTGGTTGTTTCTGATGGGAAGAGCCATATGGCCAGCCCTAAAAGTAAAATCCGAAAGCCGAAATCTTTTGATTCTGTTTCTAATCTCCTCAATTGCCATTGCAGCGTTTTATGGTGCCGGACTGATGTGGGGTCGTCAAACGAATCTGGCCGTCGCTGAATATTGGCGCTGGTGGGTAGTGCACCTTTGGGTGGAGGGATTCTTTGAAGTATTTGCCGCCGTGGTTACTGCCTTCCTTTTTGTTCGGATGCAAATCATCAAAGCTGCAACAGCAACTACAGCAGTACTATTCTCTACCGTTGTGTTTCTATCCGGAGGGATTCTGGGAACCTTCCATCACCTCTATTTTACAGGTACACCGACAGCCATCATGGCCCTGGGTGCAACCTTCAGCGCACTGGAAGTTGTACCTCTGGTACTCATGGGATTTGAAGCGTATGATAACCTCAAATTGAATGGCAGCAATGAATGGATCAAGAAATACCGCTGGGCCATCAATAGTTTCATCGCAGTTGCATTCTGGAACCTGGTGGGAGCCGGTATCTTCGGATTCCTGATCAATCCGCCTATTGCACTCTACTACATGCAGGGACTCAATACCACAGCCGTTCATGGTCACACCGCTTTGTTCGGGGTCTACGGAATGCTTGGCATCGGCCTGATGCTATTTGTACTCCGCGATATGGACAAGGATGCCAAGTGGAATGAAAAGTGGTTGAAATTTGCTTTCTGGAGCATCAACTTCGGACTTGTCGCGATGGTTTTGCTTAGCGTTCTCCCGGTAGGACTTGCGCAAACGCTGGCCAGCGTGAAACATGGTTTGTGGTATGCCCGTTCTGCAGAATTCATGCAACAACCCCACATTGTCACCTTCAAATGGCTCAGGATGATAGGCGACAGTATGTTCGCTCTTGGAACCATCGCACTGGCATGGTTTATTTTCGGCCTCAAAGGAGGATGGTCCTTAAGAAAATGAAAAATGAAAAGTGATATAAAATTTGGTAGCAGTGCACAATACGAAGTAATTGAAGCAACCCCAATTATTTACACAACCTAATTGAGTCAGCGTACCTAAAATGTTTGGGATCAGATCAACAACCAACCATTTTAGGTACTTCTTTTGCTAAATAAATTCTTCAAACCCTGTTTAATCCTTGTTGAAAATAGTTCGTTATGTCACCAAAAATAGCAGCATTGGTCCGGAAATTAAAGAAGTACCATAAGTGGCCGGGTATTTTCATAGCTTTTTTTGCCTTGCTTTTTGCATTATCTGGAATCATACTGAACCACAGAAACCTGATTTCTACTGTTGATATTTCGCGCAAATGGATGCCCCCAGGTTATCAGTATAAAAACTGGAATCTGGCAGGGGTAAGGTCTTCGTTGTCTGTTGGTGAAGACACTCTTTTGATTTACGGGAATATTGGCGCATGGATGACTACCGGGGGATTGACCAGTTTCACTGATTTTAACCACGGATTCCCGGATGGTATTGATAAACGAAAGATCTATTCGGTTGTAAAGCATGGGCATCACCTCGTAGCAGGAACACATTTTGGTCTCTTTGTCAATACACTGAAACCCAACAAATGGGTACAGGTTTCCATGCCTGTAGAAGAAGAGCGCATCAGCGATCTGGCTGTCAAGGGGGATACCTTGTTGATTTTGACACGTGACTTTTTGTATCGTACTACTGACCTGCTTTATATCGAGCAAATCAAGCTGCCTCCACCCGCCGATTATGATCACAAAGCCGGGCTTTTTCTCACATTATGGGAGTTGCACAGCGGAGAACTTTTCGGATTCGCAGGGATGCTTTTTGTGGATCTACTCGGAATGGTCCTGATTTTTCTCTTGCTAACCGGTTTGCTCCATTTTCTCTTTCCCAAATGGATCACCAGCTTAAAAAAACAGGGGAGAAGTTATGCACGACCCCTTTCAGTAAAAAGATGGAACCTGAAATGGCACAACCAGATTGGATACCTATTTGTTGTGTTTCTCCTTGTTAATACCACTGCCGGTATGTTTTTGCGGCCACCGTTGTTGATTCCCATCGCCTTCACCCAAGTAGGGATCATGCCCTATACTCATTTGGACACAGATAATCCCTGGCATGACAAGTTGCGCCGGATCATATGGAATGAGCCAATGAAAAGGTACATCCTATACACATCAGATGGTTTCTTCTATGCAAACCAGCAACTTACTGAAGAACTTGTCCCTGCATACAATCAACCAATGGTAAGTATCATGGGATGCAATACATTTGAACCCCTTGATTTTGAAAGTTACCTTGTTGGATCCTTCAGTGGACTCTTTGTCTGGCATCCGGCTTCAGGTATTGTACTGGATTATTTTACGGGCAAGCAGGCCGAAGCACCTCATGGTATGGGGCGCCCAGTTGGTCAGAACATGGTTGCGGGCTACTTAAGCAATTGTAACGGCAGAAATTATTGGATTGACTATAACCAGGGGATTATAGCTACAGATAGCGGAGCTTCTTTTCCGGAAATGCCTGAAAACGTATTGAAACAAACGCCGATCTCACTCTGGAATGCAGCACTTGAGGTACATACCGGAAGAATTTTCGAACATCTGATCGGGCCATTTTACCTTCTTTATGTCCCTTTGATGGGACTTACCCTACTCCTTGTGCTAATCAGTGGAATAGCAATCTGGTGGATGAGCTACAGGAAAAGATAATTGATACAGGGGGAAATAAGGTGTCACATCAGCGACTGATTAATCTTAAACGTCCTTTCTGTATCAATGTTTGCCAAATAATGTTCCTTGACTATAAAACTAATGATTAGAATTTCAAGCAAACCTAGATTGAATGTGAAAAGTCCCTCTGTTATGTGGCCAAACCATTAGTATAAAGTGTATTTAAGAAAGGCTGTTGGTATATCTGTGATGTTGTAAATCAAAGAATCATTGAAAAAAACAATTTCACAGTCGCAGGAGGCTCAAGAAAACGGATTTAGGAAGAAAGCACCTGATGTTTCAGAAAAATATTTGTGCCGGCAGCCATCCGCAAGCAACCTGGCAAAGCGGGCTTCTGTGATTCAAGCAGACATCAATTAAGAAGTCAATAAGCTAGTTTATTCT
>CAMCBW010000066.1:0-20106 GCA_945873105.1 Tangfeifania diversioriginum
ATTCATTGCTTTGTAATATTTTAGATAATTAATTAATATCCAGGATTTTGTTTGATTTTTGGATTGGAGATCAGGTCTTTGTCCAAAATAGGCCATATTTTATAAGTGGTTTTCCAGTTGTCCTTCTTCCAGGAAAGTTTACCTACCACCTCATCCAAACGATTGGTGCGAGCCAGGTCGTACCAACGATGGCCTTCATAGTACAGCTCGAACAGACGTTCGTTTTCAATGGCCGTCACCATGGATGCTTTGTCACCCGCAGTTGTATTGGGCAACCCCGCCCTTTTGCGTACAACATTCAGATCGGCAGCAGCACCTGGTATATTGTTCTGTTGCATCCTTGCCTCCGCCCTGATCAGGAACTGCTCGCTGTACCGAAGCAAGATGTAATTCTGTGGATACGCAGCAATGGCGGCATCGGTGGCCGATGAATTGTGCCTGTATTTGTTCTGATAGGGTTTGGTGAATTGTATGGACATCCAATTCCCGTTCACCCACCGCTGGTCGCCGGTCTGGATAAGACCCAATACCTGATCGGGCACATACGGATAGGTGGTTAACGTAACCGCGGCCGAGGTAGGCAATGACATCCATCCCAAAGAAGCCCTGTTAACGTAAAGCCGATTTGTACTAAATTCCGCCAAAGAGAGTATGCTCTCCGGACTTCCCTTTTTGAAAACATCTCCCAAAACTGCCACCAGCTGGAATTTGCCACTGTTGATCACACTGGTGGCAGCCGTTTCGGCATCCGCCCATCTGCCCATGTAGAGATAAACCCGTGCCAGCAATGCCTGCGCCTGGTATTTGTTGTGGATGGTAGGCGTAACGGTAACCGTTACGGGCAAATCGGCTATGGCTGCCTCCAGGTCGCTTACCACCGAAGCATAGACCTCTGTTGCAGTAGCCTGCGAGATGATGGAATTTACCGCTGCATTGGTGGTAGTTACCAGTGGCACATTGCCGTAAGAATTGAGTAGGAAAAAATGGCATTCTGCCCTTATAAACCTGGCTGTTGCGAGGTACAATTTCCTGTCAGATTCACTGAGGACTGTTGTGGGTACACCCGGCAAATTCTCGATGAGCAGGTTGGCCCTGTAGATCGACTTGTAAAAGATGTCCCATCCAAGCTGAACCGTGCTTTGGGGCAAAAAATTGGCAAAAATCAAATCACCCAGTCCATTTCCGGGATGGGTAGGAAAGGTGGTTTCGTCCGAAATGGCAGCATTGTTTCGGACGATAAATCCGTTGTGCTGACTGGAATAGGCATTGTACAATCCATTGACCAAATCCTTGATGGTAGCCTTGCTGGCAAAAACGGATTCGGTTGCCAACTGATCATTGGGTAGCGGAGTATCCAGCAGATCCTTGCAGGAAGAAAGCGACAGACCAACTACGAACAACGCAACTATATTTCTGATGATAACTAATTTATATCTCATGTCTTTGTAATTATGGGTTAGAACGACATTTGAAGACCGATTGTCCAGTTTTTAAGCATCATGCTCGCTGGCAATGCTGCTTCCGGATCTTTAAAGATCTCCTTACTGGTCCAGGCAAGCAGATTTTGACCACGAACGTACAATTGAACCTTGCTCAATTTGGCTTTCGAGGTTACAGCTGCAGGTACCGTGTAAGACAGTTGCAGGTTTTTCAACCTGGCATAGAAAAGATCCACAGCACCAGCCGATGAAACTGAGTAATAACTTGATAGAAAGGGAGATGTTGCATTTGTCCCAACACCCAGGTAAAGACGTGGGTATTTGGTCACGTCGCCAGGTTGCTTCCAGTAGTTGCCATACCAGTCGGCCGACGGATTGTTCAACTGACCGGCATAGGTAGCCATGGCCACATTGTTGGTGGTAAGCTGTTGGGAGAACTGGACAAAAATATCCAGTTCAAATCCCTTGTAGGAGAGAGTGTTCCCCAATCCACCGTAAGTTCGGGGGATGGCTGATCCAATGTATACATAATCCTTGTTGTTAAACGTACCGCTTCCGTCGACATCTTTGTAATTGGGTAAACCTGTGGCAGTATTTATGCCTTCATATTTTATAGTTCGTTCAAAAAGGGAAGAATATAGATTGGGACTGCGTACAGGTTTGCCAATTTCCAGCCTGCTTGACTGGGCAGAACTTGCCAGGTCGGGGTATTCCAATAGGGTATTCTTCAGCAACGTAAGGTTAAAGGTTGTTTTCCATTGAATTGGACTATTGAGAGCTAGGTTCCTTGTGCTCAAATCGAACTCCCAACCCTTGTTTTCAATGAGTCCGGGCATGTTGGTGAGGAAACTGGTAAAACCCGTGGTAGAGGGAACCGGCTGGTTGAGCAGCATGTTCATGGTATGTGTCCTGAACCAGTTAACGGTCAGTAGAATCCTGTCCTTGAAGTATCCTTGCTCCAAACCAAGATCCAGTTTTCGACTGGTTTCCCAACCGATGGATGGATCTGACAAATAGGTAGAAGCCAAGCCTGAAGCCCCATTGTAATAGACACCGGTAGCAGTATACAAGGAGGTGAAACGGTATTCGCTGATGTTGTCATTTCCCGTGGTCCCATAGCTCGCGCGGAGTTTACCATAACTCAGAACAGGGAAGTTCTTCCGGAGGAAAGTCTCGTTGGAAAAAACCCAGCCCAAACCAACTGCACCAAAATTTCCATATTGTTTTTCTGGTCCAAACCGCGAAGAACCATCCCGCCTAAAGGTGAGATTCACCAAATACTTGCTGTTAAGGTTGTAGTTGAGTCTTCCAAAGAGTGAAACAAAATTGTAATAGTATTTGGTAGAACTTTTACTCGTTACAGTGGCGCCTGCTGCCCAGCTATCCAATAACAAATCAGTCGAATAACCCTGAATGACCATGCCATTCGATTTCGAATTCCGGCTAAAGAGGGTTCCTCCCAACATGGCCTCAAATTTGCCTTTGAACAATTTTCCGGTGTAGTTGACCTGCGGTTCAAAGTTCACTGACTGAAAATTATTCTGCGAATAGTTAAGGGTAGGGATATTGGTCCCGGGATTGAAGGGATTGATCGCCGTAGAGGGAGAGCTTCCCGAATAGTTATTGAGTTGGTTGTTGTATCCGAATTGGCCCTTTATCGTCAGATTCTTGCGTATTTTATAGGAAATATCCAGGTTACTGACCAGACTGCTTGTTACCGATTCCAGATTTACTGTCTCAACAACAAGTGGGTTCACCAACACACTGTTCTGAAGAATCTCCGGCTTTGGCCACCACATTGATCCATCTGTCTCGTACAGGGGCATATTTGGAGGTAATCCCTGGACGACTCCCCCATTCCCTGATATTCCACCACCCTTGGAAGGGCTCAATTTATCCGTGGAATAGCTGGTGTTGAGTATGACCCTGAGTTTCTCATTGGCAGAAAGATGACTAATATTGGCCCGTCCAGAGATTCTTTCCTGGTAAGGACTCCCGAGTGTTATGTCCTCCTGCCTTGAATAACCTCCGGAGATGTAAAAACTAATGTTTTTTGTACCACCCGACAGGTTTGTCTGTACTTTGGTTACGTTTGCCGGATTCCCGTATTCATAGTCGCCCCAATTGGTGGAGGCTGTCTGACTCCATGACAGCAAATCGGGAGCATTGGCCGTGGTCGGTGTCACCGGATTGATCGCTACCCCGGTGGTTGGATTGTAGAGTCCAGTAGCGAAAGCATCCTTTCTCATTTCCAGGTATTGACTGAGGTTCATTCGGGGCTGGATGTAGGTGGCCATGTTGATCCCGTGACTGGCATCCACCGAAAAGCGGGTATCTCCCAGCTTGG
This sequence comes from Tangfeifania diversioriginum, assembly GCA_945873105.1. GTDB lineage: Bacteria > Bacteroidota > Bacteroidia > Bacteroidales > Prolixibacteraceae > CAINVV01. The sequence goes on from CAMCBW010000066.1 coordinate 3,787, forward strand.
CCTTCTTGGTTGTTATGATGATTACGCCATTTGCTCCACGAGACCCGTAAATAGCAGTGGCATCCGCATCTTTTAACACCTCAATGCTTTCAACATCTTCCGGGTTGATCGAATTGAAGGAGGTTGTGCCAAGAGAGGCTAACATATAACCACCAACGGACATTGTCGACCGCGCATCGGTGGGTGATGCAACGATTCCCTGTGAGGGTACGATGGCACCGTCGATGATGATGAGCGGTTGGGTACCCGACTCAATGGAGTTGACCCCTCTGATCTGAATCTCCATTCCACTGCCAATGGCTCCCGAATTTTGAACAAGGGAGAGCCCGGCAACCCGGCCCTGCAGTGCCTGAAGAGGATTTATCACCGCCTGTTTTTCAATAATATCTGCCTTAATGGAAGAGATTGCACTGGTAGACAACCGCTTGGTAGTGGTACCGTAGGCGATCACCTGTACCTCATCCAAATCCTGAAGATCTGTCTCCAGTACCAGGTTGTAGGAAGTTTTTCCGGTTAAGGCAATTTCAACCGGCTTGTAACCGACAAAGGAGATCTTCAGCACATCGTTTATCCTGGCCTTAAGATTGAAATTTCCTTCGCTGTCGGACAATACACCACTACTCGTCCCTTTTATCAGGATGGTTGTCCCCGCCAGCGGTCTGCCCTCCTTGTCGGTAACCTTTCCCGTGATGGATTGCAACAACGGATCCTCCTGAGGTTCACTCAAATTTTTTGCTGGCAATTTAGGGGTCGGTTTTGCAATAAGCGTGATGGTCTTTTTTTCTGCAACCCATGAAAAATTCTGTGCAGCACAGATCTGGTCCAGTGCCTCATCGACAGTGACATCGTCAAAACTCACTGAAATGGATTTTGCAGTATTGAGCAATGTCACATCGTAAAAAAAGAGGTAGCCTGTCTGTTTTTCTATGACAGACAACAGCTCCCTGATGGCGACATGCTGGCCTGAATAATTGATCTTCTGAGCAACTGCATCTGAAGCAGATACCTGGATCGTAGTAATAATCAACAAGTATAAAACAAGTCTCATGGCTAGAAAGGTTTTTCGCAGGAAACAGTTCCCCCTAATGATACTTTTTTTCATAAATTTGCATTTTGGGTTAATATTAAAGATTGAGTCTAATTCACTTTTCTGAAATTTTGCCCAAATTCCGGCCGGATGTGTTCGCAGCATATCCGGCTTTTTTTTGTGGGCAAAAGAGTGCCGATAGTTACCTGATTACATACAAGGTTCTCCCTTCCAGTTTAAACTGTATGTGGTTGTTTTCAAGAATTTTCAATGCTTCCGATAGCTTTAAATCCCGCTGCATCTTGCCGGCAAATTTCCTGTCGCTGATCGGGCCGTCAAAGATCACTTCTACATCGTACCACCGGGCAATCTGGCTCATTACCTCCGGAAGGGTGTCGTAGGAGAACATGAAATAGCCATTCTTCCAGGCCAGCACCCTTTCGAGGTCTGCATGTTGGTCAACCTCGATTTGCCCGTTTTCGGCAAGCGTTAGCTGCGTACCTGGCGTAAGCAGGAGCGAATTGGGATCGTCCCTGTTTTCTCCGGATTTCAACAATCCCGGATTGGCATTGGCGGTAAAACGGATGCTCCCTTCCAGCAGGGTGGTTTTGATGGCCTTCTCCCCTGCATAGGAGTTGATGTTGAAATGTGTCCCCAGAACCTCCACCAATCCTTTTCCGGCAATCTCCACCAGGAAGGGGATCGGTTGCTTTGCTCCGGTACCAAACCGCTTCCCTGCCTCTGACTGTAATGCAACTACTTCAAAATAGACCTCCCCGGTTATGGCCACCCTTCGTTCCCTGCTGTTAAAGACTGTTGGGAATTTAATGGAGGAGGCCGCATTCAGCCAGGCCCTTGACCCATCCGGCAAGGTTAGCTGGTACTCTCCGCCAACCGGGGTAGAAATGGTATTGTAGACCACTTTTTTGGGAACTGTCTGGTCGGATTTGTACTCGATCTGCCCGCTGCCCGACTTTACAATCAGGGCGCCCTCCTGCCTGGTGATCGTTCCGTTTGAAACCGTATCCAGCAAAATTTTGTCACCACCATCCAGGGTGAGCATCGCCTTGACTCCACCCGGTGGCAAATCGCTGCCAGGGCCGATCATGCTTTGTCCCATCAGGGGGCTTTGCGAATCCCGGGTGGTCAAAAGAAGATAGGAACCGGCCAAAAGCAGTACAAAAATCGCTGCAGCCGCCGCAGCTCCACGCCAGCCAAAGGTCACTTTTCGCACTTTTCGTTTACTGGTTTCACCCTTGATGATGATCTCCTTCAGCATAGATTCAGCCTCTGCTGCATTGAAAACAGGCTTCGACGGCAAGGAAGATTCCCACAAACTCTTTAACAAGCCATCAAGCGCCTCATCATCAGTTTCCTGTATAAGGTCAGCCAACTCCAGTTCCTCTTCCTGGTGAGCAATATTTCTCAGGTATCGCTCAAAAAGATATTGAAGCCTCTCCCGCTTTTGCATCATACAATTGGATTATAAGTGAACAATAGTATTGGACTTACATGAACAAGACAAAAAAATAGCAGAAAAAGGGGGAAGCTGATTCAACTATTTTTTGAAATAATTTCCACAAGGAGTGTAAATAGGGCAATTCTGCTCTTCAGGTACCTGGTGATAGACTTCAGGGCAAGCTCAAGATGGGTCTTGACTGACTCCCTGCCAATCCCAAGCTGATCGGCGATTTCCTGGTAAGTAAGCCTGCTTTGCCGGTGGAGGAGGTAGATCTCCTTCTGTCTGGGTGAGAGCCGGTCGATGGCTTCGTCCACCAGCACCAACTGGGAGGATTCCAGATCATCCACCCATTCAATGCTTTCATCCCTCAGCTTTGCTTCCAGTTGCTGAGAAATTTTCAGTTCTTTCATGGCAATGCGGAAAGCATTGATCGCCTGGTTTTTGCTCACAACAAAAAGGTAAGCCTTGAAATTTTGAACCTGCAGCAAAGCTTCCCTGTTGACCCATATCTTTAGAAAAACATCCTGAACAACCTCTGCGGTGAGCTCTCTGGATTTTGTAATTTTAAAGATGAACGAGGATAGGATTGGTTGCCAAATGGCGTACAATTCAGAGAAAGCTGCCTCATTTCCGGAAGCAACTTTCCCTAAAAGTACCTTCTCTATGTGTAATTTGTTATCGGTCAATTTGATGGAGGTAAGTCTACTGCAAAGCAACAAAAAAGGAACACAAACAAAAATACCATAAAAAGGGTATTAAACACGAATACCCATTTGAAACAACTTACAAATAGGGATTGGGTTTGGGAATCCTGCTCAAAACAGATCATCCATCACCACCTCATTTTGGATCATTCCTGCATATTCATTTTGCCTGATGCCTTAAGTTGTAACCAGGTTAAGATGAATAGCTTTCCTTGTAAGATTTTAATTTTGCTTTTTGTTCTGCACGCCCGATAATTCTGCCCATTTTAAGGCTTCTATAATTGGCTGCAAGCATATATAATTTATACGATTCCGCCAAATATATGATTTATACTTGGCGGAATCACATATATAATTATTAGATTCCGCTGATTATAACCAGTAAGATGAACGTAAAATTAAATGGATTGGCTGCCTGAAAATACAGCGCATCATTTTAATGCAGCAAGTGAATGACAGTTCAAATCCACATGGCACCTCCATCGGTTCTAAACTGACAACTTCCTCCTATCTCAATCTCTTCTCCGGATAGGGCCTGTCCACCCCCTTGACGGCATGCCAGATGATGCGGTTGAAAGTATCCTCATCAATGCGGTCGTAATCATCCAGGTCCTGCTCCAGTGACTTTTTGGCCCAGGAGAGTTTCTTGCCGGACAACTCATTGATCGGCGGATTCAGCTCATCGAGCGGTACATTGTTGGGAACCACCTGGTAGGGGGTAAAATCAGGTTTCTCCCGGAAACAGTCAGACATGGGCTCTGCCGCGTTGTCAAGCTGGTTCATCGGCGACACTCCCAGGATGTTCTCCATGGTCCTGACCATGTTGATCTGGGAATAATAGGTCGAAATCACCTCCTTGCGTTTCGTGTAGGGGCTGATCACCATCCCAACGGTACGGTGGCCATCCACATGGTCGAGGCCAGCCTGCGGATCATCCTCCGTTACGAAGATGCAGCTCTCTTTCCAGAATTTGCTGTGCGATACCGCATCTACGATCTGCCCCAGTGCAAGGTCATTGTCGGCAACGGCTGCACGCGGGGTAGGCAGTCCGGGCCGTGTGCCGGACGTATGGTCGGCAGGCAGGAGCATGATCATGAAATTGGGGAAGTTCCCATTCTTTTCAAATTCGCGAAACTCTTTGATAAATTCCGCAGCCCGGTATACATCGGGAACATTGATGGGGAATCCGATAAAGGTGGGACAGGTATAGGGTACCAGCTGCTCCATATTGGCCTTGGCCCGGATGGCGACATTGGTGGTTCCATTCTTAAAATCCTGGTACACCTCCGAAAAAGTAGCCGATTTGGGAGTGATCTGTGCATCGACAAATTCGCCGTAATTGCGGAAGGTGAGCTTCTTCCGGAGGACGTTGTCCCAGATAAACCCAGAACTGGCATAGGCCAGCGCATCGTCCCCATCGTAGGGATAGCTGCGGGTAAAATTGCCGAACGACTTTTCCAGGTAGTCTGTCACGTAGGCTTCATTGGTCCATTGGTGACCATCGGCGCTCAGTACCCCGCTGCAGTAAAAGTTATCCAGCAGGACAAAGGTCTCGGCCAGCTTGTGGTGGTTGGGGGTAACCTCCCTGCCAAAAAGGACCAGGCTGGTATCACCGTCACCCTGATTCATATCGCCGAAAACCTGGTCGTAGGTGCGGTTCTCCTTGATGATGTAGAGTACATGTTTGATGGGGGATTGCTGCGTTGGCAGGATCGGAACCGGCACGCTTGGGGCAATGGCCACACCCTCAGCCAATTTCATGGGCGTTTTACCCAGGTTGTTGTTTTGCACCACCTGCTTCGTCATCTCAGCCAATTTGACCTCATCCGGCACCTTTAGCAGCGAAATGCTCCCCAGGTGGTCGCGCGAATTGTAGCCTGCCTTCTCCATTCCCTTGTTCCGAGACCCGATCCCCTTCACATTGGCCACATAGAGCTCTGTTCCCTTTTCATTCAGGAGCACTGAACCCGGATACCAGCCGGTTGGGATGTAACCTGTCACCTTGTTGACCGCTCCGGTTTCAATGACACAGATGGCATTGTCGGTCCCGTTGGCCGCATAGAGATATTTCCCATCCGGGGAAAGCGCCAGGGCATTGGGTGCGCTTCCAAATGGGGTCTCCTTCTTCAGGTGAACAGAAATCTCACTTTTTACTTCATCTTTCCGGGTGTCCAGCACAAAGATCTGATCGCTGTTGGCGCAGGCAACATAGAGCAATGACCTGTCTTTGTTCAGTACCATGCCGGAGGGATGCAGCCCAACCTGAATCTCCTTGATCACTTTGTTGTTCCTGAGGTCGATGACAGAAACCGAGCCATTGTTGGCCACACCGGTCACCGGATCTACCAATACCTGACTTCCCGAAGTGTTGTAGGTCGATTCTCCCTTCTCCGGTCGCCTGCCACCCCAGTTGGTCACATACCCCTTCGAATCACTTGCCAGCAAGACCTCATAGGGTGCAATACCTACCGGGATCTCCTGCACCGACTGATCCTTCAATTTTACCACAGCCAGGCTGTTGCTGCGACTTAGGGTAACGTACAAAAGATCTTCCCTGCCATTCAAGGCCAGGCCACCCGGGCCGGGATCCCCACCTAGGACAGGTTTGGGCATGGTAAGTTCAGAGGTCCAGTTCAACCGGTTGGTGTTGTCAAAACCGGCTACCAGGATCCTGCCGGTTGCCTCTGTCAGGTAAATATGTTGGTTGTCTTTGGAAACTGAGAGCCCGGTAAAGGAGGAACCACCCTTGCTGTAGGGAAGTGACTGCACCACCTTCTTGTCGCTTAACCAAATCAGCTCCAGCGATTTAATGTTTTTCACCAGTAGAAACTGTCCCTCCCGGATCAGGGCCAGATCGACCGGCCGTCCTGGCAGATAGATTTGATCGCCCGCAGGTCGCAGCAGCTGGTTGGAGGGGACCAGTACGCTCCCATCCGGCTGCGGACCGATCTTCAGATTAACCGGTTGGCTTTGTGCCTGAACAGCGGTGGCAACAAAAATGAATAAAACGGATCGCAATAGCTCACGCAGTAGTTGATTTGTTTCCATGGGTTTATCTTAATTTATCCCGTGAATTTACGCAGAAACTCATTAATTACGGAAGATGAATTAATTAAAAGCGTTTTTTGGTCACAAACAGAATCTTCCTGCAAAATATGTAACAAATCCTTAATCTACGTACAAATATTTTATTCGTACTTTACAAAAATTCAAAGGATAATGAGGCTGTCTAAAAATTCACGATGAAATTCCGTGATCGTACAATTTGAAAGTCTTTCTCTTTTTGGACACCCTCATTTCGCAAACAGATTATTATGAAGCAATTCGTCGCAATATTGTTCCTGACCTTCCTGTCACTCTCCCTGTATGCCGCAAGGGTGACGCTCAGTGGCTACGTGAAAGACAAAGCCAACGGTGAAGCGCTGATTGGCGCCACCATCTACTTCCCGGAACTGAAAATCGGCGTAAGTACCAACACCTATGGCTTTTACTCTGTATCAGTCCCCGAGGGGAGCTACAAGGTAACCTTTTCTTCCGTTGGCTACCAGTCCCAATCGCCGCTGCTCGACCTCAAAACAAGCAAACAGCTGAATGTGATGCTGGAGGAGGATTCCAAACAGATCGAGGAGGTGGTAGTTTCGGGCGAAAAGAAAAACAGGAACGTCGAGAGCCTGCAGATGAGCATCGAAAAGATGCAGGTAAAAATGGTCAAAAAACTTCCTTCGTTCATGGGAGAGGTGGACATCATCAAGAGCATTACCCTCTTACCAGGAATCCAGAATGGGGGCGAAGGCAGCTCCGGCTTGTACGTCAGGGGGGGTGGACCCGATGAAAACCTGATGCTCCTGGATGAGGCTCCCGTATACAATGCCTCGCATTTGCTGGGGTTCTTCTCCGTTTTTAATTCTGACGCCATCAAGGATGTACAGGTCTTCAAAGGTGGCATACCGGCAGAATACGGGGGAAAAGCCTCCTCTGTGATTGACATAAGGATGAAGGACGGGAACTCGCAGAAACTGGGATTCAGCGGGGGTATCGGCAATATTTCGAGCCGGCTTACGGTGGAGGGACCCATCGTCAAGGACAAATGGAGTTTCATCGTTTCGGGCCGCCGTACCTATGCCGACTTCGTTGGGAAAAGCCTGGGAATAGAGGAGTTGAAAGACAACCAGCTCTATTTTTATGACCTCAACCTGAAGACCAATGTGGAGATTGACGCCAAAAACAGGTTGTATTTCTCGGCCTATACCGGCGACGACTATTTCAAGGCAGGCGAATCCATCTACATGCGCTGGGGCAATCTCACCTCCACTGCCCGTTGGAACCACCTCTTCAGCGACAAGCTCTTTTCAAATACCTCCCTCATCTTCTCCAGGTACGATTACAACCTGGGGGTCCCAAGCAACGATGCCGGTCAATTCGACTGGACCTCCCAGATTACGGATTACAACTTCAAGGAGGATATTTCGTGGTACCTGAATGCGCAGAACAAGCTCACCATGGGTCTCAACCTGATTTACCACCACTTTGAACCCGGAGCGGTGGATGCCAATGAAGGCTCCTACTTCACAGATCTCTCGCTCACCAACTACAATGCCATCGACAACTCCTTCTATATTTCGAATGAACAGACTATCGGGCCAAAACTAAGCTTGCGTTACGGTTTGCGCTACTCCTGGTTCCAGCAGATCGGGAAGGGAACCGTGCGGGAATACAAAAATCCGGATCATCCAAATGACAAGGAAGTTACCGGGACAAAAATGTATGAATCAGGAGAATTGATGTCCCCTGCCTACCACAACCTGGAACCACGTCTGGCCATAAAATACCTGCTCGACCCCGAAAGTTCCCTCAAGGCCTCCTACAACCGGATGGCGCAGAACCTCCACCTGATATCGAACACCAACTCCCCTACGCCGCTGGACATCTGGCTGCCGAGCAACAAATACATCCAACCGCTGATCGCCAACCAGGTAGGACTCGGCTATTTCAGGAATTTCTCCGACAACATGTTCGAGACCTCCGCCGAAGTCTATTACAAGAAGATGAAGAACGTGATAGACTACATTGACGGGGCAGAACTCTTCCTGAAGGAGGACCTCGAAACCGAATTGCTGAGGGGAAGTGGATACTCCTACGGATTGGAACTTTACGCCAAGAAACAGCAGGGACGTCTGACCGGATGGCTGAGCTATACCCTGTCCAAATCGATGCGCGAAATACCGGTCATCAACAATGGCAATCCCTATCCCTCCAGTTACGACCGCACACACAACGTTTCGGTAGTGGCCAGTTACGAACTGACCAAATACTGGAACCTCTCCTCCACCTGGATCTTTGCCACCGGAAATCCGACCTCCTATCCGATTGCCAAGTACGATATCCAGGGAAATACCCTCTACTATTATGCAGACCGCAACAGCAACCGGATACCCGACTACCACCGTCTGGATGTTTCGGCGAACTATGACTTTAAGAAGAACGACCGGCGTAAGTTCAAGCAATCGTTGAATTTTTCGATCTACAACCTGTATGCCCGCAGGAATGCCTATTCGGTGACCTTCCGTCAGAACGAGGAGAATCCCAATGTTTCGGAGGCAGTAAGAATGTCCATCATTGGAAGCATGATCCCTGCCGTCACCTACAATTTCAACTTTTAATCCGGATCCCCATGAAAACCCATACCACCAAAAAAAGCGATCTGCGGTCTGATTTCTCCAAATCTCTCAGTAGCCTGATCCCCCCCTCCCATAGTCCCTCAGTCCCCAAGTCCCTCAGTCTCCAAGTCCCTGTTTCCCTCAGTCCCCGTTTCTCCGTTTCCCGTCTCCTTTACCCTTTATCCTTTATCCTTTACCCTTTACCCTTTATCCTTTACCCTTTATCCTTTATCCTTTTCCTATTCCTTTTCCTATTCCTTTTCAGCGCATGCGAAGATGTGATCGAGGTAAAGCTGAGTGACGAAAATCTCAACCTGATCGGGGTAGAGGCGAGTATCACCACCAAAAGCAAACCAACTGTATTTTTGTACCAAACGCTCAGGGTAAACCAGGATGAATCCTATCCCGGAATCAGCGGTGCTGTAGTACGGATCTCCGACAATGCCTCGCCGGCCAATAGCGTTTTATTGCTGGAAAACCAGCAAAAGAAAGGGGTCTATGTGGTTCCCGTAAACAACAATTTTCTGGGTGTCGCAGGCAGGGAGTATACCCTGACCATTCAAACGCAGGGAGTAACGCTCACTGCAAAGGACAAACTGTCGAAAGTTGAACGGGTTGACTCTATCCAGGTACTACCCTCCTCCAGGGGCAACAACCAATTTCTGGCAGTATTCTCCTACGGCTGGGAACCCAAGGGTGTGGGCAATTTCTACAAATGGGACCTCTATGTCAATGATACGCTGATACATGATGCCAACCGAATTGCCATTGCCAGCGATGAATTTGTGGATGGGAATTATATTTCAAAACTCGAAGTATACACCGATTTCCATGACCCCGATAAACCACAGGATCGGTTGCTCAATTTGAACGATACAATTTACCTGAAACAGACCTCGATTTCTGAATTCGCCTACAGCTTCTATTTTCAGATGATCAACCAGAGTAGTTCGGGTTCCCTCTTCAGTGTCCCCACGGCCAATATCAAGAGTAATTTTACCGCAAGTGACGGCAAACCGGTGTTGGGCATATTTTCGGCACGGGATGTGTCTGTATCGAACAAGGTGGTAATTGACCAGGCGCTGGAGGATCAACTGAGGAAATAGTTCCGGAAGGGTAAATAACGGAAATGGAGCGTTATTGAAACAGAATTAATCATTGTAGTTTGATTTTATTAATTTTGTAAAAAAGAGATCATGAACAGAACGATCGTAAATAAATTATCACAATATTTTGCAAGCCAACCAATTGAAAAAGCATGGATATTTGGATCTCATGCCCGTTCAGAAGAAAGCAGGAGCAGTGACCTGGATATATTGGTTAACTTTTGTCCTGATTCAAAGGTTACTTTACTGAAATATGTTCATATCATCAATGACTTGCGAAAACTAACCGGGAAAAATATTGATTTAGTTGAAGATGGACAATTGAAACCATTTGCTGTCAGTAGTGCTGAAATAGATAAAATTTTGATCTATGAGAGAAAAGCCCAGGGATAAAGAAAGGCTAAATCATATGATTGAGGCTATTGACAATATTTTCGAATTCACGAAAGGAAAATCGTTCTATGTTTACAAAAATGATAAAATGCTTCGTTTTGCTGTAATTAAAAATATAGAGATTGTCGGTGAGGTAGCCTATTTACTGACCAAGGAATTTAGGGTTAAACATCCGTCAATTGAATGGGATGATATGATTGGAATGCGCCATATTCTTGTCCATGGCTATTATCAAATCAAAGATGAGATAATTTGGGCGACCATAGAAACGGAACTTCAACCTTTGAAAGAGAAAATATTAGTCTTGCTTGAAGACTATTAAACCTTGGCCGGGATCTGGAGTCATATCGCACACCCAACAAATCTCAAGCGATCGATCATCACAGTAAACTGTTTCCAATTCACTCTATTTATTGCCCTTTGATTCTTTTTAACTCCTGCCGAAGTTCATCCGCCTTTTCAGGATATTCAGCGATCAGGTTGTTGTGTTGTGAAATATCTTTGCTTAAATCATACAGTACTGCTGAAGTGGTATCTTTTGCATACTGATTGCTTTTCAGGAACCAGTCTGGCATTTTGGAATGTTCGCCGTTGCTGGCATCTACAAAAACCCAATTCCCTTTCTGCAGGGCATATTTTTCGTAGGTATTGTGAACCATGCTTGGTCTGGCACTGCCGGATTCTCCCTTCAGCAGCTTAATTTGATTGAAACTATCCTCGCCTGCACCTTCAGGCAATTTGGTCCCTATTGCTGAAGCAAGTGTAGCCATCAGGTCGGTTTGGCTGATCAATTCGGCAGATACGGTGGCCGGCTTAACCTTTCCCGGCCATTTCACAACAAATGGAATCCGGTGACCACCTTCCCAAACATCTCTTTTCAGGCCGCGCAGATTGCCCATGCTTCGGTGGTTAAAGTTCCTGACCCGATCGAATGCGTAATGCTCCGGACCATTGTCCGCACTGAAAATCACCAGGGTGTTTTTATCAAACCCACCTTCTTTCAAGGCTTTGAGAACCTCCCCGGCACTCCAGTCGCTTTGCATCATATAATCTCCATAGGCCCCGGCACCAGATTTCCCCTTCCACTCTTTTGAAGGTACCATTGGCGCATGTGGGGAGGTCCAGGCAAAGTACAAGAAAAAAGGCTGATCCTTTTTCTGTTGCTTAATCCATGAAACAGCTTTGCTGGTGATGGTTGGCATTACCGCGTAAAAGTCCCAATTCTTGCAGGAAGGTCCCGGACGTGCCTCCCAATTCCCTTCAGGCGCCTTTTCTGTAATGTTCAACAACTCCGTTGGAGCGTCTAGCACCCTGTCGTTTTCAAACCAGCAATAGGGCGGAAAGTTGGGGACATCATCCCCAAAATAATAATCAAATCCATGGGCAGTAGGCCCATCCGCGATTGGTTTTCCCCAATCATATGCTTCAGGTCCATAGGTTTGCTTGTTGTCCACCATGATTGGTTTTGCATCTGCTTTTCGAATGGATTGCCAGTCCCAGCCCAGGTGCCACTTCCCGATGCAGGCGGTTTTGTAGCCATTCTGTTTCAGCATTTCAGGCATGGTTGTTTCATCTTTGCTGATCACCGATGCACCCCATGAATTCACTATGTCGTGAAATTTGCGCCAATGATATTTCCCTGTTAGCAAAGCGTACCTGCTGGGGGTACAAATTCCGGAGGAACTGTGGGCATTGGTGAACCTGACACCCTCCTGTGCCAGTCTATCCAGATTGGGTGTGGGTATTTTTGATTCAGGATTCTGCACAGCAAGATCGCCATAACCCATATCGTCGGCATAAAGTATGACAATATTGGGTTTCTGTGCAAAACTATTTGTCACAAAAAGGGAGGTAATTCCGACCAATCCAATTTTAATGTTATTCATGTAGCAGGTATTTGTAATCCGAATTTCTATGAATTAAATCTCAAGTCGCAAGAAAATTATCGGCTTTATAACTCCAAAGATAAAAGATAATTGATTGAATAATTTTCTAATCAGCCATCTAAAGTCATAGGTAGCCATTCTGAAGCCGTAAGTAGCCATCGGAAGCGTTAGGTAACTATTCGGAAGCGTTAAAAAGCCATCGGAAGCGTTAGGTAGCAATTCTGAATGCTTAGGTAACAGTTCTGAAGCGTTAAAAAGCCATCGGAGGCGTTAGGTAGCAATTCTGAAGGCTTAGGTAACGGTTCTGAAGTTGTAGGTAACCATCGAAAGGTTAAGTTGTGGGAAAAACACTCTCTAGCTTTTCCCCTTCGGAATCAATAAAAAAGAACTCATTTCCAACTTTCACCTGGGCTTTGCCCAGATCAAAATTCCAGGCATCGTCGAATACGAAGGAGATTTCAATATGTCCTGAAGTATTCAAATAACCCCATTTACCTTGGAGTTTAGCAGCTGATAATCCATCATGAAATAGTTTCATCATCTCATATTTCAATGAGATAACCTCCTCCCCTTTCAGATTGACAGCGCCATGCATTTCTCCATTGCGCACTATCAGCAACTCCTCACAGAAATTCCATACCCAATCATATTTTATCGGGACCACCAAATTATTGAATGGATTAATGTATCCCCATTTGGAACCTTTGCAAACCTTGATTAAATTATCTGTTTGAAGTTCAACTATCGAATATTCAGTAGGAATAATCTCTTCTCCCTTTAGGTTGACAAAGCCCCACATTTGGTTCTTTTTGACTTTTGTGTAGCCAATATCGTTGAAAGGAAATACCAAGTCGTAAATAATTGGAACTACTGCCTTTCCTGTTTGATCAATAAACCCGTACAATTCATTCTTATCCTTATCTAGTCGTACCATTGCAAATCCACGGGCATTGAATGGCCCGGCATGATCATAAAGCTGATGAATTGCCGTCTTTCCCAAATTGTCAATGTAAATCCATTTAACCTCTTTCTTTCCGGATTCCTTGTTAATAACCTCCAGGGAAACAGGAGTTAATCCCTTGCTTGTAGTTGTTTCCTCCTTTGCATCGACGAAATATTTCTTTTTTACCATTTCGGTTGACTGAATAGTTTTCGGCAAAGTTCCTATCAAGCTAAGCCAAAGGATGTCGCTAATAAAAGGGATTCAACAAAATCAGAATATTCTTCTTTCTTACCATTAGAACGTCACATTTTGACGTCCTAATTACTTATTTTTGATTTGGATGTTATTTGTCCTCATCAATGAACAATAAATGCCATGTCAAAGCAAGAGTACCTGGTTAGATACCGTCTGATCATTAACAAGCTTAGAAGAAATCCTTGTACTTTCAAGGAAATCAATGATTACCTAATGCGGGAATCCGAATTACAGTCATTAGATTTTATGGTCTCACTCAGGACCTTTCAGCGGGACCTGGCCGATATCCGAACCATTTATCAGACAGATATCCGTTACAATGCTTCAGCGAAGGTGTACTTCATTGATGACGAAGGTCAGCCGGAAGTGAACAAAAGGATATTTGAAGCATTCGATACCTTCAATGCACTCCAGGTTGCCGATGGTTTATCGAAGCATATCCAGTTTGAGAAGCGAAAACCTCTGGGTACAGAAAATCTCTACGGACTACTCCATGCCATCCGTAACAAGTATCAAATCAGTTTTGTGTATCAGAAATACTGGGAAGAGGAAGTTACCCACCGGACAGCGGAACCCTATGCCCTTAAAGAATTTGAGAACCGGTGGTACGTGCTGGCCAAAGATCTGAAGGATAAAAAGGTGAAGAGTTTCGGTTTGGACAGGTTAACGAATCTGGAGATTTCCAAAAGGCCATTCCAGACACCTGTTCAGTTTGACATCAACCGTTATTACGAAAACTGTTTTGGGATCGTGACCCCGGAATCCGGACAGAAGCCCGAGGAAATAGTCCTCTCTTTCGACCCAGTTCAGGGAAAGTACATCAAGTCATTGCCGCTGCACGAGTCGCAGCAAGTAATTTCAGATACTCCACAGGAGCTGCGGATCCGCCTGAAACTCTATATCACTTTTGATCTGGTTTTCGAACTGATTAAATATGGAGATCGGTTGAAAGTGTTTCAACCCCAGGAGTTAGCAGACAAGATCAGGCAGGAACACCAGGCGGCGATGGGGAATTACGTTTTTTAATTGGATTTTTTTTATGATGATAAAAATTTGTTACATTCGTTCAACCTAAACCGGAGACTTATTTTAACCACAATTCGCATCTTTCACAAACCGAACCTCAATATTTACCCAAATGACAAACGAAGAACTGCCACCCTAATCAAAAAACTCCAATATCTTTCTGCTAAGTACAAACCTGATGACGAAGAAGCATCTATGGCCTACATAAGATTTGCCGAATTCCTTGAAGATTATCCGAAACACTCTGGCCTCTCGGATTTCGAAGATGAAGAAAATCTGTGGGAAAACTTTAAAGAAGCAGAAGCTTAGGTTGGGAATTATTGGGATGTGGAGTTTCCGGTAGGGGTTAATAAATGACAAATTAACGAAATGGTGAGGATGCAACAAAAATAATAACATGATAGTAATAGAGCGCCTTTTTTCAGAAGTTAAGACTATTAGAATGAAATACGAACTACTTGCTAATATTACTGGTGAGAATTTCAACATATTTCATATTTTAGGACTACAAACCGATGAAGTTCGTTTACATTCAGCTTTTCTTGCAGAACTTCTTAATCCAAATGGCTCTCATAATCAAGGGGATAGATTTCTCACTCTTTTTATTAATCAGTTAAAAATCAATAATTTTTCAACCACTTCTGCGAAAATATTTGTCGAATATTTTACAACAAAGATTTCCACTGATGGTGAAAATGGTGGTAGAATAGATATTCTGCTAAAAGATTTGAACAATAAACAGATTATCATAGAAAATAAAATTTATGCAATCGACCAACCCAAACAGCTAATTCGCTATAAGAATTTTGATAAAAGTGCCGTATTGCTTTACCTTAATTTGTTTGGCGAAATTTCTAAAGATTTAGAAAGAATTACTGATAAACTAATCGTAGGGACAGATTATCAAATAATATCATATGAGAAACATATAATTGAATGGTTGGAAGTTTGTATGAAAGAAGCTGCAGTACTCCCAATAATCAGAGAAACAATTCATCAATATATTAACTTGATAAAAAGACTTACCAATCAATCAACATTTAAATCAATGAATACAGAGATTATAAATCTTTTTCGTGAAAGGCCTGAATATTTCAAAACTGTTCCTTCAATTGAGGCTGCCTATAAAGAAATTATAAAAATTATTTATGATCAATTTTTTACAATACTTGGCGAAAAACTAATTGAAAAAGGGCTTGAATTAAGTATTGAGGACTCAAACCTAATTATACAATTAACTGCCGGAGAGGGAGATTCCGGTTTTTATTTTGCATATCGTATTGTGCTAAAGGACAACAGTGAGAGATGTAATATCTTTGAAAAATTAAAAAATAGTAAGAAACAAAATCCAATAATTCCGAAGACCCAGAGAAAAGATCTTTTTGAAAAATACTCAAAAATAATAAATGGGATCATCGAGGGTGCGGAATTTTCAGAATATTCACTTGTATTTTACAATCCACCTGAATTTGCAGGGCATAAGAAACTTTATCAAATCGATGTAAATAGGTATATTGGACTATATGATAAGGAAAAATGTAATGATTTTATTGATAACCTATTAAGGCATGAAATTGAAAATTTCGAGAAAATAAAAAAAGAAATTGTGTTATAAGTTAAATTCAGACTAAATGTAATTATTTTCATCATCAAGCTCCTGAAACATTCTATCTGCCTCTTCATCAAACGAGATCACTCCTCATGCACTATTTCAGGCAATGTCAATTATTCAGATTTGCTTATGTTGATTAGACTAATAAATTGCAAAATAATGAAAAAAAAATTCAACCAGATTATTCTACTCCTCATTCTTTCTTTCTCAATTTTCCCAATTGAGAAAGAGATATTTGCTCAAAAGGGC
>CAMCBW010000067.1 GCA_945873105.1 Tangfeifania diversioriginum
TTGTGAGTATCAATGCCAACATAAAAGCGTTGTCCATTGAATAAATTCTCATTAACTTTAGTTCGCATAAGCTTCTGTTTTAAATTAATACTCCTTTCAAAGCTTAATTTAATAAACTTTAGCTTATGTATCATTTTTCAAACATAATACCTCCCCGTCCCCCGGTCTTTCCTCTCCGGAGTCCCCTCATTTTCACATTTCCCAATTTCCACATTCGCCCCTTCCGTCCGATCCCATCACTGTCCCTGTTTTCAAAATACTACCGCGGACGGTGAACTCCCGTCATTCATTTACCCGGGGTGTCGCTCCTTCGTCGCTTTACCCCGGGCTACCATAATGGCCGCCACTACGTGGCTGGATTTCCGCAGGATTATCATAGTGGTCGAAGAATATCGGAGTTCAATGTCCCTTAGTCTCCCAGTCCCTTAGTCCCCTAGTCTTTCCTCTCCGTTTCCCCGCTCCCATCTCCGGAGTTCCCTCATTTTCACATTTTCACATTTCCCAATTTCCACATTCTCCCCCTCTTTTTCACATTAACATAAAAATATTTCAAATTTAGGGGTAACCTTTTGGTTAAAAACGGGATTAACATAAGATAACGGACAAAACCCGGCTCACCCTCCCTTAGGGTCTGGATTTTATGCCGATTTTGATTTGCCAAACTATAACCAACTAAAATGCGGTTCGAGCTAAAACTGGGAAATTACAGCATTAAGATTTTTGCGTTGCGTACATACGTAAAGGAGGTAGATTATTTATTGTCGGGAATCTTTCAAACAAATCCACAGCTACATAGAAATTTATCCTAGAATGCTTTACAACGTATATTGGATACTTACAGATTTCAAATAATTATAATGGTCTTTTTCCCTTTTAAGAAAAATCCTGAACAAAATAAATTAAATCTCTGATTAATAAATTTTTAGAATGGAAAATATTGTATACTATCTAACCCTTTATGTTTTTGTAATACTGATTCGATTCTTCAAGTTGAAAAAACAACTTAAACAGGATTTTAAAAAAAGATGGCTTGAAACATTGCATGGAAGTTTGGAAATAGTTTATACTGCCTCTGGATTTATTATTGCTCTGCTGTTAAATGTTCCTAAAGCTTGGATTGCCGCTGTTATCGTAATATATTTATTAGTTGTTGTGTTTTCAGCCTTCTTAGAAATGTCTAATGAAGGAGAATTTAGTCCTATATCTAAAGCATTACTACATGTAATGATTGTACTTGTAATGGTTGTTTCTACTGTGATTTCATATTTGTTTATTATACCAAAGGTTGATATAAATGGCAATTTAACGCCTGAAAAGGATCTGATTGTCTCAAAAAACTACACTATAATAATTCCATATTTTGATAATTCATTGGCTAAACATATTGGATATAGTAAATTGACAGGAAGAACATTTTATTATGAATATAGTCTCAATGCTACCAAACCAGATTCTTTGGCTATAATAGCAGTAGGAAACGTACGTAAAAATAACTTGATAAAACCAATAATGCCTTCTACTACAGTTTCTCCTGATGACATTCAAATTATAACTGAGAAAATAAGAATTATTGAATCTGGTAATTTTGAAAAAATTGGATGGTACTAAATATAAGAAGTTTAAAGGTCAGAATGTGAGTATATTAGATAGAATATGTCATTAATCAATCTAACAATGCTTTTTAATTGCCAATCAGTAGAAAGTCCTACTGAAATCAAAAATGGTAAAGATCGCTGAGTCATCTTCGAGAGAATTATTGGTTTTGGTCAGTAGTTTATCTCTAACATTTTATGTATATTCATCAGCTGATATTTTGCTTGACCTATGCCATTTTACAACTCCCAAATCTTCGAAACACATCCAGAATTATTAAAAGGAAATCTCCAGATTATAGCCTGTGCAGGTTCTGGCAAGACGGAATTTGTATCAGAAAGGATTGCCTACATGATCTACAAAAAGGTTGCAAAGCCTGATCAGATAGTGGCTTTTACTTTTACTGACAAGGCTGCAGAAGAATTGAAGTTTCGTGTTCGGTCTAAGATAAAGGAGTTACTTGGAAAGCAACCCGACATAGGTGATATGTACATTGGAACTATCCACGCTTTTGCTTTTAAGATTCTGCAAGACTTTATTCCCAGATACAGAGCCTATGATATGCTGGATGAGATAAGTAGGTTAGCTTTCCTCTCTTCCATTAAAAGAGATATTAATATTGAGCATCTTAGTGGTTCATTGTCCAAAAGATATCGCAAACCGTTTGGTAGAAATCTTCAAAATTGGGTTTTTAAAACTTTTATAAGGGATTTGGATATATTCCGCGAAGAGGGACTAATTGATGTAGCCATTCTTTCGGATAGCTTTAAGAATGCAAAGGAAATATACCTGCAGAAGTTGGATGAAAAAAGATTTTTGGATTTCTCAAGCATTCTCAGAATTGCAGTTGACACTCTGGAAAAGGAACCATTCATCAGAAGAAAACTGCAGGATCAATACTCTTTTTTCACTGTCGATGAGTATCAAGATGTAAATCCAATACAGGAAAGGCTGATACAACTCATTTCTGGCAAACAAAATGTATGTGTGGTAGGCGATGATGACCAGTCAATTTACCAATTTCGGGGTGCCGATATTCAAAACATAATTACTTTCCAAGATCGGTATGATCAGGTCGCTGTACATCAGTTAGATATTAACCGACGCAGTCACGATGCAATTGTAAAAACGGGTGATGAACTAATCAAACTAAACAATCCTGGTCGTTTACCCAAAGAGATTAAAGATAAAGGACTTACTTCTGAAACTGGTGATCTGTATAAAATTCTCTTTAAAACCCAGGAAGAGGAAATAGAATGGATCGTTGCAAAAGTACAGTCTCTGGTCGGTAAAGAGTATTTTGAAAACGAGAAGCCGCGAAAATTGAAATACTCCGATTTTGCTTTTCTTTTTCGCTCAGTGGGCAATGAAGCCGAGCCCTACATCGAAGCCTTGCAAACTGCGGGTATTCCTGTCATTTTCGCTGGGACAGGTGGATTATTTGATACCAATGAGGTATCTTCGGTACTTAAAATTTTTGAATTTATTTCAGAATGTGACAAGGATACTAATTACTGTGAACAATTTCTCGAAGAGATTCATGACCATTTGCCTGAGGACTTCTCCATTTCCCGAATGAATTTTAAAAAAGGAATTCTAGCAATTAAAGAAGCAACCAAAACCCAGAAACGGCTTTCTCTTCAGGGTTTATATGCGACCATTCTCACCTTATTGGGGATTTCTGAAGAGAGTTTTCATGAGATCGAAGATGATGTATTGCTGTTTAACCTGGGTCGCTTGAGTCAGGCCGTTTCAGATTATGAAAACTCGCGTGAATATTTAACCTTCAATAGTATTAAAGACTTTATCTGGTTCATTCGGCTTCATGCGGAAAACGCCTATGACAGTGGCAATACTGATGCCATGGCGGGGCTGATTGATGCAGTACAAATCTTGACGATGCATGGCACCAAGGGACTTGGCTTTCCAGTTGTGTTTATGCCAAGTCACTTCAAGCGTGACCGAGCTCCAGATTTCGGCCCAACTTTGCTTGATATTACTAAATTTGATAACAGTCGTTTTCTGAACAATGTAGAGGATGAACGGAGAATTTATTACGTTGGCATTACCCGTTCTAAGAAATTTCTGTTTGTAACAAGTGCCGAATACAAGATTAGCGGTGTAAATCGTGCATCAAAAAGCAGATTTTTCAATGAGATTCCGGCTACACTTTTTATCACCTCTCAAATTCCCGATCCAACCATACGCAACCCAACTACGATTGAAGGAGTTTCAGAAGAAGCCAGATTTCCGACCAGTTACAGCGAACTCGCATATTACTTAAGCTGCGGATACGATTATAAGATGCGATTTATTTATGGGTTCAATCCGGGAATCGTGCAGGCGATGGGTTTTGGCAAGCAAGTCCACAATGTGATCAATCTTTTGCACCACGATTTTGATACAACAGGAAAAATTCCTACGAAAGCAAGAATTGCCGCCATTATCGAGGAACACTTTTACCTTCGTTATGCCTCTGACTCCTTAACAGATAGATTGAAAGTTGGGGCAATAAAGAGCATCAACAAGTATGTCAAAATGTGGGAAAGTGATTTCTCCCTTTCTGTCAAAACCGAACGGCCTTTTGAACTTGAATTTGACAATGCGCTTATTGCCGGCTCCATCGACATGATTAAACGCGAAGAGGGCAACGAAACTGTGTTGGAAGTCATCGACTTCAAAACCGGGAAAGCCGAAAATGACCTGATGCACAAATACGAACTACAAGTCCAGCTTTATACCATAGCGGCCAAAGAAGCTTTGGGCATTAATACGCAGAAGGCATTAATTCATTTTATCGATACCGATAAGAACGAAAGGCTTGCCGTTTTAACCTCCCCTGCTGCCTTGGAAACGGCTAAAGAGGAATTGAGCTTTGCCATTCAGGGAATTATACAAGCAAATTTTACAAGGGATGCCCGTCAAAACCAGACTTGTTCTTCATGCGACTGGTGCAACTTGTGTCCAAAACGCAAAGGTTTCAGGAGATGAGCAAAGCACCCGGACATCGAGAACGATTGCGTGAACGCTTCGAAAAAGACAGCTTCAATGGCTTCAACGATTATGAAGTGTTGGAGTTCTTGCTCACTTTTATTTTCCGGCAGGGTGATGTAAAACCGCTGGCGAAAGAACTTATCAAGACATTTGGCTCTTTCTCGAAAGTACTGGATGCATCGGTCGAAGACTTGAAGAAGATAAGCGGAATGGGCTCTGTATCTGCCTTAAGTCTTGTAGCCTTTCGACAGGTGATGGCCTACTATTTTAAGGATCATGTTTCTTTTGATAAGGAGCAAATTACCAAAATGAGCGCGCTGATAGAAATGCTTCGGGCAAGTATCGGGCACAAACAGAATGAAGTGTTGTTCGCAATTTTCCTGAATGCAAAAAACGAGGTGCTGGCCACCAAGGAACTTGGCGAAGGAACAGTATCACAGGCAGCGGCTTTCCCACGCAGAATTGTGGAAGAGGCACTTAAACACAAAGCATCTTCTATCATCTTAGCCCATAACCATCCTGGTGGCATTGCCGAACCCAGCGAATACGATGAAAGTATTACTGCCGAAATAAAAAATGCACTGGCTTTACTTGAAATATCAATACAAGACCATATCATCTTAGCATACAACGAGTATTATTCATTCAAAAGAAATAACCTCCTATGATCGATAACACCACCGAACAAGAACTACCCCTCGGCCTCTACTGGAAAGGCAAACGCACCACAGTCGATCGTATTGTGCTTCCCTTCCAGAGCCTTGAAGTGATCGAAACCATCAACGAAAGCCGTGCTACCCGCGAAAAGGAAAAGGGATCTATGTTCAGGCAAGACCCCAATGCCATTGAAGTAGAGTGGCGCAACAAACTGATATGGGGCGACAACAAATATGTAATGAACGCCTTGCTCGAAAAGTATGCCGGTCAGATCGACCTAATCTATATTGACCCACCTTTTGCTACAGGTGCAAATTTCAGCACCACCGTAACCATTGGCGATGAGGAGATTGAACATACCAAAGAGGCCAGCGCCATGGAAGAGTTGGCTTACCGGGATACCTGGGGAAAAGGGCTGGATAGCTTCTTGCAAATGATGTATGATAGGTTGGTATTGATGAGGGAGTTATTGAGCGAAAAGGGGAGCATTTATGTTCATATTGATCAAAGAGTAAATTCTTACTTGAGAATAATTATGGACGAGATATTCGGCAGTGAAAATCAAATTAATGAGATTATTTGGTCATATTTTGCTTTTAAACGGAAAACCTCAAGGAAATTTCCACAAAAACATGATACAATCCTCTCATATAAAAAGAACAATAAAAATTTTACTTGGAATGTACAATTTAAACCTCATAGTCCTGAATATTTGAAAAGATGGAAAATAGATAAGGATGGTAGGCAATATCGAGATGATGTAAATCCAACTAAAGGTGGTGCACGAGTGATATTTTTGGATGAACTGGAAGGGGATATCGTTGATTCAGTTTGGGATGATATTCCTCCTGTCAATCCTGTTGCTGCCGAGCGCGTTGATTATCCTACCCAAAAACCAGAGGCATTACTGGAACGGGTAATACGAGCCAGCAGCAATGAAGGTGATTTAGTTGCCGATTTTTTTGGTGGCAGTGGCACAACCGCAGCAGTTGCAGAAAAATTAGGCAGGCGTTGGATTACCAGCGATTTGGGGCGTTATGCGATTCATACTACCCGCAAAAGAATGCTGGAGATAGATGGTTGCAAACCTTTCGAGATTTTAAACATTGGCAAATATGAAAGGCAATATTGGCAAACCATTCAATTTGGAAACAAAACCCCTGAGCAAACTTTGGCTGAGTATATTGCTTTTGTGCTGAAGCTTTACAAAGCGGAAGCCCTGCCTGGGAGCGCTTACATCCACGGCAAAAAGGGGAACAAACTGGTGCACATTGGAGGAGTAGAAGCCCCGGTAACCTTTGGCGATATCCAGAATGCCCTGGAAGAGACCCGCCGCATGAAACAAAAGGAGCTTGTGGTACTTGGCTGGGAATGGGAAATGGGCCTGCACGATGTGGTGGAACAGGAGGCTGCGAAGGCGGGCATCAAGCTTTCCTTGCTAAGCATCCCGCGCGAAGCGATGGACAAACGTGCCGTAGATGCAGGCGATATCCAGTTTTTCGAACTGGCCTATCTAGAGACAGAGGTAAAGAAATCAGTACACGGCTATCAGGTAAAACTGAATGATTTTGTGATTCCCAACCTGGACCTGATCCCGGCAGAAGTGAAGAAGATGATCAAGAAATGGAGCGACTACATCGACTACTGGAGTGTAGACTGGGATTACAAAAACGACACCTTCCACAACCAGTGGCAGAGCTACCGTACTAAAAAAGACAGGAATCTTGAGCTTACTACAGATCCCAAACAGTACGACAAAAAAGGCGACTACCGGATCATGGTCAAGGTGATTGATATTTTCGGCAACGATACCACGCATATCATCGAACTTCAGCACAGGTAAAAGTGTTGTAGCTTGTTAACAGTTACAATTGATAGGTTGATTTCCCTAATGAGAATTAAAAGAGTTTAAAAGTATTTTTAAAAGAGAATTAAAAGAGATCGACATATAATATCAATAAAATCAATAGACTAGCCATATATTCTACAGCATATTACCAAGACAAAAATATAAAAGAACCTAACCAGAACTATGAAAAAAAAGGAAAGCAAGAATGAACAGAAGGTAGTAATTCCTCTTGATCAGGCTATTCCTGAGATTGCAGGTCGCAAATCCTGGAAGATTCCGGATTGCTATTTGGAGAAAGATGGCAGAGGGGATTACAAAGTGGTAAAAACCCGTAGACCAAGTAAAACCCTGCTGGCCAATAACATTCGAAAAGAGGTAGATACCTGGCGAGACTCATCTTACCATGCTCCCAAGGGTATTTCACAGACCTCTTTGACCTTGCTCGATTTTTGGTTTGGCTCCGACCATGTACTGAACGGCGAAATCTTCCATTTTCGCTTCGCCCAACGTGAAGCCATTGAAACCACCATCTATTTGTACGAAGTAAAAGGGATCAGAGACAATGCATTGTTGGCAGAGCTGTTTATGGATGCCATGGCCTATGGAAATGATATTTTCACGAACAGGCAGGAAATCATCTTAAACGCAAAATCCACAAGAATTTTATCAAGGGTAGTTCCGGAAACTGGATTACTTTCCAACCAGGATCTTCCACCATTGGGATTAACCCGCTATTGTACCAAGGCAGCAACCGGTTCAGGCAAAACCATAGTAATGGCTCTTTTGACCGTCTGGTCTTATTTCCACAAAAAATTTGAAGAGAATTCGACTTTAAGTCAGACCATTCTGATCATAGCTCCCAACATAATTGTCTATGAACGACTGAAATCTGACTTTGAAAACGGGCAGGTATTCTATCATTTCCCGTTTGTTCCGGATGAATGGAAATACGATTGGAACATGAGCTTCATCATGCGGGAAGACCAGGTAAAAACCAGCACAGACGGAACGTTGTACCTCACAAACATTCACCAAATCTATGAATCCAAAGCTGCGACCGATGAAGATCTTGGACCAATAGGAAACATGCTGGGTCAAAAGCCAAAGAAAGATTCCCAAGCTTCTTGGTTGGAAAGTTTATACGATAGGATTCTGAAACATGATGAACTCTTGGTTATCAACGACGAAGCGCACCACGTTCATGATGAAGATTTGGCCTGGTATAAGAGCATTATTTCATTTCACGACAATTTGATCAGGAAAACAGGGCATGGATTATCGCTACTTTTTGACCTGACGGCTACTCCCAAAGACCAGAACGGAACCTTCTTCCCATGGATCATAACGGACTATCCTTTGGCACAGGCCATAGAGGATAAAATTGTAAAAACACCCCTAATCGTTCACCAAAGCGATAAAACTAGTCCGGACAACAGGCAAATAACCAATGCCTACAATGCCTACAACGAATGGATTCAAATAGCATTGAAGCGCTACCAAGAACATTACGATTGCTATTACAAACATCTTAAGCAGAAGCCGGTTTTGTTTATCATGGCAGAAGATACCAGGCAAGCAAACCAGATTGCCGAGGGCATACAAGGGTTGGTTGGGTTTAACAAGAAAGATCAGGTATTGGTAATTCATACCAAAAACAACGGAGAGCTTACCACCAATCAAAAAGAGCTGGAAGAGTTACGCGAACAGGCACGCATGATTGATGATCCAAAGAGTCCGGTGAAAGTAGTCGTTTCGGTTTTGATGCTTCGCGAGGGCTGGGATGTGAAAAATGTGAGCATTATTTTGGGCTTACGTCCCTTTACCTCTAAAGCAAACATCTTACCCGAGCAGTCAATCGGGCGGGGTCTGCGATTAATGAAAGACCTTGGTCCCGACTATATTCAAATCCTTGAGATCATTGGAACCGACAAGTTTGAAGAATTTGTTAGGAAATTGGAGGTAGAGGGTGTTGGTGTCGGCTTTACATTGCGGCCACCAAGTATTGGGGTATTTATCACACCATTAAAAACCAGGGATCGATTCAATTTTGAAATACCCGTCTTGTCTGCATCTTTTACCAGAAAGATGGAAGGCATCAGTACATTTGACCCATCAGGTTTACCGGCGATTGGAGCCATTGACGAAAGTGGCAATTACAAGAAGGTAGAAGTTTCGTTGGTAACTGCCACTACAGAAAAAAAAGTTGGCACCAAGCAAGTTGTTTTTGAGGATGATGAATTTGTTTCGATCCAGGAATTATTATCGAGCCTAACCCACAAAATAATTAAGGAGGGAAAGTTCAGTTGCAGGTTTAATGATCTGTTGAAAATTGCCAAGCAGTATGTGAAATACCATGCATTTGGGAAGGAAGTTGATTTGGAGTCCTTGGCAGTGAGACGGACTCTGGCCAAACCGGATGTTTTAAATACAATCATGGAGCTAATTGGCCATGCATTGGGCAATCACATAAAGGTAAAAACTGAAGTAAAAGTGACCAACTACCCAATCAGTTTAATGGAATTGAATGGTTTTTACTGGAAGCGAGACCATATAGAACTAAAGAAAACGGTATTCAATTACACGCCGGTTTACAATGAATTGGAAAAGGGATTTGCAAAATTCTTAGAAGAAGCATTTGATATCACTAAGTTTGCCGCTCTTGCTGAAACATATACCAGGTTTAATGTTCCATATCTCAACAAAAAAGGGAGTCAGGGATTGTATTATCCGGATTTTATTGCCGAGCAAAAGTTGGACAATGGCAAAACAATTAACTGGATAATAGAGACCAAGGGCTATGAAGATGAAAATGTTCAGTACAAAGATGCCGAAACCGAAAATTGGTGCAAGATAGCGACCAAGCACATGGAAGTTGAATGGAAATTTTTAAAAATACCAGACAAATTCTTCAAATCCTTTAAAACTTTGCCGGGTACTTTTGTAGAAATGAAGGGAAAATTGGAAACTTATAATCAGAATTTAGAGAAGGGCAAGCTGTTTTAGGTTCACATGAAATTCTAAGCAAACTGCTTGAATGTCAGATTCAGTAGTAGTTAGAAAAATTTGAACCAGTTTTTAAAATGCGATCTATTTTCTTTTGTTTTATTTTTACCAACTGCCCATTTCTTAGCGAGGACGATTTCGTTGTTAGTAATCCAGTAATGAGATTTACAATTGAAATTCCAGTTGCCAATTGAAGGGTACAAAGAAATAGTTTTGCCATTAAAAGATAACCGCCAATCTGACGGAGAAATAGGTGTCACAACCTCATTGCCACAGCCACACACACATTTGTGTATGGCTGTGCAATATTTAAGGGAGATGTACAATACGCCATCTTCCAATTCATCAGGAATGAATTCTACAAATCTATGCTGTATATTCATCATTGGTCAATTGTGATACATTAATTGAATAAACGGAATTGTGTTCGAGCTTTAAATCCTGGTAAAAGCCCAAAAGCTTTTTCCATTTGATAACAGCTAAAACGGCGTTTAAGGAATTCAATTCTGCAATTTGAATATTTGAAGTATATTCATTTTCCAAATCTTCACCACAAGAGACTCTTTGAAAAAGATGATCGTTTTTTAATTGAGTCCCAGTGGTTACTCGTATTGAGCCGATTAAGAAATCATCTACAACATTAACCCCTAACCCAACATCAATGAAGGGGATATTTTCGAGTAGAAAGTATTCCATAATCTCCTTTTTAACCAGATCTCGATCAATGCAAAGGAAAACAAAAGACAACTGCTTCAATTCCTCAATGTTAATTCCATTAATATAACAGGCATGAGAATACACGTATCGATGCATATTGGAGTAAATTGAAGCGTAATAATCTGTTTTGCTCCTTCTATCATTCAATTCTGTTTTGGATACTGCACCAGGCGACCTAAATGCATTGTGCAAAAGAAAATCGTCTCCATCATACAAGTGAATTTCCAATACAGGCGTTTTGGCAACTAAATCCAGGATGTAGGCACCAGTTCCACCCAATCCAATTATGCCAACTTTCTGACCTTTCAGCTTGGAATTGATTATATCAATATTGGCTCTGCTTGAGTTTGTGTCAAGATATTGAAAGACAGAATCTTCATCATCATCAATCACCTTAAAGGTCTTCTCTGTAAGTGAAGGATCGATGGATTTAGCCGGATTTGAAATAATTTCAATGTACCTTGTTACCTTATGGTAGTAATCAGAATAACCATTTGCTGGTTTGTTCGAAAAAGAGTGATTGGTAATTACACCTTCAACTAAAGTTTGATTTTTCGATTCATGTCTAATTCCTTCAATCGAACTGCCGTCTTTATTACAAGGATAATCGCCAATAAAATAGATCACATGATTGGAAGGAGCAGACGTTCTGTTGCTGCTTGCCAGATCAAGGGCACTTACCAGAATACCTCTCTTTATTTCTTTCAGATGGTTTAGATAGGGGATTTGGTGGGTAAGTAAATACCCACCTTTCACCTCTATTTCCAACCCCTCATCCCTGAGATGCTTCAAATCAGGACTATGATTTATTAGTTGGAGTGACATTGAAAATCATTTTATTTTTCACAAAAACTACACAACCTTTTACCATTGTACCTTCTGGATTTTGGCCCGGCCCTTCGGTATAACTGACAGTATAAACAGTGGTACTATTTTCTGAATAATCTGGAAATGCAAGTTTTGCAATTTCTTCGTAAGAAATAGTTCTTGATCCCCACGGCTTTTCTCTACCATTAACGATTATTTTAAATGGCAAATGTTCATCATGCTGTTTCGAATAGAAATGTTCTATGCCAGGTCTGGCCAAATCTACTTGCGTTTCATTACTGATCAATTCGTCTTCCCAAGGTTTTTTGATTGAAAGGAAAACTAAATCGGAATGAGGAATCTCACCTAACCTTTTAATCTCGGTACCAGAAATATACTGTTCGTTCCAGTCAAGATGCCTTTCATTTATTATCAACTTTAATTTTTTCATTATTTTAAATATTAGGAAATAATTATATCCCTCATCATCATTAAGTTAGTATGGAGGGTTCATCTAACCAGGCTTGGGACAGATATTATTGCATAGCAAAAGGTATTTGCTATATTTGTATCGAATCAAAATAATCAGGGATAGCAATGAGGTGATAAGCCTCTAGTATGTCGTCGAAAACATTTATCCCGAAGTCCAATCAATAGAGCCACTAATGATTGGACTTTTGTTTTTTTATTATCGGCATTTTGTTTTAAATATATTTGTTTTTCTCATTATAATTTATTAACTTTGATTGACAAATATACCACAATAATCATGCCATGTCAACCGATTATGTCAATCTGTCATTTTTAATACAGACAAAATATTCTCGCCTATTTATTTGTATTCAATCATTTTAACAATTTGGATAAAAATAATTAATTTACAAATTGGAAATTTGATATATATTTGCAAACTAATTTTTGTCAACGTAAAAATTTTATTTCCATGAATCAGTTATTCGCGGAACGATTTAAATCTGCCCGTTTGATGAATGGGTTTTCATTGCAAGATCTTTCAGATAACCTGGGCAATAATATTACCCGTCAAGCTCTCCATAAGTATGAGAAAGGAGAAGTAATTCCGGATAGTGAGAAGTTGGATCTTTTATGTGAAGCTCTAAATGTAAGACCAGACTATTTTACTCGGGAAACTATTGTCGAATTGGGAACTATCAATTTTAGAAAATTGGAATTATTTCCTTCTAAAGATCAGAACAGTATTATAGAGCGCACGAGAGAAGTGCTGGGTAGATACTTGGAATTGGAGGAAATACTCGGATTGAAGAAGATATTTGAACATCCGGCTCCCTTTTTGAAAATAAATTCTTCCGATGACATCGAAATTTTTGCAAAAGAAATACGAGAAAAATGGGGTTTGGGTATGGGTCCAATTGCTAATGTAGCTGAATTACTTGAAGATAATAATATTAAAGTTCTTGAGCTTGAAACAAAAGATGGTTTCGATGGGTTGCAGACTTGGGTAAATGGGAAAGAAATTCCTGTTATTGTGCTAAATATAGGTAAGCTCAAATCAAACGATCGAAAGCGCTTTACCGCTTTTCATGAGCTGGGACATCTCCTGTTACCTTTGGATGAAATAGATGACAGATTGGCAGAAAAATACTGTCACCGGTTTGCAGGAGCAATGCTTTTTCCAAAAGAAGCCATAGAAAAGGAAATTGGAAACAAAAGGAGTAGAATTTCAATTCAAGAATTTGGATTCCTAAAAGAACAGTATGGAGTATCCATACAAGCAATGATTTACCGTTTCGCTGAATTGGGAATTATCACTGAAAATTATAAAAGGTATTACTTCCAATATATTAATCAAATGGGATGGAAGGTTGAGGAGCCTTACGAATATGAGGGAAAGGAGACTTCCAACAGATTTGAACAGTTAATTTACAGAGCATTAGCTGAGGATATTATATCAATGAGTAAGGCTGCATCTTTAAAAAACATGAAACTCTCTGAGTTTCGTTCAAAAAGTTTGATGATAGGATGAGGCTAGCGGTAACAGATGCATGTATTTTTATCGATTTGATCGAACTCCATTTAACGTCTGAATTCTTTGCACTTCCGTTAGAGATACACACTACGCTGGACGTTTTCAATGAATTGTACACCGAGCAAAAAGAAATTTTAAAAGCTTTTCGCTCTTTTGGAAAGCTTACTATTCACAATTTGACTTCAGAAGAAAAAGCGCATATACAGGAAGAAAAATTTCCAAGATCATTGTCAGATAATGATAAATCGGTAATCTTTTTAGCTGATAAATTAGATGCTAAAGTTATTAGCAGTGACAAAGCAGTCAGGAATTATGCCAAATCAAAGGCCATTGAATTTCATGGAATGCTTTGGATATTTGATAGATTGATTGAATATAAACAAATTAGCCCATTTGAAGCCATTACAAAGATTAATATATTATTTTCAAAAAACATTGTTTATCAAAACAATATAGAATTGAATACGGAAAAACGTAAGAGAATACTTCTTTGGAGTAAGTTGGAATTTTAAATATCAAAAATCCTGTCATTATTTGATCAATAATCTGTATCGCTTCCCAATTTTCTCTTATTTTTGCTAGTACCAACAAACTATTGGTCAAAGTATCATGGAAATAACTACTTCCATCTCCACCCTCGTCAAAACCTACCGGCGCCTCTTTAGCTGCCTGATGTTTTACAATTAGGAGGGGCTTTGGCCCCGACGTTTCCCGGGATTAAAAAGACGAGAGGACGAGGAGACGACTGGGACGAGTGGACGAGAGGAAGACTTGGACGAGAGGACGATTGGAAGGAGAGGACGAGGAGAAGAAATGACCTTTCGACCATTTGGTTGCGCTCAGGGACCACTTCGTTCAGGGGTTATTTGTTTAGGAATCAATAGTTCAAAGTCCAGTTTCCCCGTTTCTCCGTTTCAAAACTTCCGCTCGTCCAAGTCGTCCACTCGTCTCCTCGTCCTCTCTTCTTAGTTCATTTTCAGCGTAGCAGAAAAAGATAAATCACCACAACATGTTCGAAAAAGTCAACCAACACCATACCACACCCGAGCGTCCGGCAGCAAGCGAGGGAAATTACTACGAACCCAAAACCGAGCGCATTGGACCCGGAATGAACCGCAGGATCCAGCAGCTCAGGAAGCTGAGTGTCGAGACGGAGCCGTCGCTCTCCATCGAGCGGGCATTGCATGAAACGGCATTCTACAAAGAGAACTTTGGGAAGCTTTCTGTCCCGGTACTGCGGGCAGCCAATTTTTACGACCACTGCCAGCGGAAGGAGCTCTACCTGGGCGAGGGGGAGCTGATCGTGGGCGAGCGGGGTCCGCGGCCCAAGTGCGTGCCTACCTTTCCGGAGCTGACCTGCCACAGCGTGGAGGATCTGAAGGTGCTCAACACCCGCGAACTGCAGCGCTACACCATCTCGGAGGAGGATATGGGGACCTACCGCACGGAGGTGATTCCCTACTGGGCGGGCAAGACGCAGCGGGAGCGGATCTTCGGCCATGTGCCGGAGGCGTGGCGGCTGGCCTACGAGGCGGGAATGTTTACCGAATTCATGGAGCAGCGGGCGCCTGGCCATACCACCCTCGACGGGAAGATCTACCGCAAGGGGATGCTCGACTACAAACGGGAGTTGGCGGCCAACCTGGCGGCACTCGATTACCTGAACGATCCCGAGGCGACAGACAAGGCGGAGGAGTGGAAAGCGATGGAGATCTCGTGCGATGCGGTGATCCTGTTTGCCGAACGGCATGCACAACTGGCCGAAGTACAGGCTTCCAGCGAAAGCGACGAAAAAAGGAAGGCCGAACTCTTAAAAATTGCGGAGGTGTGCAGGTGGGTGCCGGCACATGCACCGCGGAACCTGTGGGAGGCGATACAGATGTACTGGTTCGTGCACCTGGGCACCATCACCGAGCTGAATGGCTGGGACGCGATGAACCCGGGCCATTTCGACCAGCACCTGGCGCCGTTCTACGAAGCCGGACTGGCCGACGGAACTTTGACGCGCGAGGAGGCAAAAGAGCTGATCTCCTGTTTCTGGATCAAGGTGAACAACCACCCGGCGCCGCCCAAGGTGGGGATCACGGCGCGGGAGAGCGGCACTTACAACGACTTTACCAACATCAACATCGGCGGCATCCGCGGCGATGGGAGCGACGGGGTGAGCGAAATCTCCTACCTGCTGCTGGAGGTGGCCGAAGAGCTTCACATCCTGCAGCCGGGCTTCTCGGTGCACATCAGCGAACAGACGCCCGACCGGTTCCTGCTGGCCGCCACCCGCGTGATCCGGCAGGGTCATGGCTATCCATCGGTCTTTAATCCTGAAGTCTACGTGGCCGAGCTGCTGCGCCAGGGCAAATCGCTGGAGGATGCCCGCGAGGGGGGCTGCAGTGGCTGCATCGAGGTGGGGGCCTTCGGCAAGGAGGCTTACCTGCTCACCGGCTACCTCAATGTGCCCAAGATCCTGGAGGTGACGCTCAACAACGGGATCAATCCGGTGACGGGCATCCCGGTAGGGTTGCAGACCGGTGATCCGCGCACGTTTCAAACATACGGAGAGCTGTACGACGCTTTCGTGAAACAGCTCCACTACGTGGTCGACCTGAAGATGCGGGTGAGCAACTACATCGACAGGATGTTTGCCAAGTATGCCCCGGCCCCTTTCCTGTCGGTGGTGACCGACGACTGCGTGGCGCGCGGCAGGGATTACTACGACGGCGGACCGCGTTACAACACCAGCTACATCCAGTGTTGCGGCCTGGGTACCGTCACCGACAGCCTTGTGGCGCTCAAGAAGCATGTCTTCGAGGAGCAGCGCTTCCCGATGGACAAGGTACTGAAGGCCGTGCTGAACAATTTCGAAGGGGAGGAGCTTTTGCGCCAGACCATCATGAACCGCACCCCCTTCTTCGGCAACGACAACGACTTTGCCGACACCATCGCGGTGCAGGTGTACAACGACCTGGTGGGGGCCATCGACGGGAAACCCAACATCAAACCGGGCGGAAAGTACCACCTCAACATGCTCTCGACCACCTGCCACGTCTATTTCGGCAAGGTGATGGGCGCCACCCCCAACGGCCGGCTGGCGGGGAAATCGATCTCCGACGGCACCTCCCCCTCGCACGGGGCGGATACCCACGGTCCGTCGGCGGTGATGAAGTCGCTCACCAAGTTCGACCACACCCGGTCGGGCGGCACGCTGCTGAACCAGCGTTTCCTCCCCAGCCTTCTCAAAAAGGAGGAGGACATGGTGAAGCTCGGTCACCTGATTCGGAGCTACTTCACCCTGGGGGGCCACCATGTGCAGTTCAACATCGTCGACACCGCCACCCTCCTGGCCGCGCAAGCCTGTCCGTCGGACTACAAGGACCTGATGGTTAGGATGGCGGGGTACAGCGATTATTTCAATGATATGAACGAGGATTTGCAACGCGAAGTGATAGAGCGAACGGAGAATTGTGGAATGTGAAGGAATGACGGAAAAATGACGGAGAGACTGAAATGACGGAGAGACGGAGGGACCGAAATGACGGAAGAATGACGGAGGGACGGAAAATGACGGAGAGACGGAAGGAAGAATTGAAACGGGGAAACGGGGAAACGGAGAAAGGACGGAAAAATGACGGAGAGACGGAATTGACGGAGGGACAGTACAGACGTTGCATGCAACGTCTCTTCAAACCAACAATTTCTCCAATTTGACCACTATTTTGCTCCTGCACAAATCCTACCGCGTAGCGGTTACAGTATTGTAGCCCGGGTTAGGAAATGTTGATTGACCACCGTCCGTGCAGGAATTTTCAAAAGAGTGATTGGACGGGATCGGACGGAAGGCACAAATGTGGAAATTGGAAAATGTGAAAATGTGAAAATGAGGGGGACTCCGGAGATGGGAGAAATGAAACGGGGAAACGGGGAGGAAAGACTGGCTAATGTGGAAATTGGGAAATGTGAAAATGTGGAAATGAGCTGAACTCCCTGAGGTGGAAGCATTGATACACATTACCATTTTTTCTTTTAATTCGTGTAATCTGTGTAATCTGTGGTAAGGCCGGGGTTCATTTGTGTCATTCGAATTTAATTTGTGTAATCTGAGGCATGATCATGATAAAATCCGTGGAAGAGGGGTTGGTGTTTGATATCAAGCGCTACGCGATCAGTGATGGTCCGGGGATCCGGATCGTGGTGTTTTTGAAGGGGTGCAACCTCAACTGCGCCTGGTGCCACAACCCGGAAGGGATCGCGGCGGGGCAGGAGCGGATGTATGCGCTGTCGCGCTGCATCGGATGCGGCACCTGTGTGTCGGCCTGTCCAAATTCGGCGCTCACCCTTACGCCGGATGGCATCGTGACCGACACCACCCTTTGCGAAATGTGCGGCACCTGTGCGGCTGTCTGTCCGACGAAGGCGATCGAAATGTCGGGGACCCTTCAAACGGTTGAGGAGCTTATGGCCGAGATCGAGAAGGAGCGGGTCTTCTTCGAGCAGTCGGGGGGAGGGGTAACAGTCTCGGGGGGTGAGCCGATGTTGCAGAGCGATTTCCTGGTAAGGCTTTTGGAGGCATGCCGTGCGTGTGGAATTCACACGGCGGTGGATACGGCGGGATTGGTGAGCACCGAAACTTTGCTGAAGGTGGCCAGCCGTACCGACCTGTTTTTGTACGACCTCAAGCTGATGGACTCCGACCGTCACCGGGAATGGACAGGAGTGCCCAACGGGAAGATTTTGGAGAACTTCAGGACGCTGGCCGAGATGGGCGCAAAAGTGGTGGTGCGGATACCGCTTGTGGGTGGCGTAAACGACGACGAGGAAAATATTTCACAAACCGCGCGATTCTTAAACGGGTTGCCGGGGGAGAAGATCAAGGTGAATTTGTTACCGTACCACAAGATTGCGCAGGCGAAGTACGCGAAGCTGGGAAGGGGGGAGGCGTTCAAACCACTGGAAGAACCGACGCAGAATGCTGTAAAAAGGGCGGTGGATATATTGGGGGAGTTTGGGATAGAGGCGAGCATTGGTGGTTAATGTCAGAATCAGAATTTACAGAATTATAGAATTTACAGAATTGGCGTTGTGGTGGGTTAAAATTCTGAGGGTAGCAATACCTTATTTTTAGTTTGTAACCTTAGTAGAAAAACAGATAAACCCGAACCAAACCTTATTACCTTATTTTCGGCAAAATAAAATCACCATGATGAAGGTCAATTAATAAGGTAATAAGGTCGATCTCTATCTAATCATTCCTTTCTACTAAGGTTGTTTGAAAAAATAAGGTTTACAAATCCAAAGATTTTATCACAGCACCACATCCATCTATTTTCAATCAATAGGATCGGTATCGAAAATTTGATTTCAAATTGCAAAACCCTATTGTTACAACCAATCCAATCCTGTTAATTCTATAATTCTGTAAATCCTGATTCAGACAATTGGTGTAATCCGTGTAATTCGTGGTTGGGTGGGATTAATTTCTTTTTTTGTGTTTATTTTTGTGACCATGAGTGATTTTGATCTGTTGTCTACGGTTGAGCAGGGGGGTTGTTCGGCCAAGTTGTCGCCGGTGCAGCTGGGGGAGATCCTGGCGAAGCTGCCAAAAGTCTCACATCCCAACCTGATGGTCGGCATCGAGACGCACGACGATGCGGGGGTTTACCGGTTGAACGATGAGACGGCCCTGATCTATACCACCGACTTCTTCCCGCCGGTGTGCCGCGACGCCTATGAGTTCGGGCAGATCGCGGCGGCCAATGCGCTGAGCGATGTCTATGCCATGGGGGGAACGCCGTTGCTGGCGCTGAACCTGATGATGTTCTCGGCGGTGAAGATGCCGCTGGAGGTTTTCGGGGAGATCCTGCAGGGTGGCCACGACAAGGTGACGGAGGCGGGTGCGCTGATACTGGGTGGCCACACCATCGAGGACTACCCGCCCAAGTTCGGACTGGCGGTGGTGGGGACGGTGCATCCCGACAGGCTGATCACCAACTCGGGCGTTCGGGCCGGGGATGTGCTGATATTGACCAAACCGCTGGGATCGGGGGTGATCCTGGCTGGTCAGCGGAACGGGATGACGAGCGAAGAGACGGTGCAGAAGGCGCTCGACTACATGAAACTGCTGAACAAGAGCGGGGCTGAAGTGATGCAGCAGTTTGATCTGAAAGGGGCGACCGATATCACCGGATTTGGGTTGCTGGGCCACGCGATGCGAATGGCGGAGGCGAGCAATGTGACGATCCGGATCAATTCGAACCATTTGCCGCATTATCCCGAGGCGATCGCGTTGCTGGAGGAGGGGTGCATCCCTGGTGCGGCCTTCCGGAACCTGGAGTTTGTGAAGGAGAGCACGGTATTCGGTGCTGCGCTGAATTATGAACTGAAAATGTTGTGCTGCGATGCCCAGACCT
>CAMCBW010000068.1 GCA_945873105.1 Tangfeifania diversioriginum
GATGAGTTTAAGATCGGATGGCCGGGTTGGTTTGGAATTCCATTGTTGTATTTGTTTTATTACCAGGTGCTCCGTTTTTTTCTGAAGAGTTTTGTTCCAATACATGCGGGATTATTTGGCTGGTCAATGCTCCTGCAGATGATGCAACTATTCTCAGCCGTATTTATCCTGCATGCTTTCCACCAGTATACAAATGTAACTGAATACCTTTTTCTCTTCTTTTTTTCCGCAATTGCCACTGCCTTGCCCATTACCATTGGTGGAGTTGGCGCCCGTGAGGCAGTTTTTCTTTTGGGGGCTGATTACCTGCATCTCAACACAGAATTATCCATTGCGTTAAGCTTTATGTTCTTTCTATTGTCTGCTTTTGTCTCCCTTGGCGGTATTTATTGGGTTTTTTTTCCACCTTTCAGAAGGGAGAAATTTGCAGACGAGCTTTAAATCCTATCCTGGCTAAATACCATTCAAATTTCGACGGGTATTAATCCGGCACATTGAACCACAATCATTTTTGAGGAACCTTGTAGACTTTGGCAATATTGTACCCTCTCAATCGGGCTCTTTCCAAAATCATCTGGTACAACTCCTCCGGCATTTTTGGTGTTCTTGAGAGTATCCACAAATACCCTGGTGTTGAACTACCTACCAAAGCCCATTGATAATCCTTGCCATCCAATTCCAGGATATTGTATTCTGCATAGAAAAAGAGGAAGAAAGAGACTTTTAGCTTTCCCACCTCTTCCGTTATTTTGGCTTTTCCTTTTGCGATTTTGAGTTCACCCTCCAAGGTCTTAAAATAGCCCTGGTTAATCACCTCAATCTTTCCTCCCTCCTTCAGCGTATAAGTAGCTGTAACCCCCACCAGATCCTTTTCAAATGAATGCTGGTATCTGCCTATTTCATACCATACTCCCAGGTATCTTTTGATGTCAAATTCCTGAACAGTCGTTTTTACCAGGCTTTCATCCCCTGTTTGGGTGCTGCAACCCGTAAAACTGGAAAAGAGTAAAAATGACAAAAGGTAAAATATGTTGATTTTCTTGTTCATTGGATGATTGTTGATCAGATTTCTTCTTGTAAAATAAAATAAGGAGAATAAAAAAGCCAATCTTACCTCTCTAAAATTACGCATTTTATTCTCCTTATCTTGTCATTTAGCGGATAGTTACTCCTGTATAAGACTACAACCATCAACTTATGAGTCAATGCCTTATGGACTCCCAGGTCAGTTCAGACCACGATTTTTTAGGAGTGGTTCAATACCAGGTGTTTTACCCCTGAAATCGACATAGAGTTTCATTGCCTCCTCGGTTCCACCACGTTCCAGTACGTTTTTGCGGAAGGAGCCTGCGACTTCTGGATCAAAAATATTGCCTTTCTCCAGGAAAGCTTCAAATGCATCTGCATCGAGCACTTCGGCCCAAATGTAGCTGTAATATCCACTGGAGTAACCACCTGGAAAAACGTGGTTGAAATAGGTCGACCGGTAGCGGGGAATAATTTCAGGTATCAAACCTGCTTTTTCCATGGAGCTCTTTTCGAAAGCATCAACATCCAAATCTCCTGGTTTGGTAATGGTATGAAAATCCATGTCGAGAATGGCTGCAGCCAAAAATTCAGTGGTTACAAATCCCTGGTTGAATTTTCCTGCCTTGATGATTTTATCAACGAGTGTTTGTGGTATTACTTCCCCTGTTTTATAGTGTTTTGCGTACATTTTAAGCACTTCCGGCTCAACAGCCCAATGTTCCATTATCTGGGAGGGAAGTTCAACAAAATCCCTTGCAACAGCTGTTCCTGATAAGGTTTTGTAATGGCATTGGGAAAGCAAACCATGCAAACCGTGTCCAAATTCATGAAACAGGGTCTCCACCTCATCGAAACTGAGCAAAGCTGGTTTATCTCCAACCGGTTTTGAAAAATTGCAGGTAATTGAGACCACTGGGCGAATATCGGCCTCGCTGTTGTAATGAACCTGATCCCTGTAATTGTTCATCCATGCTCCCCCTTTCTTGGAACTTCGCGGGAAGAAATCCATGTAAAGAATTCCGATGAGTGAACTATCCCTGTCCTTAACTTCGAATACCTGGCATTCAGGATGGTAGAGGGGCATATTCTCAATTTGCTTAAAGGTCAATCCAAACAATTTTCCGGCCACAGCAAATGCCCCTTCCCTTACATTGGTCAACTCAAAATAGGGGCGCACCTCTTCTTCATCGAGGTCGTATTTTTCCTTTCTCACTTTTTCTGAATAATACCACCAATCCCAGCTGGCCAGTTTGAATTTGCCTCCCTCCCGGTTGATCATTGCCTGCATGTCTTTGGCTTCCTCTTTGGCCCTTTGAAGTCCGGGTGTCCATACTTTTCCAATGAGATCGTAAACGTTGGCAGGTGTTTTGGCCATGCAATCATCCAGTACAAAGGCAGCCCAGCTATCAAAACCCAATATATTGGCCTTTTGCAGGCGAAGATTGACAATTCTGTTGATGACACTTTTGTTGTCATATTCGTTGTTGTTGTTACTCCGGTTGTACATTGCCTTGTA
The DNA here is from genome assembly GCA_945873105.1 of Tangfeifania diversioriginum. Taxonomy (GTDB): domain Bacteria; phylum Bacteroidota; class Bacteroidia; order Bacteroidales; family Prolixibacteraceae; genus CAINVV01. The sequence continues at coordinate 2,546 of CAMCBW010000068.1, forward strand.
CAATTGCTCTCTTAGATTTCTGTTCTCGGCATAGGTAAGAAATGGGATCCAACTGGGTTTCTGCAATGTGAAAACCCACTTGCCGTTCAGGTTAGCGGCTTTGGCTTCATCTGCAGCGCCTGCAACAACAGATTCCGGAAGACCTTTGAGTTCCTCTTGCTTCTCAATGATCAATTTAAAATTGTTGGTCTCAGCAAGCATGTTATTGCCAAACTTCAACTCCAACAATGACAATTCTGAATTAATTTTCTTGAATTGCTCCTTTTTTTCATTGGCCAGATTTGCTCCCCCGCGAACGAATCGCTTGTAGATCTCCTCCAGCAAACGGCTCTCTTCCCGGTTCAGGTTCAATTTGTCTTTTTGCTCAAATACCTTTTGCACCCTGGAAAATAATTTCTCATTCAGGTAAACCTCGTCCGTATGCTGAGATATAAGCGGAGCTATCACTTCGGCTACCTGGTCAATTGAATCGTTGGTATTGGCCTCCTTGACATTGTAAAAAACATAGGATACCCTGCCCAAAAGGTCACCACTTTTGTCCAGTGCAACAATGGTATTGGAAAAATCGGGTGCTGCTGAATTACTTGCGATTTGTTCAATCTCCCTGTTGTGCTGTGCAATTCCCTCCTTGAAAGCAGGCAAATAGTGCTTGTTTTCAATTTTGTCAAACGGAGGAACACCATAGGGTGCAACATAGGTCTCATAAAATGGGTTTTTCTCTTTCATTGCATTTTTTTCGTTGGTACAAGAAGCAATCACTACCGTGAAGGCCATCATAAACATCCAGTTTTTCATCTCTTACGTTTTTATTTAATGCACTATATTTGAATGATTTGTGTCCCTTAAACAGGACCTTCAAATTTTGGATTACAAACTTACAAAATCCGCTACTATTATTTGCTGATATTGCTCCTGTTTCAGCAGATACCTGAATGGTTTCATATTTTGCACCGAGATATCTTCCGGCAACGCTTTGGAGGAAAAATTGATCTTTTAAAAGCGGCAGACCGATAAATTTTATAATTTTGGGAGATAAGAATTCTGTACTTCTTTCCAAAAAACACTTCATTCATTGATACCATGAGAACAATCTTTTATTTATTCCTCCTTGCTTTACTCGTTTTCTCCTGTACCGGTAAACAGGTTCCACCTACGGTTGATGCAAAGAATTTCGACAAAGCAATAGAAGGGAAGCAGGTCAAGCTATTTACCCTTAAGAACCAAAAGGGCATGGAAATTACGGTTACCAATTTTGGAGGCAGGATCGTCTCCTGGTTGGCACCCGACCGCAATGGAAAAATGGAGGATGTGGTATTTGGTTACGATAGTATCGATGGTTACCTGAACGCCAAGGAGAGTTATTTTGGTGCTGCCATTGGCAGGTACGGAAACCGCATTGCCCGCGGAGAATTTTCAATTGGGGACATCCAGTACAAATTGGCCCAAAATAATGGGGTAAACAGTTTGCATGGGGGAGTCAATGGCTTTTCGAAAAAAATATGGGAGGTTGTTCAAAACAATCCGCTGGAGTTGAATTGCAAATTGGTTTCACCGGATATGGATGAAGGATATCCTGGAGAATTGAGTGTCTCGATGAATTACAGGCTAACCAATGACAATGAGCTAATCATCCAGTATGAGGCAAAATGTGACAAACCTACGGTCATCAATTTGACCAATCACTCCTATTTCAATCTTCACGGGGCGGGTAACGGAACAATTCTGGACCACCAACTTACGCTAAACGCTGATTTTTTCACGCCAATAGACTCGACCCTGATTCCAACCGGCGAATTCACTCCTGTTGAGAATACGCCATTTGACTTTAAAAAACCAACAGAGATCGGAACCCGGATTAACAGTGATGACCAGCAGATTAAATACGGCCTCGGTTACGATATCAATTATGTATTGGTAAAATCAGCTGACCAGATAACGACACTGGCTGCTACCGTGTTTGAACCACAGAGTGGAAGGGTACTGGAAGTTTTTACGGATCAACCTGGGATTCAATTTTATACAGGAAATTTTCTGGATGGCACCTATCCTGGTAAGAAGGGGAAAATTTATGGATACCGCTCAGGCTTCTGCCTGGAAACCCAACATTATCCCAACTCCCCCAATCAACCAAAGTTTCCTTCGGTACAACTAAATCCGGACCAGGTGTATACGCATACCTGTATCTACAAATTTTCAGTTAAATAGTAGCCTAAATAGTGAAACAGGTTGAGATAATTGGAATTTAGAGAAATGAGCAAATTGTTGAATTACAGTTGGTAGAATGTAGATTAAACTGTTTCAAGTTGGTAATCCCTTACATCAAAATAGATGGAGTAAATGGATGAATTTTTTGCATTCAGCTCTTTTCTAATTTTATTCAACTCGATTTCAACATTTGCTGCTCTTGAAGTGTTTTCAAGATCTATCCCGATAACCAACAGAAATTTGCCTTTGCCAATCATCATGGCTGAGACAAAGTTTACCTGGTTAATAACCGGATGAGCGGCGACAATTGTTTTAAACTCCTCCCTCAATTGGCGGGGAATGTTCTCGCCTACAATTAATTGCCTCAGTTCATTGATCATGAAAATTGAGATGGTAATGAGCAGAATTCCTACCATAATTGAGCCGATTGCATCAAAAACAGGGTGAACAAACCATGCCAGCGTAGTGGAGAGTAAAACAATGGTTAACCCCAGCAGCGCAGCGGAATCCTCGAGAAGGATCACAAACAGGTTGGTGTCTGTTGACTCCTTTAAGGCCCTGTACATACCAACTCCTTTGTGTGTCTTTTTAAAGGCAGAATAGGCGACTTGAAATGATTTGCCTTCCAAAATGATAGATACTGTCAAGACGACAAAAGACCACTTGATGTTTTGTAGTTCGGCAGGATTGAAAAGCTTGTGCACACCTTCATAGATGGAAAAGGCTGCACCCACGAAGAACAACAAAACGGCCACCAGGAATCCCCAGAAATACTCCTCTTTCCCATAACCGAATGGATGAACTTCATCAGCAGGTTTGGCTGACCTTTTGTTCCCTATTAACAAAAAGACCTGGTTTCCGCAATCTGCCACCGAGTGAATGGCTTCCGCCAACATACCCGCACTATGTGTAACCGTTGCTACTACAAACTTGATGATGGTGATCAGGACATTGCTTACAAGTGCGAAAATGACTGCTCTGATTGACCCGCTGTGATCTGACATATATTAGTTTTAATGAGTCACAAAAGTAAAAGATTTCCAACAATTGAAGTGTGAAGTTCAATCATCAGAAACATTTCGTATTTAATGTGATAATAGTTTATCTTTCTGTTACTTGTGAAACATCTCTGCAATCTGGCGTTTTACCTCTTCAGGATCACCATGAATTGGAAATACTTTTTCAGGAGTCAGGTAGCAGATGGAATGTTCCCTTTTAAACTTTTCGATACCTCCTCCGGTAATATTCAGCATGATGGTTGATTTTTTATCTACCAGGTTTTCCTTGACAGCTTTCATGAGGGAGGCTACCGCAACAGCTGCAGCCGGTTCAAGATCGTTGCCTTCGTGTTGAAGAAAGAGTTCACCAGCCTCCTCGGCCTCTTGGTTGTTAATTCCCATGATGGAGCCCCCATTGTCGGATAATGCATCGAATAGTCCGCCTTTGATGGCATAGGGAGGTTTCCTGTTGGAGAGGACTTTTGCATTAATCTCCTCTACCTGGTTTCTGGCGACTGCATCGTCAATGGGTAGCATTACCGGTGAACGTTGATCCCAAGCCTCCTTTATTGGCAGAAAGGGACTATTTTGTGACAACATCAATTTCATTTTGTTGGAACCAAATCGTCCATCCACCAGGAAACGCAGGTTGGCCTCCCAGGCAGCGATTGCGCCTGTACCACTGCCGATGGCTTGAAAATAGTAATCCGGAATCTTCCCAATCGAAGTAACTGCCGACAGAACTGTGGTTCCCATACCATCTCTGCGTGCTACATTTTTGGCACCGCCTTCCGGATAAAAACCATCCAGTTCTACTGCCAGATTGGAAAGATGAATGGCATCAAAATAGTCGCCTCCCTTTTCACAGGCAATGATTCTGACACATGGATCCAACGGAGCCTCTGCCCACAAAGCTCCGATATTGTCCAATGGTATCGTCAAAAGCAGGGGAATCTTGTTTTGAGAACATACCCGTGCAAATGCCCTGGCCGTATTCCCTGCCGATGCTACCACCATTACCCCTTTGGGATTGCTGGTCCTGGCACAGACAGAATAGGCTTCACACTCCTTGAAAGTTCCTGTATTCATATGTGCACCTTTCTCCGGCCAGTAACCATTGAAAGTGATGTACAGTTGCTCCAGCCCCAATAATCCGGAGAGGTTGTGGCTTTTATAGGTAATCGGAGATCCTGATCCTTCGAGAATTCGCCCGATTGGCAACCAATCGGCAAAACGGTACAAGCCGGGTAGATCGTGGTGAAGTTCCAGTCTTTTTTCCTGATAAATGGCCCGGATCAAACTTGGCTGATGTGGATCTGGACACTGTAACTCCCAGTTCAGATCCGGGAATTCAATGCCGCAGCAGAGTGATTGCAATTGATATTGGGTAGGAATGAAATTGTACATAAGAATTGTGTTTGAAAACTTCAAAATTAACTCATTTGAAATCCTAAGCAACAAAAAAAAGTAAAATTGGGGAGCTATGAAAAGAAAAAAGCAGGGAGTATGAAAACCTCCCCGCTTTACCTAACCTAAACCTAACCTAAATAACCTTTCAAAGTGTGAAAGGGTTCGTTAAATATTTTCAATCGATCTAATCAATTACAAGACAATATTAACTCTTTTTTGATTGAAAACCAAATATTTTCGGCTCTTTTTTTGATAAAGAATGTTAATTATTTGTTATTCTTTCATGTTATGATAAACGTTGGTAACATCTTCATCTTCATCAAACTTCCCGAGCAGTTTTTCTATAACGGCCATTTGCTCCTCATTCAACTCCTTTGTTTCAGAGGGTATACGTTCAAAATCAGCACTTACAATCTCAAAATTATTCTCTTCCAGGTATTTCTGGATAGGGCCAAAAGCTTCAAAGTCTCCGTATATAATGATGTTTCCTTCTTCTTCAAAAATCTCCTGAACGCCGAAATCGATCATCTCCAGTTCCAACTCTTCAATGTCGAGACCATCCTTTGCGACAATTTTAAACTGGCACTTCCGTTCGAACATATAATCAACGCAGCCTGTAGTGCCCAATGATCCGTTCAATTTGGTGAAATAGCTTCTTACATTCGCCACTGTTCGGGTTGGATTATCTGTGGCAGTTTCGACCAGCATGGCAATTCCAAAGGGACCATACCCTTCGTAGACGACCTCCTTGTAATCTGCCTGATCTTTCGATGTTGCCTTTTTAATGGCACGTTCGACATTTTCCTTGGGCATGCTGGCTGCCTTGGCATTCTGCATCAAGACCCTTAACCGGGAATTGGAGGTTGGATCTGGTCCACCACTTTTGATACAAATAGCAATCTCTTTCCCTATTCTTGTAAAGGTCTTGGCCATTGCACCCCATCGTTTCATCTTTCTGGCCTTTCGATATTCAAATGCGCGTCCCATAGTTGCAAACAAATTTAATTTCGGTGTGCAAATTTAATTGAATTTGCCAAAAACAGCTAGCCATTGGCAGGAATGTTTAAAAGTCCTGGTTATTGATTGTTTTTATTCGTCAGACTGCTCAATTGTAAAATGTTGTATTGAATAACCTCCAGAAGGGTTGTTGTTTGGTGTAAACCAGGGAAATTAAGCAATTGGCGGTATTTCGCATCGGGATTGGTTTGCTGGAGCGGTAATCCGACCGGATTGTGCGCATTGTCGATGATTACCGAAGATTCGAGTTTCATCATTTTGTCGATATCTCCTGCCTCCAGGGCTGCCGGACCAAAAACGCCTGCGATTTGGAAGCCCATCTCCTTTACAATTGATTGTTGGAAAAAGTTGACGAGGATAGGACGGGCATTTGAGCCATTTTTATCACAGCGGGCTCTTCCCTCTATCAGGAGATGACGGATTGTCTCAAGATTTTGAATGGCTATTTTTTCGGTACCCAATAGCCTGGCAATCTTCATGACGGATGCTTCAATGGTGGGCATATTGTAATCGGTTTCAATCTTTAGAAGCACTTCACTGTTCAACTCCATGCCGGTTTTCAATCGCTGGACCATGGTTTCATAGCCTGCATAGACAATTATTTTGGCATGTACTACCACAGGAATATCTGTGGCTCTCAATTCATATTCGGAGGGATGCGCCATTTCCATCGGGGCCAGGGTAATTACCTCTGTAGCTCCTGCACATCTAGCAAATGCTGCTGTCCATGAGTTGGTTGCCACCACCATTGGTGTCTTTTTGCCTGAGTCGTTGCAGGAGAACAGGTGGGGTATCAGGAGTAAGACCAGCAAATATAGTCTCATATTAGATTTCATTGTTAAATTATTGGTTTTCAGTTTGTATACATGGAATTCACAAGTGCATTTGCCTCACTTTCTGAGTTATTGGCTCATGCTCGATTCATCCGCATGCGATTTGTCTTTCAGCAGCCACATGAGGTGACCAGATTTTCATTTGCGAATGTTGCGATAATATTCTCATGGGTAATTCATCCTCTTTTTTGCTACAATGAGCAATAAAAAAACGATGGAGGCAAAAACAGCAATGGTTGAACTTGCAGGCAAATCAAAGACCAAAGAGAGTAAAAATCCGACTGTTGCAAACAAACCTCCCCAAAAAGATGCCCAGAGAATCATACCCCTGTAACTTTTGGCATGGTAGGAGGCAATCAGGGCAGGCAGCAGCAACAAAGCATCCAGTAACAGGGCACCAATGAGTTTCATTGCAGCAGCAACCGTAATTGCCGTAATGAGGATAATGGCATAATAAAATCTGCTCTCGTTTACCCCGGAAGTTTTTGCTACATCTGCATCAAAAAAGACGGCTCGCAGCTGATGCCTGAAGAGTGCCTGAAACAGTATCAGCAGCAGTGAGAAGAGCAGGGTTCCCCAAAATTCCAGCGAATTCAGGGTATACAAACTTCCCCACATCAACCCCAATGAATCCTTTGCCGGAATCTGAAAACGGTAGATGAAGATAAATGCCAGGGAGATGGAGAGCACCATGAAAAAGGCACTCAGCTGACCCGGATCAGATTTGAGCGACCGTGACATCCAGGTGATAAGCAATACCAACAATAAATTGATTGCCAGTGTTCCGCCAAAAGGACTGACCTCCATGGCAAGGGAAAGTGCGCCCCCCAGAATGGCACCATGCATCAGCATGAAGCGCAAGGGCAGCAAATTCATGCGAAGCAGATAGACACCGGTAATGGGAAAGGCAAATCCTGTTAGAATCAGTACGACAAAGCCTTGCAGAATTGGTTTGTAGGTAAAAAGTTCTAGCATAACCTGCCATTTTTCAGGGTTTTCGTCGGCCAATTCAGTTGGTCTACCCAATTCGAATCGTGAGAGACGACCAGCATTGTTGGTGCCTCATTTTTACTGAGGTCAACCAAGAGTTCTTTCAGTTCGTTTTTCCCCTTTTCATCGAGATAGGAGGTCGGTTCATCCAGCAGAAGCAGCCTGGCATTTTGACAGAGACACCTGGCCAGTGAGACCCGCTGCTTCTCTCCGCCGGAAAGTAAATGGAACAGCTGGTTTTGCAAATGAAAGCAACCGGTCTTGCGCATGGATAATTCCACCCTGTATTCCCTTTCACTTTTTTCAGTTTTAATGCCGCTGACACCAATTGCGACCACTTCCCCCGCCGTAATGGGAAAATTATTTTTGGTAGTTTCCTGGTGAAGGTAGCCGGTCTGAAACCTGTTTTTTTGCCAGGAGGAGGTACCAACCTGCTCCTCTCCTATCATGATCACCCCGTTTGCGGCAGGCACCAAACCAAGAATGGCTTTTAACAAGGTGGTCTTACCTGAGCCATTTTCTCCGCAGATGACCAACTGTTCTCCTCTTCCCAACTCCAGATCCAAATGATCAATCACCATTTTACCTGCAACCTGAACCGTCAATGCGTTGATCAAGAGTTTGGTTCCCTGCACCTTGCCAGCCCTCTTCCGAAGGAAAAGATAGGTTTCCTCCAGACTCATGCTGTCGGTTATTAAGTCTTCGGTCCTGCATTGTATGTGGTCTACCAGCTGATGGTAGGCAAATTTTACCCCATGCTGCTCAAAAACGGGTACCGCCCGTTCGCTCAGCAATTCGATGAAACAGTTCCGGATACCCAATCTGACAATCAGGGAAGCAGCTGCCTTACCGGCGATCTTGTCCTTCAGGAATAGCTGATTTACCGGTATATCCGTTTTATTCAAAAACTGTTCAAAGTCAAACAAGGGATACAACCAATGCTCGTCACTGGTGAAAACCGGTTGATCATTGTGCAATACGATGAGTGAGTGTTCCAAAAGTTGAAAATTTGTTTAAAAATATCCTTTTTGTTTGAGAAAAGCTCCTGTCAAAATATAATATTGTATTGGCTAATTTCATTGTGATGGCTACTTTCCAATAGTTTCACGCAAATAACGCAATGAACGCAAAGAAAAAATAGGGTATAATCCTTTGTGCAGGAGTTTAGTAGCATTGGGTACACAGGCATTTCAATGTTTTTTTACCCACTTGCCTCCCGGGAAAAGTATCAAGCCATTGATCAGGAACCCAGAGATGATAAGCAGGTTACCCATACTCCCTTCTCCAAGAACCGATGTAATTTTGCCACCCAGCGCAATCAAACCACCCAGCAGCATGGCCAGGTTGCTTTGAACCCTGTTGTTCCTGAAGCCGAGCAATCCTGCCAATACCGGAAGGATAAAGGCCCCTGAGAAGAAGGTAAGCGCGATGAGTAGTGATTGAACGATGGAGGTTACCTTGAGGCTCAAAAAGATGCTTAACAGTCCGATCCCAACCATGATCAACTTTGTTTGACGCAGTGAAACCCTGGTGTCCAGATCTTTTTGGATGGTGTTGGTCACAATGACCGACGAGGTGAGCAAGGTGGTGGAAGCAGAGGACATCACCGCTGAGAGGATGGCAGCCACCAGCAGTCCAATCCCCCACTCCGGAAGGACAGCGCTGAGCACGGAGATCAGTGAGGAGCCTTGTTTGAAGTAAAATCCAGGATGGTGATGGGCGGCATAGATTCCAAGATAGGTAATCATGAAAGAGAACGGCACAAGGACAATGGCAGTCACCAAAACACTTTGACGCGCAACCTGCTCACTCTTTGCACAAAACAACCGTGTGTAAATATCGGGGCCTACCAGGAAGGTGGTAGAGTAGGTTAAAAACAGCACCACGAGGTCCATGGGCCCAAAACCCTCGTTAAAAGGAAAGTCCAGTTGGGTCATGGCTGCCGCATCTCCCGGTGTCCTGAAAAAGAGGTAACCGGCGATGGCCATAACCCCAAGGATAATGATAAATGACTGTACCAGATCGGTCTTTATGACCGAAACCTGTCCGCCTACTGCGGTATAAAAGATGAAAAGCAGTCCGATTCCCCAGACGGCGGTCCCATAGGAGAGGCCAAAAAAACTGTTCATCACCTTGGCTCCGCCGATGATTTGGGCGGCAATCACCCCAATCCAGGCGATGGGAATGACAAAGGAGGCCAGGATCTTAGCCTCCCTGCCATATTGGTCTCCGATCAATTGGGGTAGTGTAAATTTTCCAAACCGCTTGACGAGGGGTGCGATGAAAACCAAACCCAATAACCCAAATGCAGCAGAGAGGAGCAGCCACGCCGCGGCCCAGCCCTGTGACCAGGCCAGATCGCTGCTGCCCAGGATGGCTGAGCTGCCCAGAATGGTGGCCAAAAGGGATCCTGCTATTTGCCAGACATTCCCCTTGTTGCCCGCCACCAGAAAATCACCCGCTGTCCTGATCTTCCGGGAAGAATAGATGCCAATTCCTATCATGACTAGCACATAGAGAAGCAGGATGAGGTATTTGAGCATGTGAAAATGTGAAAATGTGGAAATTGGGAAATGTGAAAATGTGGAAGTGAGGTAAATGATTTAGGGAAGTGGGAGGGTTTGGGAGATGGCGTTGCCAAATCCTTTGATCTCAATTTTGTTGTTCGACAGGGTAACGATGGCAAAACTGTTGGATTCGGGGAAATTCCCTTCGATCATACCTTTGAGCGTATAGTAATGTATCCCGTTGATTTGCTGGTAGCCCCCCTTGTGGTCATGGCCATGAAAGACACATTTCACCTGGCCTTTGCGCTCCAGAATTTCCCTCACTGCTGCTGCATTCCGGATGGTTACTTTATCGTTGCCGTACAAAAGCTGATGGACGAAGAGAATGACCGGTAATTTATCCTTCTTCAGCTCTTTTTCCAACCACTTTAACTGCTCCATGGGGATGTTGGCATCACTCCAGACAAAATTACCGCTGTCGTAGGCGCGGCCCGTGGAATCGAAGCAGGCGTCCAGTACGATGAACCTGTACCCCTTCTTTTCGAACGAGTACCAGCTCTTCGCAGGGTCAATGCGGCTATTTCCGGCAACGGCATTGAATTGTTGTTTCGAAATACAATCTTCGTCGTGGTTGCCCAAAACGTGGTAGCGATCCCCCTGGAACCGGGCGAAGACTCCTTCAATTTTTGTCAGAAATTCCAGTGCCAATTGGTTGTCTGGCGGAATGGTCATGTCCTTGAAATCGCCCAATTCGATGACGAAGTCTACTTTTGCCCGGTTCATGGTATCGATGCACTGGTGGAGCTTGGCCAGCGACTGGCTGTATTTTCTGCTTCCATTGTCAGGAATCGCCGCGTAATGTACATCCGTGAACATGCCAAAAGAGAGAGACTGGGCCGCTAAATTGTTGCTTAACAAAAATATAGCCAAAAGAAACGTATAGATCAATTTTTTCATCTTGCCAGGATTATTTGTTTGGATAAATGTAATCAACTTCACAGAGTAACAAATAAATTGGTACACACTTTTGATCCAGGGGGGAGGATTTGATGCAAAGGGTGATTTTTATTAGGATTTGCAACGTGAGAAATTTGTTACTTTGTATACGGAGGTTGTTTAAATTTTGAAAATCAATATACCGTAGACATAATATGTGGATAGTAAGCCAATGACAGATCGTCCATATCTTCCAGTATCGGCAATGTCATTAAGTTAAGAGATTTCTTTGTGACACCTTGGTGACTTGGTTGCAGGAGAACGAGGCCACAAAGGCACGAAGACACAAAGGCCATGCAACAGTTTAAAAACAAATTAGATAGAGATGAAGGCAATCAGAAAGAGTCTGCCCCAAAAGGGATTGTGGATGGAAGAGGTTCCAGTACCTGAACCAGGAGTTAACGAAGTGCTGATAAAGATCAGTAAATCTGCTGTTTGTGGTACGGATCTTCACATTTACAAGTGGGATGCATGGGCCCAGAAAACGATCAAGACTCCGATGACCATTGGTCACGAGTATGTAGGCAAGGTGGTTAAGATTGGGAATGAGGTGACCAAGGTGGCCATCGGGGAGCGGGTTACCGTAGAGGGACACATTGCCTGCGGATTTTGCCGGAACTGCCGCCGTGGCCGGAAGCACATTTGCGACCATACCATCGGTATTGGGGTCAACCGTGACGGTGGATTTGCCGAATATGTCTCTGTCCCGGCCGAAAATGTTCTTCGCATAGATTCCCGCATCCCGGATGAGATCGTATCGATCATGGATCCGCTGGGGAACGCCACCCACACAGCCCTCTCCTTCCCGCTCATCGGCGAAGATGTGCTGGTTACCGGCGCAGGAGGGCCCATCGGATGCATGGCCATAGCTATCTGCAGGTTTGTTGGTGCACGCAATGTCGTTGGTTCTGAGGTTAGTGAGTACCGCAGGGAGCTGGCCCGCAAAATGGGCGCTTCGCTGGTGATCGATCCCATGAAGGAGGACCTGGCTTCGGCCATGAAGCTGGTTGGCATGGTGGCAGGTTTCGACATCGGACTGGAGGTTTCAGGGTCGCCGGTTGCCTTCGACACCATGATCAAATCGATGTACAATGGCGGAAAGATCTCCCTGTTGGGAATCCTGCCGGATACCACCCAGATAGAATGGGACAAGGTCATCTTCAAAGGCCTTACCCTGAAAGGGATCTATGGCCGCGAGATGTACGAGACCTGGTACAAGATGGAGAAGATGTTGTTGTCGGGACTGAACATTGCCCCAGTCATCACGCACCGCTTTCACTATACCGAATTCCAGAAAGCATTTGAGATCATGGAGGAGGGCAACTGCGGAAAAATAATATTAGATTGGGAAAATTAATGGTTATACGATTCTATCCCAAACATTTTCCTATTTTTGCGGGACAAAGGCCACTTTAGCTCAGTTGGTAGAGCAGCTCATTCGTAATGAGCAGGTCGCCGGTTCGAGTCCGGCAAATGGCTCTAAAGTAAATCAGTGAAAATCAGAGGAATACAGAGGGTTTAAACCCGAAGTGTTCCTCTTTTTTTGCAACAATGTTGCTAAATATTGCTAAATGTTGCTTATATTTGTTGCAGAAACTTGTCCAAAACTTGTCCGAACTTATCCGAACTTGTCAAAGGCCTGTTCAAAACTTGTCCGAAACTTGTCCGAAAATATCATGGCGAAAGTAAAACTGGTAATTAATTTAAGCAAAACACTGCAAAGTGGTGAATACATGGTCTACGTTCAGCTCTCCCACAGAGCAGAAACAATTAGAGTTGCAACTGATATAGCAACCAATAAAGATTTTTGGATTAAAGATCAGGGATTAATTCTTGGAGGTAAAAAAGGAGATCCACTTGCACCTACAAAGAACCCAAGGCTGAACCAGATCAAAAATGATTGTGAGTTGAAGATCATGAGATTCCCTGAGAGGGTTGAAAAAATGACTGTCAAGCAGCTAAAATCATTCCTGATGATGGATGAAGAAGATGAAGGTAAAGACACAGACTTCTTTCATTATTGTCAAAAGCGTATTACTGAGCTTGAGTCCCAGGGAAGAGAAAAGACTGCTAAACTTTTGAAGGTAACAAGAAACAAGATCTTGAATTATTGCGGAACCCGTGAACTGGACATGAGTGAAATAAATGGCAGGTGGCTGGAAAAATTTTCATCCTGGTGCCTTACTACTCCAATCGAGAGTAAAAAGAAGAATATAGATGAGAAGCCGGGCAAAAAAAAGAAGAAAGTTGATAGCCAGGGTAAGGACGCAGAAAAGGAAGAGCCAAAATTTATGACTCAAAACGGTGTAGCCTCCTACCTGAGATATTTGAGGGCTGTCCTGAATTCTGCTATTGAGGACGATCTGATCACAAACTATCCCTTTAGGAAATTCAAAGTCAAAACAGAAGTTTCCAGAAACAGAAATCTAAGCGTAGAAGTGATCAGATCAATCAGGGATTATGCGCCACAAACCCCCAGGCAGCTTATAGCCCGAGATGTATTCATGTTACAAATGTATCTTCATGGAATTAACCTGAAAGACCTGTTTTATCTGAAGCCGGAGAAACGCATAAATGACAGATTGCAATTCAATCGGGCAAAAACCGGGCGGTTTTACAACATCAAGATTGAAAAGGAGGCCGGTGAGCTAATAGAGGCATACACCGGTAAAACGTACCTGCTTTGGTTTGCTGACAATTGCTCAAACGAAAGAAAAACCAAAGTAAAAGCGCACAGCCGACAGAATCACTTCCAATATGCCGACCAGGAAAGCTTCGGAAAAATGATCAACGAGAGTCTGCAGGAAATTCATGACGCATTGAAATTAAACCTTCCGATCCCTCTTACTGATTATGCGGTCAGGCATTCCTTTGCCTCAATCTGCAGAACGATCGGAATATCCAAAGATGATATTAGTTTGATGTTGGGCCACTCCAATCCAGAAATGAAAGTGACAGGAATATACATCAATGAAGATTTCGAGAGGGCTGACAAGGCAAACCGAAAGCTAATAGACTACTTAAACACGGATCCTAAAGAAATCAAGATCATAGAAAAGAAAAAAGAGAGAAAAAAAACATCCCCTGCAGTTGCGTGACAGGGGATGTATAAACCTTCAAATCAATTGCCAATTGATTAAGTAAACTTGCCACCACCCACCTTGAAATTTGGCACTATCCAGTTGATAAAATTGTCAAGCAGTCCGAAGATCTTGTTATCGGACTCCGTGGGGGTAAGATTTACAATGACCTTAAAAAATGCCAGCAGGGCCAGGGTGAGCTCGGCAACGTTATTTTTTACAAAACCGACGACTCCAACCGGAGTTGGTGCTGGCGGAAGAGCAGTTTCATCCACTGCACGGATAATGGCTGCCGAAACCCCAACATCAGCAGCTTGAAGGAACTGGGTTTGAGTTTTTGGAGGGGCATTTTTCTCAAAGGATGTGCATCCAACAGCAAAAATCCAGATCAGGGCGATCAACATCAAAATGTTTTTCATGGTAATTTGTATTTGGTAAATAATAATCTGGATCAAATCTGGTTCATTTCGACAGTTCAGGAAAGGACAGATTAAGGAGGATCTTTGGCCTGCAGCCTGGCTTCCCTTCTTTCTTTGCGCGTAACTCTTCGAAGTTCCCTACCGGGGAAAATTCTATCGAGCAGAGGTTTCTTGTCTGCCTGATCACTGACCTGATCAGGGGCTGCTCTGATAAGCGAGGTTGTTTGTGTGCTACCTGCTCCCCTACTCTTGATTTTCCCGATGCGCTGGTTATCGTTGATCACCGTATCCGGATCCTTAATCCTGATGTAAATTACCAGTCCGGCAATGATCCCGAAAAAGAATATTGCGATGTAACCCCAAAAATTTGTCATGCTGTAAAGAGTGTAAATGGTTGATTCTTTCCGCTGTCGTAAACATCGAGGTGAAGCCAGGATACTCCTTCTTCCAGACGGATTGGATAAGGGAGTTGACTGACATTGTCAATAATGGTTTGCCGTGCCTGCATGGCTGTCATGCCTTTTACATCAAAGTCACCGGCATTGCCTGTGATGTGGGCTGAGAGATATATTTTCCCGTCTGCAGTCTTATCTTTTACCAGGTCACACAGATTGCAGCGGAGTCCGCGCTGGCGAAAAGTGCCTCCCCCTTTGGTGTAGTTGTTGCAAATCATCGGGGACTTAAGGATATCGCGCCGAACAATCAACAGTGTATGCAGAAATTCTGTTGATAAAAATTGCCAGGCACTTTGTCCAAAAGATTGGAAGGTATCGGGGCATACCAGATCCGAAATGGAAAAATAATTTTTTAATTCCGCGATGATTTCATTCCTGTTCATGATAAAATATATTTGGTAATTACTCTTCAAGAAAAGGTAGGTCCATGGTTTGACCCGCCATATTTATGATGGAATAGGATATTTGGTGAGTATTTCATCACATCGCTCCTGGGTGATGATCCCTTTTAAAACCAATAAAGGCAGGCCATAAATTAGCAAAGGATCGTCTAAATTAACTTCCTGAGCACTTGCAAGCATATCCCAAAGATCGTCAAGCTCATCATCAGTTCGGGCTAAAACTCTTGCTGCAATTCGTTCAGCCGAAGTAAACCTATTTTTAAACTCAAAAGGTGTAAGAATAGTCTTATACTGAACAATGGGTTCAGGATTAGAAATTGGTTCAGGATCAATGACAGGAATCGGTTCAATATAAGGTAACCAAATCCATTCAAAACCAGTAAAATTTGGATAAGGTTCTCCAACAATAGGAATTCCACATTCAGGAGGAACTATTTCTGTAGTTCTATCGGGTATTTCCTCTAAAGAATACCAGCCCCAAGTATCAAAAGAATATTTCATATTTAAGGTATTACTAATTCAGTTGTAAACTCTGTATCAAGAATATATGTGGAATGATAATAGCTAAAAACAAGCTTAGAACCATAAGACAGCCCTGTATAATAAACGCCATAGCTATTACACAAAGCATACAGAACGGGATTCGACCTAAAAATCACAAAAAACCCTTCCTTGTTTAATACGCCAATGAAATAAGTAGCACCAATTATGGAGCCATAGGCTGGAGACGGGACTACGTTAAAAAGAACCTTCTCATTAAAAACAATATATCCTCTATTATTTAGAGGAAAATCAAGGGGTGTAGGGTTTGCGCCATAACTGCCATAGCTGGTTATTATCATCTCAGCAGTTATGGTTCTAATAAACGCAAGTGTTGAAAGACTGGTTCCTCTATAGAGTTTGTTTAAAATGGAGCTATTAGCTCTGTTGTCTATTCCGTAGTAATAACCATTGTCGTACCATACAATGAAAATATTCACATTGACAGTAGTTATGGTGGTTCCATCTGTTGTAAACTTTCCGGCATTGTTTGCGGTAGATGAAGGAAAATACATCACGCCATTAATCGTGGCCGGGGGATAAAATGCCGTCGAAGATACTCGATTTGTCCAGGATGTTCCATTGGTGGATGTTTGATAATAACCACCATAGGTTCTCATTAAATAAGAGGAGCCAAAACTTGAAAGATATAGGTAATCTGTAGGCGTATCTGAAACGCTACTATTTGAAACAGCTACTCTTGTCCACGTTATACCATCAGAAGACCGATATAGCAACGAGACATAATAGTAATTGGAGTCTCCATCGTTAAAAGAATTAGTTGCTCCGCACCAAAAATATCCGTTTGAATAAGCAACGCTTTGCGGACCGGGTGCTGTAGAATCGGGAGGATAGCCTTCGATGTTGGCTGAGTCAGATATGGCTCTGTTAGTCCAAGTAGATAAATCTGTAGATGTTGCTAATACTCCAGACAATAACCGCAAAAAAGTAGTGCCGTTGCTAGCGAGTCCAGTAAGAGATAAAGCTGTAGGAATGTCAGTTAAATCGACAGTTTTAAGTGCTGCAACATTTGCTAAATCAAAAACCTTGCGTTTAATTAATGAGGATCCACCCCCTGAACCGCCACCTCCAAAAAGTCCCGTTAGAGTACTCATAAGTATATTTATTTATTCGAAATGACTGTTAAAATTAACCTTCATAGTCAGGTAGAATCGGGGCAATGACTTTGGCCATGTCGGAAAGA
>CAMCBW010000069.1 GCA_945873105.1 Tangfeifania diversioriginum
GCCATACCGCGTAGCGGTTACAGTATTGTAGAATAATTATCCCACCCTATCCCACCTTACCGCGTAGCGGTTAAAGAATTGGATTTTAATTTGATTTGATGCAATCTCCAGGTTCTCATCAACAAAATCAAACACAATGGTATAACCAGCCAATGAAAGGTTTGGGGGAGGAAAAAAATTGAGACAAGAAATAAAGTTGTAATGATCGTAGTCATTTTGACATACCAGCCAAGATTCTTGCGTTTGGAGGGGAACATCCAGAGGATTCCGAGTAGAAAGTGGGTCGGCCAGGCCCACACCAGGTTGAAGTTCCATTTGGTGGAGGGCATCACGGAGATGAAGGTGGTGAAACAGAGGATCATGCCGGCAATGCCAAAGGCCAGGAAAACGGTGATGTCGAGCCAGTGGTACCTCGTTTTTCGCTTTCTTTCCAGCATCGTCAGGGCAAGTACTACCAGGAATGCGAGCAGGATAACCACTGCGGGGGAGGTAGGGGAGAAGCTGCGCTGCCAGAGTGGTGCGTCGAACAGGATAACTGCTTCACCGGTCAAGGGAGTAGCTTTCCCATCCCGTTCCACCACTGCTTTGGCCATGTCCTCCCCCAGGTAATCGGGCAAAAACATCTTCTCGGAGTAAGTGGTAATGCGGTCGGTCGGAAGGCCCAACGCCAGCTTGATGCCCAATCCATCCCAACTGTTGTCCTGAACGTACAGGTCAATTAGATCCCTGAATGACATTTTTTTGTCGCCGGAAGTATCGTACTTAATTTTTCCACCAACAGCTTTTTCAATCTGATCACGCAGTCTGGTGGCACAGTTATCTGCGAAGTGTGAATAGCGGTAGACCCGGTTTTCCGGTTTGTAATTTTCTACCAGGGCATTGTACAACGTTTCGCGTTCTGCTGGTGTAAAAAGCAGCTCATATTCAATCACTTTGCGCAGGTCTTCCTGGTATGAACGCATAAAGGAGCTCATACGCTGTATGCCCAGTTGGTAATCTGTCTCCCCTTTGGCGAAGCGCCAGTAAAAATGGGGTGCCATGTAATCAAACATGCCATAATTGAAGACGATGTCCTTTTCATACAGAGGATCATAAACCCGGATGGCAGCATGACCCCAATAGGAAGAAATCTCATTGTCCGGGGCACAAATGATGAGGCTTATTTTGGCCGATGGCGAGAGTGGCTGGGCTAATCCCTGAAGGGAGAGTGTTATGGCCGTCAGAAGGAGTAGAAAGAGTTTGCGCATGGTGTTGGGAGAATGAAACGGGGAAACAAAGAAACGGAGAAACAATGAAACAGGGAAACAAAGAAACGGAGAAACAATGAAACAGGGAAACGGAGAAAGAAAGAAACGGGGAAACAATGAATCAGCTCCAAAAATTATCTCCAGTTGGCTACGATGGCCCCCATGATCATGTAGGCTGTCAGGTCAAAGCCGGCATGGATCAGGAAGAGTTTGACCGGCTGGTTCTCGAAGAGGACACTGTTCAGCTTGGAGAGGGTAATCCAGAAAAATGCGATGCAGGCTCCGATGATGGCACCAAACGGGGCATTGGGATTTGGTCCGAGCACCATCGATATCACAAAAGATGCTGCAAGGCCACTGAAAAAAGTCAGCAACGTTATCAACCACATGGGTTTATTGGTTTTTAAATCGCTGTCCGTGAAATTGTTGAGTGCCATCCATGGTTTGCCAAACAAGATGGGAGAGTACCAGAGTGCCCCAAGTACCAGGTAAGAGATCCCTGCCAATAATACTGACCAGAAGTTCACTTTGGCCATTGTTGCTAACATATCCATTTTGTGATCTTTTAGATTGTTGATTTTAATTGGGTCGAAACTACGAAAAAAAAGGATTCCGAGTCCACTTGAGAGAAATTACGAAATATGAAACGAAGGTCAGCCCAGCTAAGTAGCATTCACGAATTGGAAATTACGAAACAAAGTTCAGCGGAGCTAATTACAAATTGTGGGATGGTAAGTAATTGTAAATATGCACAATAGGTGAGAACACCATCAAGTATTGCGCGGTTATTCCAAAGGATTGTTCAGATAGAAATCTCGTGTCAGGAATAGAAACTCTTTTGAATATTTGTTCCCTTCCTGTAAGATGACAAGTTCATCTGATTCAGGATAACAAGGTGACACTGAAAAATCTAACAGTACTCTTTTTGGCGGTTTCCCGGATTTTGGCAGGACCATGGTTTTCCTGCGGAGGTAGAATCCGGCAAGGCGTGCAGTCTCCCGAAAATGGTCCATCGCTTCGGCAGGCAGAATCACCGCCAGCCGACCGTTGTGGTTCAGTAATTTCCGGGCTCCTGCGATCAGTTGTTCAAAGGTGAGATCCACATCGTGGCGAGCAGTGGCAGTAGCCGGATTAGCTGGTTTCAGGGATTGTTTGAAGAAGGGAGGATTGCTGACGATCCAATCAAATTTTCCCACCTGCGTCTCCTGGTAAGCATTGAAATCGGTGCATAGGAGGGTTAGCCGCTCCTTCCAGGGGGATTGTTGAAAGTTGAACAGGGCATCGGCACAGCCATCCTCGTTGAGTTCGATGGCGGTAATTTGGGCGGAGGTAAATCTTTGGGCAAGCATCAATGCGATCAGCCCTGTGCCTGTCCCCACATCCAGAATCCTTTTCTCCCCCTGCCCCATGCTCTCTGCCCCATGCCCTCTGCCCTCTGCCCCCGGCTCTCTGCCCTCTGCTCCCTGCCCCATGCACCAAGCCCCCAGCAATACGCCGTCGGTACCTACCTTCAGGGGAGATCTTTCCTGTTCGATCCGGAATTGTTTGAATTGGAACCAGGTGTTCGACATAAAACGAGTGCCTAAAGTGCCTAGAGTATTTAAAGTGCCTAAAGTACTTATGCCATCTGCAATATTTGTCCGGAGGCCATAACTTTAGGCACTCTAGGCACTTTAAGTACTTTAGGCACTTGTGATAGAGCCATCCTGCAGCCTGATCATCCTATCGGTCATCCCGGCGAAGTGGTCGTCGTGGGTAACAATGACAAAGGTATGGCCAAATTTTTCGCGGAGTGAAAAGAAGAGCCGGTAGAGCTCCTCCTGGTTTTGGGAGTCGAGGTTGCCGGAGGGTTCATCGGCCAGAATAACGGAAGGATTGTTGATCAATGCACGGGCAATGGCTACGCGCTGTTTTTCACCACCGGAAAGTTGGGAAGGTTTGTGGTGCTGTCGGGGAAGCAGATCAAGCAACTGGAGCAGCTCCTGGGCTTTCTTCTCAACCACACTCTTTTTTGCACCGGCAATGTAGCCCGGTATACAAACATTCTCAAAAGCGGTAAACTCGGGCAGCAGGTGATGGAACTGAAAGACAAATCCGATCTGTTGGTTTCTGAACCTGGAGAGCTCCTTTTCCCCCATGGAAAAGAGGTCATTCCCGTCAATGAGAACCTTGCCGGAGTCGGGTTGAAGCAAGGATCCGAGGATTTGAAGCAAGGTAGTTTTTCCCGCACCGCTGGCCCCTACTACAGAGACGATCTCATGTTTTTCAACCACCAGTGAGACATCCTTGAGCACCTGGAGATTTCCGTAGGATTTGGTTAGCAGGTTCGCTTCCAGCATGGTTATTTTAACTCTTCATCAATTTTTCGGGTGAAATCGCTTCCTTTCTTCTCCATCTTATCCTTGAGATTGGTGAATTCCCCTTTGATGTCGGAGGTCTGGTCGGTGATTTCCCGCTTGATATCGTCTGTTGCCTTGTGAAATTCATGCATCAGTTTCCCTATGGTTCTGGCGATACCGGGGATGGCATCCGCACCAAAAAACAGAAGGACAAAGAAGACGATGATCATGATCTCTCCGCCGCTGATAAAGAGTATTGGATGTGACATAGAAACAGACTTTTTTGCAAAGATAACAATCCTCAGAAAATTGAATCCCTTTCCTCCGTTTTAGCAATAAAAAAACCCGGAATGTTTGGTTCCGGGTTTTTTACATACAGCTTTTTTATTTCTTGGCTTCCTGCTTTTTCATTTTTCTCATCAGCGTTTCGTAGGCGATTGGCGTTGCAACGAAAATGGAAGAGTAGGTTCCAAACATGATACCAAACAGCAGCGCGAATACAAATCCCTTGATGGAGGTTCCACCGAAGAGGAAGATGGCAAACAATACCACCAATACCGTCAGCGAAGTACTGAAGGTACGGCGCAGGGTGCTGTTCATGGCATCGTTGTAAGTCTTCATCATTTCTTGTTTTGGATGGAGATGGACATATTCACGGATCCGGTCAAATACAATCACTGTGTCATTGATGGAGTATCCAATGATTGTCAGGATGGCTGCAATAAAGGCCATATCCACTGCCAGAGAGAAGGACAGAAGTCCATCGAGCAAGGAGTAAAGCCCCAGAACGATAATTACGTCGTGCGCCAGGGATGCCAAAGCTCCGATACCGAACTGCCAGTTTCTAAACCTGACGGCAATGTAGAGGAAGATGATCAGCATGGCAAAAATGATCGACAATACTGCATCATTCTTGATATCATCCGAAATGGTTGGTCCGACTTTCTGGGAACTCATCCGGTAATCGGTCAGGAATTTATCCAGGGTAACATCTGATTCCAGATAGGGTTTCATTCCATTGTACAATTTGGCTTCCACCTCGTTGTCAACAGCCTCTGTTGCCTCTGCAATACGGTAATCCGTGGTGATTCGCACCTGGTTGTTGGAGCCAAAGGTTTTCACTTCAGGAGCCGTGCCAAATTCAGAGGCCAGGTGTTTGGAGACATCTTCCACCATTACATCCTTGTTCAGTCGAACCACATAGGTGCGGCCTCCCTTGAAGTCGATGGAGTAGTTCATCCCTTTGAAAACCATGGAAAGAATAGAAATGCTTATCAGGACACTGGAAACTACGTAAAAGATTTTTCTATTTTGAATGAAAGGGGCATTGACGTGACGCAGCCACTCTCCTGAAATCTTGGAAACAAAGGTGATCTTTTTGTTGGTATCCAACCATCTCTCGAAGATGAAGCGGGAGATAAAGATGGAGGTAAATAGTGAGGTAATGATACCAATGATCAGTGTGGTGGCAAAACCCTGGATCGGACCTGAACCGAATACATACAATACGATACCGGTTAGAAGTGTGGTTACCTGTCCGTCGATGATTGCTGAATAGGCGTTGTGGTAGCCATCCTTGATTGCCAGTCGAATCCCTTTGCCTGAACGAACCTCCTCTTCAATACGTTCGTTGATCAACACGTTGGCATCGACCGCCATACCCATGGTTAAGACGATACCCGCGATTCCCGGCAGGGTTAAAACGGCTCCCATGGAGGCAAGGATACCTACCAGGAAGAAAAGGTTAACCAGCAGTGCGACGTTGGCGGCCATTCCTGCTTTTCTGCTGTAGTTGAACAACATGTAGACCAAAACAAGCATAAAGGCAATCAGGAAGGAGTACATTCCACTCTCGATGGATTCCTTACCCAGGGTAGGTCCTACAATCTCTTCCTGTACAATGCGTGCAGGAGCAGGCATCTTGCCTGATTTCAACATGTTGGCCAAGTCTTTTGCCTCATCCACAGTAAACTGCCCGGAGATTTCGGTGCGACCATTGGGGATTTCACCCTGAACGGTAGGGTAGGACTGAACGTAATCGTCCAATACAACGGCGACACTCTTGCCAACATTCTCGCGGGTAAGACGTTGCCAAACTTTTGCACCTTCTGCATTCATGGTCATGTCGACCACGCTGTTGGCCTGGTTCTGACCGAAATCCTGACGGGCTTCGGTAACTGCACCGCCATCCAGCGGAGCACGACCATCGCGGCTGGAGACCTTAATGGCCAGCAGGGCATAGAAGCTTCCGTTGTCTTCGGTTGGTTTGGCTGTCCACCTGAAGATCATGGTGCGTGGGAAAACAGATTTTACCTGTGGTAATTTGAGGTAATTATTGACACTTGAAGTGTCTTTGATGTGCGCATAACCAACGATTGGACCACGCATCATCTGCCCGTCACGGGAGGTATTGGGTGAAAGAACTGCAAAAAGCGGGAAATTCTTGGCAATCTCTTCGGTAGAACCGGCTGCGAGGGAATCGGTACCCTGCTTCTTGATTTCGCTCAAAAGGCTGTCTGACGACTTGGTGGTATCTGCTTTGGCAGTTGTGGTGGCAGCAACAGTGGCAGGAGTCAAAGATTCCTCCATGGCTTTTACCTCCCTCAACCTTTTGTTGGCTTCCAGCAAGTAGGTGTAAACTTCGCTGTTTTCGTAAGTCTCCCAGAATTCGAGGTTGGCAGTACCCTGAAGCAGTTTCCGCACCCTTTTGGCATCACGGATACCCGGAAGTTCAACCAGAATCCTTCCTTTGGTTTGCAATTGCTGAATATTTGGCTGGGTAACCCCAAAGCGGTCGATACGTGTTCTAAGGATCTCGAAGGAGTTGTCAATGGCCGCATCAGTCTCCAGGCGAATGATCGACAATACCTGCGCGTTGGTGGAGTTGTAACTCACCTTGTCTCTCAGGTCCAGGGTATTGAAGATGGCAGCCAGTTTGGCATTGGGATCGATCTGTTCGAATGCTTTGCCAAAGAGGGTAACAAAGTCTTCCTGGCTGTCCTGCTGGTTCTTGATGGCAAGCCGGACGGCTGCGTTAAAAGTTGAATCGGTGCTGTAACCGGAAAGGGCCTGAATCAGGTCGACCACAGAAACCTCGAGCGTAACGTTCATACCACCCTTCAGGTCAAGACCCAGCGGTAACTGAAACTCTTTCACCTCTTTGAAGGTATACTTCTTCAAACCAAGAAAATTGTAAACCGGTTGGTTGGCAATTGAATCGAGGTAACGGGTCTCGTAAGTTTTGGCAATACGCTCAGCTTCAACCTGCGTTGCGCCTGGGCTCTCGGTTTTTGCCTTTTTGGTTCCATAGGCTGACGCATCATTTTCAACAGTTACTGCCTTGTAGGTAAAGTAGAGCTGATAAAAACAAACCAATCCTATCAAAATGGCTATGAGCCTGATCAATCCTTTATTCTGCATTGGGAATTCGGTTTTTTATTTCTATTCTTTGTTAACTTCCTAATCCTAAAAAATCATAGTGCGCAAAGATATTTATTTTTTTGATATTAAATAGTTGAGTCTAATGCGAAAAGTAGAGATCTGCCACGAAGGCAAAAAGACACCAAGATGCAGGAAGGTTATTATATTGAAATATAATACTTTGTGAACCTAGGTGTCTTGGTGCCTTTGTGGCATTTTTGAATATTTAGACTATTTTGGCAGAATAATTTAAAGGGAGAGCATTCGGTGCTCGTAGTCAATTACCGCTTTTTCGCGGTAGAAGAAATCGCTGCCAAGCAGTCCGGCAATTTTTTTAGTTGAATATTTGGCATATTCTTCGTTGATGTGGCTCAAATCTACAATGGCTACCTGGAGAGGCTCGAAACTGCCTTCACCCAACCGCAACTCCCTGATGGTACCAACAGAGGTTTCCACCATCTCCTGACCCAGGCCAGTGGCCATGGAACCCTCCGACTCCTCTTCGATGAGTCTAAGCGACAATGTTTTGTCGATGACGCTTTTGGAGGCGCCCGTATCAACCACCCACCAAAGGTTTTCCATCTCCTGGTGCAGAAAGGGAACCAGCAGGTGAATGGTTCCCTCTTCCAGCCACACAATTTCCAGGGCAATCTTTTGGCGTTCTCTCATGGTGCGAAGTAAATAAAAAAGCCAACCCAAATGAATGGGAAGGCTCTTTATTAATTTTGGATATTCGATTTGGGATTTTGGAATAGCATCCGGCCTATTAAAAGCAACCAGGTTTATTGCTCATATTCAATCAACTCACTGCTTCTTCCAATCCAAAATCGAAAATCGAAAATCCAAAATGTGCTGTTATTTGTTCAATTCATCCAATACAATCATTACTTCTCTCACGTGTCCTTCGCTTACCTTCATCATGGCAGCCTCTTTTTCGTTGAGCTGGAGTTCGAAAATTTTCTCGATTCCGTTCTTGCCCAGTACGACCGGGACACCCAGGTAACAATTGTCGATGCCATATTCGCCTTTCAACTGGATACAAACAGGGAAGATTCGGCGCTGGTCCTTGATAATGGCTTCAACCATCTGCGCTGCAGCAGCTCCGGGAGCATACCATGCCGAAGTTCCCATCAGTTTAACCAGTTCGCCACCACCTACTTTGGTGCGCTGAACAATGGCATCCAAACGTTCTTCGGAAACCAATTCCGTAACCGGGATACCTCCAACAGTGGTGTAGCGTGTCAGCGGTACCATGGTATCCCCGTGTCCACCCAGCAACATGGCGGTAATCTCTTTTTGTGAAATGTTCAACTCATCGGAGAGGAAAGCACGGTAACGGGCAGTATCCAGAATTCCGGCCATACCCAAAACCCGCTCGCGAGGGAATCCAGAGGTGATGTGTGCCTGGTAGGTCATGACATCCAAAGGATTGGAGACAATCACCAGGATGGTATTGGGCGAATATTTTACGATGTTCTCGGTAACCGATTTAACGATTCCTGCATTGACCTGAATAAGGTCATCACGGCTCATTCCGGGTTTCCTCGGAAGTCCCGAAGTGATCACCACTACGTCTGAGTTGGCGGTCATCGAATAGTCGTTGGTAACACCGATGGTCTTGGTATCGTAACTATTGATCGGTGCTTTTTGCCAGATGTCGAGGGCTTTCCCTTCTGCAATACCTTCCTTGATGTCCAGAAGGATCACCTCATTTACGATTTCACGGGATGCCAGCACATCTGCGCATGTGGCTCCTACGTTTCCTGCTCCTACAACTGTAACTTTCATCTTATGTCAATTTTTTACTGTAATAAATACGATTGCAAAAATATTTAGTTATTCTGGATAGCTAATTTTTTTAAAAAAAGATTAACAAAAACTTAATCAATGGCATTTTTTACCTCTTCAATAATTCTGTTGGCAAGTAGGTTCGCCTGCTCCTTGGTACTGCTTTCCGAATAAATTCTTACAATTGGTTCCGTGTTTGATTTTCTCAGGTGAACCCATTCCCTGTCGAAATCGATGCGAACCCCATCCACGTCGGTGATCTTTTGATGCTTGTAGCGCTCCTTGATCTTTTGAAGCAGGGCTTCCAGGTCGATGCAGCTGTCAAGTTCGAGTTTCTTCTTGGCCATAAAATAGGAGGGGTATTGCGCCCTGAGTTGCGAACATCTTATCCCTTTTTTGGCGAGATGCGTCAGGAACAGGGCGATACCCACCAAGGCATCCCTTCCATAGTGGCTTTCGGGGTAGATGATACCTCCATTGCCCTCTCCCCCGATGACTGCACCGGTCTCCTTCATGGTCCTGGTGACATTGACTTCGCCTACCGCGGAGGGAGTATATTGCATGCCATATTTTTCTGAAATGTCCAGCAATGCCCTGGAGGAAGATAAATTAGAGACCGTATTGCCTGGCGTATGGGCTAGGACATAGTCGGCTACTGCCACAAGGGTGTACTCCTCGTTGAACATCGAGCCATCTTCGCTGATGATGGCAAGCCGGTCCACATCCGGGTCAACCACGAAGCAGACGTCCACCCCGTTTTGTACAACCAATCCGGCAGTCTCCACCAGATTCTCAGGCAACGGCTCAGGCTGATGGGCAAAATTCCCGGTAGGATCGCAATTGATCTCTACGATTTTGGAAACCCCCAGGGCTCTCAACAATTTGGGGACAATTTCGCCTCCCACCGAATTGACGGCATCAATGGCTACACAAAAGTTGGCCTTCCGAATGGCCTCCACATCTACCAGTTTCAGATCCAAAACCTGTTGAATGTGGTAATCGTCAAAGTTGGCATATCGGACTTCTCCCAGTTCTTCTACCGATGCAAAGCTAAAATCGTTTGCCTCTGCCAGTGTCAGGATTCTTTTGCCTTCTGCATCGTTGAGGAATTCTCCCTTCTCGTTCAGTAATTTCAGGGCATTCCACTGCTTTGGATTGTGACTGGCTGTCAGGATAATTCCGCCATGGGCATTTTCTGCCACAACGGCCAACTCCGTGGTCGGGGTAGTGGCAAGTCCGATATCGGTCACCTCCAGTCCCATCCCGATGAGGGTACCGGTTACCAGCTTGTTGACCATGTTCCCCGAAATCCGGGCATCACGACCCACTACAATCCTGAGTTTCTGCTGGCCGGCATGGCGTTCCAACGCCCATGCGGCATAGGCTGCCGTAAATTTGACCACATCGACCGGTGTTAATCCTTCTCCGGGGATTCCGCCAATGGTTCCCCTGATTCCTGAAATTGATTTTATGAGTGACATCCTGCTTTGGGTTTAATTGATTTTTAATGCTGCGGATTGCTTTTCTCCCGTTAGGGTCTTCTTTTTTGCAGGTGCAAAATTGTTAAAATATCCCTGTTTTACAAACTATTGTCCGACATTGAAGGGCCTGACTGCTATTTGTCGGTTTTTTTTGCGAAATTTGCAGCGGAATTGTATAATTAGTTGAATACCATGAAGAGAGAAAGAGGACAGGAGCGCGATTTCAAGCGTACCGTCGACAAGCGAAGTCCGGGTAGCAGACCCAGGATAAAAAAGGAGGAGACAGCCGGAGCGACCGGACGATCCAAACGAGTGATCAGAACCGGTACCGCCTACTCCGATGAGGTGGTTAAAGCCAGGAAAAAAATTGACATTCCTCCACCGATAGCAGCGGGGAAGCGAATAGGTAAATCCAAACCTGAAGCCTCCAAGGTAGAAGTTGCCCGTCCCAAAAGGGTATTCAAGGAGCGTACCTCTGATATCTTCCGTCGGGAAGTGATCAACAAACCGGTTGAAAAACGCTTCGAAAAAACAGAGACAGACAGCTTTCTTACCACAGGCGGCAAGGTGCTACGCGGAAAGCTTGGCAAGCGAAATGTCATCGAAGGGCTGGACCGCGAGAAGCGGACAACCCCAGCCAGGCGTCCTGTCAACGACGGCACCATCCGGTTGAACCGTTTCATTGCCAACAGCGGGATGTGTTCCAGGAGAGAGGCCGATACCTACATCGCCACCGGTTGTGTTACTGTCAATGGCGAGATTGTAGCAGAAATGGGTTACAAGGTTAGGACGGGTGATTCCGTCAGTTTCAATGGAAAACTACTTTCCATCGAGAAAAAGGTCTATGTTTTGCTGAACAAACCCAAAGGCTTTGTCACCACTGTGGAGGATCCGCATGCAGACAAGACCGTTATGGATCTGGTAAAAAATGCCTGCTACGAACGGATTTATCCTGTTGGCAGGCTGGATAAAAGTACAACCGGGTTGTTGCTTTTCACCAACGATGGTGATCTCACCAAGCGTCTAACCCACCCAAAATACAACCGCAAGAAAATCTACCATGTGCACCTCGACCAAAAGGTGACCAAATCGCATCTCGATGAGATCGTCAACGGGGTAACCCTTGAAGATGGATTCGTGGCAGCCGATTCAGTCAGCTATGCCGACGAAGAGGACAAGAAACAGGTTGGTATCGAGATTCACTCCGGGAAAAATAAAATTGTACGACGTATTTTTGAACACCTGGGGTACAAGGTAGTGAAGCTCGACAGGGTCTATTTTTGTGGCCTGACCAAAAAGAACCTACCGCGCGGTAAATGGCGTTTTCTAACACAGGACGAAGTCAATATGTTGAAGATGAGCTCAAATTAGCTTCGTCTCTAAACTTTTGTAATGTTATGCTCCGAGAGGAGACTAATTCAATGACGTGAAAGAGGAATTTCTGCGAAATATCACCCAAAATCAGGGGATTATCCACAAAGTCACAAGGATCTACTGTGACAATGAGGATGATCGAAAGGATCTTTTTCAGGAGATTTTGATCCAATTGTGGAAATCCTATGACAAGTTCAGGGAACAGTCTAAGTTTTCTACCTGGATGTATCGTGTGGCCATTAACACGGCGATCACCAATTTTAAGAAGGATGTCAGGAACAGAAAGAAAAGTGAGATTGGAAAGGATCTCTATCTCCTGGCAGATGAAGTATATGATTATGAAAAGGAGGAGCATCTTACTATGCTCCATGAGGCGATAAATCAACTGACAGGAATTGAGAAATCGATCATTTTACTCTATCTTGAAGACAAACCCTATGAGGATATTTCTGAAATAATCGGGATATCTCAAAATTATGTTCGGGTTAAAATGAACAGAATCAAGAAGAAATTGGAGTATTATGTTAAAAGTAGGGAGCGCAATTAGATGGAATTAAACGATTTTAAAAAGGCATGGCAAACGGCTACTTCAGATAAGGAACCTGGTAAAAAACTTGAGGCTTCAGCGATCCGCGAGTTGCTAAAGCGCAGGAGTACCGGTGTTTTGTCGAGGTTGGACCGCAGTGTCAAAGTATTGATATGGTTCCTTGTATTCTTCTTCTTTTTTACCATTGCGGATCAACTTTTGCCGGTAGATTTGCTCTTCCCTGCACACATGCAGGGTGAGCTGGAAGTTCCCCAGTGGATCGTCCTACTTGAGTGGTTTGTTAATTTTCTTTTGATGCTAACCATTCTGCTTTTCGTCATCAAATACCGGAAACTTCAATTGAAGACGCTCGCCGATCAGGATCTGAAGGGGGCCATTGAAAGGGTATTGAGTTTGATCGATACTTTTAAGAAGGGATTTTACCTGGCCGTAGTTGTCCTGATATCAGGCATCAGTCTCGGTTTTCTTTCGGGTGCGAACAAGGGCTTTGAGGCCATCAAGGTCAGTGAAACACCTTCGGTGGTAGTGGTCATCGCAGTGGTACTTACCATGCTGGTTTTACTGTGTTTGTTAATTGGTTCGATATTCTATATCTTTCACAAAGGTTTTAATGAATTATTTGGCAAATACCGCGATCAATTAATCCACTCTTTAAATGAGCTACAGGAGAACGAAGAATAGTTGGCATTTTATTCCACTCTCCCTGCTTTTCCTATGTCTTTGTTCATCCATTGGATTATCCCAGCCCAGAATGGTACATGGGCGGGTGGTAAATTGGGAGGATCAATCCCCGCTCCCCTTTGTTCATCTGCGTTTCGATGGTGGAAACCGCGGTACCACCACCAACATTGACGGCAATTTTTCCATTCCTGAAGATGTAAGGCAGATACAATTCAGCTACATCGGGTTCAAACCGCTGACCATTACACTTGGATCCTCTGTAGAAGAGAATTGGCTGATTCAACTCGTTCCGGATGAAAATCTGCTCAGCACCATTGAAGTGCGTCCCGGGAAGGATCCTGCCTACCGGATTATGCAGTCGGTATTGGAACATGCCAATGAGAACGATCCGGGGAATCTGGACAGTTACCAATATACCTCATACCATAAATTCTGGCTTTCGGCGGATGACGCCTCGGAGATCAAGGTAAGCGGGAAACAGCGGATTTCGGCCAAAGAGCTTACCCGGATGCAAGAGCGGTTTGAGGAGAGCCACATGCTGCTGATTGAGACCTTGAGTAGAAAGCGGTTTTTGCAGCCAAACCATGAAAATGAAGAGATCATCTCCTCCAAAGTCTCCGGACTGAAAAAAGAGAGTTTCTTTCTCCTGGCCACCCAACTGCAGAGTTTCTCCATTTACCAGGAGAATTTTTCACTCCTGAGCAGAAACTTTCTCTCTCCGGTCAGTAAATCAGCTTTGAGAAACTACGCCTTCGTCCTGGAAGATACCCTTACCATCGAAAAGAGTGATACCGTTTACCTGATAAGGTTTCGTCCTGCCAAGGATAGGAATTTCGAAGGGTTGAAAGGTTTTTTACACATCAACACCCATGGATATGCGGTTCAGAGTGTGATTGCAGAACCGGCCATCGCAGATAAAAAGGAGATTTTTGCTTCAGTATGGCAACATTACGCCCGAATTGATTCGGGGCGGTGGTTCCCTTCAGAGTTGAATGCGGCCATCAATTTTAAGATGATGACCAGTTTCCCGGTAGATTCGGGGGCAAAAAAGCTAAAACCGCTGGAGCTCTCCATCACTGCCAACAGCCGGACCTACCTCTACCAACGGGAGGTTAACCTGCCAATTGACCCAAAGTCATTCCCAAAATATGGTTTGACCGTTTCAAGATCCGCCAAGGATACGCTGTTCGAATCCAGGGGTTTTCGATTTATTCCCCTCACTGCCAAGGACTCCCTGACCTACCACTACCTCGACAGCCTTGGGGAAAAGCAGCGGTTGAGCCAGAAGGTCAAACTGCTGCACTCCCTGTCCAAGGGAACTATCCCGGTAGGGGTTGTCAGTGTGAATTACACCTATCTTTTCGGATACAACATCAACGAAGGTTACAAGATTGGTCTTGGATTGGAATCCAACCGTAAATTGTCCAGGTATTTTGCAACGGGTGCCTATTTTGTCTACAGCATGAAAGAGGGGATATTCAGGCACGGGGAGTGGCTAAGAATCTATCCGACAGGTTATCCTGATTTTAAATTTGAATTGGGTTACCGGGATAAGAAGCGGGAATATGGGGAATCGATCCTGTTGGAAGAGGCAGATCTGTTCGAACCTGAGTATTTCAGGTCGTTGCTGGTAACAAATATGTATCATGAGAAGATCTACACTGCCAGCATGGAGTTAAGGCCGGTTCAGCCCTTGAATGTTCGGTTGTTGTTTGACAAATCCAACAATTTCAACGATGCCGACGGAGTTGGCAAGAGTGTGGGATGGGAGCCTTTCCAGACTACCAGGATGGGGTTGCAGCTGAGGTATTCTCCGGGTATAGCATTTCTGAGTGATACAGAAGAGTTGATTCAGAGTGCACCTCCCAGTTCAGACCTCTATTTTTCTGTCATGCAGGGTCTGAAGCTGTTTGAAAGTGATTATCAATATACAAAAGCAGAGGCGAAGGCGAAATTTCAGCTCCGTTTGTCTGCATTGGGAACCACCTCCCTGATGTGGAGGGGAGGCAAAATTTTCCGCACGGCACCGGCTACAGAATGGTTCAACGGATATGCGAGCTATGCCGGTGCGTTCACCCTGCTGGCGCCCTTTTCTTTTGCAACCATGCGGCTCAACGAATTCTCTGCGGACCAGTTTACCTCCTTGCACCTCCGCCACAGTTTCGGTTCAGGTTTTATTCCTCCGCGCTCCATTGTCCGTCCGGAGCTGGTAATCACCCAGAACCTGGGCATTGGCTCCCTTCAGGAACGCTATTCGGCTGCCACCGGAGCCACGGATTTCAGAAAGGGATATTATGAGTCAGGGATAGAACTCAACCGCATACTCAACAGCAGTTTTGTCGGCTTGGGGTTTGGTACCTATTACCGTTATGGACCCTATCGGCTTGAGACCAGCAAACTAAACTTTGCCTATAAATTTTCGCTTAGCTTCAAGCTTAAATAAAAAGGAAGTTTGAAATGTTTGAAATGTTTGAAATGTTTTATAAACCATCAAAATAGCCACCGGTCCCTGAGCGCAGCCGAAGGCGGTTCCAGTTTCATCAAACATATAAAAGCAAGCCCGGTCCCAGAGCGAAGCCGAAGGCGGTTTCAGTTTCATCAATCATTTAAAAGCAAGCCCGGTCCCTGAGCGCAGCCGAAGGCGGTTTTAGTTACATCAAACATACAAAAGCAAGCCCGGTCCCTGAGCGAAGCCGAAGGCGGTTCCAGTTTCATCAAACATTTAAAAGCAAGCCCGGTCCCTGAGCGAAGCCGAAGGCGGTTTCAGTTTCATCAAACATTTAAAAGCAAGCCCGGTCCCTGAGCGAAGCCGAAGGGAAACCCTTCAAACATTTCAAACCTTTGCCTTAGGTTGTGTTTCGGGCTTATTCGTAGCGCAGCGCGTCGATCGGATCAAGTTTGGCAGCCTTTACAGCGGGAATAACGCCGGAAGCAAAGCTGACCAGCAGGCAGACCGTTACTCCCCCAATGATCCAATTCCAGGGTACAATGAAGGCGCTGCCTATAAAAAAGGAGATTCCATTTCCGGCCAGAATCCCCAGGACTATTCCAAGGGCACCTCCCAACTGTCCAATAACGATGGATTCGATCAGGAATTGTTGCCGAATGGTATACGAATTGGCTCCCATGGCCTTCCGGATACCTATCTCGCGCGTGCGTTCGGCGACTGTTACCAGCAAAATGTTCATCAGGCCAATGGCGGCGCCGAGTAGGGTGATGACTCCAATGATGGTGGCGGCCATGGTGACGTACTTGATGTTGTCGAGCAGGATACTTACCAGGTTGTCGCTTTTTTCTATCAGGAAATCGGTGTCATCGTTGACGTTGAGTCCGCGGATGTTGCGAAAAACGGCCTCCGCCTCCCCGGTTGCTGCCTCCATCTGTAGCGCGGAGTTGGGATGAACGCTGATCCTGAAGTTCATGTTTGGCCGGGCAAAATATTGGCGTACATTTGAAAAAGGAAGGAAGACCAACCTGTCACCCGTCTCCCCGAAGCCACTTCCCTTCGATTTCAGGATTCCAATTACCTGGTATTTCCCGCTTCCGATCGAAAGCAGTTTCCCGATAGGATCCACATCTTTCGGGAACATTTTGGGCACCATTTCGGCACCTATCAAGGCAACGTTCCTTCCTTCGAAAGCCTCCTGTACAGAGATGTTGCGTCCATTGTCCAGCTCATACCCGGCGGTTTGAAGGTAGTTCTCGTCTACACCCCTGACGATTACATTCGGATTGCTCTTTTTAGACTCGTATTTTACCGTAGCCGTGTTGGTGGCGGTGGTGGAGATGGAAACAGAGGCCGGGAATTGAAATTTTTCCCGGAATGCCCTGGCTTGAAAGTAGCTGATGTAACTGTAGTTCTTTGAACGGTAACGTTGATTTCCTATCTGAATCCTTAATCCCCTGCTTTGAATGGAGAAGGTGTTGGCCCCCAGGCGGGTAAAGTCTGCTGTGATGGCATTTTTGATGGAGTCGATGGCGGTAAGGATTCCTACCAGGGCAGAAATGCCTACGGCAATAATCAGAATCGTCAGGGCTGATCTTAAAAGATTGCCCCGGATGGATTGAAAGGCAATTCGTATATTCTCGACAACCAGCGGTTTAAGGAGCATATGCAGGATAGTATTAAAAACATGGCCACCAGGACACCATGGCACTAAGATACACAAATCCTTCTGATTATTGGTTCTGAATAAACACCACGTCTGAAACTGTTTTGGGTTGTGGTTTGGATAACAAGGTTTTAACTATTGACAATAAAAATCCATTGGAGGTGGACTCCAGGGCGGAGATATACTCCCCTTCCAGTATAAGATTCGCCTTGTCTGCAGCAAAGGCAGAACCAGATAATTTGTAAAGATTTTTGTCGTTCCCTGTAATCAGGTAAACGTTATTTCCGGAGAATTTAATCTCTTTGTAGGCACGCAGCGTTCCGGAGATGATGGGAATCGATGCGGGTAATGTTACCCCGGTTTTTACAATTTCAATGGCAGATCCGTTGAATTTGTAAATGTCCAGCAGGTCAGCATCGTAATGCCTTACCACCATGTATGGGTTGTTCAGATTGTTGGGGTTTTTATGCAAGGTGATCGAATGGCTGTAGCCACTTAATCCTTGTCCGACCCTGCCGATGCCATTGAGGGATGTGACATTGCTGAAGCTGGTCCCGTTGTAACTGATGATGTTGATTTTCCCGTTGTCCTGATTGGTGGTGTAACTCAGCCAGGCCCAGAAAACCTTGTCGGTATTGCCTGCTTTGGAGGCATCGTTGGTGGTGGGAATGTTGATTCCGCTTCCCTGCACATAGTCCATCTGGGAAACAATACCTCCTGCCCAGGAGAAGTTTGATGGAATATAGTTGAAAAGCATCGGACGACCATAGTTGGAGTTGTAACCCATGCTCAGCATAAAATTCCGATCCTGGATGGTAAACATGTATCCTTGGTTGGAACTTGAGGATATTGCACCTGCATAGTATACCGGATTGTGCACAAATACCTGCGTTCCTTTGAATCCATAGGCTCCGTGCACTCCATCTGTTGAATGGTAAGAGACCAATCTTGTTTTGTCAAGTACTTCAAAATCATCCGTAAAATGGCTCTTCTGAAGTCCCACTACTGTGGATGCTGGTGCAGCCAGGTAATCTCCCTGACAATTTAAAACGGCGCCAGGCCCTGAAAATGCAAGATTCCAGTAATCTGCAATGATGGATACAAAGCCATTTTCCTCAATTATTTTGTGGATACTGGCTGCATGATTGTTGTAATTGCTGGCATTGCCTTCAGTGGGAGGAAAGTTGTACAATCTAAACTTAAATGCAGCACCATTGGAGGCATAAAAGCTCTTTGCAGGATCAATTTCCTGGGCGATGGTGCTTCCTCCTCCTACGATAGGTTCTTCAAGATCTTCTTTGGGGGTGGAACAGGAGATTAGCCATAGCATCGCCATTGCTGAGAAGGTGAAGATTGTTTTTTTCATTGTTCTATTTTATTGAAGTGATCAAATAATTGCTTGTTAAGTTTGTCCTAATTTCCATGTTTTATATGCTTACACCCAATTCCTGAAAGGATTTGATTCTTTCATTGAGAAGCTGTTTAAAAATATTACACAGAGTATTTATGACTCCTTGATGAAACTTATTATAGCTTTGAAATTGTTGCTTTGTGAAAAATTTTCAAGAGAAAAAATGAGGTCACAGAGAGAAAATCGCTTGCGATTTTCCAACTCTGTGTTC
>CAMCBW010000070.1 GCA_945873105.1 Tangfeifania diversioriginum
GTGATAGCACCTCCCAGTCCGGAACCGCTGCAATCGGTGCAAAGCTGCTCCTCTTCGGCTTTTTTCCTGGCCAACGGAGTGATCTTCGGTTTGGAGGCCAGATATGCCAATACATCCTGTTCGATCACCCGACCCTTCGGTCCGGATCCCTTGATCCCCGAAGCATCCATACCCTCCCTGGTTGCCAGGGCCTTTGCCCGTGGAGAAACAAAGCTGCTCTCTTCCTCAACTGGTTGTTTGATTACAGGTGCAGCAACCACAGCTGTTTTTTCTTCCTTTGCCAGGACTGTCAGCGGCTCTTCTTTTGCAGGGACTGCTGCAACAGGGGTCACTGCCACTGCTTCACCAGCATCGCCCAGCACACAAACCTCTTTCAGGACAGGAACTTCATCCCCTGATTCGTAGTAAAAGGCTATAATCGTACCATCCACGGGTGCAAACTCTTCAAAGGAAGCCTTGTCTGTTTCGTAAGCAAAAAGAAGTTCTCCCTTTGCCACTTTTTCTCCGACCTTTTTGGGTATTTCGGTTAAAATACAACTTTCTACAGATTGCCCCTGCTTGGGCATGATCACAATGGTTGCCATGTCTTACATTTTTACACAAAACTAATCATTCAACTTGTAAATACAAGTAACAAATAGAATTAATTTAAAATATTTATCAACAATTTTATTATTACTCTATTTACCAATAAATTAAGAAATATTTTACAAAATTTATATGTGTTTACAAATTAACTCAATAAAATATTTCTAACTTTGTACGTTACCAGTTTATCTTCAAGCAAAAAACGTGAGCACAGAGAAACAGGGAGAGTACGAAGCAGTATTGCCCCATCACAGCAAAGTATATGAAATATTGAGGCAACACATCCATGACGGGGTGTACCTTAAAGGAGACCTGCTGCCCTCTGAAAATGAGCTGTGTGTTCTGCACAAGGTGACCCGACCCACCATCCGGAAGGCGCTTGACAGACTTTCAAACGAAGGTTTTATTGTGAGGCACCAGGGGAAAGGGAGCATTGTCAAAGGGGCACCCAAAGGAGTCGGAATATTGGCCATGAAAGGGACGACTTCTGCTGTTGGAAAGGAGAACCTGCTCACCCACATCGTCGTAAAGCCAGAAATCAGGAACTGGAACGAAGCTTTCTCCTTTTCGCTGAGCAAGGTTGAACAGGAATCCGGATGCATCTACATGGAGCGACTCAGGTTGGTGAACGGCAAACCGGTATTTTTTGACATTACCATGATACCCAACATCAACCTGCCACGCCTGATTGGTAGAAATATGGAGAACAAGTCGCTCTTTGATGTGCTCAGAAAGAACTACCGACTGGAGGTCAAAGGAGGAGAACAGCGCATCCTGGCCATCACTGCAGATGAGAAGCTACAACGTTACTTCGGAGTACCTGCCGGACATCCCGTCGTTCAGCTAAACCGGAAAATTGAGACCAACCGGAATGGATTTTACCTCTACAGTCAGGTTTTCTGCAACACGGATGAATTTGTACTGAGCGGAAACTTCTGAAAAATGTTTGAAGGGTTTGAAAAGTTTATATTGTTCGAAGGGTTAAAATACACTTGATTAACACCTTATCAATCTACTTGTTATCACACAAATAGCCAAGTTACCGGCAGAATTAATCATTATTTCTTCAACACAAATTTACGATCGGAAGGTTTGTCTGAAGTCGGAAAATCTGCAGGAATTGGGGTGGTAACCTTGCCGGTGGCAGCCCATTCGACACCTCGGATCAATGAGGCAATAAAACCAACACCTTCGCAGGAATAGTCATCATGACCAAGGGTGGTGTGAAAAATACGCCCCTTCCCATAGGTCAAAACCATTAAGATTGGCTCATGCCTGTCGGTAGGTGCCTTCCCCGACATATCCTTACCAGTTGCCAGTATAACCATATTTTCTCCCGGACCGCGCAATTTTGCATAACATTCGTCCTTGGTGGTCAGCCAGACTTTTGGCATACCTTTGGTAATTGGATGGTCGGTTACCCGAACAGTGATCGGGATCAGGTGCGGTGGCCCGTGTGCGCCACAGCTGCCGGGAGAGGGATCCTTCACCAAATCCCCATCGTTGGTATAATAGATATAGGGACCATTCTTTTCGTTCCTGTCACCCCAACCACCCAAGCCGATCATCTTGTTGTACTCCAGCCAGGTGGGAAAAGAGTTATCAGCAGCGTGGACCGAGACAAAACCACCACCCGCCTTCATGTATTTTTCAAGTGCCTTTTGGGTCTCTTCCGGCCAGTCTGCCGCCTTCCATCCAAAATTGGAGATCACCACATCATATTTTTTAAAAACAGGCTGAAAGTCTGGATCTGATTTCGGCTCTTTCAGGTCTTCTGTTTCACCCACTCCCGCATGGGCAAGGTATGCCTTTTCCCGTCCGGCCTTCCAGGTATACTTGGTACGGATAACCTCCACCTTGAACAAACCTGTCTCTTCCAGGTATTGCTTCATCATGATGGTAGATTTGGGCCAGACTTCATGGTTGTTCTGTCCGTCTACAATCAATACCTTCAGCTTTGCTTCCGCCGAAAATGTGGACACCAACACAAAAAAAAGAGTTAATAACTTGATTTTCATTCTCTCTAATTGTTTAATAATTTTTAAAGCCACTGGCTTGGTCAACTTTGATGAAAAATCTGGAAACTAACCAATCAGCTCAAAAATTGCCTCTACCTCTACGGGGCAATTGGCAGGAAGACCTGCAACACCGAAAGCACTTCGGGCTCCAACGCCATTTTCAGGGCCAAATACCTCCAGCATCAATTCACTGCATCCATTGATCACATAGGGGTGCTTGTCAAAACCCGGGGTTGCATTGACCATCCCAAAAAGCTTCACTACACGTTTAATTCTGTTCAAGGAGCCCAATTCGTGCTGCAAGGTCGCCAAAATGGCCATTCCTACAGCACGCGCGGCTGCTTTGGCCTCTTCCAGGTCATACTCCTCCCCTACTTTCCCCTGTATGAGTGTGCCGTCTGCCTTGCCTGGCAGGTGACCTGAAAGATAGGCCAGGTTGCCTGAAACTATCAATGGCTTGTAAAGGCCTTTGGGGGCAGAAACAGGGGGCAATTGAAGCCCCATTTCCTTGATTTTAGCATCGAAGTCCATCATCTTAATTCTATTTTTTGGTTTTTATTCCTCAAAGTACAAAGCAATTCAAAAACAAAGATACATTATTGGGACTTTGCACCATCGGAATAGTGCCATATAAGCGGAAATATTAAAAGGTAAAGCCAACTTTCGACGATAAATAACCATTTGCATGCGAAAAAAGGAGGCCGGCAGAAATCAGCAATCTCCCCCCCAATACCTCTTTGCATTGAAATCCCAGGCCAACGTCTGTCATGACAGATCCAATTCCGCCATCGTAGTAGGGGTTCCAAAAATGGCTGTATCCCGGATCTAGATAGGCAAACATGGAGTGCGGTTTTTGGGAGAAATCCAATCGCATGTCAGCAAAGAGGGTGACTCCACTGATGTTTTTGACTCTTCCAAATCCGGCCCCAAAACCCAAATGAAAATTCCGGCTCATCTGAATGCCATTGACGACCGTCAGACTGGTACCTATGGATGGTCTGTTTGGGAGACCTTTTTGAAACAGCGGATCTTCACTGTGGATGTACAACGTTTCAAAGAGGTAAACAAAAGTGCCGGCTGTGATTGTGCATTCGTATTTGTTATTGGACTGAGCCAGTGCGGGAAGAACCAAAACTGAAAGTAAAAAAACAAACAAGTTCTTTTTCATAGTAAAAACTTAATGTGTCTCAATTTTAAACTCCCAATTGCAATAAAAACGCGTTATGGAATTCTTTTTAGAAAATAGCTGATGCTATTGTTACCGGATCCCCTTTTGATTACGATAGAATCCGATTTCACGGTACCATAGAGTGTGTAATCGCCTGGCATAAGCATATCACCGACACATTTTTCGGGAAATCCCGGCATTTTAAAATTTGCAAGCCTAAATTTCAGGTGATATCCACTCGCTTCATAGGTACCAACCGTCAGACAGCCGTACGATTTTTGATACAACGCCCCACCGGATGGCCATTCAACAAACTTATTGCCGCTAAATTCTATTTCGCTCCAATACTTTTGGTTCTGGTATTCAAAATAACCCATGTATATTCCATCCTGAATTTTGCCACGCTGTTGGTAATCGTAGAGATCCTCTTTTTTACCACATCCCGAAAGCATTGCGGCAAAATAAAATACAATTAACCACTTTTTCATCCAGCTGGTTATTACAAATTCGAAAATCCAAAATTGAAAATTTACAGCAGATCGTTCTTCAGCATCAACAGCACTGAGGAAAAGGTAAAAAATACTACCATCGTCGCAGCCACAACTACCAACTCCAGCTCCTGAACATTGATTTTGGTCCGTTGATAGGGATGCACCGGAAAGGCTTTGCTCTCTATCAAAACCAGCAGTCTAAATACACCCCAACCTATCAATGTTCCCAACAGTGCTCCTCCCAGAATATCCCCGGGGTAATGGACTCCAAGGTAGATGCGCGTATAGGCAATGAGGCATGCCCATGGAAAGATAAACATGGCATAACCCCTGCTTCGGAAAAGCAGGGCAGAAAAGGTGGCAAAGGAGAAGGCATTGGCCGCGTGTGCGGAAACAAAACCATACAATCCGCCGGATTTATAAAAAACATGGGAAAGCGGAATCATGACCGGGTCATTGGAAGGGCGTAACCGCATGATGGAGTGCTTCAGCAAACCTGAAATCTGATCTGCCAAAAGGATAATCAGTGCGAGTGAAAGGAGGATGGGAATAGACTTTCTGCCATATTTCCGAATAATCACATAGAGGGTAACCCCATAAAAAAGCAACCAGGTTGGGGTAAAGGTAAATAGGGTCATCACATAATCCATCAACTCATTGTGATGACCGTTCAGGTAAAGAAATACAGATTTGTCCCAGTCGGATAGCGTCTGAATTATACCCATGGCATTGCTATGTATTTAAGAGTTTCCAGATTTTATCCTTCAACACCACAATACCATCACCGGTTACCGATGAAATAAAGGTGTGCGGTATATCCTTGAACTCCTTGCTGATCTCCTTCATCAACTCCTTATCCAGCATGTCAGATTTTGAGATTGCCACATACCTTTGTTTGTCAAGCAATTCCGGATTGAACATATCGAGTTCGTTGAGCAGGATGTCCAGTTCTTTGCGGTGGTTCTTGCTGTCGGCAGGGATGAGGAAAAGCAAGATGGAATTTCGTTCTATGTGGCGCAGGAAACGAAGTCCCAGACCACGTCCTTCGTGTGCCCCTTCAATAATGCCAGGAATATCTGCCATTACAAAGGATTGGTTATCCCGGTAGGAGACTATTCCCAGGTTGGGGACCAGGGTGGTAAACGGATAATCGGCTATTTCGGGTTTTGCGGCAGAGACCACCGACAACAAGGTAGATTTACCGGCATTGGGAAAACCAACCAGTCCAACATCGGCCAGGATTTTTAGCTCCAGGATTTTCCAACCCTCCTCCTCGTCCTCACCCGGCTGGGCATACCTGGGTGTCTGGTGGGTGGCACTCTTGAAATTTACGTTTCCCAGTCCACCCCTGCCACCCCGAACCAGAATATTGGTTTGGTCGTGTTCGGTAATTTCAAATAGTACCTCGCCGGTTTCGGCATCCTTTGCCACTGTTCCGAGCGGCACTTCAAGGATGATATCTTCCCCGTCCTTGCCATGGCTACGTGACGCACCCCCGCATTCACCCCACTCGGCAAAGATGTGTTTCCGGTATTTCAGGTGCAGCAGCGTCCACATTTGGGAATTGCCCCGAAGAATAATATGTCCGCCACGGCCACCATCACCACCATCGGGACCACCCTTGGCAGCAAATTTCTCCCTGCGAAAGTGTTTGGATCCCGCACCGCCATGTCCTGAACGACACATGATTTTCACATAATCCACAAAATTTGTTTCTGCCATCGCTCCATTTATAGGTTGCCGCAAAGGTACATACTATCCCCGACTATCGGAAACGATCGAAGATAGAGATTTTTTTGGTACAAACGACCGATTCTATACCTTTGAAAAGTTGTTTGAAGGGTTTAAAAAATATTGTTTGAAGGGTTTGAAGGGTTTGAAGGGTTTGAAGGGTTTAAAAAGTTTTTAGGGTTACCCTTCGGCTTCGCTCAGGGACCGGTGGCTATTTTGATAGTATTTCAAACATTTCCCTTCGGCTTCGCTCAGGGACCAGTAACTTTTCAAAAATTTAAAATAAATAACATTTCAAACATTTCAAACATTTCAAACATTTCAAACATTTCAAACAATTGCCATGGTATCTGTCTGGAAAGAGAAATACAAGATAAGTTCGTATCACGTTGATTTTAAAGAAAATATTAAACCAACGAATCTGATGCAGCTGTTTCAGGAGGCTGCAGGAAATCATGCACAACACCTGGGTGCAGGATATGCAGCCCTTCTGGAGGAGAAGCTTTTCTGGGCACTCTCCAGAATCAAGGTAGAAATCCTTCAGTTGCCCAAATGGGGGGAGGAAATCCAGATTGAAACCTGGCCTTGCAGTTTGGTGGGGCCATTTTTCCGGCGTGATTTTATCATTTACAACCAGAAAAATGAACCCATTTGCAAAGGGGTTTCGGGTTGGTTGCTGTTGAGTGCAGAGAACATGCGACCCCAGCGGGCAGAAAAATTAAACATTGCACTTCCCTTCAACGAGGGTAAATTTGCACTTGAAACCTTCCCAGACAGGCTCAACGGCAAGGCGGAAACTGCCGTTTTCAGCAAGACAATTTTGTACAATGAAATAGATGTGAATTTTCATGTCAACAATACCCGCTACCTGGATTGGGTGATGGATTGTTTCGACAGTGAGTTTTACAAGGTTCATCAGCTAAAAAGATTCCAACTGGAGTTTCTGGGTGAAATGCACTGGGGGGATGAAGTAGAACTCTTGTCTGGGAATGAGGGTACAGCCTTCCATATACAGGCAGTCAACCGGCTAACCGGGAAGGTTGCCTTCAAGGCGGATGTGGATTGGGAGTATGCATAGTAAAAACTTACACAGAGTATATCATTGCTCCTTATTGAAATAACAACAAGCCTTGAGATTGTATCCTTTTCTACTATTCTATTTAGGAAGAATAAAGGACACAGAGAGAAAAATCGCAAGCGATTTTTAACCTCTATGGACTCTGACTTTTCCTCTCAAATACTTCCGGACACCAAAATTCAAGAGCAAATATAAGTACTGATTAATAGCAACTTAATCTCTGTGTGATAGTTTTTAGATGCCTGGCTACGACGATTTGAACAGCTTTGAAAACCATTTCGCCCTTCCTTTCACGAGGGTCATCCCTTTCTCAATGATGGTATTGTCAAAATCGTGCGAAAACATCAACTCAGTAGTATCATCTGCCGCTGAGGTGTAGATGAGTATAAAGCTAAAATGCTCGAACTGTTTGGCCATAATCCGCGGAATACTCTCCTGCGACAATTTGTAGGATACTCCGCCACTTCTTGGCAATGGAATAAGTATCAGATCAGAAGGTGACAGGAGCTGTCCAAGATTCTGCAACTCCTCCCAATCGGAAAACTCGGTGTGGCCAATACCAACTGATGTGCGTTGCTGTTTGTGGAATTCCATTATATGTTCATAGGTCTGTGGGGTAGAAAGAAAGTGAATGGAGAGTTCGAGGGATTTTCCCATCCGCAGCACACGGCTCATCCAATTCTGAAAGCCATATTCCCGATCTGCAAATTTTGGACAGACCACCACAATCCGCTTAAAATGGTTCAGGTTTGTCTGGATGCTTGCCACCCATACTGCCTGGTCGGTATTTTCGACAATGTACTTGACATTGTTGCCAAAAAGCATCTCTGAGAACTGGTTCTTCATGGCAAAACCGATGATAATTTCGGAGGCGAATATCTCCTTGGCAACCCGCTTGATGCCGGCCGTCACCTTTTGGTCGATGGTGGTAATAATCTCAACCTTCTGATCAATTGCCGCTGCATGAATGATGGCATGTTCCAACATTCTCCTTGCCTCAATCAACTTGGATTGTGCGGTATGGTCATCATCCACCACCGATAAACTGACGATTGGGAACCTGTTTTTTGGCAATTTAATGGAAATGGCAAGGTCGATCAGTCGCTCCATGGTATTCGGATTCGAGATCGGTACCAGAATTTTCTGCTCCAATTGTGGTGTAACGGCTGTCCTGGCGTAATTGTTTTCTTCGATCAGGATCTTTTTGGCTGCATTTTCCGTGATAAAGGAGGCTACGAGACAGGTCACCAAAATCAATACGATGGTCCCATTCAGTACATTTTCATCCACAATACCCATTCTGAATCCAACCATGATAACTGCCAACGTAGCAGCTGCATGAGAACTGCTCATACCGAAAATCAACCTTCGCCAATTGGCCGGAAAACGGAAGGTAATGGAGGTC
Source organism: Tangfeifania diversioriginum (assembly GCA_945873105.1). Classification (GTDB taxonomy): domain Bacteria; phylum Bacteroidota; class Bacteroidia; order Bacteroidales; family Prolixibacteraceae; genus CAINVV01. Next base: position 8,480 of record CAMCBW010000070.1, read on the forward strand.
ATAAAAGCGGCAAGGTACTTTCCGATAATGGCAACTACCGTCAGTGTTCCGGCAATGATCCAGGCATAGGTTCCATTGCCAATAACCGACAAGTTGATCAGCATACCGACGCTGATTAGGAAAAAGGGGATAAAGATGGCATTCCCAACAAATTCGAGCCTGTTCATCAGGGAGGAGGTACGCGGAACAAACCTGTTCATGGCTATTCCTGCTGCAAATGCGCCAATGATCGGTTCAAGGCCTGCGACCTCAGAAAGGAAGGCGGCAAAGAATACCATCGACAATACAAAGATAAAATGAGATCTTTTTTCTCCTTCCAACTTCTTAAAAAACCAGGAGGTAAGAACCGGGATCAAAAGAAAGACGACCATCAGAAATAGTACGACCGAAATGGCAAAATTGATCCAGAAATGCAAATTGATCTCCCCTTTCACTGAACCAACGATCACGGCAAAGAGCACCAAAACTGCTGTATCTGTCAGCATGGTACCGCCAACGGTAATGGCAACAGCCTCGTGCCTGGAGATCCCCATTCTGCTAACGATCGGATAGGTAACCAAGGTATGGGTCGAAAACATACTCGCCACCAGCAAACTGGCATTGAAATCCAGCTCTATGAGGTAACGGCACACCGGAAAACCAATGGCCATGGGGATGACAAAAGTGAAAAAACCGAAAACCAGACTCTTGTGCTTGTTGGTTTTGAACTCCTTTAGGTCAAGTTCGAGCCCGGCCAAAAACATGATGTAAAGCAAGCCGATGGTGGAAAAGAGGTCAACAGCGGCATTTTTCTCGATCCAGCCCAAACCATGAGGACCGATGATCAGACCTGATAGAATCAGCCCAATAATCCCGGGAATCTTTAAACTTCTCAACAAAATGGGGGCCAACAGGATAATGAAGAGTATCACTGCAAAGATCAAAACCGAACTGTGAAAGGGCTTTTGCAGAAGATCAATCAGTCTGTCCAATATTTGAGTCATGGGTCCGGTACAGTAGTTTTATTGGGTTTCCAAATATAGACAAATCAGTTTAAATAAAAGTCGGGCAGGAAAAGGATTCAACCGCAGTTTCCACCGCAATTTGTCCGATTAACCAAATACATTACAAATGCAATTTTAAGCTTTACATTTTACAGAAATTATGTACCTTGGAGGTCGGTTTAACGCTAAATATTCTTTTGACATCAAATCAACCATAAAATGAAAAAAATCACCTGCCTTTTGTTATTGGTTACTGCATTGGTCCCGGCCCAGGCACAGCTTACCCTCAAAGCACCCGGCGTAAAATGGGATCCCAGCTATAGTTTTGATCAGTGCAATGTGTTCAAAATGGAAGCATATGCCAAAAACGATGAGTTGATGCGTACCTTCAACTATAAAACCTACTACCAAACCATCGGTGACAATTTTCTGGTAAAAATTGTCACCGATGGAAAGGGGAATGGCATGGAAACCATTCTGGACAAAAAAAATGAGGTGGCCGTTCAGATGATTGGTACCGGTGGCGGAGCAGTTCCCTATTACAATGCCGGAGCATTTAAATATCCGGCTGAAGCCGATGTGAAGCGGCTGGAGGTGGTCCCAACTTCAGAAATGAAGCAAATCGCAGGATTTCCCTGCAAGAAATACACCTATACCTTCAAGAAGATCTTCGGAGAGGTGTGGATTACTGATCAGGTTACGTTGAAAAACGACCTAGGTGTCTTTCGGGCCTGTAAAATGCAGGCGCTTCACAATACCTTATCGGCAGAGGGTTTCGTGATGGAGATGACCACCGAGGATGCCAGGGGCGGCCGTACCTTGATGACCACTGTCTCACTTCAGAACAAAGAAACATATACCATTGATTTGAAAGGCGTTAACATGAATACCGCGATCAATAAGGTAAATTACTACACTTTCTGATCTGTTGCTTCACTCCCTCTCCTCTTCATTAATCCTGGAGGCGTTGATCCTTTTGAGTGGTTCTGCATGAACTGTGTATTTGCAAATTCCCGTCAAACCAATCCAGACTTGGGTTGCATATTGTAGCGTAGTGCAATTTTTTGTTAAAAAAGGGGCGGTTCAACAAATATATCCATGCCCAAACCATTTCAATGCTTATCTTTGGAACCGTCAATTTTCAATTTAACGAAATACTTCTCCCATTTGAGAAATTAAGATTAAACTTTCTTTTCAAATGTGAGTCAAATCACAGCATCAACCAGTTTGACATGAACAGAAAAAAGCAGCTGATTATCGCTTCAGTGTCCATCGCCTTGTTACTAATCATCATCTATGGTCTTAGCCGAAAATCTGGGGAAGAGTTGATTACCTGTAAAGTACAAAAAGGCAGCATTGAGGTCAAGGTACATACATCAGGCCAGCTGGAATCCGAAAATTCAGAGAATATACTGCTTCCAACAGTATTGTCCACCCAGAACGTTAGGGTGTATGAAATCAAAATTACCGATTTAATTGAAGAGGGAACAGTGGTCGACTCCGGACAGTACATTGCCACGCTTGATCACAAAGTTGTGGAAGAGGTTTTGACACAGGCCAGGTTGGAACTGGAGGCTGCCATGGTTATAGTAGAAGATGCCAAACTGGATTCCAACCTGAGTTTGAGCAACTACCGTGATTTAATTACCAACTCCCGAAGCGATTTGGAAGAGCGAAAGATTGTCCTGGCCGAATCAGTGTATGAATCTCCTTCGGTGATCAAAAGAGCTGAAATGGATGTTGCCAAAGCAGAGCGAAAACTGGAACAAGACATCAAGGGTCTGGTCATGAGACAACGTCAGGTCAACTCTCAAATGGAAAGAAGAAACATTGATTTCAGGTTGAAGGAAAAAAGAGTCAATGATTTGTTGCAGGTCTACGATGCACTTATTATCAAGGCACCCAAACCGGGCATGGTCATCTATGCCAGGGATAGATTTGGCATAAAAATCCAGGTTGGCTCTGTTCTGACACCCTGGAGTCCGATTATTGCAACACTTCCCGATATGACCCGAATGATTTCGGAGACCTACATCAACGAAATCGATATTGCAAAAATTAAGGTTGGACAAAAAGTGAAACTTACCATTGACGCGTTTCCTGACAAGGAATTAAAGGGAGAGGTTATTTCAGTAGCCAACATTGGACAGCCAATGCCCAAGAGCGATTCCAAGGTATTTTCTGTCAATATCCGCGTTTTTGGCAGTGATCCTGACCTAAAACCAGCCATGACCACAGGCAATTTAATCCAGACCGGAGTTTACAGCAACAAGCTGTATGTCCCGACGGAGGCAGTTTTCGAAACAGATTCCACCAAATTTGTCTACCGTAAAACCAGTAGAATTACCAGGCAGATTGTTGATCTGGGGGAAGAGAATGAAGACCATGTGATCGTCAACAAGGGAGTTGCCGAAGGAGAGATTTTGTTGTTAAACGAGCCTGAGAAACTGGAAGATATTGAGACTGTTGGCTGGGAGATATACCAGGAACAGCTGGACAGGCAAAACGAGCGCCAAAAGAAGGGGAACCAGACAGAAAAAAAGGATTCAGCAAGGCAGACCAATAGAATCAGGGTCAAACAATAGCCATCTAGCGGGTTTAATATTCAATCCAACATTCATGCTTCGAAAAAATCTCCAATGAACATCAAAGCCTTCTATACCAGATATTCCTACAACGTCCAGATCGCCCTGGAAGATATTGTGGCCAACAAGGTAAAATCCTTGCTGACGGCATTGGGAATAATTTTTGGCGTGGCAGCAGTCATCAGTATGCTTGCCATTGGAAACGGCGCCGAACAGGAGATTCTTGAACAGATCAAAATGGTTGGCGTCAACAACATCATCGTCACTCCGGTGCTTCAGTCAGACCAGGCCAGCGCCAATGATCCCAAAAGCAGCAGTACTACGGAAGGCAACCAGCTGGCCGGTAGCAAGAAGAAGTTCTCCAAGGGACTTACCCTGCTGGACGCTCAATCCATTCAGGAGATTATTCCATCAGTGGAGTCGGTTTGTCCGATCATTACCTTCAATTATACAGCCATTCTGCACGATATCAGCAGTCCGGTAAAGTTGGATGGTACTGACAATACCTATTTCAGCCTTTTTGACATAAAACTGGAAAGCGGAACGCTGTTTCATCCGAAGCATACCAAGGAAGGATATCCCGTCTGCGTCATTGGCTACAATGTGAAAAACATCTTCTTCAACCAGGAATCCCCTATTGGCAAATACATCAAATGCGGACAGATCTGGCTCCAGGTCATCGGAGTAATCGAGAAACGCAGCTTTGTCGGTTCCGGAGGAGGTACCATGTCGATCAGCGGAACCGATAACAGCATCATCATCCCGGTAAAAACCATGCTCCTGAGGTTTCGGAACAGGGCACTCATCAGGGGAGACCAGGTGAAGCAGGCTAGTTCAGGCAGGGACAACAACGCTGGTAAGGTAGAGGATCTGAATCAGTTGGACAAACTGATAGTTCGCGTCAAAGAGACACAGCAACTTGCTGCCACCGCAAAAGTAGTTGGCAATATGCTGATGCGCAGGCACAACGACATTCCTGATTTTGAGGTAAGCATACCTGAATTGTTGTTGAAACAACAGCAGAAGACCAAGAACATTTTCAACATTGTATTGGGAGCAATCGCTGGAATCTCGCTGATCGTGGGTGGAATAGGCATCATGAACATCATGCTGGCCTCCGTCATGGAACGAATCCGTGAAATCGGAACAAGGCAGGCCATTGGCGCTTCGAGAAAGGACATCGTATTCCAGTTTCTGTCAGAATCCACCCTGATCAGTGTTGCAGGCGGACTGATCGGAATTATACTGGGCGTCATTCTATCGAAGGTAATTCAAACAATTTTCGACATCAAAACGATTATCTCCCTTTTCTCCATATTTATCTCCTTTGGCGTTTCAGTGTTTATCGGGATTACATTTGGCTATCTGCCTGCCAAGCAAGCCGCTGACAAAGACCCGGTTGAATCTTTAAGACAATAACATTACCATGATTCGTTTCATCTTCCTTTTGCTGCTTTTAATCTTTGGATACAACTCCTATTCTCAGGAAAAAGCAATGACACTAACGCTGGATGAGGCGATTGACCTGGCCTCCAGGCAATCGCTGGATGCATTCAGGCAACAGAACATGTACCTTGCCAGCTACTGGGAGTACACCTACTACCGATCAGACAGACTACCGCAATTGGCCATCGGGGCAAACCCACTCTCCTACAACAACTCCATCCGACAGGATTATGTTCCGGAGACCCAAAATTACCAATACACCCAGCAGAAAAACATTACCTCCAGCGCCTCGTTGAAAGCCACACAAAATGTCCCCTTAACGGGCGGTAGTTTCAGTGCCAGTACCGATGTCGGCATGGTCAAGAACTTTCTGGGCGAAGCATCCACCAAGTTCTCCGCCAATATTGTAAGCTTGGGTTACCGGCAAAAGCTGAATGGCTACAACAGTTTGAAATGGAAATCGAAAATTGAACCCTTGAAATTCGAGGCCGCCAAAAAGAATTTCATCCAATCCAAAGAGGACATCGCTGTCAAGACTACCACCAAGTTTTTTGAATTGGTGGATGCCCAGATCGAAATCAACATCTGGACCAACAATTTGGCCAATGCCGACACTTTGTACCAGATTGGGAAAGGACGTTACCAGGTTGGAACCCTTACGCAGGATGAGCTTCTAAACTTTGAACTGAACCTGATGAATGCCCGGATCGCCCTGACCCGTGCCAACCAGGGTCTTCTGAGGGCAAGATCTGATATGAATATATTCCTGGGCCTCGAGGAGAATGCACGGATCGAATGTGTTTTACCTGTCTCCATCGCTGCAGAGTTTAAAATCAGTGTGGAGGAGGCTGTTCAAAAATCGATGCAAAACAACCCTGACATTCTGACACAGGACAGGCAACTGCTCGAACAGGACAGCAATGTCAAACTTGTGCAGTCGCAAAATGGGTTAAGTGCCGACATCAGCGCACAAGCTGGTTTCAACCAGACAGCCAATGATCTGGCTGAAGCCTACCGTTATCCGAATCAATTCCAAAATATTGGGATTGTTGGTGTCTCCATCCCCATCATAGATTGGGGCAGGCGGAAAGGGCAACTTCAAATGGCCAAATCCAACCGCGAAGTGGTGATCAATACGGTAAAACAGCAACGAATCGACTTTCAGCAGACAATTATGATGAGCGTGCTGGAATTCAACCTGCAATCGGAAATGGTACAGAACTCTGCCAAGGCTGATACCATTGCCAGAATGGGATTCGATGTTACCATGCGGCGGTTTAAAATTGGAAAGCTGGATGTTACAAAGTTGAATATGGCCCGAACAGATTTGGAAAATGCCAAAAGGGCCTACATCAATTCCTTGCGCAAATACTGGCTATCCTACTACCAGATCAGGCAATATGCCCTCTACGATTTCCAGAACAAAGTGGATTTGTCGGCTGATTTTGATAAAATTCTGAACCAATGACGCTATCAAAAAAACAAAAAATCATCCTGATCTCCACATCCAGCCTTGTATTGTTGTTGATGTTGGCAGGATTTTTTAAAGCGAAACCTGTCTCGGTAATTCATACGGTGAAAAAAGAAGATTTTGAAGCAATTATCGCCTGCAAGGGCGAAATTCAAAGTGAAAAAGCTGTCTTTATCACCATACCGGATGTTTTCGGAGACCGGACCCTGGAGCTTTGGGAGACCCAAATCAAGGATCTGATTCCAGAAGGCTCCATCGTTAAAAAGGGAGACTATGTTGCCTTGCTGGATCAGGGAAGGATCAAACAGCTCAAGGAGAGTACGGAAGAGACCCTGAAAAAGGTGCTTTTTAATTACAATGACGAAAAGATTGACAGTGCAGTCGACTTGGTAGCTCTTCGCAACGGACTGGAGCAATTTGTCTTCGACCTTGAATTGAAGCGAATCGAAATGGAGCAAGCCGTTTATGAATCTCCAGCTTTTCAGCGCAGGGCACAGATGGCCTACGAAAGGGCCCAAAGGCAGCTGGATGCCAGAATCCGCGCCTATCAAATGACCCAGAAAGCATTGAGAATACAGGTAACACGCGAGGCAGAACGGGTCAACGAACTGGAGCTGAGGGTCAAGAAATACCAACAGGCTTTTGACGAGGCCAGGATTACCGCCCCTAAGGATGGCATGCTCATCTACGGACGAACATTTGGCAGAGGCGGCAGCCGTAAGCTAACCATAGGCTCGAATGTGAGCAGGCAGAGCCCCTTGATTGCAACCTTACCAGACCTCTCCGTACTGGTCTCAGAAACCTATGTGGAAGAGATCTACATTTCAAAAATTAAGGTGGGTGACAGTGCCCGGATATTTATTGATGCACTCAAGAACCAGGAAAAGACCGGCGTCATATCCAGTATCTCCAATGTCGGACAAGAGATGACGGGGTTTGACTCAAAGGTATTTAAGGTCAACATTCGCATATCCAGCGACAACAACAAGATTAAACCCGCCATGACCACCAACAACGAAATTATCATCAGCCGGGAGCAGAACGTACTTGTCATTCCACGCCAGGCACTTTTTACCGATGACGCCAGGCAATTTGTCTACCTCAAGGAGTTTGGAGGGGTAAAAATCCGGGATGTTGAATGCGGCAACCAAAGTGCAAAGTTCATCGTTGTAAAGAAAGGATTGGAAGAGGGAGACAAAATTCTGTTGGGCAGACCTGCCTCCTGAGCCAATCAGCGGAGTATCCAGAAAGGTCGGATGTCATTACAAATAGCTTAACAATTTCTCCATGAGATTCCTACTAATTTCTGCTTTAGCCCTTCTCTGCATGGCATGTTCCACTACCGTGAAGGAGCAGGGAGAAGAGGCCATTCTTTATCAAAACATCGAAAAACATGTAGCAACACTTTCGGCAGACCGGTTTGCCGGCCGGATGCCCGCCTCCGCCACTGAAAAAATGACCATCGATTACATCGCCTCCCAGATGAAGGAGATTGGTCTTGAACCGGCCAATGGTGGAAGTTATTTTCAGGAGGTTCCTATTCTGGCAGTTAGCTCCAAAATCTCCAATACACTGGATTTCAATACCCCGAAAGGCACCTTAAATTTTCAGAAGCATACCGATTATGTCTCCTTCTCAAGAGTGGTCGAGGAGGAGTTAACACTCGATCGTTCAGAAGTTGTATTTGCTGGTTTTGGCATCACTGCACCGGAATACCAACGGGATGATTTCCAGGGGATGGATTTGAAAGGCAAGACCCTGCTGATTTTTGTTAACGATCCTGGTTTCGGGACCAATGACACCTATTTCAAAGGGAATACCATGACCTATTACGGCCGTTGGACCTACAAATTTGAGGAGGCAGCCCGCCAGGGTGCCAGGGGTTGCTTCATCGTGCACGAGACTGCGCAGGCAGGCTATCCCTGGCAGGTGGTCAGCAACAATGGAGAGACAACCCGGCTATACCTGCAACCCGAAAATGGGTACAAGGAGCGGTGTGCCTTTGAGGGTTGGATTTCAAAAGCAGCGGCCGAAAAATTGTTTACTGCCTGCGGTATGAGCTTTCTCCAGGCAAAAGAGCTGGCGCTCCGAAAAGACTTTAAGCCAATGGCCCTGCCATTGCAAGTTTCAGGCAAGATTTACAATCAATTCAAGCAGCAGAGCTCCGCCAATGTTTGCGGTTTGATCCGTGGCAGCAAACATCCGGACGAGGTAGTCGTTTACACGGCGCATTGGGACCATTTGGGAATTGGTGCAAAGGTGAACAACGACAGCATCTACAACGGCGCCACCGACAATGCCAGCGCAGTAGCCTGGATGCTGGAGATGGCACGGGGATTCAGATCGGCGCCACCGGTGGATCGTTCGGTACTTTTCCTCTCTGTCACCTGCGAAGAGTCAGGCTTGCTGGGATCCGGCTACTATGCCGAACATCCCTTCTTCCCCATGAACAAAACTGTGGCCGTTATCAATACAGATGTCTTGCTCTTTCTGGGCAAATTCAGGGACATCATGCTCACCGGTTCCGGTCAATCGGAGCTGGACAGTTGGGTCGAGAAGGAGGCAGTGAAGCAGGGACGCTACCTGGCGCCGGATCCAAATCCTGAGAATGGGATGTTTTTCCGTTCCGATCAGTTTCCATTTGTCAAGAAGGGAGTTCCGGCAATCTACGCCAAAGGTTACGTCGATGCAGAAAAGTATGGAAAGGAGGAGACCTTGAGAAGGGTTGCGCTTTACTGGAAAGAGACCTACCATACCCCAAATGACCAATATGTGCCTGAAAGGGATGATCTGAACGGTGTGCTTCAGGATGCCAAACTATTGTACCATGTCGGAACCAATCTGGCGAACTCGAAAGCCTGGCCAGCCTGGAACAGCGATTCAGAGTTCAAGGCAATTAGGGAACTTTCACGAAAAGAGTGACCATTGGGTTAGCTCATCCGAAAAAGTAACAATTCAGGAAAGCAAAGTAGCAAGTCTGTAAAGTAAACTAACCATGCGGGCAAGCTAAGTAAGAATGCGGGCTAACTAAATAGTAAGCCTTTCACCCAAAGTAACCATGCAGGCAAAATAAGTAAGAATGCGGGCAAACTAAATAGTTAGTCTTTCACCCAAAGTAACCATGTAGGCAAAATAAGTAAGAATGCGGACAAACTAAATAGTTAGTCTTTCACCCAAAGTAACCATGCAGGCAAAATAAGTAAGAATGCGGGCAAACCAAGTAACCATGCGGGTAGCTAAGTATGGTTTCAATAGAGCTCCTCACTGGGCAAAAATCCCTTTTTATAGACCAGAAACACTCTTTCGAACGAAATCACCTCCATGTTCTCCTGGTTTATTCCCCTGGTTGATACAGTGACGATTCCCTGGGTTGGCCGTTTGGCAGATTCGCGCTTGCTGAGAATTTTGCTTTCTGCGTAGAGGGTATCCCCGGCAAAGACAGGATGGGTCAGTTTGACCTTGTCCCATCCCAGGTTGGCTACCACCTTACCCGACAATGTTTTGACAGACATGCCCATCACCACAGCAAGGGTAAAGGTACTGTCGACCAGCAACTTTTTCCACTCTGTCTTCGAAGC
>CAMCBW010000071.1 GCA_945873105.1 Tangfeifania diversioriginum
ATTGTGCACACTTCTTACCGCATTGAATTAAAAGGTGAAAGTTTAAGAAAAAAACGGTAAAATTGTCAGCCTCTCGAGTTCTTTGAACCTTATCCCTGAGAGGGGGGTCAATATCACCGGAGGAGGGGTCAGTATCGCCGGATTATCCAACAAAACCGAAATGTAAAGATTCAAGCTCTTATGTTGTAAAAACGGATAGTGAATTTTGGTATGAACCTTTTGCATTTGCATTGGGAATAAATCAATCTGACTTTGGTCCAATGAAAGAAGTAATTTTTAGTGGGAATGCCAAAATATTACTAGTTGAAGGTATTATCGACAAGGAATATATGAATTATCTGCAAGAAAGTATTCATGGTGAAAATGCATTAAGGAATGATATCGAAATATTTGCTTACGATGGAGCTGATAATCTAAAAAACAATATTTTGATGAATTTCATAAAAAGTAAATTTAAAAATGTAGTTGTGACTGTCGATTTAGACAGATTTGAAAGTATAAAGAGCTCAGTAATTGCAATTGGATTTAAAGAAAATCTTGACCTATTCCCAATTGGGAAAAAAGAGGTTGGCAAAGAGTCAATCGAAGGACTAATACCTACAATTGTATGTACAAATGTTTATGGAAAGGAGGCCGAAACTGTTCGAAGAGCGACAATGAGTAATGGTAAGCCTCAAAAATCTGCTAAAAACGAATTGAAGAAAAAATTGCTTGATGAATTTAAAACATTAGCTATAAGTGATGAATCACACAAGGACTTTTATGTATTAATAAAAAAAATCAATAAAGCATTCAAATAAAAATGTTTGGTAACAAAAACGATATGTCAATTGTCGTTTCCGTGCTGACAGCAAGCAGTGTAGCCCGCAACATTGGAGGTACGTCTCAACAGGAAAACCACCCGTATTCGTCAACTGAATATAGTTCTGAACGTCACCCAAATGGACAATGCAACTAACTACTTGATAGATAAAAATGAGATTAATAACCTGGAATTGTCAAGGAGCGTTTAGAAAAAAGGCAGACATCATTCTGACCCAGATACCAGACATTTTGGTTGTTCAAGAATGTGAGCATCCTGACAAATTGGTTTTTAGTTCGACAACTAAACGACCCAATGACTTTTTGTGGTTTGGCGACAATAAACATAAAGGACTTGGAATTTTTTCATACAGCGATTTTAGGTTTCAACTTCTTGACAGGCACAATGAAGACATAAAGATAATTTCACCTATTTCCGTTACTGGTGGACAACTTGACTTTACACTTTTTGCGATTTGGGCAAACAACCGCAACGACCCAGACGGACAATACATTGAACAGGTGTGGAAAGCGATAAATCATTACGACCAGCTTTTAAACTGTGAGCGAACAATTTTGACTGGAGATTTTAACAGTAATAAAATCTGGGACAGAGTGAATCGTGTAGGAAATCATTCCGCTGTGGTTGAGAAGTTAGCTGAAAAAAATATTTTCAGTGTTTACCACAAGCTCTTAAATCAAGAACAAGGTAAAGAAAATCATCCGACCTTCTTTCTGCAACGCAACAAGGACAAGCCTTATCACATCGACTATTGCTTCGCATCAGCAGAACTTTATGACAAGGTGATAAATATTGAAATTGGAACATACGAAAACTGGATTGCTCATAGTGACCACACACCTTTAATTTTAAACATTGACTTATGACGACAGGAAATAAAGGGCGAACGCATAACTTCAGCTACCCATCAAGCGCGGCAGCATTGGTTTTCGGTGTGCAACTTTCCGCTCAAGCTGCTTTTCTGCTTGACAGGAATCGAAGATGAGCATTAGCTAAATCGCCCGTAATCCGCCCCTATGGTTAGCTTCCTACGTTGTGGCCAATTGAATGAGCATCCTGCCTAAGTATTAAATTTTTTTATGAAAATTTGAGTAGTTCCATTATTCGTTAACTTCGTCGAATGGAAACAAAAGCCATACAGATAATGAGGGAATATTTTGATTATAAAAAAGGAGATAAGAAATGAAAGATATTAAAACATTTGACGAACATTTAGACCAGAGATATGGTAAAATTGGAACTGAAAAGCGTGCCGATTTTGAAATAAAAGCAAAAGCCTTCGCTATTGGTGAAATACTAAAAGACGCAAGAAAAGAAGCTAACATGACCCAGGAGGAACTGGCTCAAAAGACAGGTACAAGAAAGAGTTTTATATCGCGAATCGAGAATGGACATAGCGATATTCAATTGTCGACATTGTATCGCATCGTAGAGATTGGATTTTCTAAAAAAGTACGATTAACAATTGGCTGATTGAATATTATCATTTTATAAATAGAAGAGATAGATAATATTTCCCAAAATGGGTAACAATGAAAATTATATCTTGCTTTTTGATGGAGTGTGTAATCTATGTGTAAGTGTTGTCAATTTCACCATAAAAAGAGATTCAGAAGAAAAATTCAAGTTTGCTGCCTTGCAATCTGAAAGCGGACAAGCATTGCTTAAAAAGTATCATTTACCAACCAATGATTTTGACTCATTCGTTTTCATTAATGGCGACAAATACTTTCTAAAATCATCGGCAGCACTCCATGTTTTGAAAGAGTTGGGTGGAGTTTGGAAGCTATTTTATCTTTTTATTATTATTCCAGCTCCATTAAGAGATTTTATATATCATATAGTCGCAAGGACACGATATCGAATTTTTGGTAAGCGGGATAGTTGTATGATCCCAACTCCTGAAGTCAAACGTCGGTTTTTAAAATGAAAGCATGATTAAAACGGCAGGTCACAAACGCCATATTTACTAAGGGGTTCAGAGGGTCAGCAACAGTTCGCCACGCCTCGGGGTTTGGCACGGGGGAGTCAGACGCAGCTCCGCCAACCCTTGCGAAATATACCGCCAACCGTTACCTGCAAGCATAAAAAAGGTGAAGTACAACGAATAAATCACTTAATTGACGCAAAATATGCATCGATTAATTTTCAAATGCGACGAATAAAACCTATTTTCGTTGCAAAATATACGATGAATGGAATCTTATATACATCAAAAAGCCAATTGGCCGGATTTTATCTGGAGAAGCGAAGCGTTGTTAAACCAATTAGGTGAAGCAAGAAATTTGCAGGGACGATTAATTGGGAAAATGGAATCATTGGGCTTTGATTTGAGAAACGAAGCTTTACTTGACACTTTAACATTAGATGTTTTAAAATCAACAGAAATAGAAGGAGAATTTTTGAATCCAGACCAGGTTCGTTCATCAATTGCAAGGAGATTGGGAATGCAAATCGCTGGCTCAATTGATTCTGACAGGAATGTGGATGGGATGGTAGAAATGATGATTGACGCAACGCATAATTGCTTCAAACCATTGACGGCAGACCGGCTTTTTGATTGGCACGCGGCATTGTTCCCAATGGGCAGAAGCGGTATATTCAAAATAACTGTCGCCGATTGGCGAAAAGATACAACTGGACCAATGCTGGTTGTTTCTGGTGCAGCAGGAAAAGAGAAAATTCATTTTCAAGCTCCGGATGCAGATTTAATTGAGACTGAAATGAATCGATTTCTGAAATGGTTTAACGAAAACGATAAAATTGATTTGGTAATAAAAGCCGCTGTTGCTCATCTTTGGTTTGTTACAATCCATCCTTTTCAAGATGGTAATGGACGGATAACAAGGGCATTATCCGATATGTTATTAGCTCAGTCAGACAAAAGTACCCAACGATTTTATAGCATGTCGGCGCAAATCAGGATTGAAAGAAAACAATACTATGAAATATTGGAGACAACGCAAAAAGGAGAACTTGATATAACAGAATGGGTAAAATGGTTTTTAAGCTGTTTAATAAATGCCTTAAAATCAACTGAGATTACATTGACAAAAGTCTTGTTCAAAGCAGATTTCTGGAACAAACATTCAAAAACAATCATCAACGAGAGACAGCATAAGGTAATTAACAGATTATTAGATGGCATTGAAGGAAAAATGACTTCGTCAAAATGGGCAAAGATGGCAAAATGCTCAAAAGACACAGCTATTCGGGACATTAACGATTTGATATATAAAGACATCATGCAAAAAGAAACCGCAGGAGGAAGAAGTACAAATTATGAACTGCGAAGCACTGTAGCTTATGAATGTAATACAGACTGAAAAACTGACAAAAAAATTTGGAGAGACTGTGGCAGTGGATGAGGTCTCCATCCATGTGAGGGAGGGTGAAATCTATGGCTTCCTTGGACTCAATGGCGCTGGGAAAACCACTGCCATCAGGCTGCTACTTGGAATGATCAAACCGGATGCCGGTACCATCGCATTGTTCGGACAAACCGCCAAACAGGCAGCTCCGATTTGGAATGAGGTAGGCTACATGGTGGAGACACCCTGTTCCTATCCAAATCTGTCGGTAAGGGAAAACCTGGAAGTATGCTACCGGCTTCGTGGACTCAAAGACAAAAAGCAAATCGATAAAATGATCGCTGTCCTGCAACTGGGACAATACGAGCACAAAAAAGCCAAATTCCTGTCATTGGGGAACAACCAGCGGTTGGGACTGGCAAAGGCACTCCTCCACAATCCCAAACTACTCATATTGGATGAGCCCATCAATGGCTTGGACCCGGCCGGAATTGTGGAGATCCGGGAGTTTTTAAAAGATTTGGTAAATCATCATGCCACCACCATCTTCCTCTCCAGCCATATTCTGTCTGAAATTGCCAAAGTTGCCACCAGAATTGGCATTGTCCACCAGGGGAAATTGATCAAGGAGATCAATACAAAGGATTTGGAACACCAAATTATGAAGAAACTCTGTGTGAATACCGTGGATAATCACAAGGCCTTGCAATTTTTAAACGGCAAGGATTTTATTTTTGCAACGAATGATTCAGGCTTCCTTGAATCAGAAGAGCCGAAAGCCATTGTGCAACCGGAATATATTTCAACGTTGTTGGTCAATGCCGGATTACCACCCAAAATGATTCGTGTGGTGGAAGAGGATTTGGAGGCTTATTTTCTTAGAATAATTGGCAACTAAAGCTAAGCAATGCACAAATGATCAAATGGACTTCTTTTCTTTGCGAACTTGGCGGGCTTTGCGTGAAACTATTGGCAAATAGCCCAAAATCGGAGAGTTTGAAACTATGACATTTAATCGTTCTTCTAACTTAATGATAAGCAATGCACAAATGATCAAATGGCCTTCTTTTCTTTGCGAACTTGGCGGGCTTTGCGTGAAACCAAAGACAAATAGCCCAAAGTGGAAAATTTGAAACTACAACATTTAATCGTTCTTCTGGCTTATGATACAACAATGGCAGGCATTCACGGCCGAAATACTCAAAAACAGGCATTCAAGTATTACCCGGGTTACCTTTATCGCATTTTCACTGGCACCCCTGTTTGGGGGTGTATTCATGTTTTTAATGGGGGGCAACGGCACCGAAGGTCTTTCCGGCTCCTTTAAAGCAAAGGCAGTCTTGATGTCGTTCGAGGCAAATTGGAATTCCTATTTGGGATTGTTGTCGCAAGCGGTGGGAGTGGGTGGTGTTTTAATATTTGGTTTTGTGGCCAGTTGGTTATTTGGCCGGGAATATTCCGAAGGGACAGAAAAAGACTTGCTCTCCTTGCCAATTTCGCGCACAAAGATACTTAACGCCAAATTTGTCTATTACCTCCTCTGGTGTGTGGCACTGGCACTGTCCAACTTGTTGCTGGGCTTGCTCATTGGCGGCTCATTGCGGCTGCCGGGTTGGGATTCAGCCATGTTTACCAACAATATTCAGGTCTATTTCACCACCAGCATGATGATCATCCTCCTAAACACGCCGATAGCCTTCTTCGCCATCTATGGCAAAGGATTTATGGCTCCCCTTGGTATTGTGGCGATTTTGTTGGTGATGGCACAGATTTTTGGAGCCCTGGGAATTGGGAATTATTTCCCCTGGGCCGTACCCGGTATTTACAGCGGTAGTGGAGGAGCGGATTTGAAGGCAGGTTTGAATGGTTGGAGTTATTTGATTTTAGGATTGACAAGTGTGGCAGGCTATTTTGGCACCATTCTTTGGTGGAAATATTCGGACCAGTCAAAATGAAAAAGAGACGGGCGCAAAGGATCATCAATGCCCGCGCAAACGCCATTGTATCGCCTGAATTGCCATAGGATTTTATCCACTCAGGCAGGTTTGCTATTCGAAAGGCATCGAAGACCAGCGTTAGCTCAATCGCCTGCATACCGCCCCTGTGTGTAGCTTCCTACCCTGTGTTTAATTTTAAATGAAAGCAACCTAAGCCATAAAAAAACTATCAATAAAGAAAACCTATGTTGGAAACCAAATAAACACAATGACATTAAGAATTTTGCTTTTCGCTTTCCTATTAACATTGACAAGTTGTATTAAAAGAATCAACAACGATGATGATTTTACTTACGAGACAATTGTAACTGAATTGCCTGTAAATCTGGAAAATATTAACTCTGCTTTTGATGATTATAACTCGAATCTACCTTATCCAGGATTCAGACATGGAATTTATTTTTCTACAAATAGAAATAGTACAGGAAAAAATTTTGATATCATCCATAAAAGCCTGGACATTTCTTATCACCCCAAAGATGATATTTTAAATATCTCTTTTGTTAGTGACATGAACAGCGATAATGAATACACTAAGAAAGTTTTAGAAACTATCAATAGTGACTTTGATGAATTTGGACCATTTGTCTTTTTTGGTGATGACGCTTTTCAATATTTTTTCTATGCAAATAATGAATCAGGCAACTTTGACATAAAGTATGCTTCATCAAAGAAAGTGGACATTGGCACTTATGGTGCACAAAAAATAATAAACGAGCCAAAATCTTTTATTTCAATCAATTCCAGGTATGATGACATGTACCCTTGCATATTTAACAGTAACAAAAGTCTTGTATTCTGTAGTAACAGAGAAATGGGAATATTTAATATTTATGAAACAGCTTTCAAGGAAGAGGCAATTAATCCCAATTATCAAAGTGCCATCACCCCGGAAATTGTAAAAGTGAATGCGTTGTCAAGTGATTTTAATGACAAATGTCCATTTGTGGTAGGGAATATAATGGTCTTCACGTCAGATAGGGTGGGGGGTTATGGCGGATTTGATTTATATTTCTCACAGTATTTGAATGGAAAATGGTCTCAGCCACAAAATTTGGGGGATAAAATTAATTCAGTATATGACGAATATCGTCCGATTATTGTTCCATTTGGCGCATTTGATGATACAATGTTGATTTTTTCATCGAACAAGCCAGGAGGGAAAGGAGGTTTTGATTTGTATGCTGCAAGAACTAAGACATTGCCGAAATAGATTCTTATTAAGTAATTTAATCCTAAAATATTGAAAACTATAAAAACGAAACAAAACTTCAGCTACCCGTCAAGCGCGGCAGCTGTGGTTTTCGGGGTACATCTTTCCGCTCAGTCACGAGAACACCGGATAGACAACAATTGTAGATCAGCGTTGGCTAAATCGCCCGCCATCCGCCCCTGAATGTAGCCTCCTTCGTTGGCGGTCAGGCAAAAAGACAAATCAATTAGAAAATTTAAAAAATGATTATTGAAACCAAAAACCTTAGGCTAATTCCCTGCAATAGAGAAATATTAAACAAAGCGATGGAGGGAAACAATGAATTGGGATCTCTGTTGGACATACAAATAGCAGACAATTGGACGGAATTTGGCATAGAGCCATTAAAATATGCACTAAACCTACTTCTAAAAGACCATGAAGAAATTGGATGGTTGACCTATTTCCCCATTCATAAACAAGACAACAAATTAATTGGGAGTGGTGGCTACAAAGGAAAACCCAATGAATATGGGACTGTTGAAATTGGTTATGAAATAACCCCTGCATACCGCAACAAAGGATTTGCCACAGAAATGGCCAAAGGGTTAATTTCAAATGCATTTACTGACTCCAGCGTGAAAATAATTATTGCGCACACTTTACCGGAAGAAAATGCTTCGACAAAAATTTTAACAAGATTCGGATTTGTTAAAACAGGAGAAATGATGGATCCTGACGATGGGTTAATTTGGAAATGGGAACTTAAAAAATTCAATTTCAATCAAATAGAAAACCTGAATTGCTAACACGATCATGAGACTTGCCATCGCACAAACAGCCTCCGTCAGGGGAGATATCAATCAGAACATCGAAAATCACCGGAAGTGGATCCAACAAGCCATCCTGCACAAGGCAGAGCTGGTGGTTTTTCCTGAGTTGTCGCTAACCGGTTACGAACCGGATTTAGCAGAGCGTCTTGCTACAAATCAAGATGATACAAGATTAGATGAGCTGCAAAGCCTGAGCGATAAGAACAGCATCACCATTGGAGTTGGATTGCCAACCAAAAAAGAGCGGAATGTATTTGTAAGCATGATTATTTTTCAACCTCACAAGGAGCGAATTACCTATTCAAAACAGTATTTGTATCCACCCGAAAAAGCAATTTTTACAGCAGGCAAAAATCCGTTGGTGCTTAATTTTGAAACAGAAGTGGTCTCCCCAGCCATTTGCTATGAAGCTTCCAACAAGGCACATTGCGCCTATGCAAGCCAAAATAATGCCACAATCTATATGGCAAGTGTATTAAGTTCTATTGGAGGCATTGATGCAGAACTAAATAAACTAGCCGAGATAGCCAAGAATTACCACATGGTAACATTTATGGCAAATTATGTTGGAAAATCAGGAGGATATGACTGTGCAGGAAAATCATCTGTTTGGAATGAGAAAGGAGAATTAATCGGTCAGCTTGGAGACAAAGCTGAAGGTTTAATTATCTTCGATACAAAATCCAAAGAGATTACAACACCGTAAATCCTCCCCTGCGTGTAGCTTCCTACGCTGTTAGTGGTAAGTTTTTTGTATGGTATTAAGACCTAAATTTGTTTCCCAATTAAGAAACATTTATATTTGCTCAAACATTTACAATATGGCTGGGAAATTTCAGGTTCGGTTTTTAGAAGACGCAGCCAAATTCTTAGACAATCTTGATGAAAAGGCAAGAGAGAAGATTTATTATAATATTCAAAAAGCGAGATTTTCAAGCGATAAAGAACTTTTCAAAAAACTGAAAGGAGAAATTTGGGAATTCCGGACATTGTTTAACAGAACCCATTACCGCCTTCTTGCTTTTTGGGACAAAACCGGAAAAACCGAAATAGTTGTTATTTCAACACATGGAATAATCAAAAAGAGAGACAAAATACCACCCGGAGAAATCGGGAAGGCTGAGAATCTCAGAAAATTGTATTTTGAGCACAAAAAAAATTAATTAGATGAAAATGGAGACACTGAAAACATACAGTTTAGACGAAATGTTGGACAAACATATCGGCAAACCTGGAACGCCAAAACGTGAAACATTTGAAAACGAATTGCGACTTGATTTGCTTGGAGAAGCAATCAAACAAGCGCGCAAGGAGAGAAACTTAACACAGGAACAACTTGGACTACTTGTCGGTGTGAAGAAAGCACAAATTTCCAAGTTGGAAAACAGCTTGACAGATGCAAGATTTGAAACAATAATCAAGGTTTTTAAGGCTTTAAATGCCAAGGTTATTTTCAATGTTGAGTTGCTAAATCAAACTGTAAAACTTGCTTGACAGACATCAAATCTGGATTGAAATGACAATAACCGACCTTCAAAGGCAACTGGAAGCGGCTTACACCATCAAGAACCTGAATAATATCTCGTTGACGCTGATTAATTTGTACAAAAATCAGCAGTATGCCATGCTGCAGAAGATGGGAGACATGATAAGCGATTTTGTGAACATAGAAATTTCTGCGGAAGGGAAGGGGTTTTCCAAACTGATCATGCTCTACCATCCGGACCGGGCCAATTACTATCTCAACGAAATAAAGCGGCATGTGGAGGAGAATGACTTCGACGGACTGCTTGCGTTTTCACATATCTTGAAACTGGAAAGGATAGAGGAGATTTCAAATGCGCTGAACAGCTATGAAGACCTCGATTATTCACCGGTGTATGATTGGGAGATGGAAACCGATGGATTTACGATTGTAGATGATCAGGAAAAAAAACAGGCCAAAACAACTTCAAAGAGGCCTGTGGCAGTTGATTTTTACGATGCCTTAAAAATCAGGCATTATGGTCATACCGGTATCGAATTTCCATCCTGGTATTTGGAGGACATCGATGAATTTGAATTGTCCGCCTCCGGGATAAACGATTTGGATGGGGTTCAATACTGCATTCATGCCGTATCCATGGATCTGTCCGATAACCGGATTGCCGACCTCTCCCCACTGTTCGGACTCGACAGGCTGGAAGAATTGAACCTCGCCGACAACCTGATTTCCGACATTGACGCAATAGGCAATTTGGTCCGCCTGAAATATGTTAACCTGGCCAACAACCGAATCGAAGACTTATCGCCGCTCTTGGAACTGGAAAACCTTGAGCAGGTGGTTTTGACAGGGAATCCTATTCCTCCGGAACAACTAAAGAGGTTTACAGATTTGGAGATTAAAATATCCTATTGAGAAAAAGAACGTACAAGCAATAAATAAGAAGCGGTTTAAAATCTTACACAACTTATCCCGATTCATCGGGTGAGAGAAAATCGCTTGCGATTTTCTCTCTCTGTGTAACTCCGGGGTTTCTCTTATAAATATACCCAATAGCTGAAATTACTATAGACCTTTTATTTTTGATTAATAGACATTTATTCTCTGTGTAATAAATTTCAACAGACTAAAAATGAGCAAAATTATCTTTGACAGCGGAATATCCCTCGACGGCTTTTTCGCAGGCGACAACCGGGGTCCCGGCAACCCCATGGGCGGTGTATCTGGAAAAATTCACACCTGGATGCTTCATCAAAAGGCATTTTGGGAACACCTGGGAATGGATGGTGGGATGGAAGACGGAGCTGATGGTCAATACATCAGGGAGACCATCGCCAGAACAGGTGCCTACATTATGGACGCTATCTGTTTGGAATTTCACTAATTAATACTATATTTGTTGGATATTTACAACATTAACTACATAATCGTAATATAATGTCGGAAATAACCAACAATGAATGGGTTGCAATGAGCGACACCGCGTTATTGGCAACCATCGGTTCCTTTTTAAAGCACAAAAGGGTCGAACAAAACAAGACCCAGGCAAAGCTAGCCAATGAGGCGGGAATAAACAGATCTACGCTCAGCTTGCTTGAAAATGGTGTGAGTGGCAATATGCTGACATTTGTACAAGTACTTCGTTCCCTAAAGTTACTGCCCATGTTGTCCGAATTTCAGGTTACCAGACAGCTGAGCCCCATTCAGTTGGCTAAACTCGAAAAATCGCTGAAAATCAGGGCTGCCCGATCCGGTAAACAAATAGCTAAACCTAAATCCAACTGGTAATGGCCCATACTGCAAATGTAAAAATCTGGAATATTCAGGTTGGGGCAGTTGCCTGGAACGCATCTACCGGACTTGGCTCATTTGAATTTGAACCCTCTTTTCTGAATAGCCATTGGGATCTTTCACCCCTAATTATGCCATTGGCCAAAGCAAGGAACCGGATCTTCTCATTTTCTGAACTACGAAATAGTGATGCATTCAAAGGATTACCCGGACTACTTGCCGATGTCTTGCCCGACAAATACGGAAATGCCATCATGAACGCCTGGCTCTCCAGGCAGGGGCGTGCCACCGGAAGCCTGAACCCTGCTGAAATGCTTTGTTTTATTGGCAAGCGTGGAATAGGAGCATTGGAATTTGAACCACCTGAGCCAAAAGGATCAAATACTGCCACAAAAATTGAAATAAACGATCTCGTACATTTGGCAAATGAGATACTTACGGGACGCAAAGATTTCTCAACCAATCTCACTGCCAACGATTCAAAGGCATTGCCTGACATCTTGAAAATAGGTACCTCCGCTGGAGGTGCACGGGCAAAAGCAGTAATTGCCTACAATACTTTGACCGGCGAAGTTCGCAGTGGTCAGGCGGAGGCGCCTAAAGGCTTTACACATTGGCTGATTAAATTCGATGGTGTCACCGACCGTCAATTTGGTGCTTCATTTGGATACGGTCGTGTTGAAATGGCTTACCACCTGATGGCAAAGGATGCCGGGATTGAAATGACAGAGTGCCGGCTGCTGGAAGAAAATGACAGGGCACACTTTATGACACGCAGATTCGATCGTGAACCGGGTAATGGCAAACTACATACCCAGAGTTTTTGTGCAATGCGTCATTTTGATTTCAACAATATAAATGACTTCAGCTATGAACAACTGTTTGAAACCCTTCGTCTGCTGGGTCTGCCTTATCCACAGGCAGAACAGGTATTCAGACGAATGGTATTCAATGTCATTTCCCGCAACTGCGATGACCACACGAAAAATTTTGGATTTATCATGGACAATACCGGCAATTGGAGATTATCTCCCGCTTTTGATGTTTGCCATTCGTATCGGCCAGGCAGTACTTGGGTCAACCAGCAGTCGCTCAGTGTAAACGGTAAAAGACAAAAAATTACCCGGCATGATCTGTTATCTGTTGCCAAACAGATGAATATCAAGAAAGCTGAGCATATCATCCGCCAGGTAAACGAGGTAGTAAATAACTGGCCCAATTATGCAGAGCAGACAAAAGTAAATGCAGACCTCAGGGATGCTATAAGTAAAACACTGATTAACCTGGAAAACTAACAGCAACATTTCGCAAGATTTAGCCACCTTGTTACAAAAAAAGAGGAGTACTTCGGGTTTAAACCTTCTGTAATCCTCTTGTTTTCATTGATTTACTTCTGAGCCATTTGCCGGACTCGAACCGGCGACCTGCTCATTACGAATGTTCCGCTCTACCTCTGGAATCAATTGTATTATAGATAGTTACAAGGAGGCAAAATCCCATTTCACAGTTCTGGACAAGCGCCAAAAAAACAGATGAGTTGGTTCTGAACATTTTTTGGTCATTATAAAATCTTAATCTTAATCTAAATTCATCGTTTTTCAGTACCTATCGTCTGGCGTTTCGATCGACAATTTTTATCAGATTATACAATTCCACGACATCATTCAGACTTAATTCAAAATCATCGTACATGGGATTAAGAGAGTGACATTTAATAGTGCTTGTCTCACAATCATGGTCAATGATATTCTTGATGTTTATCCCTTCTTTATGCACGATAATAAAATTCCATTGCTTAATATGAAGTTTGTTTTGCCATAGTTCCTGTCGCACCTCTCTGCCCAAAACAATATCACGGTCGCAAACCGAATCACGAGAACCGTCATCCATACTGTCGCCGTCCACTTCGAAACACCTGTATCTTCCTTTGTATTCCCGGTCCACTATTACCGGACGGGTGGATAGCGATTCAATGTACTCCAAATCTCCATATCCTGTCAGGTAGCCTGCTTTGCCTCTAACTGGTACCAGTGGCACATTGATGAAATCAAATTCTGTCAATACTTTGCCGTTTCCGGATGTTTTGTCCAGGAACATTGAGCCATTTTCACTGGATACCCAATCCGCATTGATGTTATAGTTTATCTTTAACAACATCATGACGCTCTCTGACAAGGACTTAACCCTACCTCTCTCAATATCAGAATAACTACCTTGTTTCAGTCCGAGACTGGCTGAGAATTTTTCCTGGCTCAATCCATGGTAATTCCTAATTTGTTTCAGTCTTTCAGAGAGTTCCACCATATTATTATTTAGTCTAATTTTTAATAATAGTTTGCCTATACTTAATTCAGCATATTGTTTGCTTAATGTATAGTTAAACTATATTTTTGAAGTGTAATTGCGACAAATATATAAAATGTTTGCAAACTAATTAAGATAAAATTAAGTAAATAATTTATGACAAACGTAGAGACTATCCAAAAAATTAAACTGGCTCTTCGCAGTGGGGATCAACCTGAAATTGCGAGAAAAACGGGTTTCTCAAAACCCTGGGTAAACCAAATACTCAATTGCAAAAAGGGGGCAGTAAATGAAGATGCCCAAAAAGCTGTTATCAAAGCCTCCCTGGAGGTAATCGAAAAACGTCAAATCCGTGAGAGCAAAAATGCCAAAGAGAACTCAGAAAAAGTCAAAGCAATTCTCGGATAATATGATTTTCCCAATGACAATATCCGACAAACCTGAACTGAGCCGCCTAATCCGGAACATTGCCCGGGAAGTTGCCAAAGAAATAGTACCGGTAAACAAGAAACTATTCATGTCCAAACAAGATTGCTACAGGGAAGCCAAGAGCAGGACTCTGGTCGATAAAGCAATAGAAAACTGTTCGCTGAAACTCCATATGAAGGAAGGAAGACTTGGAATACCCAGAAAAGAATTTGATACCTGGATCCACAAAACGCAATAATATTTAAAGCTTTAACAAGAAATTATCACCCACGTTCTTATCCTTATCAGCCCCTGTGGTGGGGCAAACGGCCGGAGCAGGGCTATTCTGAATTAATCTTGAGAAAAAGCCAGGAGCAAGGAAGGTTTCGATTACCGACCGGCCGCCAATAGAGCATTAACCAATCATCAGCACAATATCTAATACACACTAGCTATGAAACACGAAATCGACCAACAGGGAAATATCATCCTGATCACCTATTTGTCAATACAATAAAAGAATTCAAATGAAAATTGCCGTTATCGGGGACTATAACTCCCCGCAGTACCAAACCCTGCTTCAAATCGTAAAAATGCACTTTCCGGGTGATAACGTTTTAGACCTTTCAGTTCACCAAAATGCGGATTATAAAAAGAGGGAAAAGGCACGTCAGGTGGAGATCAAGACCAGCCACCTGTTCGTCTTTGATTCAAAATGGGATGAATCGGTCGAGATACGCCAGGATATCACCTTTGCCCAGCAATCAGGCAAGGACAGTTATTACTATAGTGCTGGGAAGTTCTTGTCTTTCCCCTGCATAAACTATGCCTCATGAAAAAGCTCGCCGTGATTTTCATTACAGGCTTTGCTCAGGTGTTCCTGGTATCGGCCAATACCTATTTCATTTCAAGAACCACATGGACCGGGATTGCCGTTTGCGGATTTGGCATATCCTATCTGTGGACCATTAATGTTCGCAAAGTCTCATTGGGGACAAAGTCTGAACAGCTCACTTATGCAACCGGAGCGATGCTTGGAGGATTGTGCGGAGTGCTAATGGCAAAATTTATCAAACGATGAATGATTCTTACGATCCTTTGATATCAAGAAAACAACGCACAAAACCAAATACTATGATCATAATCAACCAGGGCAGATCATCGCAAAAACCATATTTTCTGGTGGCAGATCCCGCCAAACCAAGGGCAATAATAAAAGACGAGGTACTTTGTATCAATCCAAAGACTCGCGAAAAGACAAGAGGAGTTGTAATTGCACGATGGTCATTTAACTGGGACATTGATCCTCTGGCGGGATTAATCCTGCTTGAATATGGTGTTCCTGCAGAGCAGCTTCGTGCAGGTTTGGAAGAGCTGGATCCGGAATTCAACAGTCCGCTGGTAAGTCTATTGCTCATACAAGAATTAAACTGACTAAATGCAGGTTAAAGAGGCAATCGACCGTATTAATGACGAAATCGTTGAAGTGATCAGTCATTTTATAGAACTTAAACAGCATGGACGAAATTACCAGGGATGTTGTCCGTTTCATAACGAGAAAACACCCTCCTTCAGCGTTTCCCCTGCCAAAGGAATCTTCAAATGCTTTGGCTGTGGGAAAGGTGGTGACTCCATCAACTTTGTCATGGAGCACGAAAAAGTTGAATTTATTGACGCGCTCAAAATTGCA
>CAMCBW010000072.1 GCA_945873105.1 Tangfeifania diversioriginum
CCTCTTCCCATTCCGAACAGAGAAGTTAAGCCCGTCAGCGCCAATGGTACTGCGTAAAGTGGGAGAGTAGGTCGCCGCCCTGTTAAACTAATCCCCGATTCTTCATTGAGTCGGGGATTTTTTATTGGGGAAAGGTTAAAGGATAAAGGATAAAGGATAAAGGTTAAAGGATAAAGGTTAAAGGATAAAGGCGAAAGGATAAAGTACGGGACACAGCATATTAACGCAGGGGGCAGGGAGGAAAGACTGGGGGACTAAGGGACTCAGGGATTAAGGGACTAAGGGACTGAGGGACTGAGGGACTGAGGGACAGAGGAATGGGGGACTGGGGGACAAACAGAATGAATAGAAGACAAAATCACAGCCATTCACTCATGGCTTATCTCAAATAGCTCTTAAGCAGTTGCGCAAAACCCCCGGAGTTCCTTACTTTAACCTTTAACCTTTAACCTTTATCCTTTAACCTTTATCCTTTATCCTTTATCCTTTAACCTTTAGCCTTTTTACTTTATCCTTTAGCCTTCTTACCTGAAGTTTTTCCGGTACTCTGAAGGGGTCATCTCCATGATGTTTTTGAAATAGAGGTTGAAGTTGGCAAGATTGTTGTAACCGCTTTCGTAACAGATCTGTGCGATAGGCTTGTCTGATTCTGCCAGTTTCTTTGCCGCAATACTGATACGTATCTCCTTCACATACTGGATAAAGGTTTTGCCTGTTCGTTTCTTGAAATAGCGGCAAAAAGAGCCAGGGGCCATGTTCAACAGGTCTGACGCTGCCTTAAGGCTGATACCCTCCTGGATGTTGTGGAAAACGTACTCATAAACATCCTTTATCTGATCAAGATCCTTGAAATAACTGGTAGGGTATTCGGGGGTAAGCGACAGGCTCTCCTTGTCATTAATCTGGATCAATTTTTTAAAGATGTGCAGCAGTTCAATGTAACTTTCGAGTCCCTTGAGATTGACCAGCCTCTCCATCCGCTCCTTGATAAAGGCCACTTTTGGTCCTTTGAAGAAGAGCCCGCTATTTCCCCGGTTCAACAACTCTTTGACGGTTTCAAGCTCCGGAAGATTGAAAAAGTCAGATCCGACAATGTTTTCGTAAAAATGAATGACGATACAGGTAGGCGGTGAATCACTCTGGCGTTCCAGCACCTCCCAGCAGTGTGGAAGATCAGGACCCAGAAGCACCAGATCACCAGCTTCAAATCCGGAGATGTTGTTTCCAACGATGCGACGGCCCGAACCAGAAATAATGAGGTTTAATTCATAGTTTTTGTGGGAATGAATCTTCGGATTATTCTCGGATAAAACCAACTTCCGGGTAATAAACGAATGCTCATGCGGGACATTTATTTTAGCAAAAACAAATTCCATGATGTATATAAATTAACCAACGATACAAATATAGTTAAGAATATTTTATATGACGGTTAATAAACAATATGAATTGGATAAAATAATATTCAAAATAATTAAAAACAACCTCTACATTTGTACTTTACCAACCGTCATATTATGCAATTACCACTGAAAGGGATTATCCCTCCCATGATTACTCCTTTGAAAAGCAAT
This sequence comes from Tangfeifania diversioriginum, assembly GCA_945873105.1. Classification (GTDB taxonomy): domain Bacteria; phylum Bacteroidota; class Bacteroidia; order Bacteroidales; family Prolixibacteraceae; genus CAINVV01. The sequence continues at coordinate 1,575 of CAMCBW010000072.1, forward strand.
GATGAGCTCGACAGTGCTGGTGTAGAGCGATTGATAGAGCATATCATGGAGGGCGGAGTCCATGGTCTTTTTTTGCTTGGAACCAACGGGGAGGGACCTAGTCTAAGTTCCCGCTTGAAAAAAGAGTTTGTGAAGTTGTCTTGCGAAATTGTAAAGGGTAGAATTCCTGTTCTTGTTGGAATTACGGACTCCTCATTTTCAGGAGCAATGGAAATGGCGGAATACTCCAAATCTGTAGGGGCCGACAGTGTTGTTGTTGCACCCCCCTTTTATTTTCCAGCCACTGAAGCCGAGATGATCAATTATGTGGAGAAACTGGCTGCAGCAACTCCACTACCTTTTGTCCTGTACAATATGCCAATGCATACAAAAATAAACCTGACTATTCCAACCATCCTTCGTGCCAGGGAATTGGGATGCATAGGTGTAAAGGACAGTTCGGGTGATATGGCCAATCTGTATATGCTGATTGATGCCTTCAAGGAAGATCCTGAATTCGCTGTATTTGCCGGTACAGAACTTTATCTCCCTGATGCAGTGATGGGTGGTGCTCATGGCGCTGTTGCCGGTGGAGCCAATGTATTCCCAAAACTATTCGTTGAACTTTACCACGCATCCCTGGTACATGATCATGAAAAAATAACCTCACTCAGAAACCAAATCATATGGTTGTGCAATACCTTGTATGTGGTTTCTCCCAGTGCGGCAAGAATTACAATTTCATTTAAAACAGCACTTTCCATCATGGGTATTTGCAGTGATGAAATGGCTTTGCCCCTCAGAAAACTGGAGGGAGCCGACCGTGAGAAAATTGCTGCCTATCTTCAAGAGATGAAAATAAAATTCGGCTAACTGCGTTTTTGTTTATACCAAAAGGGCTGTTCTATTCCAGAAACAGCCCTTTCCATTTGTAAATATGTTGTTGTCTTGCTAAAAATCAGTAGTTGAAGATCTCTTCGAGGGATAATTCCTGGAATTGCCCAACCTTCTTAAGCTCAGTTATATTCAATTTGTTTTTATCACCGATCAACAGGTAGTTGTAGTTCTTGCCTTTGAAATGCTGATCAAAGAAATCCTGAACATCTTTCAAGGTTGAACTTTGTGCTGCCGCGTAATAATCCTTGCGAATATCGTATTGGATGCCAAGCTTCTTGTTCTTGAGCCAACTCATAAAAATATTGCTCTTGATTTCCCTTTCAGTCTGAATGCTCTTCAATACACTTTCCCTTGCAACCTGAAAAGATTTCTCATCAACAATCATGGTGTTGAGAATTCCATTCATTGCTTGTATGGCATCAAGTGTTTTGTCCGATTGGGTAAAAACTGCCCCCAGAATGAAAAAGGATTCTGTTTTACGGGCAGGTACCCAATAAAGGGCAAAGGCAGAATAGGCCAAAGCCCGGGCTTCCCGAATCTCCTGGAAAACAACCGATCCCATAGAACCTCCGTAATACTCGTTAAAAGCCCTGGAACCTATCAGGGTATTTGCGTCGAACGTACTGCCCTTGGATAACATGAATACATCTGTCTGCGACTTGTCATAATTGACCAGATAGACCCTGTTCTGGTCATTGGATTGCTCCAGGAAGCTTTTTTCTACCGGTGGATCCATGGGTTTGGCTGGCAAAGTATGGGTTGCCTTAACAGTTGCTGCAATGCTTTTTAAATCACTTGGCCCATAATACAATATGCGGTGGGGATAACTGCAGAATTGCCTGATGAGTGTGGTTAGCTCTTCCGGCTTAATGTGGCGGAGTGAATCTGTTGGGATAATGTTGGTAAAAGGAGATTCTTTTCCGTATTTGCCATAATTCCGGATGGCAGTCTGAATCGCCCGCTGATCCTGCTTCTGATTCATTCTTTCCTTGATTATCCCCTCCACCAGGTTATCGTATGCTACCTGATCCGGTTTGGCATGCGCCAGAAGGTCTTCCAACAACGAAATACCTTTGCCGGCATTTTCGTTCAGACCATTGAGATTGATAACGGATTGATCCGCTGACGCCGTAACTTTCAAGGAAAGACCATACTTGTAGAGCTCCTTTTTAAAGGATTCTGCACTCATTTGTTCTGTTCCCAGATAGGGTAGATACTTGATGGCCAAAGCCAATTTTGGATTGTGGTTGCTGCCAATCTCTGAAAGATAGTTTAAGTCAAAGAGTTCATTGGTGCTGTTCTGAATATAATCCAGTTCAACACGGTCGCCGAGCGGCGTCACCTGTATGGCTTTCTCGTAATCGACAAAAAGGGGTTCGATGGGTACCACAGGAACTTTGGCGAATTCGGTAACGTAGTCAGATTGTACATTTCGGTTGATTTGAAGTGGTGTAATAGCAGGTTTTTCCACCTTTACCACATCTTTGGCCTCCCCATTGCGCTTGAAAACAATCACGTAATTGTCCCTGTATTTTTCATTGGCAAAAGCCATAATCTGTTCCTTGGTGATTTTGGAAAGATCCTCGAAATAGGTTAATTCATCTGCGATGGATACACCATTGATAAAGTTTTCAAGCAGCCCGTATACTCTTTCATTTCCCTCGTTGCTGCGGATTTTTTCCAGCTTCAGGTTGTTTATGGTTGCCTGTAACAACCAATCATCAAACTCCCCCTTTTTAACCTTCTCAATTTCTGCCAGCAGAAGATCCCTGACCTCCTCGAGGGATTGTCCCTTGCGCGGTGTACCAGTAAACTGGTGAAATCCATAATCTTTCAGAAAATAGCTGCCACTGCCTGCCTTTAACACCTTTTGCTGCTGGTTGAGATCCAGATCTATCAAACCTGCAGTGGAGTTGGTTAGGATGTAATCAATCATGGTGACAAACGGACGGTCTTTAGATTTATAACCATCAAACCTGAAAGCAAGCATCAGTTCTTCGACATCTGGTCCTGAAACCTCCCGAACAATCGGTTGTGTAATTGGTTCTTCTGCAATAGATTGTATTACAGGAAGCTCTTTGGAGGGGAATCGACCAAATGTTTCATCTACCAACTTGATGGTTTTTTCAAAATCAATGTCCCCACTAAGGATGACCACCATGTTGTTTGGCACATACCAGGTATGGTAGAAATTCATGATGTTGACCATTGATGGGTTTTTCAGGTGATCCGGGTAACCTATGACATCACGTCCTATCGGATTTTTGGGAAACAGACCATTCATCATTTTGTTATTGGCACGCATCTGGTCTTTGTCCTGGTACATGTTAAACTCTTCGTAAACTGTCTCCAGTTCTGTATGAAAAAGGCGCAAAACGGGGTCATCAAACCTGTTAAATTCCATTTTAATCCATTTTTCCATCTCGTTGACCGGGATATTGTTGATATAAGCAGTTAACTCATAACTGGTAAAAGCATTGGTCTCCTTGGCTCCTATCAGGGAGGAAATCTTGTCATATTCATTGGGAATGGCATAATTTGCTGCTTTTTGGGAGATTATGTCAATTTCCTTGTAGATAGCTTTCTTTCTAACCGGATCAGTTGTGGCCTTGTGTTGTTCAAATAGGGCAGAGATACTGTCGAGTAGTGGCTTTTCAGCCTGCCAATTGCTGGTTCCGAATTTGCCGGTCCCTTTGAACATCAGGTGTTCCAGGTAGTGGGCCAGACCGGTGGTCTCTGCCGGATCATTGACAGATCCTGCATGGGTGGCAATGATACTTGTGGCACGTGGCTCGTCCCTGTTGACAGAGAGGTAGACTTTTAGCCCGTTGTTCAAAGTATAAATTCTGGTCTTTGTTGGATCGTTTGTCGTCTCTTCATATTTGTAACCCTGCGAATCCGTTTTGGTCAGGGTTTGATAGGGTTGTTGCCTGCAGCACAGGATTGCAGCCGAAAGGAACAGCAACAGCGAAAAAGCGCGAATTTTTTCCATGGGATGATATTTTTCAATGATACAGTAAATGTCGAAAAATTATTTGAGATTCAATGGGGTAGTGTGGCAGTTTTGATGGGATGATGAGTGGATAATCGAGAATTTTAGCGAACTTTATTCAGTTTAATGGTTTTTGCCATCTCCTAAGTTTTTTTGAATGGAAAAATCTTCTACTTTTGTCATTCCTTTGGAAAAAGGAACCAGGGAGAGATGCAAGAGTGGTTTAATTGGCACGCCTGGAAAGCGTGTGTGCCTCTAAAGGGCACCGAGGGTTCGAATCCCTCTCTCTCCGCAACCAATTAAAAACCTCGCGAAAGCGAGGTTTTTTTATTTTACCCCACATCCTTCGCCGCAGGGGCAAAGGATGCGGGGTAAAATAAAAAAAACACTGCGTTTACGAAGTCGGCTTTCAATTGGTTTAGCTTCCGCCAACAAGGATCACCTGCAGGTAATCCCACCTTCGCCGCAGGGGCAAAGGATGCGGGGTAAAATAAAAAAAACACTGCGTTTACGAAGTCGGCTTTCAATCGGTTTAGCTTCCCCCAACAGGGATCACCTGCAGGTAATCCTCTCTCTTTTTATGCAAAAGCAAACCTGCCTAAAAATCTGACAAAAGAGGAAAGAGTTCATGTTAGATGGAGTAAAATCAGCCTAAGAGTTAGCGTTTCATTTTCCTGTTTCTTATCTCCTCAATTACTTCATTTCGTAACCCGGCTTCAATCTGATAAAGTTTCACGATTTGCTGCGGTGAAAGCACCTTCCGGAATTCTTTGTAATATTTCTCACGCAGGGTAATAATTTTTTTTGCATTTCCCAATTGATTCATTACCAGCATTTCTGCTTCTGAAGATGATAAGCTATCAGAATTAGCTTTCATCATTTTCGCCATCTTGCGAAATTCTATTCCGGAAATCTCCTCTTCGTATTTAAGGTACATCGGACGAAAACCATCAAATGTAACCTGATCAAGCTTTAGTTTCAATTGGATTTCATTTAATTTGGCCCGTGCCATCCTCTCCATCAGATAGGGAGCCCAACTGGGATTCTGAGATCTTCCATCCAATCCTGTAAACAGAATTGAAATAAAAATCAGAACAGATACTGTATTCTTCATTTTTAAATAATTATGGGTTCATGAAAAGATTAGTTAATAAAAAGGTCTGTTTTGTATATGACGATAATTTGTTGCAATTCATCATCCGTCATTTCAGACAAGACATCGCGAAGAATCTCATTTTTTTCTTGGATTTCTAATTTTCCCCCTGATTCTTCTATGGAGATCATTTTTGCAGACAATTGAACCATATTTTGTTTCGGTGTATCCTGCTTTTCCCGAATCAATGGCTTCACCACAGGTAATGTTTCCTGTACGATAAGGTTCGGACAAGGATCAGTGCATGAATTTCCTAAAAAGTGGAATCCTACAAAAAGGAGGAGTGCAACTGATGCAGCTACCGAATAGATAAGTCTGCGAATATTGTTCTTTTTGTGTTTCTGTTTCCTTATGATTGCTTTAGTGAGCGTTTTTTGTGAAATTGTCTCAAAAAAACCGGCTGGCGCCTTAAAGGGGATTTCTTTACCAATTTGCTGAAATTCATCGTATTCTTTCATCTGCATGGAGGTTTTAAACATGATCGATCAGGTATTTTTTTATTTTTTCGCTCGCATAATGGTAATTTGTTTTTAGCGAATTAATGGAAGAATTCATGATTTTGGCAATTTCCTCATAACTTAATTCATCATAATAACGCAAGTTAAAAACAATTTTTTGCTTACCTGGAAGTTCCTGAATTGCCTGCTGAAATTTGAAAAGAATTGCCTTGCTGCTTTCCATATCATTGCCTGATTGTTCAGTAGATAATTCCCTGTTTATTGTATTGGTTCTTTGTAAAATATTCTTTTTCTTCTTAAAGTGCCTGGAACACTCATTGGTCGAAATCTTATACAACCATGTAAAAATTTTACTGTCACCCCGGAATGTTTTCTCAAATCTATAAACATTAATAAAAGTTTCCTGCAGGATATCTTCTGCATCATCATGCGAAACCACCAATCTTCGGATGTGCCAATATATTGGCTCTTTATACTTGTCCATCAGCAGCACGAAACCTTTGTCCTTTTGAACTGGATCCTTTAACATTTCTAATATTACCGCATCATCGGTTCCGGTCATCAATCACTTTTTATTGTTTGGATGCATTAAACTGCATAAAGTTAAATTCTAAAACATAAAATATTCGACATTGATTGAATTTTTATATTTTTTGAAAATAACGGATTTTGGATTTAACTTTTAGAACCTAGCTGTTTCTTAAGAGTGTATGTTTAATGAAATAAAAATTTTCTTTATGAAACCGTTAAAGACTTTTTTTGCCTTGAGCCTGTTATTGTTGGTATTCAATTCATGCCAAATAAAAGAATTAAGAGAAATTGTTGATGAGGTGATCCTTAGTCAGCAGGAAGCCCAGGTTGAAGAGGCCCTTGCCGATGTAGACTTAATCGTGGATGATGTACTTGCCCAAAATGAAGGTCAATTAAAAATTGGAACGATAGGAAGTTCTGCCTACCTTACAAGTTGTGCAATTGTTACTTTAAATAGCAAAATTTCTCCTCAGCTACTGACTATTGATTTTGGCGCATCTTGTGTTGGAAACGATGGGAAAATTCGTTCAGGAAAAATAATTGTTACTTCTGAATCTTTCAACACATTTCCTTCAATCAGAAATAAAACTTTCCAGAATTATATAGTTGATGGGAAGAAAATAGAAGGCAATGTCTTAAAGACTATACTAAAAGACCAGGTAAACAACATCCGAACTGCCACAAATAGTGAAGATATAACAATTATGCTGCCGAACAATGAAGGGACGGCACATCGTGTGGCTGAAATTACCAGACAATACCTCATTAATAGTATTGGAGTTAGGGAGGACAACCAGATTAAGACTTTTGGAACTGTAAAATTTACCCGAGTGTCGGGGATTAATGTAACCAAAACGGCGACGTCTGATAATCCATTGATCTACAGCGCTTATTGTCATCATATCACAAGTGGGGTAGTCTCTATTTCAACAAGTGCCGGCCATAATTGGTCAATTGATTTTGGAAATGGGGAATGCAACAACAAAGCAATTTTAACAATAAACAATAAGACAAAGGAAATTATAATCCGCTGATCTTTAATTGTCCCGAAATTATAAACTAAACAGCTGTCCGAGAGGCAGCTGTTTAGTTTAATTCAAGCCTATCACTGAGTTGTAGGCAAGAATTCCGAAACACCCTGATAGTAATCAGCGACTTGACTTAAACCGTTTTAAAAATACAAGTCTTAATAAAATCAAAATTTTATTTCAATGAGATAGCAATAGTTACACTTGTTCCAATATTATCAATTTCTTGCTCAAAAGAAGACGATACAATACCTAACCCTACATCACCTTCTGTATTTACACCAAATGACATAAACGCTGGGAACAATTTTGTGCAAATTGAGTTTTCTGATGATTATCGTTCAATGAGTTGGGTAGAGCCAATCGGCATATTTCAATGGGTCTATTAATTGAGCTTTGGTACAACGATTTCCTGCCCGAACGCAAAGCTCCGAAAAGGTAAGATTACCCCTTTAATAACTTTTCGATTTTGCAATGTAGGTTTTACCCTTCTCCTTTATTGCCCTGAGCCTTGTGGCATGAGCCTTAGGCAAAAAGGATGACTTATTGGGTACTCTGATCCTCTAAAAGCAAAATGAGTTGCTAACTTTTTCAGGACAATCTGCCAAAATAATGTTATATTTAAAGTGAAATGGGCCGAATAATAATCCGATGCCTGGACCTCTCTACCGGAGTTTCGACGATCGGGATGGCCTTCCATTGAAAAAGAAAAATTCAATATGGATGAAACGAGCACGGACTAAATCAAGAAAAGGTGATGTAAATGCACATGCGAGTTTTTTACGTACGTTCTAATTTTCAACAAATTAAGACTGTTATTTACATATAAAATCATGGCTAATCGGTTCGTATTTTCTCCCCATATACTGTGAGTCAGCAATTCTGATTTTCATGATTGATGGCTGAATCCTAAAACAACCACTCCAGGCAATTGCACTGCGGTGGTTGTTTTTTTATGCTCGCTTGCAATTTGAAGCCAATGAAACAAGGGACATTGAAATCATAGAATGGTAGATTATTCCGGGATAGCGGTTGCCTTTACCAGGGGCTTGGTGGATCATTCTGAAGGTGCTTGAACACATTTGCAGCATTAAATGGTCTCCTCCCGATCTGTTTTAACCGGGTTATCGCCAAAATGCACTGCTTTTTTGGAATTCATTCAAATTTCAGGTGCAAATTGTTACATTTTAATTCTGTTCCGCCAATCACGAGGCAAAGTCTACTGCTTTTTTCCCGGTTAGCCCTAAAAATGATTGCAAATTGCCTGAACCGGATTCAGCTTTGCCCAACATTATGTGTAATTATTTATAGTTTTTTGAGCAGGGTTCAGAGTTAGACGTATTGCTGTTCGGCTGGTTTGGATCGGATGGAAGGATCTTGCTTTTTGCCTTTTATGTTAACTGAATAAATTGTTGTATAGATGTTAATATTCAGTGAGTTAATGATGTTTTGTCAATAAAATTTGCTAATTTGGCTTGTATCAATAATCCCTTAAATATTGAACCATGGAACAAATGCTTGAACCTTTGCGAACCTCCATGTTAACCAACATGGAGGGTGGACAGTTGATGAAACGCCACCTGAACGATCTTAGGGCCATTGACCCAAAATTACTGACGGATGCCCCATTCAATGCCTACCTGGAGTCACTTGGAATTTATGCCGACCGCTACGAAAAGGCTTTGGCGCTGGTGCGCAAGAGTGAAGAAACCGTGAAGATCCAATTGGCTGATGTGGTCAGGGACAGGGCAGTCAATGCTTTTGGAAAGGCGCTGAAATTGTATGCTTTGTCCGACAGTCTTGAAGAGGTGGAGGCCAGCCGGAGCTTGCAAATTTTGTTTGGAAGTTTTAAAGATCTTTCCGATCTGAACTACGAAGCGGAGACCATTGCCATCGACAAACTGCTTTTTGAGCTGGCAGGTGCAAACTATTTTCCAAAGATCAAACTGCTTCAGATGGAGCGTTACGTCGTACGGATAAACAATTCCAATGCGGTGTTTAAGAACCTTTTTGGAGGCCGCATGGTCAGCTCTGCGCTGGCAGAAACGTATGATCTGAAGCGGATTCGAAAAGAGATGTTCAAAAAGTATGGAGAATTTTGCAACTATGTGCTGACCATGTCAAAGGCCATCCATACCCCTCTCTTCGATTCAGCCCTTGAACTGCTTAACAGCGCCCGCAAGTACAACTCCGATTTTCTGGCCCGCCGCCACGCACCCAAGGCAGAGGCAGTAAAAGCAGATGTCTAAAACGATGAGTAAAAGTTGAGACAGCAAACCCGCCAGTCCTTAGAAAATAAGGTTGGCGGGTTTGTATCAATCTATCAGAATGACCAATCCCAAAATCATTTTTCGCGTCATCAATAAGCTAAATTGCTGTCGATCCAAATAATTCAATCGCGTTGCGATTAATTGTTGAGTGATATTATTATCAATTGATAAATTGATTGATTCGGTGGATTTATGAAAAGGGTGACAGAATTTGTGGTTAGCTTTTGACAATAACTTCACCCAAATAATTGCCGTTCTATTTCTCCTTTTTCAGTGCTTTGTACAAAATATACCCAAAAACTGCTACTCCCAGTACCACCAATCCAATGGTTACTATATGGCTGTATTCCATTACTTTCGACATCAACATCTCCTTCGGAACTACCGATTCGAGGTAGTAACCAATGGCGGCCAGGATGATGTTCCAAATACCGGCGCCAAGCGTAGTGTATAAAATAAACTTGGGTAAATTCATCCTGGAGAGGCCTGCCGGAATGGAGATGAGGTGCCTTACTCCGGGAAGCAGGCGACCGGTGAATATGGAGATGGCTCCGTTGTTATCGAAAAATGCTTCTGTTTTTTTGACGGTCTCTTCGTTCAGCATCAGCATATGTCCAAACCTGCTGTTGGCAAACCGGTATACGATAGGGCGTCCGATTACCATGGCAAGATAGTAATTGGCAAGTGATCCCAACAAAGCACCCAGGGTTGAGAAAAACACCACCAGGTATATGTTCAGCTCACCTGCTGCTGCCTTGTAGGCTGCAGGTGGCACTACCAGTTCAGAGGGAAGGGGAATCACCGAACTTTCAATGGCCATCAGAAGCGTTATGGTCCAATAGTTGAGGTTGTCCAGACACCATTTGATAAATTCTATTGTTTCCATGTTTCGAATTTGGTTTAAGTCTCTATTGTCAGAAATGCAAAGGTAGGCAATGCCTTTCTACTTTAACAGAGGAAAGGCATTTTGGTTCAAAAAAGATTGATTCAAATGTGGACCGCCTGTAATAATCAAATTTACTTTTCCTGCGCTGGAGTAGTTGGTTTTCAGGGACGATCAGATCTATACCACCCTGGAGAACCGGATGAAGTGCGGGGTAGGCAAATGCGGCCGCTGCAATGTGGGGAAATTGTACATCTGCAAGGATGGTCCGGTCTTCAGCAAGGAGGAGTTGAATTTGATACCGGCAGAGGAGTATTAAAAAGTTACCCCGAAGGTTTTCAAAACCTTCGGGGTATCTTTTATGGCTACATCGCCCCGCATGGCATTTGGCGTCTGTTAGCGCTTGTTGTCGCCGATTTTGTCAATTAGCCACTCGATAATTTCATTGTGATGATATTTACCCTCGGCTATTTTAATTACAAAATCATATTTTTCCTCTTCGGTGGCAATAATATCAAGCCCAGATTCCATTAACAACAAACGCATTAAGACATAGCCAATCCGCTTATTGCCGTCAATAAATGGGTGATTGATTAAGATACTTTCAATCAAGGCAGCAGCTTTATCAACCGGATTTGAATATAAATCTACCTTGTCGAAAGTTTGAAAAGGCCTTGCGATAGCGGACTCTAAAAGTCCATGGTCACGAATGCCTTTACTACCACCGAAATTGTCAATTAGAATCTCATGAATTCGAATAACATCCTGTATGTCAATCATAATGCCAGGCGCTTCAATAATTCTCTATCTTCTCTAATTATTAGACCTAAATTATGCGATAAATTAATTTTTTCTTTTGGAGTAGCTTTGGCTTGCTTTAAGTATTCCAAGACATCGACCAAGACAGATTCTGGAACTTCATCGATTGCCTTCTTAATTTCAAATTTTAAATCGGCGGTAGTCATAGTCAAACTGTTTTCTCAAAACTAATCATTTTTGATTTAACTTATTCAGGTAGGTCATTATCGCAATAAGCTCTAACGTTGTAAGCTCTAGAAAAACTTCTAAAATACAAATTTTCGGTTGAAAAGGGATTCTGCAGCGGGTGTATTTTCCCAGAGGGTGAAAGTCCCTTATACGCCGGGGTAACGCCCGGAAGTATTAGCAAGTCGCAAGTTGGTTTTCCGTGAGGCATGCAATGAAGGAAGCGAGACTGTAAAATCCGGTACTTTGCTATTCTATTACGAGAAAATTGCTCCACATCTTAATGAACCGCTGTATACGAGAACCGTACCTACAGTGGTGTGAGAGGCGCTCCCCGTCAGTTCTTACTGGCGGGGCCGTCTACTCGATTATGGTGCGTTTTTCTTTATACCGTCATGGGATTTATTTGAATCTGTCCGCCAATTGCTCTTAAAACTTTCATAATAGTCTCAAATTGAGGCTTGGATCCGTCAGATAAAGCTTTGTATAAACTTGGTCTGCTTAATCCTGTTTCTTGAGCAATTTTTGTCATGCCGATTGATTTTGCAATATGTCCGATAGCTGTTATAACATCAGAATCGTTTCCTTCTGCTAATACAGCATTAAGGTATTCTGCAATCATTTCGTTATTATCCAAATAGTCTGCTATATCAAATCTTGAAGTTTCCATTTTATTACTTTTTAATTCTTTTTAAAATCTCTTTTGCCTTTTCAATGTCATGTTGCTGTGTTGATTTATCACCACCAATGAGTAGTATAATAATTTTCCCATACGACTCTTTGAAGTATATTCTGTATCCCTTGGCATAGTCAATTTTTAATTCTCGAATCCCATTGCCAACAGGCTCGCAGTCTCCAAAGTGTTCGTCATTTTCAAGCTTTTGGATGCGAAAAAGTATTTTGGCTTTTGCTCTTAAATCTTTATGTTTTCTCAGCCATTTATCAAATTCGTCTGTTTTCTCAATAATGTACATTCAATATTCTGTATTCATTCGGATACAAACCTACTCAATCATTTCTATTCTTGAAAGAATTTGTTAAAAATTAAATTGGAAATTCCAAGCTGTTAAAATACTCGTGTAGTGTCTTTTAAAATGCACCATAACGTAGGAAGCTACACGCAGGTGCGGATTGCGGGCGATTTCCTGTCAAGCCGAAAAGAAGCTTGGGCGGAAAGATACACACCGAAAACCACTGCTGCCGCACTTGACGGGTAGCTGAAGTTATAGCGCGTTTTCATTCTATTTTATAAAATCGTTTCTCGTAATAATTTTGATTTTTACTTTTGTCAATCAAGTGATTCCCTCGAACTCGCCATGTCTCATTCGTAAAGTATTCGTCCATGTATCCATTATTATCCACGGTTGCAATCTTGAAATAATCATTGACTGAATCTGAAATCAAAATATCCTTAAGTCCAATAAAAAGTATCTTTATGCTATCATTTTCCAGCTTTGGAAATCTCATATTTCCATTAATGTCTGAAATTACATTTTTTATTGTATCGCCATTATGAAACATCAGTCCAATAGCTGCAACTAAAACATCTGTCGAATCTGGGAAGTATAAATCAAATTCTATGTCTGAAGAATTTGTATTTCTTTTGTCCATAATGTAAAAGCTTGATTGAGTGTCCTTTTGTGGCTGCAAATCACTGTCAAGTACCAAGTTGTTGCCGTTTAATTTCCATTTACCAATCGTTTCTCCATAGATTAAGCCTGTCTGCCATTTGTAGATAAAAGTTGAATCTTTATTTAAAGAAATATTTGAGCCCCATTCAAAGCCACCTTTTGTCCTGTATTTTCCTGTCACAGAATCGAATTTTGCTGTCTTACATGAAGACAATAAGAAAAAAATCAATATTCCAATAAAGTATCTCATTGTGAGTACGTTTCTTTAAATGCGCTATAACGTAGGAAGCTACACGCAGGTTTTGCGTTCGATCTCAAAACAGGTACATCGTACCTAATTATTAAAACGATCACCAGTCAGACAGCCAAG
>CAMCBW010000073.1 GCA_945873105.1 Tangfeifania diversioriginum
TTCCAGTAATAGGCAATGACTTCCGACACCGGAAACCCCTCTTTGGCGTAGCCGATGGCAGGCTTCAGCAGGTCTGAAAAGGGAAGCTTTCCGAATTTTTTGTGCAACTCAGCCCACCCGTCGACGCATCCGGGTACGGAGACCGACAGTGGCCCAAAGGAAGGAATCCTGGTGATACCCTTCTTTTTGAAATAATCGTAGGTCAAATCGTAAGGGGATCTTCCGCTGGCATTCAATCCGTACAATTTTTGGGTTTTGGCGTCCCAAACGATGGCAAACAAATCACCGCCGATTCCGTTACCTACCGGCTCCACCAACCCCAGCACGGCATTGGCTGCAATGGCAGCATCCACGGCGTTGCCCCCTGCCTTCAGGATATCGAGAGCTACCTGTGTCGCCAGCGGTTGACTGGTGCATGCCATTCCGTGCTGCGCAATCACCTCTGACCGGGTGGCAAATGGCAAGCCGGTAATACGGTCCTGTGCAAAAACCCCTGCTGACCAGCAGATGGCCAAAAACAGTAAAATTGAATTCCTCATGGTATGGTGTTAAGGCTTTCCGTGTTTGACACTGTAGTAGATCTGGTTGTAAATATAAGTATTCTTCAAGTGAAAAGGAAAATAATAAGAGGTACCCTAGCAAATTAATCCCTATTTTAGCGACTGCTAATCATCCTTGAAAACCTCATGTTAACAGGTAATTTTCAGCAGCTTTATGAAATTTTATTGCCCGTGGTGGAGAAGAACCGCATCTTCCACGACCCATTGCATACCCTTGCATTTGGCACGGATGCCAGTTTTTACCGGTTGATTCCCAAAATGGTGATCAAGGTTAAAACTGAATTGGAGGTTTCTTTTATCCTGCAAGAGTCGTCCAAACTGAGAATTCCTGTCACCTTCCGTGCGGCCGGCACCAGTCTCTCCGGTCAGGCTATCACCGATTCACTGTTGCTGGTAGCTGGGAACAACTGGAAAAAGGCAGTCATAGAAGAGCATGGAGCGTCCATCAGGCTTCAGCCCGGACTAACAGGCAGTGAAGCCAATGCAATGCTCCTGAAATATGGCCGGAAGATTGGACCAGATCCGGCCTCCATCCAATCTGCCATGATTGGTGGGATTGCAGCCAACAATGCCAGCGGCATGTGCTGCGGCATTGCCGAAAACTCCTACCAGACCCTGCTGAGCATGCGGATTATTCTCTACGATGGGACCCTGCTCGACACCGGAGATAAGACCAGTTGCCATGATTTCAGGGTATCACACGCCAGTCTATTGAGCCAAATCTCTCTGTTGAAAGACTTTGTCACAGAAAATGCAGCGCTTTCAGATAGGATCAGGCACAAATTCAAAATGAAAAACACCACCGGGTACAGCTTGAATGCGCTGGTGGATTATGCAGATCCCATTGATATTCTGCAACATCTGATGATTGGTTCGGAAGGAACGCTGGGTTTTATTGCTGAAATCAGGTTCCGAACCGTTGCCGAACATCCCTGCAAGGCCAGTTCACTGATGCTCTTCCCGACCGTCTACGATGCCTGCAGGGCGGTTACATTGTTGAAGGATGCGCCCGTGGCGGCCGTTGAATTGATTGACCGGGCAGGTTTAAGGTCGGTCGAAAACGAAGCGGGATTGCCGGTTGAGCTTAAAAATCTGGATCACAGCATTTGCGCCCTGTTGGTTGAAACCAGGTCAGACCTGCCTGAAAACCTAAAGACCCAGGTCGGTCAGATCAAAACAATACTGGATAGTATCCGGACCATCGGGCCCATAGCCTTCACCTCGAACACAGAGGAGTGTGCGCAACTGTGGAAGATCAGAAAAGGATTGTTCCCCTCTGTTGGCGCCATGCGAAAAAAAGGAACCACCGTGATCATCGAGGATGTGGCTTTCCCGGTGCAGCGGTTGGCCGAAGCAACCCTGGACCTCCAGCAACTCTTCGAAAAATGGGGTTACCACGAAGCTGTCATCTTTGGACATGCCCTGATGGGCAACCTCCATTTTGTCTTTACCCAGGATTTCTCTTCTGAAAAAGAGGTAGAACGCTATAAAAACCTGATGGAGGAGGTTGCAAAACTGGTAGTGCACAAATACGACGGATCCCTGAAGGCCGAACACGGCACCGGAAGGAACATGGCCCCGTTTGTAGAGATGGAGTGGGGTGCCGAGGCCTATCAACTGATGAAAAGGATCAAGACCATCTTCGATCCGGACCATTTGTTGAATCCGGGTGTGATACTGAACTCCGATCCGCAGGTTTACCTTAAAAATCTGAAGCCCATGCCGGCAGCCCATGAAAAAATAGATGGCTGTATAGAATGCGGATTTTGTGAGCCAAATTGCGTGTCAGCAGAATTGACCCTCACACCGAGGCAGCGGATTGTTACCTACCGGGAAATCGCCCGGCTGCAAAAAAGCGGAAATGAACCGCACCTGCTGGCCCAGCTTCAAAAGTCTTTTCGATATTCGGGGAATGAGACCTGTGCTACCGACGGACTTTGTGCGACTGCCTGCCCTGTTAAAATAGATACAGGAAAACTGATCAAGGCTCTCCGCCAGGAGGAGATCGGAACCGGGCAAAAGGGCGGCATCTGGGTCGCCGAACGGATGCACCTGGTTACCAAACTGATGCGAACTGGTTTAACATCTGTTGCTTTCCTACATTCAATTTTCGGAACACGACTCATGACCGCCATCACCAGCGGAGCAAGGTGGATCTCGTTCAATAAACTACCGTTGTGGAATCCATGGATGCCTACAGGTGCCAAACAAATCCAATTGAATCCAGCCCCTGCTAAATCCAACTACAGGGTGGTCTATTTCCCCTCCTGCATCAACCGCAGCATGGGACCTTCCGGGTACGAAAAAGGGGAGCAACTCACCGACGTAATGGTGAAACTACTGCACAAGGGAGGTTTCGAGGTGATCTACCCGGAAAATCTCTCCGGATTGTGTTGCGGAATGGCCTTCTCGAGCAAAGGTTATACAGAAGCCGGGGACAAAAAATCAAGGGAACTGGAAGCTGCCCTCTTTGCAGCAAGTGAGGAGGGAAAATATCCGGTTTTGTGCGACATGAGTCCCTGCCTCTATACCATGCGAGAAAATATGGGCAGCAGGATGAAATTGTACGAGCCTGTTGAATTTATCCTGGAACATTTGTTGTCCCATTTGACCATTGAACCGCTGAACGAGCCCATTGCCATCTTTCCGGTATGCAGCTTGAAAAAGATGGGGCTTGAACAAAAATTGACAGAACTGGCCAGGATTTGTGCCAAAGAGGTGGTGGTAGCCGAGACCAACTGCTGCGGATTCGCCGGCGACAGGGGATTTTCGTTTCCGGAACTCAATAGCCATGGTCTTCGTTCGCTCAAGGAACAGCTACCTTCGGTCGTTAGACATGGTTACTCCAACAGCCGTACCTGTGAGATCGGTCTAAGCCTGCATTCGGGAATCCCATTTCAATCGATGGTCTATTTGGTGGATCAGGTAAGCACCCCTTGTATTGATAAGCCATGTCAAGGTTGTAACCCGCTGCGATAGACCGATCGAAATAAATCAGCGATTTTTTCATCTCTTTGATGCTGTAGGCACATGCGCCCATGGCATAAATCAGAGATACTAGTAAAACCACAGCCAATCGTTTCAGGTGATAATAATTTGTTTTTTAATCAGGGATTAAACTGGTCGGTGTGAAAAAAACCAAGAATATTTAAAATAAGCTCCACATAGGTTTGGGCAGCCTTTTGCGAAGGATCCAACTGGAGCACTTTTCGGAAACCATTCAAGGCCATCCCCCACTCCTGTCTGCTGTAATGGATCTCACCGGTCAGGAAGAGGGCATCGGTATCCCCTTTCAAGGAGGGATCACTCAGGAGCATCAATGCTTTTCCCGGATCCCCTTCCTTCCAGATTTGTTTCGCCTTTAAAATCAGCTCATTCATAGTCATTTAATGTGAAAATTGGAAAATGTGGAAATTGGAAAATGTGAAAATGTGAAAATTAATTCAAAAGTAGCTCGTAGCGTCCATTTTCACATTTCCACATTTCCCAATTTTCCAATTTGTTCTTATCCATCGGACCGGGTAACCGAATCAACCCCCTTGATATTTTTCAGCTTTTGCATCAGGAAATCCAGGTGGTGGGTATCGTTGACAAAAACACGGAGGATACCTTCAAAGGTACCGTTTTCGCTATTGACGGTAATGGAGCGCATCTGGACGCCTACCTCCTTGGCTATGATGTGGGTAAGGTCGTTGACCATTCCGATTCTGTCAGATCCTGCCACCCTCACAGTTGCCTGAAAGGCATTCCTCTTGCCGGTAGAACGCCATTTTGCCTTGATCAGGCGGTAGGGATAGCGCTCAATCATCTGTTTCGCATTCGGGCAGGAGATCCTGTGGATTTTGATTCCCTCCCGGATAGTGACAAAACCAAAAATATCGTCCCCAAAAATTGGATTGCAGCAGGAGGCCAGCTTGTAGATGACATTTTTTAAGTCATTGTCTATCACCAGAAAATCATCCCCTGAATCGAAGGAGAGCTCTTTGAGTTCTGCAGGTGCAAGAATCTGAGATAACCGCTCTTTTGAACTCTCCTCTTCCTGACCCGCAACCACCTCCTTGATACCAAGCGGATCAATTTTCCCCAGTGCGATCTGGTAATAGAGTTCTGAAGCCAGTTTCAACTTGTAATGTTTCAGGACATCACGGATCACCTGATCGCTCAGCTCAATTTTCCAGTTTTTAAACTTCCGTCTCAGAATTTCCTTACCATTTTCAGCTTCACGCTTCTGTTCTTCGTTCAGACTGGCTTTGATACGGGATTTTGCCTTGGAAGTAACCACAAAATCAAGCCAGTCAAGTTTGGGTTTCTGGTTGTTGGAGGTCTCCACAATGGGTTGGTCACCGTTTTTAAGCCGGTATTTCAAGGTGACCAGTTTCCCATTCACCTTTCCTCCAACACAATGATCCCCAATCTTGGAATGAATTTCGTAGGCAAAATCCAGCAGGGTGGCACCTGCCCTGAGCTTGATCAAATCTCCCTTTGGGGTAAAGACAAAAATCTCATCATCGTAGATGTTCACCTTGAAATCCTCGATAAAATCTGCCGGACTCAGCTGTGGATTCTCCAGAATCTCCCGTATATTTTTCAACCAATCATCCAACTCTTTACCTCCGGCTTTTCCCTCCTTGTAGCGCCAGTGGGAAGCCAATCCGTTTTCGGCCACATCGTCCATCCTACGGGTGCGGATCTGTACCTCTACCCACTTTTTATCCGGTCCCAATACCGTTGTATGCAATGATTCGTATCCATTGGACTTTGGGAAAGTGATCCAGTCCCTCAAACGCTCAGGATTGGAAAGGTATTCCTCCGTGACTACCGAGAAAACCTGCCAGCACTCGGCCTTTTCGTTTTCGGGTTTAGAGTTCAGGATCACCCGGATGGCAAAAAGATCATATACTTCATGAAAATCAACCTCTTGCTTCTTCATCTTGTTCCAGATCGAATAGATCGACTTGGTTCGGGCCTTCATTTCGAAATCGAATCCACGGCTTTTTAACTTTTTTTCGATGGGCTTGACAAAGGCCGATACGAAATTGGCCCGCTCGGTGGTGGTCTCCTGCAATTTTTCAACAATATTCCTGTAATCTGCCACATGAAGGTATTTCAGGGAAAGATCCAGCAATTCTGAGTTGATCTTGTAAAGACCCAGTCGGTGCGCCAGGGGAGCATAAAGGTGCCATGATTCAATGGAGATGCGCTGTTGCAGCTCGACCGGCAAACTTCCAAGGTTCCGCATATCCTGAAGCTGGTCGGCTATTTTGATAAGAATTACCCTGACATCTCCCGACAAAGCCAGCATCAAACGCCTGAAATTTTCGCTTTGAAGGGCAATATTCTCCGTGTTCAGGGAGTTGATTTTGATGATTCCTTCCAATATTTCAGCAACACCAGGAGGATATTCCTTTTTAATTTCTGCAGTCGAAAACAGCTGATGAGACTTGTCAAATACATTGTGCAGCAAGCAGGCAACCAATGAATCCGTCGACAAACCCAACTCCAGTACGGCAATACGGCCAACTGAAATGGAGTGCTGCAGAATCAGTTCCCCATTCTCCCAGGTCGAATCTCCAATGACCGACAGCGCATGTTCCATGGCCTTTTCGACCATGGGGATGTCTCCCTGCGGCAGGTGCGGTTTGCACTCTGTCATCAAAGCCTTGTAACTCCCTTTGATTCGTTCTGTACCTGATGATTCCATCGCACAAATTTAATAGATCAAAGCATAAGTTTTACCTTTCCGAAGAATTGGGGTAGGTGAAAGTTGGGTTTCCCGGAGACAATAGGACTCCAGGAGAGATAATGTTCCATTTTAGTCAGGTCGCCGCATTTGTAGAAATTGGCGCTGAAACTACTGCCAGGTTTCAGATCCAGCATATCGAGCGGGATAGAGACGATCAATTCCCAATCGAAGGGTATGCCCTCTTCAGGCAGATTATTCAGATCCAATGTTGAATAGCGCGCTATTTGCCCCAAAGCCTTGTGCGAAAGAAACTCCCTGTGCGCAGTTGTTCCGTAGGCAGAAAACGCGGTCCCAATGGCATTAAATTCAAAGTTCCGGTAGACAATTTCCGCACTTTCTGAAGGCTTTTTTTCAAAGGCATCCTCCTTGGTACAAAAAAATTCAACACAATTGTCTTCCCATACGGCCTCCTGGTCGGTCAATGCTTTTGCCCTGAAAAAATCGCCTTCCACCTGGTACAACAACCAAAGATGCGTTCCGGTGTAGCCTGCATACAACACTACGTCAGGTTGGTAAGAGAAGTCAGACCAGTTGATTTGATCGATACGGCTTTTCACACCCATCCTGCGGATATGCAAACCCAATGTCTGAATATCTGACAACAAGGAATCAGCGATAAATGGGATCCTCAACTTTTGTCTCTCTGGTACTTTCATTCTGGCAATCCATGACTATTGGAGAGTAATATTAATTTAAAATGTGATCAAAAAAAAACACTAATTTTAGGATGATTTTTTCAGGCTTACCAGGAAGCGACCGGATGGAAGAGTCAATTTTCCGGAGCGTTTTTTAAGTTTGTTTTAAATGATACCAATTTCCTAATTTGCAATTCGATACTTCGATGGATCCAAAAATCAGAAAATGGGCCTTCCGGATTTTAACACCTCTTGTCCTGCTGGGACTGGCCTTCTTTCTTTTTGTATTGTGGATCAATCTTGAGGTGACCAAGACAGGAAAGAAATACTCCTACGACTCAGTGAATGCTATTCCACACAACCATTGTGCCGTGGTTCTGGGAACCAACAAATACATTTCCGCCGGGAAAGTCAATCTATATTATACCTACCGTATTCAATCTGCTGTATTGTTGTACAAGAACAAGAAAGTTGACTACATCATTGTTAGCGGAGACAACAGGCACCGCAGTTACAACGAGCCGGTCTCCATGTTCAACGACCTGGTGGAGGCTGGTATTCCCAAGGAGAGAATTGTACTGGATTATGCAGGCTTTAGAACCCTGGATTCTGTCGTACGAAGTTTTGTAGTCTTCGGCCAGCACAAGTTTACCATCATTTCACAACCCTTTCACAACCACCGTGCCGTCTACATTGGCCATAAACGCGGATTGGAGGTGATTGCATTCAATGCGGGGGATGTAAATGGAAGACCCAGCATTAAAGTAATTTTGAGGGAGATCGGCGCAAGGGTCTTGCTGGCCTACGATCTCCTGACAGGAACCCAACCCCATTTTTTGGGTGAACAGATCAAGATTCCGGATTAAATTAATGTGGAAATTGGGAAATGTGAAAATGTGAAAATTCCCGCATTTCCCAATTTCCCTATTTCCACATTTTCACATTTTCACATTTCAACATGGACAATACCTACACACATATCAAGGAAACAGAGGCGATGTTGCTGAACGTGGGCACCCTGCTGATGAGTTCCGGGGCAAGTACCGGCAGGGTCAGGACCACCGTCAACAGGATAGCCGACGCACTGGGATACAACATTGAACTGCTGATTACCAATCGCTCCCTCATGCTGAAGGTGATCGACGAAGAGACCGACCACTTCGTGGCAAGTTTAAAGAGAACCTCCCCGCATGGGGTTAACTTCAGGGTCGTTTCGGGCATTAGCAGGATGAGCTGGAGAGTGGTGGAAGACAACTGGAATATCCAACAGATCAACCAGGAGATTGACCGTCTGGTGGCCTTACCACACTATCCCAGATTCATCACACTGGGAGCCGTAGCGCTGGCAGGGAGCTCTTTTTGTGCTTTGTTTGGGGGGAAAGGCATTGAATTGGTGGTTGCATTTGTAGCAACCTTTGCGGGGATGTATGTTCGTCAGGAGTCGTTGAAAAAACGCTTCAACCCATACGTATCGATATTTTTCGCCGCTTTTGCCGCCTCCATCCTATCGGGACTCTCCGTTAAGCTGGGGTTGGGAGAATCACCGGAACTGGCCTTTGCTACCTCTGTACTCTTCCTGGTACCCGGTGTACCACTCATCAATTCGTTTACCGATATGATCGACGGGAATGTATTGAACGGCATCGTTCGCGGAATTCATGGACTAATCATTGCCTTTGCCATTGCCCTTGGGCTCCTTTGTGCCAAATTTCTTTTAAATATTTAAGCAGATGGATTTAATTTCACTTTTGGGGAAAGGAATGTGGGCCGGTTTTGCAGCCCTTGGATTTGCCATACTGTTCAATGTACCCCAGCGTACACTCCTGATCATTTGGGGACTGGGCGCAGTGGGAGGATTGACGAAATTTTTATTGCTTGGCCTTGATGTCAATATTGCACTCTCTTCGCTCGTTGGAGCCTCCCTGATTGGAGTGCTCAGCGTTTATGCAGCCCACGGCAAACAGGCGCCACCCCTGGTCTTCTCTATCCCCTCGGTCATTCCCATGGTTCCCGGGGCCTTCGCCTACCGGATGATGCTGGGCCTGATGGAACTTGCCGGGTCTACTGCCAACTCTGACAATTACCTGAAAACCCTGGCCGAGACCACCAACAACGGTCTGAAGGCACTCTTCATCCTGATCGCCATCTCTGCCGGTGTTGCCATCCCCATGCTCGTCACAAGGAAAGACACCTTTAAGCGAATTAAGAGCAGTGTGGAGCAGGAATGAATGTGGAAATTGGGAAATGTGGAAATTGGAAAATGTGAAAATGTGAAAATTAAAATATCATTTGCTGTCAATTGGAAAAATGGTATTGAGGAGTTATCGGTCAGGTCATGATTTGGTACAAATTCCAATTTTCACATTTCCCAATTTTCACACTCTATATACGCCCCGAAATGATGCGCTCTAAGTGGGGGTGTAAGTGGCAAAAATCCACTGACAATTTTGTGATTCTTCATAATTAAAGGTTTTTCCACCTCTTTTCTCTGGCAAAAATCAAAGAAATTACTGTTCTTTGAGTAGAATATCTGCATAAACCCAGTTGATTCTTCTGCAAGATAATTCCTGATTTTCAAAGCTATAGCACCCATCGTCAAGCGACCATTGATCTCCACCAGTGGATGAAATCTCAATGGACCTTCGGCTGATTGGTAGAGGAGTGCGTCTACTCCAATCCAACCTTCATGGAATTTGACATATTCACTTTCCGACAAGGTTTTGGTCAACAATGAGATCACATCATCGTTCCTCTCCGCTAAAAAATTATTGATTTCGGCTGTCGATTCAGGACTATCCTTCAGGAAATTCCTCTGGTACCTACCCTTCTGATCCGTTTCAAAGATGGTCCGACCCCGGTAATGGATCTTTCCAGCTTCCGATTGAAACTGGTAAGACAGATCCATCAATTTTTGGTGCCATGGTTCAACTGTGACAAATCCCTGTTGGTTCAACATTCCCCTGAGTACTTCCTCGTTTTTAATTGTTGAATCAATGTTGGGAAATAAAAGCAATCCTCTTCCTGAAGAGCTCCAGGGGGTTTTGACTACCGCTTTACCATGCTTGCCAATCTCGTTGTAAATACCTGAAAGTGAATCACAAACCACAGGAATCGCCGATAAGTCAGGCAACCACTCGGATCGGTTACCGGAGCATATACTGTGGAGCAGTGCAATCCCGGTTAACCGGCTGTAAAGAGGTTTGTGTGCGGCCTGCCATCCAGCGACTGCAGACTCCCTGAACCGATTGTCGAGCATTGGAAAAACAGGCTGAAAGAGTTGGTAAACAGCCGGACTCCAACCCCAGGGCACAAGTCTTCCCTTGGGCTGGCCCAGCCACTCCGGATTGGCAAATGCATCTGCCAGACTGATCGGAGCAGCCAGTTTAAAACCCAGTCCCTTCATTCTGTCCATGTATTGCGCATCCAGGATTCCCTTCACCAATACCTCATCCCCTTCCCTTCCCAACCAGGCAGGAAGAAAGGCCAAATCCTCCTCAAATTTCCGGAGCTTTGCAGGCGCTGTATAATAGGGCGAAGCGTTGGCAATGGCCAATTCACAGGTGGGGTTAAAGAAATAGATATCGGGACGCATGGAGGATAATGTGGAAATTGGGAAATGTGAAAATGTGGAAATGTGAAAATGTGGAAGTTGGAAAATATGATAGTGGTTACGCTTGTGGATACTGAAAATAAAGATAGTACCTTTTTTTAATTTTCACATTTCCACATTTTCCAATTTTCACATTATTCTTGCTAAATTCGTAAACTAAAGAACATAATTCATCTTCCATGAAAACCTCCAAATTTTTGATCTGCAGCGATCCGCTAAACGAAGAGTCGCCTGAAATGATCCTTCACACCAACCGGCCAAGATTTCTGGCCACAGTGACACCCATCTCCTTTGGGGAGATTGAAAACAGGCCGGAGAAGGCATTTGCCGATGCATTGTATGTCAACACCGACGGGGAGTTGGAGGTTTTTAGGATAGAAGTAGATGACATTTATGACCGGACGGAGGAAGAGGATCTCCAGGATGAGCTATTCCCTGCCACCGACTATTTTTGCAAATACCTTCAGCTAATGGAACAGGAAGAGGGCACGAAACCTGGATTTCCTGTGAAGGATTTCAATCCTGAACTTCCCGGATTAAAAGTGCTGCAGGCACCCGAATTGTGGACGGTGGTGTACAATGGAGTGGTCGCAGAATTTGGCACGGAGGAGGAAATGGATGAATTCCTTGAAAATGACCTGAACATTGAATCCGAATTGCTGGACAAGGGAATCATCAACCAGTTCGAATAAACTATCCCGGCTGGCATCCCATTTGTCGCGCAAAGCACGCTAAGAACGCAAAGGCGGGATCTTTTCCCTTTGCGTTCTTAGCGTTCTTTGCGCGACATTTTAACATAATACTTCACCAATGGGAAGCCTACCACCGACAGCAGGATGATCAGCGTCCCCAGGTAGAAGCCTGTCGTCATCCGCTCGGTTTCTCCAAAGATAAAGAAGGCCATTACAATTCCATATACCGGTTCCAGGTTGATGGTAAGTGTTACCGTAAACGCAGAAAGGTGTTTCATCACCTCCACCTGCATGGTGTGGGCATAAGCTGTGCAAACAGTAGCCAGCAAAAAGAGATAGAACAAATCCGCAAGGGTTGGATGGAGGGAAGGGATCACGATTCCGCGGCCCGAAAGGGTGATGTAGAGCGTCAGGCCTATCAATCCACCAACCATCTCATAGAAACTGATCTGAATGGCACTGTGGTTGGCCACCAGCTTCTTGTTAAGCACTGTAAACAATCCGGCCAGAAAAGCCGAGAAGAGCGCCACCAAAATACCAGTGGCATAACGTGTTTCAAATCTGAAAATAAGGTAGAGGCCAGCCAGTATAATCAAACTGATCAGTACTTCAAACACATTTATTCGTTTCCGGTAAAATATGGGCTCCAGAAAACTGGTAAAGAAGGTGGTGGTAGCGAAACATCCCAGGGTTACCGAGACATTGGAAAGCTTGATGGCTCCGTAAAAGGTTACCCAGTGAAGTGCGATGATCAATCCAACTCCCAGAAAGGATAGCAGGGAGCGGCGGGAAACCGTAGTGGAATCCTTGCTGATCTTCAGAAAGACAAAAAAAACAACTACGGTCAACAGCATCCGGTACCATACCAGCTCAAGGGCTGGAAGGGCAATCAGCTTTCCCAGAATGGCAGTAAATCCCAATATCAAAACGACCAGATGCAATTGCAAATAGGTACCAAAGAGCGCTTTTTTCAAGACTATCCTATTTTTCCCCAAAAATAGCATCGTTTGGGAGAATTATTATCTTTGGGGTCGTTATATTGCCAAATAAAACGGATTAAAAACTTAAATCATCTTTTCCATGGTTTTAGATACAATTGATCATGCGTCACGCTACTTTTCCCTGGGTGAAGGCATTTCAAAGGCACTTCACTACCTGCAACAGAATGATCTGTCAGGCGTAGAGCCCGGCCGTTACGAAATTGAGGGTGACCGTCTGGTGATGATGGTTTTTGAGCAAGAAAATACCAATACCAACGAATGCAGGCTCGAAGGTCATCGTCGCTACATTGATTTGCAGTTCTGGGTGGCTGGCTCCGAATTGGTGGGGCACGAAGTGTTGAATTCGCAACCCGTACTGGAAGCCTACAGCGAGAAGAGTGATTGCGGTTTTTACAACTGTATTGCCTCCTACTACAGGCTGTTGCCCGGAATGTTTGTGATCTTCTATCCGTCAGATCTGCACACCGCAGTATCCGATCCGTTGTCCAACGAAAGGGTGAAAAAGGTGGTTTTCAAGATTTCTACAGAAGCCTGATTTTTCTTAGCTCCCTGCAAAGATCTTCCAGGGACTCCAAATCTGCCAAAAATTCTGCATTGCTTAATGTCCAGCCTTTGGCCGTTTGAACCACCATGATGTTAGACTGGGGGACTGGGGAAGTCAGAGACTGAGGGACTAAGGGACTTAGGGACGAGGGGACTAGGGGACGAGGGAATGAAGCGTTCACATCAAAACCCAGGCGCTCGATTGCCCTTGTTGCCCATTGCAGTTCGGCACCAGTGGCTGCAAGGGTTACAACCCCACGGTTCTCTTTTCTGATCCTAAAATCCCCATTGTCTGCATCAAAGTAGAGGTGAGGGTTCATAGGAAACACTGAATCAAAATAACCCCCTGCTGCAAGGTCCTCCGGAATTCCTTCCACTACTTCCTCTTTCAGCATCAGCCAGATACGATCGGCCATGGTGAGTGCCGTATTCAAATCATGGGTAGAGAAAAGGATGCATTTCCCATGCTCAGCAGCAAGTTGATGCAAAATTCTTACGATCTCGTACTTGTTGGAAATATCGAGAAAAGCCGTCGGTTCATCCAGCACAATGATGGGCGTATCCTGTGCCAAAGCCCTGGCAATCATGGCCCGCTGCCTTTCACCGTCAGAAATTCTGTTGACCAAACGATCTTCGTACCCGGAAAGTCCAACCTGCACAATTGCTTGCTCCACAATATCCCGGTCATTTCCCGTCAATTGTCCGAACCAGTTGGTATAGGGGAATCTGCCAAGCCCCACCAGCTCCCTGACAGTCAAATTCGCCACCCTGACAATCTCGGTAGAGACAAAACTCAACTCCCGGGCCAGCGCCTCGGTACCAAAATCGGCAACATTTCGTCCCCTCACAAGCAATTCTCCCGAAAGGGGGGATTGAAATCCTGCGATGGTTTTTAGCAAAGTACTCTTACCTATCCCATTCCCTCCAAGGAGAGCGACCATCTCACCACCCCTACCCTGCAGTGAAATATTGCTCTTCACCACAGTAGCCGGCATATTCCGCTCCCTGTACCCTACAGACAGCCCCCTGCATTCGATGAATCGTTCTGTTTCCATCTCAGATCGCTCCCATCTTTTTGTTCTTAAAAATGATCCAAACAACGACAGGGACGCCCAACAACGAGGTTACGGAATTGATTGGCAAAGTTGTACCGTAACCGGGAAGCTGGGAGATCAGGTCTCCCGCCAGCATCACGACGGCCCCCATCAGCATGGTAACCGGAATCAGCTTGCTGTGGAGCGAAGTTTGAAATACCTTTCTGGCCAGGTGTGGCACGATAATTCCAATAAACCCTATTGGTCCGCAGAATGCGGTAATGCTCCCCGCCAGGATGGAGGTAGAGGCAAAAGTAAGCAGATAAGCCAGGCGCAAATTCATCCCCATGCTCCGGGCATAATTTTCACCCAACAAAAAGGCATCCAGGAATTTGGAAGAGAGCATTGCAACCAGCAACCCGATCAGCACAGCAGGTGCCAATATCCAAAGCTGGTCGCGGGTGGTACTTCCAAGGCTTCCCATGGTCCAAACGATAAATGACTTCAGGGATGATTCACTGCTAAAATATTGCAAAACACCCACGATTGCCAGGATGGCACCCGAGATTAAAATCCCCAGTATCAGCACTGTCATCAAATCATGCAGCCTGGAGGCAAGCACGACGATGAGCAGCATCATGCAGCCTGCGCCCAGCCAGGCAGCCAGAACAATCCCCAGTGAGCCAGAAACTGAAAACAACATGGAACCCTTGAAAATCCAGCCAGCGGAGAGCACAAAGAGGGCAACACCCAAGCTTGCACCGGAACTGATTCCCAAAATGTCGGGACCGGCCACCGGATTTC
>CAMCBW010000074.1 GCA_945873105.1 Tangfeifania diversioriginum
ATTCTATTTGCAATTAAAAACATAGCATTCAGCATTTCTCCTAACAGACCGACAGATGGATTTCGAAAAAACAAACTCTAGCAACATGATTTATAACAAGTTGACCTTGTCATTTCACGAAAAGAGTGAAGGATTGTTCTTAAAACAATATTTTTCTGACTCTATCCATCAGTTGAGAATTGCTTTTTTTTTAGTCATCTTACTCTATGCTTCATTTGGATATCTTGATTCGTTAATGGTTCCGAAATATGCAGAGCTGTTTCATGCCATTCGTTTCTATTTTGTTGTTCCGCTGCTCATACTGGTTTTGATGATGTCTTTTACCAGCATATTTCACAAGATCTGGCAGGCTTTGTTGTTCATCAGCTTTATTGTTTCCGGAGTTGGTATTACGATTATGAACGTGCTTGTGCCCGAGAATTATGCCTATTATGCAGGAATGATGTTGATTTTTTCGGCAGGATATTTTTTTATCAAATTGCGCTTTTTTATGGCAACCATTGCCGGATGGTTAACCTTACTGATTTTTAACATTGGAGCCTTCGCCTTCACCGATACTTCCATTTTACTCCTAATCAACAACAACTTTTTTTTTGTAAGTGCTAACCTTATCGGCATGCTGGGTGCCTATAACATTGAATATTATGCTCGCCGCGATTTTTATTTGAATCAGGAACTTGACAAGCAAAAGGAGTTTGTGGAAGATGCCAACAAAAACCTTGAAAAAATTGTTGGCGAACGCACTGTTGAACTAACCGCGGCAAAAAACAAAGCAGAGCAGTCGGACCACCTCAAATCGGCATTCCTTGCCAACATGAGCCACGAAATACGCACTCCGATGAATGGCATTCTAGGGTTTGCAGACCTTCTGAAGGAACCCAATCTCACCGGCGAGGAACAGCAGCAATACATCGAAATCATTGAAAAGAGCGGTGCCCGCATGCTGAATATCATCAACGATATCGTGAACATCTCAAAAATAGAGGCTGGATTGATGGAAGTTGTCTTAATTGAATCAAATATCAACAAACAGATTGATTTCATTCAGACCTTCTTCAAACCCATGGCGGAAGCCAAGGGAATCCGCCTATACAGCAAAACAGCACTCCATTCAAAGGAATCGATCATCCTCACTGACAAGGAGAAGGTGTATGGCATCCTGACCAACCTGGTAAAGAATGCCATCAAATATACGGAGAGGGGTTCTATCGAATTTGGGTACAAATTGGTGGCAGAAAATATTCATGAAACCGTTGTAGAGACAAGCCATGCCTTGTCTCTACCGCAGGATCCATTCCTGCAATTCTATGTGAAGGATACCGGTATCGGTATTGCAGCAGATCGTCATGGCGCCATCTTTGAACGTTTTATCCAGGAGGATATCCATGATGTAAATGCCCGGCAGGGAGCCGGACTGGGATTAGCCATTGCAAAGGCCTATGTAGAAATGCTGGGAGGAGAAATATGGATGAAAAGTGAAAAAGGGGAAGGCTCCACTTTCTATTTTACGCTTCCTTACAACCGGGTTTCGCAGATACCAAACAAAACAACAACATTGAATCACCTTCCCCATCAAGTAGATAACGACAGATCCAATACCCCAACAATCAATATTTTAATTGCAGAGGATGATGAAACCTCCGCAACATACCTTGCAACACTGGTAGCCGGTTTCAAACGCAATATAATACATGTGAAATCAGGAAGAGAAGCCATTGATACCTGTCGAAACGTTCCTGGTATTGATTTGGTCCTGATGGATATCAAGATGGCAGATATGGATGGTTACGAAGCTACCCGTTTGATCAGGCAGTTCGATTCAGAAGTAATAATTATTGCCCAAACAGCCTATGCTCTTGCAGGTGACCGGGAAAAAGCAATAGAATCCGGTTGCAATGATTACATCGAAAAACCCATCAACAGACTACAGTTGATAGGGTTGGTCAATAAATACTTGAGTAAAACGGAGCGTTAGGATCCAATCTTTCTATTTGCCAGGTGGCAAACAACAATACATTTTATACCTTGTTGGGTATCAACTCCCAAAAACTTGTGCATAGCAATCATTTTCCAATTTCCTCATTTTCACATATTCACATTTCCACATTAAATAACTATCTTTGAAAGTGAGGTATTGCATTTACACCCTGGTACAGATTTGACAGTGCAAATACATTGATCCGGCACAAAACAAAATGTTTGCACTTAATTATTACCCCACCATGGATTCAATAAAAAGCAATGACCCAGCCCCTCTGTGGCAAGAAGAACCTAAGTTGGCAGATGGTCTGAAATCATCCGGGATCAAAGCAGAAAACACCTTCAATACAAGTGACTTCCCCATCGTCGGCATTGGAGCCTCTGCCGGTGGACTCGAAGCATTGGAGCAATTCTTCAGCCATATGCCCAATGACAATGGCATGTCCTTCGTGGTTATTCAGCACCTTGACCCAACACATGTCGGGATAATGCCGGAGTTGCTTCAACGGATAACCCCCATGCAGGTGTACCAGGCCAGTGACAATCTTAAATTAAAACCCAATTGTGTCTACGTAATACCCCCCAACAAAAGCCTTTCCTTGCTGAATGGTGCTTTGCTGTTGTTCGATCCTGTTGAAACAAGGGGTTTAAGGTTGCCCATCGATATTTTCTTCTGTGCACTGGCCGATGACATGCAGGAAAAAAGCATCGGAATTATCCTGTCGGGAATGGGATCGGATGGAAGCCTTGGAATAAAAGCAATCAAAGAGAAAAACGGCATTGTCCTGGTTCAGTCCCCTGACTCTTCCAAATTTGACGGAATGCCCCGAAGCGCCATCGCAGCAGTCAATGCCGATATTGTTGCAGCAGCAGATGAATTGCCTCTGAAACTTTTGGAATTCCTCAAAAATTCTCCGGTTGTAAAAGCCGAAATGATCATAAACGACAAAAGCAAAGGCAATCTCGATAAAATTATCTTACTGATTCGCGAACAATCCGGTCATGATTTCTCACATTACAAGATAAATACGCTGTTTCGCCGCATTGAAAGGCGCAAAGGAGTGCACCAGATCGACAAACTGAATAACTATGTACGTTTTTGCCAGGAAAACCCGAAAGAGTTGGAGATCCTCTTTAAGGAGTTGCTGATTGGCGTAACCAGCTTTTTCAGGGACCCTGCGGTTTGGGAAAAACTAAAATCCCAGGTACTTCCCAAGTTGATAGCCCAGTTACCAGCCGGATATGTTCTGCGGGCATGGGTCACGGCATGCTCTACCGGGGAAGAGGCCTATTCACTGGCGATAATATTTAAGGAGGCAGTGGAAAAGGCCAAGAAAAATCTAAGCCTGCAGATATTTGCCACAGATCTTGATCCGGATGCCATTGACGAAGCCCGGAAAGGACTCTATGGTCCAAATATTGCTGCCGATGTTTCTGCCGAACGGCTTGATCGCTTTTTTACCCTTGAGCCAAAAGGATACCGGGTTGCAGCTGCGATACGGGAGATGGTGGTATTTGCACCCCAGAATGTGATCAAAGATCCGCCATTTACCAAGCTCGATCTCCTTACCTGCCGGAATATGTTGATTTACATGGAATCGGATTTGCAAAAAAAGTTAATGTCACTCTTTCACTACAGTCTGAATCCCGGAGGTATTATGGTGCTGGGAACAGCCGAAACCTGCAACGGCAATAGCGATGGCTTCAGCGAGATCGACAACAAGTTAAAAATTTATTGTCGCACCTCCTCTCCCAGTGCAACTGACCTCGCTGATTTCCCAAGTTCCTTTAGTTACCACAAAGCAAGGGTCACCGATCATCCTATATCTCCACAATTGGTTGAAAACATACAAATCCTAGCCGACCAGGCAGTTCTTCAGCGCTTTGCACCTTCCAGTGCGCTGGTCAACGAAAATGGTGATATCATCTACATGACCGGCCGGATTGGCAAATACCTGGAACCGGTGGCTGGAAAGGCCAACTACAACATTTATGTGATGGCCCGTGAAGGCTTGCGCAGCGAACTACCGGGGGCCCTGCGCAAAGCCATGCAAAACTACAACGAGTTTACTTTACGGAATATCAAAGTCGGGATCGAAGGCGGCACACTTTTCGTTGATATCACCATCCAACGACTGGATACCCAAAATTCAATCAAGGGCATGATCTTGCTGTTGTTTACCGATGTTACTTCCAAGGTGAATTTTGAGTTGAAACAAAAAACCAGCAAGCGAAGTACCAGCGGACGGACCAAAACGATGGAGTTGATGCTGCAAAGCAGCCAGGAAGACCTGCAGGGTTTGCGTGAAGAGATGCTGACCTCACAGGAAGAGCTCAAATCGACCAACGAGGAGCTTCAATCCACCAACGAAGAATTGCAGAGTACCAATGAGGAGCTTACCACCTCAAAAGAAGAGATGCAAAGCCTGAACGAAGAGCTGCAAACAGTCAATGTGGAACTGCAAAGCAAAGTGAGTGATTTTGTGCAGGCCAACGAAGACATGAAAAATCTGCTCAACAGCACTGAGATTGCCACACTTTTTCTGGACAAAGATTTAAATATCCGGAGATTTACCGAGCAAGCCACCAAGATATTTAAACTTCGGAAGGTCGATATTGGCCGGCCCTTTACCGACCAGGCCTCCGATTTGAAATATCCGGAAATTGACCAACATGCCAGGCAGGTACTTGATACCCTCATTTCCATCGAAACACCCATTCAAGCAGAAGGAGGAAGGTGGTACAATGTCCGGATTTTACCTTACCGCACTTTGGACGACCGTATCGACGGACTGGTGATCACCTTGACAGACATTACAATTGCCAAGAATACTGAGAATGCCTTGTATGTCTCAGAAATCAGGTACCGAAGCCTCTTTGAATCCGCCAAAGAAGGGATACTTATTCTGGATGCTGAAACAGGCAAGATCGTAGATGTGAATCCATTTTTGGTAACGCTACTTGGATACTCCAAGGAACAATTTCTGGCAAAAACCATCTGGCAAATCGGATTTCTCAAAGATATTATAGCCAACAAGGATAAATTTTTGGAATTGCAGCAGAAGGAGATGGTGCGTTACGAAAACCTACCCCTTGAAACTGCCGACGGACGTAAGATCAATGTAGAATTTGTGAGCAACGTTTATTTGGTAGCACAAGCAAAAGTTGTTCAGTGCTTCATCCGTGAAACCATGTGAAAGCTATAATGGCAGAACAATTTGGCCACGAACTTTGTTGTTGTTAGGTATGCATCTCTTCCTGATCGTCAGGCTTCAAATAAAACCAATCTTTCAGTACCATGAATAGATTCTCACCACAAGAGGCCGCGAATCTTCGCCAAATGGCCGAAGCGAGATTGAATACAACACGAGAAAGTGTCAGTCAGAACCATGCAGGAAATCCATCAACAGAAATTGACACCTACAGGTTAATCCACGAACTTGAAGTACACCAGATTGAGCTGGAGATGCAGAATGAGGAACTTGTACTGGCCAAAGAAAAAGCCACAGCCGCATTTGAAAAATACATAGAACTCTACGATTTTTCACCCACCGGCTATTTTACGTTGTCTAAAAAAGGAGAGATTCTTCAACTTAACTTTAGCGGAGCAAAAATGCTGGGCAAAGATCGCTCACAATTAAAAGGTCATCTGTTCACGCTTTTTATTTCTGAATACTCAAAAAAAACATTTCATTTTTGCCTGGAAACTATATTTAAGAGCGAAACGAATGTAAACTGTGAACTGAAACTGTTTACAGAAGACAACAAACCACGGTTTGTATACCTTACAGGCATACTGAATGAGGCTGGAGATCAATGCTATTTGACCGCCACTGATATTACAGAACGAAAACTTCTGGAAGAGACCCAGGCCTTCCTGCTGCACATCAGCAACCCCGGATCCTCCATAAATTTCTTCGAATCCATCGCCAGGTACCTGTCTCAAAACCTTGACATGGAGTATGTTTGCATCGACAGGCTCGATGGAGATGGATTGACGGCACAAACCATTGCTGTCTACCATGATGGAACATTTGATGCCAACGTATCCTACACTTTGAAAGAAACTCCCTGTGGAGAAGTGGTGGATAAGTCAATTTGCTGCTTTCCTACGGATGTTTGCCAACTATTTCCGAATGATGCTGCGTTGAGCGACCTTAAGGCTGTCAGCTACATTGGCACCACCTTAACGAGTTTCGACGGTAAACCGATCGGATTGATCGCGGTGATTGGGAGAAAGCCGCTGAAAAATAAGGAATATGCTGAATCTTTGCTTAAACTGGTATCCTTAAGGGCTGCCGGTGAACTGGAAAGAAATCTGGTCGAACAGGAACTGGTTACTGCAAAAGAACATGCAGAACAAAGCGACCACCTTAAATCGGCCTTTTTGGCCAACATGAGCCACGAAATACGCACCCCCATGAACGGAATCCTTGGGTTTGCCGACCTGCTGAAGGAACCCAATCTCTCCGGCGAAGAACAAAAACAGTACATTGGCATCATTGAAAAGAGCGGAGTCCGCATGCTGAATATCATCAACGATATCGTGAACATCTCGAAAATTGAATCAGGTTTGATGGAGGTTGTCTTGTCGGAATCAAACATCAACGAACAAATTGATTTTATCCAGACCTTTTTCAAACCCATGGCTCAAGCTAAAGGAGTACAACTCTCAAGCAGAACAGCGCTTTCAAAAAAAGAATCCATCATCCTGACTGACAAGGAGAAAGTATACGGTATCCTAACCAATCTGGTAAAGAATTCCATCAAATTTACGGACAAAGGTTCCATCGAATTCGGTTATGAATTGGTTGCAGAAAATATTTCTGAACCCATTGTAGCGAAAATTCATGAATTTTCTCTACAAGAAAAACGCAAACCATACCTGCAATTCTACGTGAAAGATACCGGCATCGGAATCGAGACAGATCGCCAGCGTGCCATATTCGACAGGTTTATCCAGGCCGACCTTCAGGATATTGGAGCACGTCAGGGGGCAGGACTGGGTTTAACCATCTCGAAAGCCTACGCTGAAATGCTGGGTGGCAGGATTTGGGTCGAAAGCGTGAAGGGTATAGGATCAACCTTTTACTTCACTCTACCATACCAACAAGCCGGAGTGGAAATAGTGAATCATTCAAATGGTTGCTTCCATTTGGTGAATCAGGAGGAAACTGAACCCAAGAAAAGGTCCATCAAAATTCTAATTGTAGAGGACGATGAAACCTCTGCAGTTTTTCTGGCGACAATTCTAGCCAGTCTCAGCAGCGAGATTCTTCAGGTAAAATCAGGAAGAGAAGCTGTAAGCATTTGTCAGAATGATACTGCTATTGATCTGATAATGATGGACATCAAGATGACTGGGATGAATGGCTACGAAACTACCCGGCAAATCAGGAAATTCAATTCAGCGGTGATCATCCTTGCACAAACCGCGTTTGCCCTGACCGGAGACAGGGAAAAAGCCCTTGAAGCAGGATGCAATGATTACATTGAAAAACCCATCAACAGATTTCTATTGGTTGGGTTGATCAACAAATATTTCAACAAAAAACAGACATAAGATATATTCAATTTTTCTTCATCTGTCTGACTATCTTTTCTCAGTAATATTTACTGCCTGGGTATAAAATAATTTTACTATGCAATTGAATTGAGCAGATAGCGTTCTGCTTCCAGATTCCAGAGGCCATTGTGCTTTTTACACAGCTTATCGAGTTCGGCAAAGAGGGGATCAGTTTTGCCCTTTTCGGCAAATTCAGTAATCGGAGTCAATGGCATTTCAATGTGATTGTACATCAACTTTTTGCCTCCCGGGATTTCAGGCAAATGGAGTGTTGCATCAATCACTGCATTTAGTCCACCGATGTGGGTAACCAGTCCGGCTGGATCCAAACCTTTCGACATCAACAGAATAGCCTCCTTCATGTCATCCGTATTGCCCCCACTGGTTCCCACCAGATGGGTATAGGCATAATGAACATTGTAGAAATTTATTTTAGCGCTGAAGTCAGGATTGGAGGGACCGGCAAAGAAATTCAGACATCCGTCGAAAGCCAGCAAGGCATCTGCCTGCTCTACCACCGGGGTAACAGGGGCAAAAACGAACACATCATCGTAACCGACCTCCCCCGTCAGGGATTTAAGCTCTTTCACAGGTTCGGCATAAACTGTGGTATTGATGTACCGAAGGTCTATTCCCCGGGAGGCGGCATATTCCACCGTATAGAGCGTAGCAGCCCTGTCAAGCCTGGATTGCTCGATGTCGGTAACGACCAACAGGGAGGGCTTGCGGTCTTCGCGGTTCAGCACGTAGTTGATGGCGGCCAGTCCCATCGGACCAACGCCAGCCAGAATGGCCATTTTCCCACCATCAACGATCTCCATGTTGTGTATATAGGAGCCCGGTGTAATGTGGTAATTGGCATGCATGGCGCCGATTACACAGGAGAGTGGCTCTGCCAGCGAGGCCGGATAAAAACCATCGCCTGAAAATGGCAGCAAGGCTCCCAACTCCATCACCTCATTCGGAATGATGACATAGGTAGCATCCCCCCCAATAAACTGGTAGGAAT
This sequence comes from Tangfeifania diversioriginum, assembly GCA_945873105.1. GTDB lineage: Bacteria > Bacteroidota > Bacteroidia > Bacteroidales > Prolixibacteraceae > CAINVV01. The sequence goes on from CAMCBW010000074.1 coordinate 8,556, forward strand.
AGCCCGGCGCACTCAAAACACCGACGGGACCATCCGCATAGTTGAGGGCTGGCTGGATGGAGAATTTATCTCCCGGTTTGAATTGACCCTGCCACTTAGAACCAATCTCGACAAGCTCACCGGCAAATTCGTGTCCGATGATGATAGGATTTTGCGCAACATCATCCGGAATTCGCTTGTGGTCAGTACCCTGAGAGGCAGCCTTGTAGGAGGACATGCACAGTGAGTCACAAACAACCTTGGCCAATATCTCATTCTCCCGGATGACAGGAAGTTCAAATTCCTCCAGACGGAGATCCTTCTTCCCGTATAATCTAACTGCTTTTGTCTTCATTTTCTCATCTTTATAAAATCACTCAACGTTCATTAATTGTTTGAAGGGTTTGAAGGGTTTAAAAAGTTTATAGGGTTATAACATTTCAAACATCTCCCTTCGACTCCGCTCAGGGACCGGTAACTTTTCAAACTTTTCAAACTTTTCAAACTAAAAAAACATTTCAAACTAATTCAGCATATTCTGCCCTCCTGTAACCGGAACGGCCTGTCCTGTTTCGTACTCCTGTTCAATGATGTAGAGGATGGCGCGGAATACATCGATTACCCTGCAACCTCTGCCGGCAGGAACCTGTGCCTCGTAGAATGCCTTTACTTCTTCAATGGTTTTGGCTCCGGGAACCTTTCCTGCCTTTAAATACTGGACGAAAAGCCCCTTGTCAGGATCGCTCCAAAGCGGTCCTTCGAAAAAGTTACCCGGACAGATGGAGTTGACCTTGATCTTGTGTGGCATCAATTCCATGGCAAAGGATTGGGTTAAACCTATGCCGCCAAACTTTCCGCCGGCATAGGCAAAATTCTTGTTGCTGCCCTTCAGTCCTGATTTTGAATTGATCTGGATGATATCTGTAAAATACCCTTTCCGGTATTTCGATTGCAATTTCATCACGGAGGAGGCATATTTGGCACAGAGAAAATAGCCCTTGTAGTTGACATTGGTCATAAAATCAAAATTCTCGGGGGTCATCTCATCCAGGGAGCCTGCGCGTAATACGCCGGCATTGCTCACAATCAGATCCAGTCCGCCGAAATGTTTGGTCACGGCTGTTACCATACCTTCAACTGATACTGGATCAGAAACATCTACCTTGACAAAGAGTGCCCTGTTGCTGGTTAGATTCTTGTTCAGGTTATCCGCCATTTTGACCCCTTCGGTATCGTTCCAGTCGGCAATCACCACATTGGCACCCTCTTTGAAGAGCATCTCGGCAATACCAGCACCAAAACCCATGGCGGCCCCGGTCACAATGGCAATCTTGTCCAGCAACCGGCCAGGCGAAATGGAATAATCCCGCTCAGTACCCCCCAGCATTTCATCCAGCTGCGAAGCGTTGGGTGCCATGGCTACCAAACCGATCTCCTTGATCCAGACATAATCGGGATACCAGGAACGATCCTCCTTCCACATCGACAGTTTCACCTCAAGGTCTGAGATAATTTCCGCAGGATTGGTGGTCTCATCTACCACCAAAATGGTAGAATCATCCAATATGAACGGCAGCTCCCGCACCTCCTCCTCTGACTGAATCTGAGAAAAAATCTCCCTGTCATCCAGCCTGATGGTCAGTACATTTTCCCTGGAAGCCAGCATCCTGAGTGCCGGAAGCACCTGCTTTACAATTGCATTAACCATTTATATTCTGTATTTGATATGCTATGAGTGCACTTCCCAACTGCTCAAAATAATTTCTCTTTTCGATGGCAGGTTTGCCATTGAGGTCAAGGTAACCTCTTCCTTCCGTTGCCGAGAGGTATTGATGGGCTGCCACCAGGCAGGCTCCCTTGAAATTGATCTCCTTCAACATCGGTGAAAGTGCAGTCTTCTTGCGGGCAAAAAGTTCAATGGGTTCCATGGCAGGCGTATTGTGCTCTGTGCCAAGTGTCACAGCAAATCCTTCCTGGTAAAAATAACCCACATATTCTTCGAGCACTTCAAGGCTGTTTCTGGTGGTGATAAATTCAACTGACCAGATATTCCGCTCCTTCAGTATCTTTGCTGCCTCCTCTTTGGAATCTTCAAAGGGGGTAAAATTTCCATTGTTGTCATCGGCGAGGAAAGGATAGGTTGGTATTCCCCCCTGGTTCCGGATCATACGGCAAACCAGCTCAGAGTCAAGAAATGCTTCTGCCGGCTCAGGAATGAATGCCGGTCCGCCAGCCTTGAGCAAATTGTTGCGCAATTCGTTTTCAATGGCAGCCGGTGCATCCATCGGTGAAGTGAGCGGTTTTCCTCCAAAAAGGTTTTGGTAGAAATCTCTTTTGGCCTCATCTGTGACAAACCGCTTCTCTACATTCTCCCGGATGGCTTTGGCAAGGTGTCTTTCACGAACCATTCCCTTGGTCATACCGGTTCTGATCTCTTCAAAATCCAGCTCAAAAAACGAGCCAATGGATCTCAGCAATTCATTCACCTTCACGCACATGGCAGCCACATGCTTGTTGGATTCTGTACGAACAGATGCCAGTGCAGCAGCAAAAGGCTCATCCATGGTAGCCGGAAACGCCAGTCCTTTGCCACTAAGGTAGGTCCTGCCGGGATTGCCCGGATCGTTGACCTTCAATCCTGCCTGTTGGTCGGCTTTGTTCAAGCTGATGTATTCAATGTTGAAAAGCGGGAAAATCCCCCTGGAAGAGCAGGCTTGCGCCCACTCCGCATAGCCGTCTGTGGAATAGAAATCATTGATTCCCATTACCTTCACTTCTTCAGCGACCCCCATGTCCAGTGCCTGCGGAAAATCCCTGAACGCACTGAAGGAATAGGGGGTGTGCAGGTGGGCATTCACCGAATGGATGGTCTCATGGCCGTTCTTAGCGTACCATGTCAATAATTCGTCCCTACCGGGAAAGCGGTTCCAAAAGTCATTCATAATTTTCGATTTTCGATTTTCGATTTTGGAGAGCGCCACAATTTTGATTCTTTCGTTTAACGCACCGATTTTCGGAGATCCTTGTTCCAAAATCGAAAATCCAAAATCGAAAATACTTTATTAAATACCCAGTTTTGCACGTCTAATCTGCTCGCTGTCTGTAAAATTCTCCCCTGGTACATAGCCGGCAAGGGGTACAATTTTTTCGTGGATGGCATCCAGGAACCAGCTGGCCTGTGGAAAGAAGGCCTCTTCCAGCTCATAGGCCGGAGTGATCCAGTTGCGGGAACCCACTACGACCGGAGGTGCATCGAGGTAGTCAAAAGCAAGTTCGGTGATGTTGCGGGCGAGGTCATTCAGAAATGAGCCACGGCCATTGGCATCACCCGAAATCAGGATCCGGCCGGTTTTCTTCACCGATTCAATGACCAATTCGTAGTTGAAGGGAACGAGCGAACGTGCATCGATCACTTCAGCCGAAAGGCCATACTTCTCTTCCAATATTTTTGCAGCATCAAGGGCACGGTACAAGGTTGCCCCGATCGTTAGAATTGTCACATCTTTCCCTGCTTTTTTGATATCCGGTTCACCCATCGGGATTTCGTAGTACCCTTCCGGGACACCCCCCTTGTGAAACTGCTCACCGATGTCGTACACCCGCTGACTTTCGAAGAAAACTACGGGGTCAGTACCCTGAAGCGCAGCGTTCATCAATCCCTTTGCATCATAAGGAGTTACCGGGAAGACAACTTTCAAACCCGGGATGTGGGCGACCAGGGAGGTCCAGTCCTGGGAGTGCTGTGCCCCATACTTTGAACCGACGGAAACCCGGAGAACAACCGGCATCTTCAGTACATTGCCACTCATGGCCTGCCATTTGGGCAACTGGTTGAACACCTCATCCCCACAGCGACCCAAGAAGTCGCAATACATGATTTCGGGAATTACCCGGCCTCCACACATGGCATAACCAATGGAGGTACCAACAATGGAGGCCTCCGCTATCGGAGAGTTGAACAAGCGATGGTAAGGAAGTGCTTCAGTGAGTCCACGGTAGACGGCAAAAGCACCACCCCAGTCGCGGTTCTCTTCACCATAGGCGATCAGCGTAGGATCCTTGTAAAAACGGTCGATGATGGCTTCAAAAATACCGTCACGTAACTGGTACTGCTTCATTTTGGAGAAGGGTTTCCCCTCTGCATCGAAAGCGAAGCGCTCTTTCTTGGTCAATTGGGCTACCCTGGCATTGTCGGCCATGGCATGGTTGACCTCCACGGGACGATCCTCCATGGATGTAGTCGGTGTATTGGAGAAGATCATCTCCCCGATTTGCTCGGGGCGTTTGCGGATGTCCATCCGTGGCGAAACACTCTCATCGATGGATACCTTTAAAAGCTCCACCATCAGGGTTTTAATCTCTTCCCAAACTCCGTCCAATTTATTTTGATCGGTTACACCTGCTTCCACGAGACTTTTGGCAAAGGAGTGGATACAATCCACATTTTGCCAGGCCTCTACCTCCTCTTTCGAACGGTAGGAAGAGGCATCCGAGGGGGAGTGACCACTGAAACGGTAGGTCAGCACCTCCAGCAAAACAGGACCTTTTTTCTCCTCGATGATCTTTAATTTCCGCTTGTAAGCATCAATCACTGCCAATGGGTTGTAACCATCTACACGCTCTGCATGCATCTGTTCGGGATTGACACCGGCACCGATGCGGGCGGCCATGCCGTATCCCATGGTTTCGCCGGCAGTTTGACCGCCCATGCCATACTGGTTGTTCATGATGTTGAAGATCACGGGAAGCCCGCCCTTCATACCATCCTCCCAAAGCTGGGTGAACTGGTCCATGGCGGCGAAGGAGATTCCCTCCCAAACCGGACCACAGGCCATGGAGGCATCCCCGATGTTGGCCACTACCACACCTTTTTTGCGGTTGACTTTTTTGTAGAGCGCAGCTCCGACGGCGATGTCGCCGCTTCCACCAACAATCGCGTTGTTGGGGTAGACGCCAAACGGGGTAAAGAAGGCATGCATACTTCCACCCAAACCCTTGTTAAAACCGGTTTCACGGGCAAAAATCTCTGCCAGTGTACCATAAATCAAAAATTTACGACCCAGTTCCTTTACACTCCCCTTGAAATCCTTCTGAACAATTTTCAGAATGGTTCCCTCAAAGAAAGTCTCCATGATCTGCATTAATTGTGCATCGTCCAGTTTTTGAATGGCGCTAAGCCCCTTGGCGAGGATTTCTCCATGGCTCCGGTGGGAACCAAAAATAAAATCATCCACGGTAAGGGTATAAGCCATCCCGACAGCCGAAGCTTCCTGACCAATCGAAAGGTGAGCCGGACCCGGGTGGTCGTAAGGAACACCACTGTACTCACCGGTAGTTTTGATGAGGTTCAGCATGGTTTCAAACTCGCGGATCACCACCATGTCGTGATAGATGCGGATCAGTTCATCGTTAGAAAAGTTCTTTTGCTCCTCCTGGATGGTTTTGCTGTACTGGTTGACCGGAATTGGCTGAAAAGTGATTTCACCAGCTTTTCTGGCTATACTCGGGTCAATAAACTGGACTTTAGGCATATTTTTGAGTTATGAGTTATGAGTTATGAGATATGAAACTTTAAGTCGAAAGGGGCTGACAATCCAAAATTGAAAATCCAAAATCGAAAATTATTACTTCTGGGTTAGAAACCAAAAATTGTTTCTTTAAATATTTCTGATACAGTAGGATGCGGGAAGACTACCTCTTCCATCTCCTTGAGGGTCATCTCCATCTCAATGGCCATTGAAGCGCCATAAATCATTTCGCTGGAAGGATTTCCCAGCATGTGTACACCCAGGACCTCGCCGTACTTCTCGCCCACCAGCACTTTGCACAATCCGCTTCCGCCTTCATTTTCGGCAATAAAACGTCCGGCATAGGCCAT
>CAMCBW010000075.1 GCA_945873105.1 Tangfeifania diversioriginum
GACTTCTACATGGAAATGACAACCGTGCAGGGAATCATCAGGTACAACAAGTACCTGGCCGAATATGCCTATGGTGGTGACTTGAGAGGCCTCTTCAATGGGATAAAAGTGGACTACTGGACTCCGGAAAATCCTGGTGGATATTTTCCCCGCCCGACCAATGCATCCTCTCCAAACTACCTTGGATTGTGCGCAAGACAAGATGCTTCATTTGAGAAACTTTCCAACGTATCGGTAGGCTATACATTACCTGCCAGTTTAATCTCACGTCTAAAATTAAATTCAGTACGGGTCTATTGTACAGGACAAAATTTGCTCACTTTGACGGATTATAACTCCTATAATCCTGAACAGGATTCGGACGCATATCCCGAATCACGGACAATCAGTTTTGGCCTTCAATTGGGTTTCTAACCTATTCATACAATGACTCTTCTGAAAAATTTAAATGGATCAAAGATTAATTTCTAATATCATATAAAATGAAAAAGCATTTACTAATCATCATTATAGGAATACTCTTCTTTACAACCTCCTGCTCCAGCTGGTTGGTTGAAGACCAGTTTGATAAAATCAACAGCGAAATCATCTACCAAAGTCCGGAAGGATTGACTACGGCACTCAATGGGTTGTACAGCCTAAACCGCCGCTATTACAGGTTCATCGACACCAACGACACCCGCGCCAATTACTGGTTTTATTGTGCGGATGACCTTTGTGTGACCAGAACCTACAACGACAACAATATTTACCAGGCTGGTATGATTGGGGGTATCGACTTCTATGCCGACATGTGGGTAAATGGTTACCAGCTCATCGACAGGGCCTCGGCGGTAATTGTCAATGCCAGGAAGATTGAGATGGATGCGGCCGCCCAAAAGAAAATGTTGGCAGAAGCAAAAGCCATCCGGGCAATGACCTACTTAAGGTTGATTACGGTCTATGACAACATTCTGTTGGATACCATTCCAACCACCTCTGCCAATGCCTTCGATAAGGTAGATTACAAACCCGCCACAAAAGCACAAATTTATGAATTGATCAATGCTGATCTGGATTATGCGATTGCCAATCTTCCTTACAGTGTAAGCAAGGAAAAAATAGGGCAGGGGATTACCCGCATGCTGCGCGCTGAATCTGCCATGTGGATGAATGACTACAATACGGCTGCGACCCATTGCGATGATATTATCAAAAATGGTGGTTATTCGTTGGTTACCATCGATCAGGTTTTTGGTGCAACCAGTTTGAAACACAATGAGTCCATGCTTGTTTTGCCATTTGATGAATTGCTTGGTGGTGCCGACAACCGCGCTGGGGGCTCGGGTTCTCCGCTGGGCGCAGCTTTTCAGTCTCGTTTTTATGAAATCAAGGTGACTGGTCAGCCAAATCCTATCATCGAGGACAATGTTTATGGAGGCAATGCTTTTGGATGGAATCTTCCAAATAGTTATTTGAGAGGACTGTACGATGTTTCGAAGGACAAAAGGATGAAGTTCTACTACTATCCGGATACCCTAATTGTCAACAATCCCTTGTCTCCGGCATTTGGTAAACCAATTCCAAAGGCGCTGCCTTACTCTACCAACATCCGTGAATACCATTGGAGTGTCATGAAGTACAGGGATTTTGTAAAACCTGCCGGAACAGCCCAGTCCTACAGGGATAAAATTATGTATCGTCTGGCAGAAACCTACCTTTTGGGTGCCGAGGCGCATTGGAGAATTGGCGGTAGTTCAGATGCCAAGGCACTGGAGTACATCAACAAGATTCGAACCCGTGCCGGAATTGCCAATGTGAATTCTGTGGATTTAGGGATGTTAATGGATGAAAATGCACGGGAAATGTCCTTCGAGGGGAAACGCTGGTTTTTCCTGAAAAGGATTGGAAAACTGGTAGAACAGTACAATGCCTACCACTTTTTCGGAGGTACTTTGGGCGCATTTTCCAAGAAAACACCCATGGATGACCACCATACCAGATGGCCCATACCCAAGAGTCAGCTAGACATCATGATTACATTTCCACAGAATCCAGGATATTAATTCGTTCTTTTAGTTAGTTAGTTAGTAGTTTTGTGTGTGGCGCCCGGAAAAATTCTTTCGGGCGCCGCTAACAAAGCACCAGTCGATCAGGCAATATTTTTAACAGAAAAAACATGAAAAAGATGGTTCACTGCCTTTGGGGCCCAATGGGATGGTTGTTTTTGCCTGTATGGTTATTTGTATTGACAACAGGTTGTGCCAAAGATGAAACTACCGACCCACCTGTCGTTCCTCCGGTGACTTTGACCAAGACCATCAAGGGAAAGGCATTGTTTCCAATTGGCGCAGCAGTAACAGTTGCACACCTCAAGGAGAGTGATTTTTCTGCCACATTGAAAGGCAATTTCAACCAGTTGTCGGCCGAATACGAGATGAAAATGAGCAACATATGGACTTCGGCCAGCGCTTATTCTTTCAGCAATACCGATTATCTGGTGGATTATGCACAGCAAAACAATCTAAAAGTGCATGGCCATACGTTGCTTTGGTACCAAAGCTTTCCCGAATGGTTCATAACAGCAGCCTATGATTCTGCCAATTTCGAAAACAGTGTGAAGACCTATATTCTCACAGTTGTTTCAAAATACAAAGGCAGAATTGTTAGCTGGGATGTAGCCAATGAAATATTTGCCGACAATGGTTCCCTCCGCGTAGATGCCACTGTTTACAAGTCATTCAAGGATCCAATTGGCTTCTATGGCCGGTGTTTCAAGTACGCCAGGAGTGCAGACCCAGACGTTAAACTGTTCTACAACGATTACGACCAGGTACTGAATGGCTCCAAAAGAAATGCTGTTTTCAACATGATCGACAGATTCAAAAAGGAAGGTTACCCAATCGACGGGATAGGAGACCAGTTTCATACCACCACCTGGACAAACAAAACCACCATCAGCAGTGGATTGACCGACCTGGCACGCAAAGGGCTGCTGATCCATATCTCTGAATTGGATATCCGTGTCAACCAGGACAAATCCAGCAGCTATGTTTTCACTGCAGCCGAAATGCAAAAGCAAGCAGATATGTATGCCGCTGTAGTCGCCGCTTTTGAATCATTGCCGCAATCCCAGAAATTTGCCATTACCACCTGGGGTGTTTCTGACAAATATACCTGGCTAACAGGCTGGTGGCACCCCCTGGAGTATCCCTTGCTATTCGACAAAACCTATGCAAAAAAGAAGGCCTACGAGGGGTTTCTATCGGGTTTGAAATAGCCTTTTCCGATCATTGCCGCCCAACGGGCGGTAGTACCATTTGAATTCTATTTTCTGCATAAAACGGCCAAGAGTGGCAAAAAACTGTGCAAATGGTTCATTACCTTTCTTTCAAATACGGATAGCACGATGAAACTAATTTTTAGCACCCTATTCCTCTTATTTTGCGCTGTCGGTACTACACTGCTCGCACAACCAACTGGAGCCTGGAATAACAGCATCCAGCAGATTCCCGGCCGATTGCAATGCGAATTTTACGACCTGGGAGGCGAGGGGATTGCCTACCACGATGCCGACTCAGTCAACAATGGCAGCGGCAAACTGAATCCGGCCGATGGAACCTTCCTGAACGAATTCAGGAGGATGGAGGGAGTGGACATCTCCTACACCAAATTCAGGGATCCCGCCATCGACAACAGTCCCTACAACCTGGTCGAACCGGTGAAGGAGCAGCTCTATGTTGGCTGGACCGTGCCGGGTGAATGGATCAACTATACCATAAAGGTGACAAAGAGCGGCTCCTATTCGGTTGGCATCATGTATACCGCCAGCGGGGATGGAGGGATTTCGCTTGAACTGGATGGAAATCAAATTACTAACGAGTTGCGAATTCCGTCAACACGAAACGAAAAGGAAACCGTCGCCTGGCGCCAGTGGCACCACTGGAACCGGATCGATTCCCTTACCACCGTCCAATTAAAAAAGGGAACACATCTTTTGAAGCTAAAAACTGTTTCGAACGGAAACATGAATTACGACTACCTCGACTTCAAACCAACATCCAAAAAATAGCACATGAACACCAAGAAGCTGTTTGAAATTGTTAAACAACTTGTCCCGATGAATCGGGAGAGAGAAAATCGCTTGCGATTTTCCAACTCTGTGTGACTCTGGGGTTTCTCTCATGGATTTACCCAATAGCAGAAATTGCCATAAACCATTTACTTTTGATTAATAGACATTTATCCTCTGTGTTATAAATTTAAACAGTCTCTAAAATGAACCACTTCTTCTTCCGTTTGGCAGAGCTCTTCACGAAACCGGTAGTGAAAAGGATCTCCATCCTTGTATTGGGTTTCACTTCAACCATTTGGTTCCTGGTACGGGTAATACCCAAACCATCCAGGGCAACCTATCCCTGCATGCAGGCAGCAGCCCCGCTAATGTCAGGATTTGTAATATGGCTTTTGGCCATCTCGGGTACGGCAATGGCCTTCAAAAAGGCAGGACAAAAGTGGATGGAAAACAGGTATACTGCCGCCGCTCTCCTTGCCTTGGTCGGAATGATAGCCCTCTTCGCAGCAGTATCCAATTCCTCCCAGCAGGCCAATGCCAGTGGCAACGCACTGGAAATCTGGTACAAACCAAACCTTCCGGTAGGTGAGGCCAAAGGAATATTTCCCGGTAGGGTATTCTGGGGCCACAATCCGAACATTGCCTCGTGGGATGGGACGACCGGGTTCTGGTGGGAAGACAGGTTCAACGACCAAAAGGAGACAGACCAACTCTTCTCCCGGACCATTACTGGCTTAAGCAACCAGAAGAATGAAAAGAAGGCATGGGAGGCACTGTTCCGTCACTTCAACAAAACCAAAGGAAATAGCAACAAGGGATACCAGGCAGGGCAAAAAATTGCCATCAAGCTGAACCTGAACAATACCTACAAGCACGAGGACAACAACGAGATCAATGCCAACCCGCAATTGGTGCTTTCCCTCCTGAAAAGCCTGGTAAAAGAGGCTGGAATACCTGAAGAAAATATTTCTGTAACAGATCCCAGCAGGTTTATAACCAACAATATATACAACAAGTGTCACGATGTCTATCCCAATGTTCGCTACATAGACCACAACGGTGGTGATGGCCGTGAAAAAGCTGCATTTGTGGCCAATGCCATTCCCTATTCGGTCGACAACGGGAAGGTGGCCACCGGACTTGCAACCTGTATGGTGGAGGCCGACTACCTTATCAACATGGCATTGATGAAAGGACACGTCAGCCAGGGAGTTACCCTCTGCGCCAAAAACTATTTCGGTTGTACCAGTATCGAGGACGATTGGCGCAAGAATGCCCATTCGGCCGGTTTTAGCCAGAACAAGAAGGGACTTCACACCTATTCCGTCTATCCCGACTACCTGGGACACAAGGATCTGGGTGCAAAAACCATGCTCTTCCTGATCGATGGCATCTACAGCAACAAGTTCGTCAACCAGGTACCTGCCTTTAAATGGAAATTGGCCCCCTTCAACAACAATTGGCCGGGAAGCCTCTTTGCCTCCCAGGATGGGGTGGCCATTGATGCGGTGGTCCTCGATTTTGCCCTCGCCGAGTGGCCGGATGCACCGGATATGATCTACAGCGACTATTCCAACAACGAAAGTGCCCTGGCCGGAAATCCTCCATCAGGAACCGTGTACGATCCGGAGAGGGATGGCACCAGGTTAACCAGCCTTGGCGTCTCCGAACATTGGAACAATCCGCAGGACAAGCGTTATTCGCGGGATCTCAAATCGGGAAATGGGATCGAATTGGTCTATCAATTGATTCAATAGTTTTGAAAATGAAATAGCCATGAGAATATGATCACACCAACCGAAAATGTTTATGTGGGTATTCCATGCGACCTTTGAAAAACAAAATATAAACGCATGAATAACTTAGGAATATAACAATCAATCTATGCAAAAAGCCTTTCTACTTTTGATGTTGGCAGCAAATATTGCCTGCAATAATTCTATAGCACAGGTGCCTGACAGTCAAGTTTCTCAACCGAATCCAACCGATGCAAACGGGTATTACCTGGTAAAAACCCGGACCAATGCTACCAGCAATACCTGGACAACCTACACGGCCAAAACCATTGACCGGCTGCCCGGATTTGCCATTACCACCGATCCTGCCCTCAATGACTATGGTAGCTGGAAGGTGAACAAGTCTGCTGGCAGTGGCTTCTTTAGGGTAGAGAAAAAGGCCGGCAGGTGGTGGATCATCGATCCGGACGGTTATCCTTTTATCCACAAAGGGGTGGCCGTATTCAGGCCGGGAACGTCAGACGGCCAAAAGGCGGCCCTGAACAGCAAATATGGGTCCAGGGAGCAGTGGGCTGCCCGGGAGAGCCAATTGTTGAAGCAATTTGGTTTCAATGGCACCGGAGCCTGGTCTGAAGTCGATCTGTTGCGTCAGACCACCACGCCGCCAGTCTATACGATCATCATCAATCCCATGGGCGCTTACAAATCGGTGCATATCAAAAAATTCGGGGGGAAATACGAAATGGCTGGCTGGCAGGGATACCGTTACGACCTGGCCATGGTCTTTGATCCTGAATTCGATGCCTTTGTGGAGTCAACCATCGCGCCCATTGCCCAATATGCCAGCGACAAGTACCTCCTTGGCTACTTCACCGACAACGAGCTACCCTGGAAAAACGATGCGCTGGACCGTCACCTAAAATACCTTGGAAAAGAGGAAGCCGGATACCTTGCAGCCAAAAAGTGGCTCGACGACCGGAAAGGGAAAAATGCCTCACTGACCGACATAAACGACCAGGACAGGGCAGCATTCTCAGGTTTCTATCTGGAGACCTACTTAAAAAAGGTAACTACAGCCATTCGCAAGTACGATCCGAACCACCTTTACCTCGGCTGCCGGTTCAACCAGGAGTCGGAAGAGTTAAGCAATGCCGAAATGTTCAGGGTGGCCGGCAAATACGCCGACATCATCTCCATCAACCACTACCGGAAATGGGAGCCCTCCCAGGCCATCATGGCCAACTGGACCAACTGGTCAGGCAAACCCTTCATCATCACCGAATGGTACACCAAGGGGGAGGATTCAGGGCTGCCCAACAAATCGGGCGCGGGTTGGAATGTACCCACCCAGGCCGACCGGGGATATTTCTACCAGAATTTCACCATCGAACTCTTGAAAAGCAAAGCCTGCGTCGGTTGGCACTGGTTCACTTACCAGGACAACGATCCCCTTGATTTGAAAACAGATCCATCCAACCGCGATTCCAACAAAGGGATCGTCAACAGCGCCTTTGTCCCTTATGAACCACTGGTAAAAAACATGAAGTACTTAAATGATCACGTTTATGAATTAATACAATACATTGACAAATAACCATTTATAATCTAAATTGAAATGAAAAAAACAAAGGCAATACTTTGCTTGAATCTGCTCCTGTTTGGCATGTGGTCTTTGAACCTGCAGGCCCAAATTCCCGGTTCAAGGCTTGGTCAGTTTGACAGTTTCTCCAACATCGGCTCACCCGCGATCCCGGGTGCGGCCAGCTACAGCCAACCTTCTCAAATTTACTGGATTTCAGGCTCAGGAGCCAATATCTGGTTCGGACAGGATTCGTTTTCCTTCCTCTCCAAACAGATGAACGGCGATTTCATCGTGCAAACCAGGATCAGCTTTGTAGGGCAGGGGCATGTGCTTCACCGCAAAACCGGTATCATGGTCAGAAGCTCGGCCGAGGCCAATGCGCCCGTGGTCGCCTGTACCGTTCACGGGGATGGTTTGACCTCCCTGCAGTACAGGACCAAGCCCGGCGAGAACATGAAAGAGCTCAAATTTGCCATCTCTGCACCCGATGTCTTGCAGCTGGAGAAGAAGGGGACGACCTATACCATGTCGGTGGCCCGTTTTGGGGAGCTTTACCAGACGCAAAAGATTGACAGTATGGATCTTGGCGCCGACCTGATGGCAGGATTATTCGTCTGCTCCCATACCAATGAATTCTCTGAAGAGGTGGTATTCGCAAACACCCGGATCTTCAAAACTGCCCCAGACGACATGGTTCAGTACAAGAGCTACCTTGGAAGCCTGATGGAAACCATGGAGGTCGCCACCGGCAAGCGGGAAGTAGTGGCCAGTGCTGAAATTTCACTACAGGCCCCCAACTGGACACCTGACGGCAAGACCCTGATCTACAATTCTACCGGGAAACTCTTCAATTTTGACCTTGCTTCGGGCAAAACAACCGTTCTGAATACCGATTTTGCCAACAAAAACAACAACGACCATGTGCTGACCTTCGATGGCACACAATTGGGAATAAGTCATGCGCCGGCAGAGTCCAACGGTCAATCGGTGGTCTATTCGGTTCCGGTCACCGGGGGTGTACCCAAACGGATTACAGAGAAGAGCCCTTCCTATTTTCATGGATGGTCGCCCGACAGCCAGTTCCTGCTCTATACCGGTCAAAGGAATGGCGATTTCGACATTTACAAGATCTCCAAAGAGGGTGGCAAGGAGGTTCAACTGACGAATGCCAAGGGATTAGACGATGGTTCAGAATATTCGCCGGATGGAAAGTACATCTATTTCTGCTCGACCCGCACCGGGATGATGCAGGTTTGGCGGATGGATCCGGACGGGAAAAACCAGACCCAACTCACCTTTGATGAACTGAACAACTGGTTTCCGCATGTCTCTCCCGACAACAAATGGCTGGTTTTCATCTCTTTCCCGAAAGAGGTCCCGGCCGACAAGCATCCCTTCTACCAAAGGGTATACCTGCGCCTGATGCCAGTTGGCGGTGGAGATATCAAAGTAATCAGCTATCTTTATGGAGGTCAGGGGACCATCAACGTACCCAGCTGGTCGCCCGACAGCAAAAAGATAGCCTTTGTCAGCAACGGAATATTTAACTAACAGCCAAATACATTACCATGAAAAATCATTTTGTCCAAATTCCACGCAGAAATAGCTTCTCCCTATTTCTACTTCTCTCTTTTATTTCCATTTTTTCCATCAACTTCCTGCAAGCCCAGCCTGCGAACAAGCCAACCGCCCAGGGCGCTGTGAAAATAGCCTTGAATGCCTACTCCTTCAACGATGTGCTGACCGGAAAAGGCCAGAAAGACAACAAACCAACCCTGACACTTCCGGAGCTGCTGGATTGGTGCGCCACCCAGAATATCGAAGCCATCGACCTTACGGGCTACTATTTTCCCGGTTACCCGGAAGTTCCGACCGACGAGTACATCTACAACCTGAAGCACAAAGCCTTTAAGCTGGGAATAGACATCAGTGGCACCGGTATTCGCAACAACTTTGCCTCACCCGATCCGGCCGTAAGGGCCGCAGATGTGGAAAGAGCCAAGAAATGGATCATTGTTGCAGAAAAACTGGGGGCACCTGTCATCCGGCTTTTTGCAGGCGAGATACCAAAAGGCTATGAAAACAAATGGGACGAAGTAGCCGGCTGGATGATCGACTGTTACAAGGAGTGTGCCGCTTTCGGTGCACAGCACGGCGTGATCATTGGCATCCAGAACCATGGCGACATGATCAAGACAGCCGAGCAGCACATCAAAGTCCTGAAGGCAGTGGACTCCAAGTGGGCCGGACTTATCATCGACACCGGCAACTACAAGGTAGCCGATCCCTACCTGGATATCGCCGCCTGCATACCTTACGCCTGCAACTGGCAGGTAAAGGAGAGCGTCTTCGAACTGGGCAGTCCGATCAAGATCGACATGCCGCGCTTCATGAAAATCCTGAAGCAAAGCGGCTACCGCGGATACATCCCCGTCGAAACACTGGTGGCAAAAGGGAAACCCTATGATCCCTATGCCCTGGTCGCAGCCCTGGTCAACAATTTGAAAAAGGTCCAAAAGGCCGAATATTAAGGAGTGGAAACTTCGATCTGAACATCCTGGAAGGCCTGCTGAGCCATGCAGGGAATCTGATTCAGGTGAAGGAAGCCGAAGCATTTTGATCATCCATCACATCACCCGTCTAGGCAGAGCCGCCTGGCGGGCGGCTTGGTACGACACCCCCGAAGGTTGTACAGCCGCCCGGCGGGCGGCTTCTTCGCATCGCATGGAATATTTTATGAAAGCCCGTACAGCCGCCCGGCGGGCGGCTTCTTCGCATCAGAAGAAATATTTTGGGGCATACCATCCCAGAGCCTCCGGAGGCTCTTCGGGTGATGCGATTTCCAATCGCATCTTCATCTCCAGCCACCATCTAAAACGGCGAATCGGAATTCGCCGCACCCAACCGCGCGAGCATCCTATAAAGAAATTCCCAGTGCCATTGGCACGACCGATCTGGTAGCCCTGGGTTTCAACCCAGGGGGGAGGAGAGAGCGCTACCATAACCAAGTGCCGTAGGTACGGCGGCAGCGATCACAAATCAAATATCAGCCGGCAAGTCTGCACCCGGTAGGTTAGATTCTCTTTTTTGTTAGAAATACCGTAACTTTAAGGATAGGACATCACTTTATTCCCGGAATTCTTCACTTAAAGGAACTGATTGACATGAGTAAGACACAAATAATAACCGTAAAAGGGAAGGAAATTTCAATTATAAATATTGGGATTGAAAAATATATTTCGATTACCGACATGCTAAAAGCTAAGGATGGTGATTTCTTTATTTCTGATTGGCTACGGAACAGAAATACAATTGAGTTTTTGGGAGTTTGGGAAAATGTATACAATCCCAATTTTAATTATGGCGAATTTGCCATAATTAAAAGTCAGTCAGGTTTGAATAATTACAAATTAAGCGTCAGGGATTGGGTGGATAAAACCAAAGCCATTGGACTGAAAGCAACTGCAGGCAGATATGGGGGCACTTATGCGCATCCAGACATAGCATTCGAGTTTGGAATGTGGATTAGTGCAGAGTTTAAAATTTATCTTGTGAAGGAATTCCAACGTCTCAAGTCAGATGAAAGCGACCGATTGAAACTCAATTGGAATCTTCAGAGAACACTTTCAAAAATTAACTACCACATTCACACCGATGCGATCAAAGAAAAACTGATTCCAAAAGAACTTTCCAAAAAGGAGGCCTCCATTGTTTATGCCACGGAAGCGGATTTGTTGAATATGGCCTTATTTGGCAGAACAGCAGTGCAATGGCGAATCGATCATCCTGATTCGGATGGAAATATCCGGGATCAGGCAACCCTCGAACAATTGGTTGTCTTAACCAATCTCGAAAGCCTAAATGCAGTACTGATTGAACAGGGAATTTCTCAAATCGACCGTCTTCTGCAACTCAACAAAATAGCCATTCACCAGCTCAAAATCTTGCTATTTCATTCGTCACTCAAAAAACTGCACTAAGCCAATCATCAGCCCCGGGTGCGTTGATTTCCAATCGCATCTTCATCTCCAGCCACCATCTAAACGGCGAATCGGAATTCGCCGCACCCTTTTTCTTACAAATTTTGATTCCCTTGATGGCGAAATATTCTTTAACTTTGTAAAAATAGTTTACTATGAGCACTGTAGAATTAAGACAGGTGATCATTGAATACTTGACTCAAATTGAGGATGTTTCCTTCCTGAATGCCATAAAAACGATGATTGAAACCAAGACTTCTGAAGAAATCTACCAGCTCTCCGATGATCAGGTGAAAAGAGTGGAGGAAGGAAGAGAACAACTCAAGCAAGGGAAGACGATTTCGAATGAATCGCTAAAACTTGAAATTGACCAATGGTTAAGTACAAAGTAAAATGGTCATACAATTCTAATAGTTATGGTTTGGGATTGTAAGCGGAATCCACATGAAAAAATGTTAAGCACAAGGATCAAATAATAAACTTTCGATCGCAATGCTGCCTAGGTGGGAATTCCTCCAATTCCCAGTACCATCGGCACGACCGATATACTAGCCCTGGGTTTCAATCCAGGGGGGCAGCGGTCGCGATCATCAATTAGGCATGTGCGGAAGTTGGCAGATGCAGCAGATTGGTGTTACGGGTGAGGCCAGTTGTATCCGAAGAATGAGCCGCCCGCCGGGCGGCTGTACAATAGCTCATACATGTATCGTAGAGACGTCCGGCCGGACGTCTTTACACGACACGCCAGAAAGTCGTACAGCCGCCCGGCGGGCGGCTCAATAGCATCGGTAGAAATGTTTTGCTTAATCCCTTACAGCTGCCCGCCGGGCGGCTCCTTCGCATCGGAAAAATTATTTAAGGGAACACCCTCCCGGAGCCCCCGCCGGCACTACCCGTTTGCAGCCAAATGCCACCCCCCAACCGGAATCACCAGCGGTTCAATCTAAGAGATACCTATTCTGGTACATATTAATTCTGCTAATTCTCAAATTCTGTAAATTCTGCTTCAGACAACTTCCCCCCAACACTCAACATAGTTACCTTACTCAATGTGTTGCCCCCCGCAAACAATTGTTGGCCAAACCCTTGGAGGTTACAACGAAAATTCGCTACTTTTACGGGTAAACCTAGACCTAAGGTGCTTTTATTCAATCAAAATAACTGGATTGGCGTAGGTTTATTGTGTGTATAAACAAGTTGAACCAAACATTTTAAAAAACTCACTATATGATAATTAAACGAATAACTGCAAAAAACTATCGGACACTTGAAAATATTGAGGTTGAATTCAAAGGGTTCTATACCGCCATTAGTGGACGGAATAATGCTGGTAAATCCAATATTATTAGAGCTATTCGAGGGATTCTTAATCAAGGAATAAGATTCCGATTCACTGGTAATTCAATTATGGGTATTGATGCTTTTGATTGGAAAGATGAGATTACAAGTTGGAAAAAAGAAACAAAAGAAGATGTTATTGTTGATTTGACTCTTGAAATAGATAAAAATAGTGATTCCGCAATTTATAAGTTTCTCACGGACTTAATTTTTAAAGATGCTGCAAATATTGACATTTCGGATAAAGAAAATCTTCAAATTAAGCTTACAAAAACATTTAAAAACGAAACAAAGTTTATTGTGCTTTTTGGAAATAATGAAGTAAAAGAAGATTATCAAAAGCAAGAAGTATTGAAACGTTTACGAGGAACTCAATGTCTGATTTTCCATAATTCAACAAGAAATGAGAGTTTTAATCCATTTGGTGATAGTATCGATAAGGTGACAAATTTTATTGGAACCGCTGAATTAGACGCAATAAATAAGAAAAAGGAAGAATTGGTGAAAATCGTCCAGAAATCACTTAAACATCATCAAGACGAGCTTACAAACCTTTTGGGTAATTTAGAGGAAAAATATGAAGTAAGTTTATCAACTCAAGGCCTAAATTTTGAAAGAGAAACAATCGATATATCGTTAAAAGAAAAAGACGCTGATGTTTCATTAGATGATTGGGGAAGTGGAACTAAAAACAGAACACTTATTTTCCTGAATCTTCTAAATGCTAAACGAGCACAAAACTCTTCGGCTGAATCAGATAGAATAACACCTATAGTAATAATTGAAGAACCTGAATGCTTCTTGCATCCACAAGCTCAAGCTGAATTTGGCCGAATATTACAAGACTTGGCTACAAAGCTTCAAATTCAAGTAATAACCACAACTCATAGTCCTTATTTATTGAGCTTTAAAGAACCTGCTGCAAATATTCTTATTGACAGAGATACAAATGGATAATCCGGAGCATGCTGACCCCCCTCCACCGGTTATAAAATTAGTGTTTTTCCCGGATTTTTTTGTGCGTCTCGCATGACAATCCGGCAGATGCTGACCCCCTAAACTTGCAAAAAGCGGTAAAAAAATCCGGAGCATGTTGAC
>CAMCBW010000076.1 GCA_945873105.1 Tangfeifania diversioriginum
AGAAACTGTTTAAATTTTTCAAATCAATATGCCGGAGGCATAATATATGGGTAGATGGCAAATGACAGATCGTCCATTTCGTCCCGTACGGGACGAGATAATTGCTATTTGTTGATTTTCTACCCACATATAATCCCTAACGGGATAAAATAAGAAATTTAAACAGCTTCTTAGTTTTTCAATGCATTCACCCTTTAGGGCCCAAGTAAAAAAAGGGCTAAAAATCATTGGATTCGGACTCTTAAGCGTAATATCATTTCTTAATGCACTCTTTTTTTACAATGTGGAAAGCTATTCCATCGTAGCGAAGTCCCTTTTTGTAGTGTTTTCCTGATTCGTAAACCACAGCAACATCCTGCCCGTCAGGCATAAGCGCAAGATCTGAATAACCGGAAAAAGCGGGTGCCGGTTGAGAATACCTGTAGCTTTTTGTCCAATTTATGCCATTGTTGTTGCTTACTCGTATGGTGCCATTTACCCTGACCGACTTCTCGGAGCTGTCGGGATTCGAAAAAAGGAGGATGGCCTGCCCTGTTTCAGGATGTATGGAATGACGAAGCAAAACACCCTGACAAGTAGGTTCATTCAACTGCTGGCAGGCAGTGGTTGAATAAAATGTCTGACCCCCATCGTGGCTGAGTGATATCATTCGAAATTGTTCACCATCCCGGCCGTTACGGCTGTTGAGCATAATGCTGCCATCGCTTAACTCAACGACTGTGCTTTCTGTTGTTTGATTTCTCAGGGCAGAACCACCAATCTGCCAGGTCTCGCCATTGTCGTCGGAGTATATCACATGCGAGAACGAGCGCTTTTCTTCGTGTCTGGATGGAATGATGATTCTGCCTTTGTGTGGCTCAAACGTTTTTACTATTCCATGACAGGGACCCATTCCCGACCATCCCCAATCTGGCCGGTACACCGATGATGTGATATTCTTTGACTTAACCCAAGTCTTGCCTTCGTCATCTGAGTATGTGTAATACACTTCTCTGGTAGTACGTTCGCGTTCCGAGCTGATGGATTTATTCCAAAGCCATACCAATAGGATACGACCATTGGGTAGCACAACCGGACATTGATTTTTACATGGGTTCGGACCGTCGTTTTCGATAACTTGTATGGCCGTCCAGTTTTTGCCATTGTTGGTTGACCTTTTCATTACAATATCTATGTCGCCTTCGTCGGCTGAGCTGTTTACCCTGCCTTCGCTGAAAACAAGTATCGTACCACCAGGTGTAACAACCATACTGGGAGCCCGGAAACAGGAATAGCCATTCTCTCCTGCCGTAAAGACTAAGTTTTCCTGATTCAAGACCGCCGCCGCTTTGGACTGATTTTCAGCCTTCCCGTATGCCACCCAACCTTTCCCTGGGTTGGCCATCGCTTTGGCAGAAATGGCAGGATAAACCGCTACCGTTTTGTCGGAAGTGACACCATTCTTTTCTCCTCCAGATCCGGAGATCCCACCAAACAGCAGAAAAATCAGTGTCGTTAAAAATTTAAAATCCGTGTCTCTCACTTTTGGCCGAAGTAGGTTTTTACAATTGTAGACACCAGTTCTTTGTTTTGCTCCTTGTTGGCTTTTTCGAGCAGGTCCATGAAGAGGTAGAATTTGAGCCAGTAGCCCTGGCTGTATTTTTGGCGTGTGGTCATCGGATGTTTGAGCAAGGCATACCATTGTGTGTTGATTCCCTGTTTTTCTGCCACTTGGACAAAGGCCAGCGCGTTTTTCCAGGTGTTTTCAGAGACAGCCTTGTCCAGTTTGCTGAAATCTGCATACTGCATGGTGTTAATTTTGATTACTTCTGCCAGATCACTGATTCCTAAATCTTTCAGGGAGTAGGTGTAATCAATTTTTTTATCCCCATCCAAATCAAAGGAGATCTGGTCGAAGAAACCATTTTTGTCGCTGTCGAGGTAACTGATCAATGGAAATATCTTTGGGTCGGCAGGGGTACGGACAGGTCCGTATCCATCGTACAATCCTCCCATTCCCTGGTAGTAGAATCCGTTCTGGTCGACTCTCCAGGTACCTTTCTCTGCACCAAAGAGGTGAATTTTTCCATCCAGGGGACTGATGTAGAGGTTCCCGTTTCCGGAGTTGTCGAGGTCCCAATCACCCCGGTCGCCAACCGGATCGGATTGCGGATTGTCATCCAGGCCGCCTTTCCTGGCGCCGATGGTGTAGTCGTCTTTCGGATCCAGCAGTTCGACCCTTTCCCAGCGTTCGCAGTCATCGTCCTCGTCGTAGACCAGCCAGGCTTCGTTCCATTTGCCACGGTTGAAAACAAGGTCTTTTGCCTTGTCATGGTCGGGGTAGATAAATTCATCCAACTGCCTGACACGCGGATCCATGAAGTATTGATCTGCAGCGGGCAGTCCGCGCAGGTTTTTGAACTTGTGGACCTGGTCCATGTAATCGAAACCACCGCCACGGAGGGTAATGGTCATGTCGAAATCGAACGGATTGCCAGGAGTGTTGTCGTTGTCGAGGTCATACGCCATGGTGACATAGTCAATTTTCCCGGTCATGTTGGTGAGGTATTTATCTCCCGGCTTCCCGTAGGTTGGTCGATCGAGCAGACGGATGGCCGATTCGGTGAGTCCATCCTTGTCGACATCGTAAAAGAGGAAGGGATTTTCCCAGTTGAGGCGCAGGTCGTTGATGTTCTGGGGGGAGGCATGAATTTTCAGGAAGAGGGTGTGGCCCGAATAGTCTTCGAAGAAATCGGCTTTCCCATCGTGGATCCAGCACCGTACCTTGAAGCTGTTCCAGTCGATGTAATTGAGGATATCGTCCTTGTCGAGATCCATGTTGATCATGAAATGGCCAGGACCCCAGGGTTTGTCCTTGTCTTTCTCTGCGGCATATTCGGAGAAGATCTGGATGTCTCCTTTGCCGTCATCGTTGCTGTCCACCCAATCGACTATGGCATCTGAATGGCTGCCATATTTTCCATCCTTGTTGACATCGGCCATCAGGCAGTCGTTGTCGGTATCGCCCTCCAAGTCAGAAGGTTTCATGTCGTCGTCATCGTCGATCCATTGCACCGGGAAACCATTGGCCGTGGTGTATTTCATCACATCGGGATCTCCGTCGTTGTCGAGGTCGATGAACTCAGGTTTTGTTCCGGCCATGGGCTGCAAGGGACGGTAACTGTTGAGCAGTGTTTGGGTATTCCAGGGGGTGGCAGGTACCGCAGGGTCTTGCGAAAAGAGCTGGATCGACCAGCTGAAGCAAAGTAGCAAGAGGAGTAAGGTCTGTCTCATGGGAAGGAGCTTTTTTAAGTTATCTGTATTTGTATTGATAGAGTGCAAAACTGTTGGGGGTGGGGAGCGTGAAAGAAATTTCACCCTTGCTGTTGCTTTTCGTTTCAAAGGCTTTGGCATTGCCCAGGAGGGGAACAAAGAGGATCTCCTTCTGCGGTTCCATTCGGGTGGAGAGCATCGCCGAGTTTTGGGCATTGTCTTCCCGGAAGATCAGTACATACCCGGTTTTTCCCTTTGATGACTGAAAACCACACCAGCTTTTGCCATTCGGCTCGTTGCCGATGGGAAAGATGCTCCCTTTGTGAAGATCCTGCTGGATTTGGCGGTATTTCCGGATGGTTTGTGCCGATTGGAAAGCCTCTGCAGGCAGGTTGGCCAACTCCATCCAGGCCAGGGGCTGCGCCACCATGGTAATGGCAAACAGATAGTCGAAGGAGTAATTTCCCGGTGCAAACCGGTCATTTTTGTATTTATCCCCATTCCTCCATTTGTTCAGAAACTCAATTTGCAATCCCTGTGGAGGCAGGTATTGGGAAAGCATCCAAAGGTTTCGAAGCGTCCAGTAAGGGTAGTAGTTTCCCCAGTCGGTATATCTGTTTTCGAGGAAGCAATTTCCATATTCATTGAAATAGAAGTATCCGCCGCGACGACCCGCCGTGGCATCGAGGTTCAGCACAGCCTTCCATGCGGTGGCTTCCATCACTTTTTCATAGAGCATTCGGAGACGAATTTCGGCCTCCTTGTTTGGAATGTTGGTGCCATCAATCTTGAAGGTGCGTATGCCGTAGGTCTGGTAGAGTCCGATCAGTGCTCCGGCGTCCTTCTCCCAATCGGCGAAATTGTTCTGAATGCTTGGGTTGAACCAGAGGCATATTTCGATTCCCAGTTCTTTCCCTTTTTTGATCAACGGGGCAAGTCCGTTGGGGAATTTGACAGGATCAGGTTTCCAGTAATCCGGATTACTCCAGATATCCTTGAAACTACCGCCAAAGGCTGAATTGGCCGATTTTCCTGCCTGCCATCCATCGTCCACCTGAAAATGGGAAATACCCATTTTGGCTGCCAACTCCAGCTCTTTCAGACAAAATGCCTCATTTACCCGGGTGTCCTGGCCTCTGTCGCCCCAGGTATTCAACATGATCATTTCGTCCCTGTCGGCCAGCACCGGACGAATTTTTTGCTGGTAGTTGCGCAGTGCATCTTCTTTTTCAGTGCCATCTCCTTTGTAAAGACCTGTTACATAACCGTATCCCCGGATCCATTCGGTAGGAAGTATATCCAGGCTATCGATACCCAATCCCAGCATCTTGAAGTTGCCACCTCCAATGAGGTAATCCCCCTGGGGATAATGAAGCTGAGTATTTGAATTGGGGGCCTCCTTCAACAGGAAAAAACCCTCTCCATTCTCCAGGTTTTCGGCAAACAAAAGGTTGCCCCTGAAAAGTGCAGGCTGGCGGTAGGCAATGGCATTTACCGGAAGAACCAGTGTATTGAAACGGTCGGTCACATCGAAAAACTCGACAGCCTTTATCTTCCAGTGCTTTCCCGGTAGGGTCAGCTGCTCCATGCTGGGCAATTTTGTGGCTTCCGAACTCCTGCTGATTGTTTCGATGTTCTTCTGGTCCACGGCATTTGCCAGGGTGTTGAACCAATTTTTGGATGCCTTGCCTTTGTAAAAGAGTTCGGTGGCAATGGCAGGACAATGCGGATACAGTTTGATTATTTTCTTGATTAGCAGGTTGCCCAGCTGGTATTGAATGGTGGTACGAACATGCTTTACATACTGGTAGGAGTCGGGAATGAGTTCCGATTTAATTACTGCCTTCGAGGCCGACTGGCTTTCAAGTGGCAGATAAAGATCCGCTTGCTTGTTGGAAGTTTCCCATCGGAATTTCCCCATTTTGCTCTCCAGGGTCAGGGTGATCAGGTTGCCATTGTTCCACAGCCATGCTCTTTTTATCTGGCTGTTTTCAATGACCAGCGTATCATTTTTCAAGGAGATCCTGCATCCTTGCTCCGCAAAGTAATGGTTGGTCTGCGCCGACATTGCAGCAGGGAATATAGACAGGATCAGTAAAACCAAAAATTGTCTCATTGTATTCTGTTTTTTTTTCAATGGTTTGGATCAGGAACCAAGTTTCTAAAAGTTTTTTCAAAGTAGTGCAGTTGCGCTCTAAATTATTTCACCAGCTCAAAATGGGCGAGTCTGTCCAATGGTATAGAAATCAAATAGTTTTTTCCTCCCTTGTATAATTTTCCATCATCGGCCAGCCATTTTCCCTTGGGTAGTATCACCGTACGCTCTGTTTTGCCTTTCTCCAGCATGGGTGCCACCAGCAACCGGTCGCCCAGCATAAACTGATCCCTGACCTCCGCATAGCCCTGGTTTGGAAAGAGATACTCCATGCTTTTCAGGATAGGCTCACCCGTTTTGGCTGCTTCATTGGCCAGTTTCATGATCAGAGGTGTGAATTTCTCCCTGAGTTTTACCGCTTTTTTGACTGCCTCCAGCTGCTCCTTGCTGAGGATCCGCCAGGGTGCCACCGAAAATTGCATCATGGGCATCAGTGCATGGCATTGTGCCGAGCGTACCACCAGTTCGCGGTCAAGCTTCGACTCGTCCAGAAAGGAGACCCAGTCCCCTCCGCCTATCAGATCCGGACAGGAGAAGGCATAACCTGAAAGCCCTTCCACGATCATGTTGGGTATCAGTTTTTGCAGATCCGTCCAGTTGTGTGACTTGTCCTGCAATCTTTGTGCCAGTGGTTGGCCTCCCATCTTCCAACAGGCACGGTATTCGTTGAGGGGAAAACGCAGGCCAAATTGGGCAAACAGTTCACATTGCTGGTTGGGTGTCACATTTCCCTTGCTCAATCCATTGGCAGGATAGAACCGCATGTCGCCGGCATCGAACTTGAAACCATCGATGCCAAAATCCCTGACAAGTCCATCCAGCTGTCCGTTGAACCAGTCGACGGCAGCTGTATTGGAGAGATCCAGTACTGCAGATTGGCCATTCCACCACTCCACCATCAGTGGTTTGTTCTGCGTTTGCCAGGTATCTGACTCCTTCTTTTTTTCGATCAGGAAGGCTTTTGATTTCTTGAGCTGGTTGTAGATGGCCGCCTGGTCGGCACTGACAAAGGGGCAAATCCAGAGCATAACCTTGAAGCCCATTGCATGCAACTGATCCACCATGGCCCTGGGGTTGCTGAAACGGCCGGGGTGAAATCTCCACAATCCATAATCTTCCTGCCAGGTATCATCGATCATCAGAACCCCTGGAGGAAAACCGTTGTCAATAATTCCCTGGGCATATTTGATGATGTCTGCCTGGTTTTGGTTGTAGGTCAGCTCGATCCAGGTGTTGTATTGCGGCTTTGAGAAGAGCAAAGTATCCGGGAGTTTTCCGTTAGCAGGAAAAAAGTGTTCCCTGACATGCCGCTGGGCTTCGGCCAAAGTAGTTCCTGCCTTGCCGGAAACTACCTGATGGTACGGGTCACTAATGGTTATTTTGTTCTCTTTCAGCTCGAAGCGGAAGGGTTGGGGACTCCAGGCAAACTGGCCATTGCTGGTCAGGATCATTGGCTGGAGTTGGTTGGACTTGTTGTTCCCATAGAAATCCATCGAATACTCCCCCGAAAAGGGCATCAGCTGCCCATCATTGATGATGCCTGCCCATACTTTCTCGCCCGATGAAAGTGTGATCGTCTGAATTTGATCCTTGAGCTGTCCAAAACAGGCTGGAAGGATTGCAATGAAAATGGCTGCCGATAGGATTTTTCTAAACATTGTAAACTTAAATTGTGGGGAAATGGTTTGACGAGATGATCCTCCTTTTTTTGAACAGACCTGCTTTCCAGCTACAACTGTTCTGTTTTTACCAGATTATTCTTCACATTCCGGATAGTCTGACCCTGATGCTCCCTTTCCCGTTCTTGACAGTCCAGGCAGGTATCCTGATTTCTATTCGTTTCAGTCCTTTGATCGTTTTGTCAATTTCCATCGGCGGCGGATCCAGTGAAATGATGGAAATCTTCGCATCTTCAGGCTCCAGAATGTTCATATTCAAGGTTTTCCCGTCCTGTTTCAGGATGGCACCTGCCGGGACTGCGTTTACATCGGCAAGGGTCATCAGGCCCCAGGTAATATTTTTTGTTGAGTCGCTGATTTCAAATTGGTCTTCCACCAGGATTGCCCGGTTGCTCTCCTTGACGAACCGCCGTTTCAAGGAGCCAATATTTGTTCCATAGAGGGAGGTCATGTCGATGGTTACTTCGGGAGTTGCTCCCTCCTTGAATTCTGTGATGGTTGCCGTACTGTTGACAAGGAATCTGGCGTTGTTGATGGTGAGCGTGCTGTGGCCCTCGTTTTTCTTGGTAAGCAGGGTCCATCGTTCCCCGTTTTGTGAATGGTCTGACAGTTTGAATCCTATTTTGTTGAGCAGGTAGTAATTCTGGTTGCCTGGATCTACCACCCAGCGCACCCCATTCAGTTCAAAGACAAAAGTTCCAGCATCCATGTTCCCATGGCTTAAATTGGCTTTTCCGCCTTTTACCGCCAGGTAGAATTGCCCGGGATCCTCCTTTCCTCCACGAAATACTGCCACCGGATTGGCCCCATTTCCGTGCCAGTTGGCTGCCAATTCACTTTTCTTCTGCTGGCTGTACTGGGAAAGCCACACCAGGCCTGGACCAGCCATTCGACCTGCATTTTGAGGTTTTTCAAAAAATGTACGCTCGAAAAACAAATCATCCCCTGTTTTGGCTGCAAACCAGCAAGAGATTACCGCACCATCTCCCTCATTTTTATCGCCTGAATCTGCAAAATTGAAGAGGTTACCGGAGGGGGCAGTGGCATGCAGCCTGAAATTGGCACTCTCCATGAATCCGGGACTTTTGGAAATTCCAAAATCAGTGCCCAATGCTGTGGTCAATGAATTGGCCGCAACAATGGCATAGCTGGTTCCGTATCCCCAATAGGTTGGTCCTTCCGGGTAGATGCCATCCGGTGCATATTCCTTGAGTGAGTTGGGCAGTTTGTCAAGTGCCCTTGCGATGGTCTTTGCTGCTAATTCCGGTGCGATATCAGCGACCGCCAGGGAGGCGGCTACCATCCCTCCGTGACAGACTGAATTCCAGTTGTTGGTACCACTGATCCAGAACATCCGTTCGCCTGCTTCGTTGAAGCTGGGTTTGATTCCTTTCTCAATTAGTGCCTTTTTTGCCAGGGTTACTGTCGATTTTGGCAGGAATTCTCCCGTCCAGTCGACAGCAAGGGCAACTGCAAAGGACATTTCTGCAATATCCAGGAAGTGTTGTGGGTTCCAATCCTGGAATGCACAAACGGTTTTTACCTCGTCATCAATTCGTTTTAATATTTTTTGGTTCCTGTCCAGTCGATACACCATGCACAAGACACCCATTCTTTCCACCATTGTCCTTGAGACAGCGAGCAGACGAAATCCTTCCAGCTCCCTTTTCAAAAGGGGTTTTGTCACAATTTCTGCAGCCTCTTGTTGCAGGTAATGGTGAAATTTCTGAAGCAGAGGATCGGATTTTAGCTTGATATTCAGCTGTTTTTCAATTTCTGGGGTAAGAATCAGTTTGGGTGACTGTTTGCTCAAATGAGCTTTCATCCAGGTAACCGTAACCGGATTTTCAAGGGGATAAGTGGCGCTCTCCTGCGCAATCCCTGGTAAGGAGAGTGCCAAAACCAGCAGGAGAGCAACATGACGGAGGCAAGGTTTGATTGGTGAAAGGTGGAAATGGCTCATTTGAATAGTTTTAATCGGTGTTTGAACCGCCAAGGTGCCAAAGGATAACACAAAGGACACAAAAATGGTTGGTTTATTTGTGTCCTTTGTGCTTTACTTTGTACCCATTCTGGTACTAATTTATTTTCCTGACAACCTGACTTTCATGGATCCAATCCCTTCTTTAACCGTCCAGGCAGGCATACGGATCTCTATTCGTTTCAACCCCGGCATTTTCCTGTCCAGGTAGAAGGGGGGAGGGTCGAGAGAGATAACGGAGATAGTCAACTCCGGATTTGCCAGGTTTTCCAGTTTCAGTTCTCTCCCGCTTTGGCGCAGGATGGCTCCCCCTTTGACAACCTCTACCTCCGCAGTGGTCATCATCTGCCAGACAATGCTTTGTGTAGCCTTGCTGGTGGTGAAATGATCTTCGATCAGGATGGAGTGGTCGTTCTCTTTCAGGAAGCGGCGGGTGGCACTTTGGAGGTTGGCGCCATAGACGGCAGTGAGATCAAAGGTTGCCTCCGGTGTGCTGCCCTCTATGAATTCTTTCAGGGGTGCATAACCATTGTTGACAAATAGCGCATTGTTGACCGAAATGGTGCTGTGGCCAAAATTGTTCTTGGTGAGGAGCGTCCAGCGTTGGCAATCCTGGCAATTTCCCCAAAGGTCGAATCCGGCTTGCTCAATGGCGTTGTAGCTCTGGTTTCCGGGATCAACTGACCAGCGAACGCTGTCCAGTTCAAAAATAAAGGAACCTGCATCCATGTTCCCATGGCTGGTAGTACCCTTACCCCCTTTGCCTCCGAAGTAATATCCACGCGGATCATTTGCTCCACCGGTAAATATCACGATAGGATTGGGGCCGTCGCCTTTCCAGGCAGTTGGAACGATGGCATCCTCCTTCTCCTTGAACTGTGAGATCCAGACCAATCCGACACCCGATACCCTGGACAATTCACCCAGTTCTGAAGTAGGAATCAGAAAGCGTTCTTTCTCAAAGAAAGCCTTGTTCCCAGTTTTTGTAGCAAACCATGCCAGGGTGACATCTCCGCTTTCGGTTCTTTTGTCACCGCAGTCGGCATAATTGTAGTACCATCCCGAAGGGGTATTCATCAGTACCCTGAACATGGCACTTTTTTGGAAGGCTGGATAATTGGCCAAACCAAAATCTGTTCCGAAGGCGCTTTCCAGCATGGCAGAGGTTACGACAGTGAAGCTGGTTCCATAAGCCCAGTAGGTTGATCCTTCAGGATAAACACCATCCGGAGCATATTCCTGCATGGCGTAGGGTATGCCATCCAACGAGCGGCTGATGGTTTTCGCTGCCAATTCGGGATCTTTTTCTGCAATCGCGATGGAAGCAGCGATCATTCCACCGTTGCAGACCTGGTTCCAGTTGTTGGTGCCTTTTACCCATCCGGTATTACCTTTTGCGTTGTAGCTAGGTTTGATGCCCTTCTCTATCAAAGAGGTAATTGCCAGATCGATCGTTGATTTAGGCAATTTACCTGCAGTCCAGTCAACCGCAAGTGCAACTGCCATCGACATCTCTGCCACATCCAGGTAATGGGATGGATTCCAGTCCTTAAAATTGCAGACTGCTACCACCTCCTCGTTGATCCGTTTGAGGATCTTGCCATCCTTTTCAATCCGGTAGACCATGCCAAGCATGTTGATCCTGTACAACATCTCCCGTGAAACGCCGAGCAACCTGCGACCTTCCAATTTTCGTTCCAACAGCGGTTTTTTCTGTATATTATCAGCATTAATCTGAATGGCTTTGTACAAATTCTGAACCACCGGATCGGTTTTTAATTTTTCCAACAGCTCTTTTTCGATGGCTGTGTTGAGCACGAGACGAGGCAGCGACTTGTGAAGGTTTTGCTTTAGATAGTCAACCGTTACGGGGTTTTCCAGTTTTTGCAACTCCTTTCCCTCTGGTGCGGTACGCTTCGGTTTAGCCTTCGCACAACCGGAGAAGATCAGCACAAGAGACAAAATGACTGTGAAGGAATAAATTTTGCTTTTCATCTGTTTTCTTTTTTTTGATTCTATTTTGCCGGTGTAAATATAACCTCCTGACCATTTTTCAAGGCAGGCTTCTTGAATTCGAGTACCACCCTGGTTACACCATTGGGCCAATATCTTTTCAGTGAACGGTCTGTCACCTCGATGAATTGAATTTTGGCTGAAACCACATTTTGGTTGTAGCTCATATTCAACTTATAACCATCTCCCTGAAAACTCAAAAGCCCTGGTTTTACCTCGCTTACCTTGCAGTAGGTGATTAAATTGGAGGTGGTTGCTGCAGGTTTTAATGCTGAAAGTTCAAATTTGTCTTTGATGATAAAACTCTTTCCCCTGTTGAGGGTGTAACCGCGAACCCAGCTTTTTACTGCGGCATCTTTGGGGTAAGAAGCTGCAATATCGGTACTGAAGGCCGCAGATTTTGAATTGGCAGTAAAAGTGGTTTTATCTGCTTTGAAATTG
Organism: Tangfeifania diversioriginum; assembly: GCA_945873105.1. GTDB lineage: Bacteria > Bacteroidota > Bacteroidia > Bacteroidales > Prolixibacteraceae > CAINVV01. Next base: position 11,522 of record CAMCBW010000076.1, read on the forward strand.
GCTCCCTCCTTTTGGTCAACCCCATTGATGACCGGAAGGTTGTGGTAACCTGATTGCATGGTCCAGATTTCGTACCTTTTGGAACCAAAGGTTTTGGCGCTGTACTCTTCACGACCCAGATCGATCAGGCAAGGCTTGCCATCGTAATACATCACGCAGGTTCCAATGTCGTTGTGGTTGTGGCTCTCGGCGTTGAATCCACCTTTTGCCCCGAAGAAGAAGCCCTTGAAGCTATCTGCCATGTCGCGGGCGCCTGCCACTTCTGTATCGGGCAGCCAGAAGTCGGCCACCAGCGCCTCTTTGGCCGGTGCTTTGCCAATCTCTTCCAGCAAACCCAGGTTCCTGATCTGGTCGCAGATTTTTCCACCCATGGGTTTTTCACCCCAATTTCCAAGTTTGGCCAGGTAAGCGCCGAACTGCTGCATGGTGGGATCCTGAATCGCCTTCCCATAACGGTAAACGGCTGAGGGATTTCCTCCTGTAGTGGCATCAGCATCTGCAAAATTGATGAAATAGGGGGCATGGATATTGACCTTGTAGAAGTAGTTGCCGATGTTTTTTACCAATTGATTGTCGAAAACATCAAATTTTCCTTTGGTTGCATCCTTCATGATTTCAAGACTTTCATACAGCAATGCTCCGGCAGCGCCCCAATAGGAAGGTCCTTCGTCGCATCCACCGTCGTCGGAATAACCATTCAGGAATTTATCGAGTGAATTCAATATTTTTTGAACTTCGGCTACTTTTTTGGAGGGATCGTTTTCGAGCAGCAGATAGCTGTAAAGCATGTTGTAGTTGATCCATGGGTTCCAGTTGTTGGGACGTCCGCCCTTGAAGCCCATGTAACCAAAATCATCCCTTTCGAAATAGGGGGTGAGCGATTTGCGGAAGATCTCCTGGCGCAACCTTTGCGAAATTAATGGATGAACCTTGTCAAACTCTTTTTTGAACAGGAACAGTGTCCACGACAGGTTGCTTGTCACCTCCCCAACGCCCAGATCTACGATGGGTTCATTGACATCAGGCAATCCTGTTTTGGCTTTTTGGGCACTAATGTGTGCCGACCAACCCCACCAGGTTTGTTCGCTGTAGTACCAAACGCCATTGATGATTTGATCTGTAAAGCGACCTTTGCCCTCCACCAGTTCACCCATTACCAGGGTGATCAAAGCGCTGCTGCAGGCTGCATACACCTCCTGCCGTCTGGCACCCGAACGGATAATTTCGAGGTAATCTGTGGCTTTGACAACCGGCCACTCATATTTTAGATACCCTTCAGCCTTGGCGATGTATTCTGCCCTGAGGGCGGCCGGAACATTGTCCCAAAATTTACGGTTGTAGTAATCAGGAAAGGTAATCCAGGAGTGATCGGTGGTCAGACTTTTGGCCAGATCGATGGTTTTTGCCTCAATCGCCAGAATGTTCCGCTCCTTGTTGGTTAGTTTAGCCAATGAACTTTGGGTCGTCACGGAAATTACTGCCAAAACAAAGGCACATTTCAGAATCATCTTGTTCACTAAATTCATGGGATTGCTGTGTGTTTAATGAATTTTAATTATTGATAATCAGATAAATAAAAGTGTAGGGTAACGCAGAATGCCTGTGGAAGATTCTTTTTCTGCCAACAAGATGCTAAGATACAAAGATTTCGCTTAGTTCAAAGCCTTATTGACTTGGTATCTTGTTGGCAGAAGCAAATTAATTCCTAAGATTCAGCCGTAAACGACAAAAGCTTGCCGGCTCCCTGCTGAGAGCTGACAAGCTTTTGAATATTAGTTAATTAATTACTTACTTTAAGACAGGAGCATATGTTTCCATGATAACGGCTCGGTCCCTGGCAACCAGTGTTTCTGTTGCT
>CAMCBW010000077.1 GCA_945873105.1 Tangfeifania diversioriginum
GTGGATCACGACTACCTGCAGAACGGCTATTGGGCGATGAACCGCGACGAAGAGCTTCCGGCCAGGGGCTTGACAGTTACCTTCCTGGATCGTTTTGAAGATGTATCAAAGGCTGTAATTGATGCAATGGCTGCTGCCGCGGATCCAAAGGCCAAAGAGGAGGCTTACAGAAAAATCTCCGATCAGTTGACGACCAATGCGGTAGCTTCCAACAAATACCTGCGCGCAAGGGTGGTCTCTTTCTTTGGCGACAACCAATACTACCTGGTGATCACCAAAACCTACAGTGATATCCGTTTCGTCGGTGCGCCCCCTTCTTCCATCGGAAAGTTTGGTGCCGATACCGATAACTGGATGTGGCCACGTCATACCGGTGATTTCAGCATGTTTCGCATCTATGCCGACAAGGACAACAATCCAGCCGAATACTCCAAGGAGAACAAGCCTTTCCTGCCTAAAAAGTACCTGACCATTTCCCTCAAGGGGGTTGAGCAGAACGATCCCGCCATGATCATTGGCTATCCCGGCAGGACCAACCGTTTCATGACCTCGTACGAGGTAAAGGAGACCAGTGAAATTTCCAATGCCGTAACCATCCTTGTAAGGGGGGTACGTCAGAATGTACTGATGGCAGACATGGAAGCAGACCCAAAAATCAGGTTGCAATATTCCAGCAAATATGCCGGTTCTTCCAATTTCTGGAAAAAGGCCATTGGGATGAACGAGACCTTTGCCAAACTCAAGGTAATGGAAAGAAGAGCTGCCGAGGAGAAGACCTTCACCGAATGGGTAGCTGCTGATCCGGCGAGGATGGAGAAATATGGCACTGCTCTGTCAGATGTAAAGGCCGCCATCGAAGGGAGGGCCAAGCTGCAGGAGCTATCAAGGTATTACATGGAGTCATTGGGTTCGATAGAGATAACTTCGGCTGCACGGCGCTTTAGTCCGCAACCTGAAAACGTAAGGGGTGAAATGGGTGGAAGACCCGGATTTACCTCCTCCCCTACTGATTTTTACAAGGATTACAGTGCCGCCACCGACAAAAAGGTCGCCAAGGCGCTGATCAAACTGTTCAAAGAGAAAGTACCAACGGCCTATCTTCCCGCCTTCTACAAGACCATCAATGAGAGCTACCAAGGCAATGTAGATGCCTATGTGGACGCACTTTTCAATCAATCGGTGTTCGTGTCGGAGCAGAAACTAACCGCTGCACTCGCCGGGGACAAGAAGGCGATCGAAAACGACCCTGCACTGCTCGCGGGCAACGACATTTTCAAGGAGATGATGAAATACAGCCGGGAGCTTGAACAATACCGTACGCAGTATGCCAAGGGCCAGAAACAGTACATTGCAGGTTTGCTGGAGATGAAGGCAGGTCAGGCCATCTACCCCGATGCCAACTCCACGATGCGATTGACCTATGGAAAGGTGTTGAACTACTCGCCCAAAGATGGGGTGATCTATGATTATGTTACCACGTTGGATGGGGTGATGCAGAAAGAGGATCCCAACAACTGGGAATTTGTGGTTCCTGCAAAGTTGAAAGAGCTATACAATGCCAGGGATTTCGGTCAGTATGCTCTGAAGGATGGTCGTATGCCGGTTGCTTTCCTCACCAACAACGACATTACCGGAGGCAACTCGGGAAGTCCGGTGATGAACAAGAAGGGGGAGCTGATCGGAACCGCCTTCGACGGGAACTGGGAGTCCATGAGTAGTGACATTATTTTTGAACCATCCTTGCAGCGTTGTATCAATGTGGATATTCGTTATACCCTGTTTATCATGGATAAGTTTGGTGGTGCGGGTTATTTGTTGAACGAAATGAAGATTGTGAAGTAGATCAACGATTTGCTGTGTGTTTTACGGAAATCCCTCAAGGTTTTTAAAAACCTTGAGGGATTTTTGCATTTGTTGGATATTTTCGTTATATTTATGTAAAAACCATTGCATTACACCCCCTGAAACAATTGAAATGCAATAGGTGAATTGTAAAATCATGAATCAACATGAATTGCTTGTTCACGGATGTTTTTACCACATTTACAACCGTGGCATCAACGGATGTCGACTGTTCAGGGAACCTGACAACTACAGCTATTTCCTGGATTTGTACGACAAGCACATCTCTCCCATTGCCAATACTTATGCCTGGGTGTTGATGCCCAACCATTTTCACCTGTTGGTTCGAATTAAGGATGATGTAGAAATGCTAGACCCTCAAGGTTTTAAAAACCTTGAGGGTTTAGCAAAAGAACCTTACCAATATTTTTCCAATCTATTCAATGCCTATACCAAGGCTATCAACAAATGCTACCGCCGGACAGGAAGCCTGTTTGAACACCCCTTTCATCGGAAAAAAATTGATAGTCCACTATTTTTTAGAAATCTGGTCGTTTATATTCACAATAATCCTGTCAAACATGGTTACAAGGATTTTGCCATGGATTATCCCTGGTCATCTTACCTAACATGCATATCTCTAAAACGCACCAAATTAAAACGCGATGAGGTGATGGGATGGTTTGACTCTGAGGCAAATTTCAGGTATTTGCACACGCAGAAACCTGGCTATTTCGGGGAGAATGCAATATATGACGGTTGACCCTCAAGGTCTTAAAAACCTTGAGGGTTTTGACAACAACATAAACCTAGTTTTGATCAAAGTATTGTATCAAATTGTAAATCTGGCTGTTCAACTCCTTCATCTTCTCCATCATCGGTTTCCAGACTTCGTAGTAGTTGTTCACAATCCCCTTGTTGGCATCCGTATTGGAAGGGTCTACCCCTTTGGCCTCCGGGTCATTGTCCTGGTACTTGAAATAGTGCCATCCGATGCAGTTTTTCGATTCAACCAGGGCTAGGTTGTAGTTCTGGTAAAACAATCCCCTGTCAGCCTGTGTCCGAACGATCCACCCGGCGCCACTCTGGTTGGGCATTCCGGAATCCTCCCCCTTGGTATAATACTCGGTAATGATAAATGGCCTGCCGGTCCAGGCTGTCCACTCTTCCATGTGCCGGGTAACAGGGGTCCAATGGTTGTAGTAATTGTTGGTTACCACATCCAGATATTTGCCAATGGCCCGCATGAACTTCTCGTGGTGCTTTTCCTCACTGTAGAAGCGGGCACCAATGTACATATGGTTGGGATCGTACTTTTTGATGGCCTTTGAAACGATGGAAAAATACTTCTCTCCCACTACTGCCATGAAAGCCTCCCTGTGATCGTCCGTGATCTTGTCGCTAGATATTCCCTGCTCCTTTAACCAAGCCTCGGCAGCTTTCCTGCCAGGCTCATTAACAGGCAGAGAGAGGTAGTTGTCGAGGGATTTGAACTTGATTGGCATCTCGTTGTCCGAAAAATGACCGAAAAGGTTTGGGTCATCCTTGAAGGCCAAAAGTTGTTTGGCATGAGTATCACAAAAGCGCTCGAACTCAGGATCGAAGACAAAAATGGCATCCTTGGGATAACCGGTATGGCCTGGTTGCTGAAAGGTTCCTCCCCTCACCTTGCCATAACTGCTCATGAAATTCCAGTTGACCGTGTAGGCAAGTGGTTGATTGATATTCTTATTCGCTTCAACTATTGCCTTGTAGTCGGACCAGGATCCTGCACAGTTGAACCCGTTTTCCTGCAGCATGCTGATTGTCTGTTTCATCCAGTTTTCGGCTGAACCGAACTTGTCCAATAACGCCTTTTCATTTCTGGGAGATTTGCCCATCGTAACACTGTTGATGGCCATGTTGAAATAGCGGTATCCCTCTGGATCAATTCCCCACCAGCGTGCTCCAATTTTTTCGACACGGAAAAACCCGGTGGCGGCTGTTCGATGCGCTTTCCATCCACCATACCTGCTCAATTCAGGCGATTTCCCAGTAGGGTTGTAGGAGGGAAGCAATGCAACGGTTCTCGTCTTAAAAGGCTCGTAGGGTGCGTAACTGCTTACCCCATTTTTGCTGACTCTCCGCCGTGCATCCACCTGAACAAACTGCTCATCCGAACCGGTTGGAACTTTTACCTGCGCAGTGGTTGCCCATCCTGAAACCAGCAGGATCCCACCCAATAGTGCCTGTCTTGCAACGATTTTCATACTGCAATAAGTTGTTTTCAAAGGTAGTATGGAACTCCATTTAGCTGAAATTATTATCATTCTCTCGGAATTAGTGAAGCAAGATGTTCGTTTCAATTTGCCTTTTTGTAAAGTTCAAACAGTTCTGCAATCCTGGCCTCACTGACACTTCCGCCGTGAACAATCACCCTGTAGCGCAACACCAGCTTCTCTCCCTTCTTCAGGACCGTCTCCTTGTCGTTGGCAGGCCAGTACATCGGAGTTGGCGAAAAGAAGCCATAATCCCGGGTAAACCAGGGAGAGGGATACCATGGATTGGTTGGATGCTGAAGTATGGCCATTCCTTCCGTGAAATCGCCCCGCTTGCCCGAAAAGTCCATCCAGGGTGAGGCTTTTCCGAAGGTAGCCTTCTCTCCGCTTTCGCCCTCGGCATTCACCAATGTACCTCCATTCTTTACTGACAGGTCGGCAGCCATCCTTCCACTGAAAAGTGAGTGGTTGGTCTTTTTGATGGTGACATCTATCAGCATTTCCATGCTGATCTCCACATCCATCTGCTTGACAGAAGCCGATACCGAAGTAATGGTGTACCGTCTGCTATCTTTGACCGGAGAGAGCGCTCCTGGTCTGCTCCAGATGCACTCATCCGAGATGATGACTGTATCTCCTCCCTCTTTCAGGATCTCGGCATTGACGGAGATGATCCGCCCGCGTTCGAGCCCCTCCTGCCAGTAGTTTCCCCCATTCACCAGGTCGCAACCAAAGAAAAGGGAGCTGTGGTGGGGATATTCACCATTTCGCATCGAGGTGACCGATCCTCCGGAAAGCGGTCCGTTGACCGGGTAGAAGAAAGGATATTTCTCATCACCCGAAAAAATATAGCTGGTGAAATATTTGCCATCGATGGTCACACTAATCTTGGAGCCCACCTTGACTGCAGTGATCTTTGCAGCCTTAAGCGGAAAAATGAACGACACCAAGAGCACGAGCAAAACAAAAAATTTAATTCTATTCATATTCGATAATAGATAAATTGACAGGAGTGAACTAAATTGACTAAAATGACTAAAGTTAGGACTGCCAAAGCATGACGAACTATCACCTCTCATTTTCACACTTTCACATTTCCCAATTTTCACATTTTAATATTCGTGGTTCCATATGGGAAGCGCTGCGACCTGGATAACAGCTTATTGGCTTCATCATCCTTGACAAATTTTTCCGTATCGGGATTCCACTCCAACTTTCTGCCCAGTTTCATGGAAATGTGGGTGACCAGACAAACGGTGCATGCCCTGTGGCCTTTCTCAACAGGAGAGATCGGTTCTTTGCCGGATTGGATGCAGTCGACCCAATTCTGGTGCTGGTTGTCAATCTTGTAGAGATGAATCTCGTTCTCTTTGATCACAGAAGTAAGAATCTTTGGATCGCTGGCATTCAACGCAATATTACTTCTGTTTTTTGCAACAGGATCACTTGCTGAAGCTGTATAGGCACCTCTCGAAACAAAGATCCAGCCTTCGCTCCCTTCGTAACGAATACCATTGGGATAGGCACCACTGGTTAATTGGGTAATACCATTTTTGTATTCTGCTACCGCCAGGAAATCACCATGTACATCCCACAGTCCTGATTTTGGAAAAGAGGCCATGGCATTGATTGAAATGGGACCCGTCAATTCAGTATCCATACCCCAGGCAGCCGAATCGTAGTGATGCTGCCCCCAGCCGGTAATCATGCCTGCTCCGAACTGTTCGCAACGCAGCCAACCCGGACGGTCGGTCATACTGTTCTGTGGATGAACACGTGTTTCGGTATAATAAACCTCGGGAGTCGATCCCAGCCACATATCATAATTGAGATTTTTGGGAAGCGGCATTTCAGGAGCCTCCGGCCCACCCGGGTCACCTGGCAATCCAATTTTTACGGTATGAAGCTTTCCGATTCTGCCATTCCTCACCAGTTCTGCTGCAATTCTAAACTGAGGCATGGCCCGCTGCTGTGTACCCAGCTGAAAAATATTGCCCTTTTTCTGAACGATATCGGACAGCATACGACCTTCTGCGATGGTAAGGGAGGTTGGCTTCTGCAAGTAAACATGTTTACCGGCAAGGGTTGCTTCTATAGCCGGTTGTGAATGCCAGTGGTCGGGGGTTGAGATCATGATCGCATCGATCTCCTTGTTGAGCAGCATTTCACGGTAATCTCCATAGGTCTTTACCTCCATAGCCGACTTACTGCCAGTCTTTTTTGTGTAAAAATCTTCAATAAACTTTTTGCCCTTTGCCAGTCGGTTTGAATCAAGGTCTGCTACCGCGATGACCCTGACGGCCTCAATGGGCAGGGTTTCTGCAAGGTCGTGGGTCATGGCAATCCTGCCAAATCCGATCTGTGCTACATTGATCTTGTTGCTTGGAGCATTGGCCCCAAAGACAGAGGAGGGAACAATCGTTGGGACAATCAATCCTCCGGCCATGGCGGCAGAGGAGCTTTTCAGAAAATTTCTTCTTTCCATTTGTTTGGTTTGTTTGATTATTGTATGATTATTAATTAAATATGAATCCTGGGTATTTATTTTGCAGAAATCTTGTCAAGATACTCCTGGAGCTCTTCCGTATCATCCACTTGCGAAACGCGCCTGACTCTTCCACTTTTAAGCTTGATATCCAGAAAGTCGTTGTTAAAACGTGATTTAAACTTCATGGATCTAACCTCTTCCATGGTGATCTCACTTTTGACTGATCTAAAAAGGAAAGCGATGAATACAATCAAATGTCCTATTCCAATTAACAATCCAGTCCAAAGCAAGAATTCGTCACCTGTTCTCACATACCTCAAAACCGATAATATTCCATAAAATATCCAAATTCCCGATGTGAACAATCTGACTCTTTTTTGTCGCACAGCGTTATCCGTGATAATAATCCTGTCGGCACTGAATTCCAGCTTTCCTTTTTGGAGTTCAAATATGTTGCTCATCCTATTTTATTGGGTAATGCAACAGTTTCAATAAATTCCCGGAGTCTGTCTGCATTGAAAATCTCGGCAACCTGCCTGGTGCTGTTGCCGGTAAGTTTGATTTGCAGGAACTCCTTGAAAAGGATACGCTTAACCTTCAGCGATTTTACATCTGTCAGTAAGATTTCACTTTGAACATTCATCCTGAGTGCACTGATTACCAATATCAAACCAGTGATCAGCAACAGTGATCCGGTGAAGAGTATTTCCGTACGCCCCGTTTTGAAGTATTTCGTCAGATTGTAACCACCCATTACCACCAGCAACCCGGATGAAATTAGACGCATACGCTTTTGATAGCTTGCATTGTCCGTGATGGTGATTTTGTCATCCTCAAATACCAGGCTCCCTTTTTTAAGTTCGAACGTATTCTTCATAGTTTATGTTTAATTAAAAAAATGGCGAAATAAAACAAACAATTGGCTAAAAATCCCTTACCGCACTTACAAATGCCTGCAGATTCTCTGTGGAAACATTTTGTGGAATTCCACCGCCGCAAGACCAAATCATCCGGTGGTGGTCAACTGCCTCCCTCATCATGGTTTGGGTGGCAATATATACTTCTTCAGGTTTTCCGGCAGCCAGCACATCCCTCGGAGGCAGGTTGCCGATCAGCGCCACTTCTGGTCCGGCCAACTCCCGAATCTGGTTGATGGGATGATCAAAGGCAAAATTGAAGAGGTTTACACCCATCTCTTTTAGAAAAGGGGCACAAGTCAATCCAAAAGCATCGTTGTGGAAGAAACCAATTTTAGAATCGATGGCACCAAAGCATCTTTTAACATAAGGCACCACAAACTCCCTGCACTCCTCCTCTCCCACAAATCCAACAATGTCATCCAACAGCAACACCCCTTCGATGGAAGGAAAGCAGGCCTTCTGGTATTGAACCCAATCCTCAATAAACCTTGTTATTTTCCCCATCAACAGGTGTGCTTTATCCGGATCCAAAGTCAATAGAAGCATAAACTCGGAGGTTCCCATCAGAAAAGTGGCAATATTCAGCGGTCCGCGGGTTACGGCAAATTTTATAAGATGACCGTTCTCATGAAGGGCAGGTTCCATCAGTTTGAGCCTGTTGATCATGAAAGGGAGCAGGCCATCAGTTTGGACATTGGGTTGGGGCAGTTTGTCAATCTCCTCATCCGCATGGATGACTCTTTCGGCATGAGGAAGGTTGGCTTCGTACCATATAGATCTGGCGCCAAATGCAGAAGGCTCTGTACACATCCCATATTCAGACCAGAAACCCGGTAAAAAGGTAATCTCCGGAAACTGTTCAATCGCTTTCATATTGGTCTCCAACCAGATAGTGTCAGAAGAATAATAATCAAGTGTCGAGATACCTGCCCATCCGGGCAACCAGGGACTGTCGATGATAAATCCCAGTGCCTTTTTATCATCACTTCTTCCTTCAACTATTGCCAGCAAGGCTTCCCACTGCTTACCTGTCATACTATTTTAAAATTTTAACTTCAAATATAGCCTTTAAACTCCATGAGAAGGTATGGTTGGAAGGTAAAAATTTGAAATTTTATTGTGCCAGTTTTTTGAAATAGATTTCACCATTTTTCCAGAAAACTTTGTCAATAACCTCTCTGGGGAGCTGCAATCCCTTCAATTTCTTGTCAGGAAAATCCTTGAATGCCATGGTAGAATCCGTGGCAAGATAGATCCAATGATTCAACCAGGTTTTCTTCATTCCCTCACATACAGCGGAATACTTTGTACTCTTCTCATCTACAGACATATCAGTCCCATACAATATGCGGTCCTGGTATTTTACCAGGAAAGTTCTTACACGTTCCCTGTCATGGGAGGATTGGTATTGCAGATGACTCATCCGGGCAGCCAAATCCACCTTTAAGGCAGGAAATTGGTCCAAACTTTTGGACAAAACCTCCGTGCTCCACTCTTCACTGGCCAGGTGAGCCCCGATAAAATCCAGCCGGGGATGTTTCTGAAGCAGGTGATTGCGGGCTGAGATCTGATCCTCGTACGAAGGTGCTTCAGGATGAAGGTACATATGGTACTGGGGATGGTTGACAAAGTAGCGCTTGTCGTTGGGGGTTGTCATTTGTTCTGCTGGCAGCCAGCAATTTTTAGGCTCTCCCAAATGCGCAATCAGTGGAATCTGGTGTTCCTCCAGAAAACTGTAAATGGGATCAAAGGCTGAATGGTCTGCCATCACATATTCGCCGGCTTTGTCCAGCTGTGACATCCCAATATTTTTCCATATCTTCATGCCAGAAGCACCAGCTTCCAAGCACTTTTCAATCTGCAAAATAGTTGCTTTTCCAAATCCTTCCGATTCAAAACTGTCTACCGGGAAGGTTCCGAAAAAAGCAAATTTGCCTGGATACGCTCTTTTCAGGGTACTGGCAATTTCAAACTGCCCTTCAATGGATCTTCCGGCATCTACATTGACAGATACCAATCTGAAGTTTAATGAATCTGCATATTGCAGATAGCTGGCATCCGCGGTGTTGTAATGAAAATGCATATCAATTTTGGGCACTTTCACAAAATCACCGGCATTGTAATAATCCTGTTTATTTTCCATGGCTGATGTTTGATCTGCGTTGGCAGTATTTCCAATTATTCTGAAACCAAGAAGAGTTATCACTGCAAAGAGTACAATAATCGGCACAAACATATTCCTGTTGATTGGCTTCATCCTGTTGATTTTTTAGACCTGACAGGTTCTGTACCTGTCAGGTTTGAAAATACGAAAAATTTGTCGTAACTTATGTATACCAAATCATTGAGAAATGCAAAAGATTGAGAAATTGGATTTTGGCAATTACTACCACATTTACAACCGGGGCATCAATAGCTGCAACATCTTCAAAACGCATGAAAACTATGAATACTTTTTGGGATTGTACGATCATTATATCTCACCGGTAGCCGATACTTTTGCATGGGTATTAATGCCCAATCATTTTCACTTCCTGGTAAGGATCAAGAAAGAGGATGAAATTTCCACATTATACCTGACAGGTTCTAAGGACCTGTCAGGTGTAAAACCACCCCACCAATACTTTTCCAATCTCTTCAATGCTTACGCCAAGGCAGTCAACAAAAGATTTCTGCGCCATGGTGCACTCTTCGAAAGACCATTTAACCGCAAGAAAATCGTCCACCCCTTTTATCTAAAACATGCCATACTTTATATCCACGACAATCCTGTTCATCATGGATTTTGCCATCATGCAATGGATTATCCCTGGAGTAGCTATCTAACCTGTGTTTCAGTAAGACCGACCAGGTTACACCGTGAAACCGTCGTAGGATGGTTCGATAACCTGGCCAACTTCAAATACCATCACGATAAAAAAATTGACATAGAAAGAATTGAAGATTGGTTACTTGATAACTGATTTTTTTCAGACCTGACAGGTTCGGTACCTGTCAGGTCTGAAAAAAAAATTATAAATTTACCTCTCGCAACTTACATCATCCCTAAAATTATCAACCACCAAACTAAAACGATATGTCAAGAAGCTTTTCCCTGCTTACCCTGGTTTTCATGCTGTTAACCGGATTTCAAACAAGTAGCGTATCGGCAGGCCCGACCAAAGAGAAAAAGATCAAGATGCTAATCCTAAGCGGATACGGGAACCACGAATGGAAAAAAACGACACCACTCCTCCTCCGAATTTTTGACGAAGCAAGGCAATTTGAAACGCAGGTGACAGAAAAACCTGAATCTTTGACTTATGCAGAATTAAAAAATTATGACCTTGTGGTTTGCAATGCCAATACATGGCCTGATAACAACCTTAGGCTGAGCCCACAATGGGAGGCAGATTTTGCAAAGTATGTCAACGAAGGTGGTGGTGCACTCTTTTTTCATGCCGGAGCCTCCTCCTTTTACGGTTGGGAAGATTTTCTCCGCATCGGAATCGGAAGATGGGGAAAAGAGACCTCTCACAACGCTCCTGTGGTGGCCAAATTGTACGGTATGGATCAAAAGCATCCCATTACCAAAGGGCTAAAGGGGTTTCAGATCATGGATGAGATATGGGAGAAAACTGAACTTTACGCCGGGGCTAAAGCCATCGGTTCGCTTAAGGCTAATGATTCCAAAGATGGACATCCGATTGACGAACCAGCCATCTTTGTCAATCAGATTGGAAAAGGAAAAAGTTTCTTCACCCTGCTCGGGCACGATGAAAGGGCGCTGCTCAATACCGGATTGCGCACCCTGTTGGTACGTGCAGCTCAATGGTGCGCAGGCCGTGAGGTAACTTTCAGACCTCCTCCGGAACTGGCAATCGAACCATTCAAAGAAAAGGCAAAATATAGCTGGGTGGAGACAGATACCACCTTTGCGCTGCTCAACCACAAAAACACCGTTTGGCAGTTCAATTACAAGGACAGGTTTCAAAGGCCCTATTTTCATCCGCTCACGGTAAACAACACCATGATCACCTGTGTCTCCCCACCCGATCATCCCTGGCATCTAGGATTGTGGTTCAGCTGGAAATACATCAACCATTTGAACTACTGGGAATACCTGAACGAAACCAAGTCGGCCAAGACAGGCTACAGATCAGAAGGGGTTACAGAAATCATTGAATCAAAGATCGTGCGCAATGCAGATTTCACTTGCGATATCCTTCTGAAGATCAACTATCACCCACTCAAAGGAGAAACAGTCATGTCGGAAGAAAGAAGTTACCATGTCTCAATACCGGCAAAAGATGGAAGTTATACCATTGAAGAAGATCACCTTTTCAAGGTACTGGCAGACAGCGTAGTCCTCGACCGTACCCCACCAGCCATCAGGGGTGGAAGAATCCAGGGAGGCTATGCCGGCATATCTATCCGGTTCAACCAGGATTTTACCTCACCGGTATTCAAATCGGCCGGGGATAGCATTCAATGCAAAAAATGCGATTGGCAGTATTATGGATTCCAAAGCCTTACCGGGAAAAAGGTAGGCATCAAAATCGAACAGGATCCGCAATACAGATCGGAAACAAACACGTGGTACATCATCAATGACCCGATCTATCCGTTTTACTATTTTAGTCCTGCAGTCATATTTGACCGCCCGGTAGTTCTGAAGAAAGGTGCCAGCTGGCGGTTAAAGTATAGGATACAGATGATTGAGGGAGAGGTAAAGTAGGGAAAAGTGCCTAAAGTGCACTAAAGTGACTAGAGTGCCTAAAGTATTTGCGGAGGCCGAAATTAAATATTTTTATCAACAACACATTTGCAGTATATGCTACAATAAAAAATATATCATGATGAAAAAGGTACTTTTTTTGGCGATTATTACCATCGGATGTGATCTATCGACATTTTCACAATCAATCCGTCAACTTCAATTAGATACTACATCGGTGAAAATTGGATTTAACAACAATACAAAGACTTTCAGACATCTTGATACGCTGGATTACAAGCAATTTCTAAACCAGTCTGAACCTCATACCTACCTCCTAAAACCAAAAATGGCCGATAAAAATGTTCACATTGGTCAATTATCCAGAGGCAAGATTATAACTGCACATGCCATTGATAACATGCCATGCCTGGATCCTCAGGGATCTTTTCCAATGAAAATTTACAAACCTGATTCTTCATTTAATTATACTTTGCTGATAAAAAAACATTGAATAACTAAGAGACTGTTTAAATTTATAACACAGAGAATATCTAACTATTTATTGAGAACAAAGCGCAAATAGAAATTTCTGCTATTTTGAATTTTCATTAGAGAAACCCAGGAGATCACAGAGTTGGAAAATCGCAAGCGATTTTCTCTCTGTGA
>CAMCBW010000078.1 GCA_945873105.1 Tangfeifania diversioriginum
ACAAACCCCTGATCAAAAGTGGATCCTTTGGTCTGGGGGTTTTTCCCATTGTGACTCTGCTCCGGAGATGCAGAATGATCCACCAATAATTTTCCATTTTCATCAGGTAATAATGTTTTTGATAAAAATTTACTCATTCCTAATAAAGCCGGATATCCAATTTCACTAAGGAAGCTCGTATCTTGAGTGAATTCGAAATAATCCCACATTAACTTGGTTGTAAACCCACCTGTGCCTGGCCCCGAATGACCCCCAGGACCTCCTATTTTATATGCTGTTGCACCTGTTCCAATTGTCCATCCATTGTTTCCGTCATTAGCTAAAGCCTGTGGATTATTTGCTTCTATATATTTGCTTGCCAATGTATTAGCTTTAGGAAGGTAAGCTTGATAATATTCGAGATAAGGGGCAAACACCTCTCGCATATTTGCACTAAAAGCCCCCCAATAATTCATCTGCACGTTGATATTGTGCCAGTAGCCTCCTGTCCATGGGGTAACATAATACTGACTCCAGACCCCTTGTAGTCCGCATGGAAGCGTACCTTTCCTGGAACTGGCTATGAGAAGATACCTGCCATAGTGGAACATTAACTCTTCTAAATAAACGTTCCGGGGATTTTGCATGTAATTTGAAATTAAAGTTTTGGTTGGTTGGTCAGGTACGTTGGAACATAATTCCAGTTTCACTCTTGAAAAGATGTTCTGATAGTCCTGAAGATGGGATTTTTTTAGTCCATTGTATCCTTGTTCAGCCGCATGTTGAATTCTCTTAGATACTTCTTCACCAGGAAAGACCTTGCTATCCAATTTGAGGCTGTCAATGTCTTGTAAAAAAATTTTGTCACTAAGTTTATAATTTGTTCCCGTGGCAATTAGCAGAACCACAGCATTCGCATTTTCCACCTTTATTTGTGCACCATTATCATCTTCAGCTATAAGTTTACCTCCCTCATTAATCACTTTTATTTGACCTTCATAGTTAAGGCTGAAATGTTTAATTTTTCCTGAGAAGGTGAGCAAATTGTTTTCAGCCCTGGTGGTTCCAAATTTGGTGTTTGATTCATTGGCACTTCTCAGATAAGGAATTTCTACCCTTAGGGTAAAAGATATTTTCTCCTTCTGGTTTGAAGTGAGTCTTATGGCAATAATGTTTTCCGGATAGTTGGCAAGATATTCTCTGGAATATTGCACTCCATTGTGCTCGTAATCCACATGAAGAATTGCTTCGTTCAGATTTAAAGTACGCTTGTAGTTACCTGGGTTAGAATGGTTAAACTCCATGTATATTTCACCGAAATTTGTTAACCCGCCTAACTTATACAATCCTTCATTTGCCAAAGTTTTCTCTGTAATTTGAATCCGTTCAACATCCGTTCTTCCGAAAATATTGGCTCCCATGTATCCGTTTCCTATGGGATAAGAATGTGCCTCCCAATCCGGATCAGCTGGGTAGCCTCCTGCCTGAATCAAAGAATATTGCTTACCTCTGTTTGGAGCAGGTTGATCGTCCCAAACTTCATATATGCGGTTTGTAGAATTCATTTGTGGAAATACATTGATACAAATGAACATTGTACAGACTAGTGTGGTTAATTTTTTTCGCATTGTTATTTTTTTAATTCTTTAAATTAGATAATTCTGACTAACTTCAATTATTATTGTTTATAATTCGTAATCCCTTATTCATAAGCCATTCCATCTATTTATAATCCAAAAATATTTTATCATTTTCCAAAAGTCAGTTTTCTAATCTCCACAAGTCGGTCGATGTATTCTTGCTCTATTAATCCTTCTTGCGATGGGGCTACATCTAATAGCAGATTTGACTTTCTTGATTGACACAAATTAAGCATATCAGCCGCTGTCTTGGCACTTTTCATCTTTTTTTCACCTGTATGCCAAAACCAACCATTAGCATCTAAATTGTCGCAAACTTCGGCTACATCTTTATTGCCTATTGGGGGCAACGCTTGATCAGGACTTACCTGCATAAGCCAGGGGTATTCGTAACCAATAATGTCTGATTCTTTATACTTTTTTGAATTATTAGCCACCACAATACACATTGGCTGAAGCTTGTGTACCAATGCCTTTAATTTTAGCCAATCCTTGCCTGTATATTTGTTGTGATATTGGTCAAACCAAAGCAAGTCAATGGGGCCGTAATTCGTCAATAATTCAGTGACTTGCTTCTCAATAAATCCCGAAAAATCTCCTTCTGCTTCGAAAGGTAAGCCATGATAATCTTTTTGTCCCTCTTTTAATGCATTTGACCATGCCTTATCACCCCCAAAATCGCCAGGCAAACAATAATATAGGCCCACTTTTATATTATTTTTTCTGCAAGCATCGACGTATTCCCTTACTATATCACCTTTCCCATTTTTATAGTTTTTAAAGGCAGTGATGTCGTGGTCGGTGTATTTGCTATCCCACAAAGGGTAGGCTTCTGTGTGTTTTACCGTCAAAACCGCATAGTTCATTCCCGCAGCTTTAATTGCACTCATCCATTGATTGCAGTCAAGTTTAGCAGGATTAAACAGCATGGGGTCTTCATGCCCATTGGTCCACTCTTTTCCAGTGAATGTAGCTAAATTAAAATGTAGAAACATCCCATATTTCCAGGAACCAAATTCCATGTGTTTTTTCTTTAAAACAGAATCTGGTTGCTCGTAAGTTTGTGCCACCAGCTGAGTGCCAATAATTAGTAGGGCAATTGTCAATAAGTTTAATTTGATAAAAGCAATTTTGAAACTTGATTTTTTAAATAATTCCATTTTGTTAAGTTTTATATAAATAATTAGTTTTCAGCTAAGTTCCGACAACGACCAAACCAATAACATTATCCTCTGTCTCTAAAGTTGGCTAAAACGGTCGAGGCTATATGCAGCAAGAAATTGCGGGCTACTTTCCACTGTCTTGACAGAAATATTCAATTTCTCTGCGATTTCACCATAGTATAGGTGATCGACTCTGCTCAGCTGATAGATCTCACTTTTCCGTGGAGGCAACTCCTTCACAATCTCATTGACCTGATCCAGCAGATCTCCGAATTCAATGGAATCCTCCAGATTGAAATTAGCTGTAGCCTTTCCGATAAGATTGTCCTGGTATTTTTTCTCCTTTAGCCGCTCCCTGAGCAGGTCGACGGTTACATGGTAGGCAATCTTAAAAATGTATGCTTTAAAGGAAGTGTTACTTTCAAGGGAGTGGCGTTTCTCCCATATTTTAAAAAAGGTATTCTGTACTACCTCTTCGGCATCCTGCTTCGACTTCAAAATAGAACGCGCAAAATGATAGAGCCTGTTGGCATAAAGCTCATACACTTGGTCGAAAGCACTGGCCATTCCCAATTTCACTCCTTCAACCAAATCGCGTTCCACCTTCATTTAAAAATCTTTGAGACCCGGCTAAATTAACTATATATACTTGAAACAATCAAATCAAGGATTTCAAATTAAACCAGAATGCAACAAAAAAACACAATTTGCATCCATTAAAATTTGCCCTGTTGGTTCGTTAGTTTGCTGTAAATATAACTATTTAAGCACAATCTTCATTAAACTTCCAATACCTACTAATAAGCGAACGGGTGCGGCGAATCCTCAATACCCAACAAAATTACATGGTGATTTTTCTTCCTGGCAAAGATCACTCTCTCCAAAATAGCTTGATTTTTCAATTAGTTTGAATATGAAAGTTACAGGTTATTGCGTATTTTGAGAAGAAATATAAACGAAACTTATGCAAAATCGAGTAGTATATCTGCCTCAATGTGAAGACACTTGCGTAAATTTTTTGCCAACCGCATACTAATAGCCCTTTTCCCGCGTAGTATTTCGCTCATTCGAGCTTCATCAATGCCTAATAATATGGCTGCATCCCTCTGCTTAAGGTTCTGTTCTGCCATTCGTTCCTGAATTCGTGCAATTAGCGGATTTACCGGAATGGGATGTGGATAGTTTACTTTTTCCCAGCTCCGTGCCATTGCCGACAATCGTACGTATTCGTTTTTATCCGTATCGGACAAAAGTTCCATATCACCTAACTGTGTACCTTTGTCTATCAGCAAGTCCATAGCTGAGCAAATACTCCGATAATCTTTTTCTGTTTTAATATTTCGGACTTCCATATTATTTTACATTAAATTGTTTTTGCATCAATTTTATCATATTCTGCATGAGTCCCGGCAAACCGGATATTTAACTATTCAAGGGGTTGATAACTTCCGGGTGTTTCTTTGCAAATTCATGCAACTTGTATCTTTGTGTAATTGTCATCTTTGCTACATGCCAGATTTCTTACTTGCAAAAACAGGCAAGTTTTGCATATTGTGCAAGTAATTAGATTCAAGGGAGACATGGGGCGCAGACCTCGCCAGCTGAGGCATATCCCGAAGATTTGGGAAATGGTTGTCAACGTGCCGTTTTTTCCTTTTCAGTTTTGTCGACGGAAACACCTTGCTGCCTTAAATCGAGGTAATTGGTGCGATCAAGTGGCGGATACCCCTCCTTTAGAATCCTTGCACCCAGTTTTCGGAAATTGGTGGCCACATCTTCCGGGATGGAGCCGTCGGGCTTGGGGCCAAAATTGAGCAACAGGTTCGCATTGTTTTTCGCAGCACCCTCCAGCATTCTCCACAAGCCATCCACCTCCTGGCAACGGTTGTTAGGACTCCATTCCCAACTTCCCTGACTGGTTACGGCTATTTCCGCCTTTTTCCTGAAATTCAAGTTCCAGGCTTCATCCGACAATTTTCGAATCCGCTGATCCTGCGGTGTCTTGTTCCCATAGTGCATGCTGATTGACTTCAATTCCCTTTCTCCGACCAGGATATCTTCCGTTCCTGTTGCTCCGGTCTTGAAGTGGATCAGTGCATGAGGCTGGTATTGATGTATGAGATCATAGAACTCCTGAATTTTAAACAGCTCACTATTGGTTAACACCCCGCCCAGCGTGTCGAACCAGAATCCGGCGACAGGGCCATATTGTATACACAATTCTGTCAGTTGCTGTTTGCAGAAATCCCGGTATTTCTCAAAATCTTCCGGTTTGGAATATTTATAGTATGCTGGCAGGGGATTGTAAGCAGGTCTGCCAACGTTGTACAACTCTTTCGGCAGATAATAGGGATGAACCCAATCGATCCCAATGGAATAATAGATAAAGAGCGGCATTCCGCGCTCACGGCAAACCTTGGCCAATTCGGCCACCAAATCACGACGCATCGGATATTTTACACTGTTCCAATCGGTGGCTTTGGTGTCCCAGAGGCAAAAGCCGTCGTGGTGCTTGGCCACAAGAGTGATGTAGCGCATGCCGCTTTCTTCGGCGAGTTTGACAATCTCCAAAGCGTTGAATCCGGAGGCATCCACCTCCCTGGCATCTTTTTGATATTGCTCCAGCGAAATGGTTTTGTTGTACATGGCCCAGGCTGCATGGTACTTTCCCCAGACTCCCCAATGGATAAACATCCCCATCCGGGCATCGTCGAACCATGCCAGTGCAGCCTGGCGGGGGGATTCCCGGTATTGCGCGACATAATTCTTTAGGAAATAGGGGATTTTTTCGGATTTGTCGTCCCGGGCAACCATGTTCAGCGTGCCCAAAAGAAGGAAGATCGCGAAGGTCAATAATTTGGATTGCATTCCTGGCTTATTTGGCTTGAATAAAAAAACTGTATTGGTATTTTCCTGGTTTAAGCTGGTATTGCCCCAGCACCGGCAGTCCCCATGAATTGTCCCCTCCCACCCCCATTTGGGCACCATCGATGTTCACAACGGTATTTAGTCCGGGCGACAATTCAAAATCGTGCGCCGCGCTGTTCAAAGTTTGTTGGGTGTAGGGCCAGGCACTGGCGGAGAAAGAACCCCCATTTTCAGCCGTAAACTGAACTTGCTGTCTTTCATCATTGGCGAACCGAATCCAGCGGACATCGCAGCGGTTGGCGTTCTCCTGCGGCCTGACATAAGGGGTCACAAATTTTTCAATGGTTGACCGGTAAATTCCAAAAGCCGCACCGGTTTTCCTGTCAAGGTAGTTTTCATGCGGTCCGCGCCCGTACCAATCAATCTGCTGAAGGCTTCCGTTGATTTCAAACTGAAGTCCGACCCGGGGAAGGTGCGCTGTTTTCTCCGGAATATCCATCTCGAATCCGATCCTTATTTTCCCGTCGGGATAGATCGTGTGACGTATTTCTGCTACCGAATTGGTGTTTTTAAAGTGGTAACTGCTCTTTAGAACAATCCCATCCCCATTGTCACGCTCCACTTCCAGTGCTTTCAGCTGGTACTGACTGGCTTCGTTTTCCCAGACCTTCATTTTTTGATTCACCTTCCAGCCAAGGTCGTTGTCGGTCATAGCCCGCCAGAAATTAAACCGCACTTTGTTCTGGATAACGGGTTTTCCACCAAAAAGATATTCTGAGATCAGTCCGGTTGATTTGTCGATCCTGAGCGAGAAATTACTTCCTTTTATCAGGATAAAATCAGCAGTTTCAATCTTCCCGGGCTTGGAGAACGATTGGTACGAAGGCTCCGTGCAGTTCGCTGGGGCCTCCGTTAGACGGAACTGTTCCCAGGCCACACGATGACCTTTGGGAGCCCAGATGCAGGCTGCTTTTAGTGAGAGGGACATGGTTAAAAAACATTCCTTTGCTGCATCGAAAGCGATGTTTTCAGGCAAAGTGACCTGCTTTTGGTTGAGCGGAGCAATGTCAGTGGGATTCAGTATTCCTGCTGAAACCGGATGTCCGTCAGCAATGATCTGGTAGGTCAGATCGTATTCACTGAGATTGGTAACCATTTGCCGGTTGGTAAACGCTACAACCATTGGATTTTTACTGATCAGCCTGAACGAAACCGGCTGGTGTACCTTTTGCATCTCGTAATAATGGGGATGTGGAATGCGATCGGCGCCCACCAGCCCGTTGATCATAAAATTCCCATCGTTGGGGAAATCCCCAAAATCACCCCCATACAGGAAGCCATCTTTCGGATTTTTTTGATTTTTCCAGAGTGCCTGATCCACCCAATCCCAGGTGAAACCACCAGCAAGCATGTCGTTCTGGTAAAAAAGCTCCCAGTAATCGCTGAAGTTCCCCAGGCTGTTTCCCATCGAATGGCAATACTCGTTCAGCAAAAACGGGCGACCAGAAGGGTATTTGCCATGCTGCTCCACATTGGTCGATTCGCCGCGCTCCCCTTTCCTGGTTGCTTTGCCCTGCAGATGTTGTTTGATCCAATCGATGGTTGGGTAGGTTTGGCTGTCCATGTCGGCAGCGGCATTCATATCCGCATACTGAATCAGTCGCTTTTCCGGATCACTGGCATGGGTTGCCTTGCGCATTTCGAGGAATGCATTTCCATACCCGGCTTCATTCCCGAGCGACCACATCAATACGGCAGGGAATTGCCTGTCACGAATCACCATCCGTTTCATCCGGTCCACACAGGCAACCGTCCAGTCTGGTTGATCGCCCGGAAGCACACGCTTGTGGTAGCTCAATCCATGTGACTCCACATTTGCTTCGTCCATTACCATGATGCCATATTGGCTGCAGAGTTCGTACCAGCGCGGGTCGTTCGGATAATGGGCATTCCTTACAAAATTGACGTTGGCCTGTTTCATCAGCTCCAGGTCGCGGACCATCTCTTCGCGGGTGATTGCCCAACCCTGATTGGGGGAGAACTCGTGCCGGTTTACTCCCCTGACTTTGAATTTCTGGCCATTCAGCAGCATGGTATTCCCTGCTATTTCAATTTTACGGAAAGCTACCGGCAATTTGTAACACTCCACCACGTCGTTTTTCTGTTTCAACTCTACCAAAAGGGTGTACTGCAGCGGCTTTTCGTCGTACCACAATTTCACCTCTCCCAGATCCACCGCTGCCAGTGCGATTTCCCGGCCAAATCCGGGAGCAAAAGGTTTGATCGGGAAACTTTTTTTGCTTCCCAGCTTTTCCCCGGATGGGGCAATCACCGAAACCTCCACAGAGAAACCTGATTCAACACTTTTGGTGAAATTGCCCGGGGTATATTGCAGGACAATGCTTCCCTGTTTTTTTTCCAGATCAAGGATGGGACGGGCATATACGTCCCAGAGGGTGGCCTCGGGAACTGCCCGGATAAAAACATCGCGAAAAATGCCACTGAAACGCCAGTAATCCTGGTCCTCAAGGTAAGATCCGTCGCAATACTTGTAGGTTTCGATGGCCAGGAAATTCTCACCTGCCACCAAATAATTGGTCAGGTCGAACTCCGCCGGAAGGCGCGAATCCTGGGAGTACCCCACTTTTTTGCCGTTCAGCCAGACGAAAGTCCCGGAGCTGGAACCTGCCAGGTGAAGGATGATCCGTTTGCCTTTCCAATTTTCGGGAACCGTAAAATTCCGGCAATAGGAACCAACAGGATTGCGCTGTGAAAAGGTGGTGTACTTCGGATCAGGTTCGTCCATTACGAATGGCGGATTGACCTTAAACGGATAGACAGAATTGGTGTACAACGACAGGCCAAACCCTTGCCTTTCGATGGTGGAAGGCACCTCGATTGTTTCCCATCCCTGGCGTACAAATTCTGGCTGATAAAATGCTACCGGTCTCGATTGTGGGTCGGGCGACCAGTGGAAACTCCATTTGCCGTTGAGTGATTTTACCCATGCAGCATGATCGTAATCCGACTTTTGGGCTTCCTCCAACGTGGGTGCCGGCCAAAACATGGTCCGGGCTGGTAGTTTATTGATCCCGATCACCTTCGCATCCTGGATTTCAGGAGGTATCTGTGCGAAGCTGAAGGCAGCAGCCAATAGAAAAACAAACAGAAAGAGGTACTTCATCGAAGGGCAAATTTTTGGAGGAGAAAGGTGTCAAAAATTATTCATATTTCAGCCAGGCGGTTGCGGCACACTCCTTGTCGGCTACGAACCGGATCCAGCGCGACTGGAACGTCCCTGGAAAGAAATATTCCAACGTATCACCCGGCTTCACGGTGAAGGTCTGGTAAGTCATCCAGGGACCATGACCGATTGGCTCCACTTCGATGGTGAAAGTAACAGCCGTTTTGGCATCGTGTGACAGTTTCACACTGCGCTTGTCGTAGAAACCAATCAGGTAAGGGTCAGAAGTCACTCCGGCTTTCACCGCGGCGTTTTTCCAAGGACCACCTTCCCCAACCGGTTTGCCCATTTGCCACAAATCGTCGATCACACCGGCCCAAACACTGGCTTTTTTATCCTCCGAGACAATGATGTGCGGGTTAAACTGGTTGAAATTGGGTTCAATGCCGGTCATGATGAGCATTCCCCGGTAGGAGGCATAATCGTGAATTCTGAAGTTGTGGGAGGCGATCGGTCGGATCTTGGCAAAACCATCTGCATTTTCGGCCGGCAGTTCATAGAATGTTCCGGCACAGTTGAGCAAATCGCGCTCCGTGGCCACCTCGCGGCAAATGCGTAATACTGAGTTCCCTGTCAGATCGCTGTATTTTGGATTGCCTTTTGGAAGTCTCCAATGGCGACCCAAATCGTCAACAAACAAGACTGAAGCTTCATCGATCGTCACCACTTGCTGCGGGATGGCAAATTTCTCCCGAATCACCACAGCCGTAGCCGGATCCTCCCGCTTCACCAGTTGCATGGTTGAATCCAATTCGTAGTATCCTGATTCGTTGAATTTTGTATCATTCACATCGCCTGCCAGGATGCCCAGTTTGCGGCGGTTGTTTCCGAGTCCCCAGAGCAATCCTCCGTTCGTTTCTGTAGCTGAAACATGCGAAAGACCCACGAACATTTTGTCATAGGCTTCCGTTCGCTTGTCGGTTTGCGTGTAGGAAAAATGAACCGTTGCTTTGGCGGCCTTGTCGACAGCTACCCTGATCCACTCCCCTTGTTCGGCAGTACCGAAGGGAACATTGGCGGCCTCCCCTGCCTTCACTGCGATGGATTGCAATCTTTTCCAATTGTTGTTGCCTTGCAAGTCTACTTCAAAAGAGAAGGTAACAGTTTGATTTGCTTCGTTTTTGATCCAGGCACAACGGTTCTCCCAACCGGCAAAGAGGAAGGGTTCTGAAACAGTTCCGGCTTTGATCTCTTCTGAAATCCAAACGGCACCTTCAGCCGTATTTGGACCTAATTGATCCGGCTTCTCCAGGGAGGTAAACCAGAGGTTGGAGTTGGATTGTCCGGGACCTTCGATGTTTCCTTTTGCCTTGCGTTTGTTCAGGAACTCCTTTTGGGCCGAATCGTCACAGCCAAAGACCAACTGGCCATTCCAGGAGGTAAAATCGCCGATCACCTTCAGGTAGGCCGAGCGCGGACGGATGCCCGCGGCATTGGCAGCAGTGAACGTATCCGGGAAACGCCAGAAGAGGCCGTGCATGGTCATCAGGTAATCGGGTTTTTCGGGTGCGCCGATATCCCGGATGCGCGGCCATTCGGTGTTCCAGCCATGTGCCCCGTCGTAGCTGTGGCTGGCCTTTGGCAGGCGGTAGAAGCTCCAGCCGGTTTCGGCATTCCTTACGCCCAGCAGCACCGATTTGTGGTCCCAGCCGGTGGCCCAGATCGGATCTGTGGAAGGATTGGCATTGCCATAAATGCCGCCCGATCCGGTTACCTCCACAAACTGGTTGCGGCGAACCGTTTTCCAATCCTTACCGTTCCATTCGGAAAGCGATCCGGATTCGATGTCAAATTTGGTAAGTGCCAGCGGATTTGCCTCTCCGTTGTTGGAATAGACCATCACCCCCTGACCTGAGTACAAGCCCTTGCCATGGGCCCCGGGCAAAGTGGCGTTGGAAGGATTCACATCGGTATCCTTGTGGGTGATGATTCCCCCTTTTGCCGTGTTGCCATCCTTGTAAAGTTCTTTCGGTTGAAGTGTGTTCACATCCACTTCATAGAAACCCTCTTCCATCGAACCATAGTAGATCTTGCCGGTCGGATCGGTCAGGTGACGTGCATTCCCGGTGTGGCGGCCCTGCATGGCGGTGTAGGGAATTGTACGGATTTTCCCATTGGCGTCAATCGCATAGGGGCCGATGAAGAGCTGATTGCTCTCCTGGTGAATCATCCGGTTGGCAGGGGTTCCGCCGATGCTTCCCGGAAAGGTGGTCCGGTGCAGGTCTGAAGTTATTTCGTACAACTTATCCGAGGAACCCATCGGAAGATGGGGGCCGTAGGTTATCACCCAAAGCCGGCCAGCCCAAGGTACTACTGCCCCGGTGCCACATTCGCCTTCGTTGTTGTAATAGGCAAGATGGGGGTAGATGCCGCTGAAGGATTTGAAATTTACATCATTTACTTTTTGGGCATCGCTGCACGAAGCCAACTGAATTAAAATGAAGAGTAAAGCAATTCTATATCTCATGTGACATTTATTTAACCAACAGAATGGAATCGAAGAAAAAAAATAGCAACCAATATAGTTTTTCATCTGGATTGGCGGTGTCCAAATCAAAGGAATTCACAATGGTTATTTTTTGTAATGCCCACTGAGTGAATATTACTTTGTCATAATCAATTCGTTTTGTTCGATACAGGCAAATATAAAGATAATGTCGGTATTGTGAAAAATTTAAGCCCTTTGACAAAAGAATGTCAGCGCTAGTAAGCATTCAAACCAGAAAAAATAATTCACTGTAAATCAATCTATGACGAGGATATTTGAATATTTTTTTCTATCTTAGCCTATCCAATAACTAAAAATCCATATTTTTTGAAAGTAGTAGCCAAAATTTAAAATTTCCAAACGAGAAAATAACCTCCCAAAGAATCAGCATAGCACAGCCTTATGCTTTTTTGATAGTTTTCTTTGTTTATTAACCTTAAATTTTGAAATTATGATTAATTCTCTTGATGCCGAAGTATCTGACCAGGAACTTGCAGAAGTTCTCCAGGCCATCGAAACCGTTCGCCAGAAACTTCCGTTTTTGGTGTTACTCTCCCCCGGCGAAAAAAAAGCGACGCCTATGCTCGATGAGGGCCGGATTCCGTTCGCTTTAAAAGCCCTTGAATATGCCTCCCGCGAGAATGCAATTTCTCCCAATCCACCCTTGCTCCAGGAAGCAAAGAAAGACCTGGATATTTACAACAAGCTTCAAAGCGTGGTACGTGAGTTGAGCCGCCTTCACGAGATGGCCAATGATACCCGCATGCTGGCCGGTGCCGAACTCTACCAGTTTGCACGGGTTACCTACAAAATGGCTAAAATCTCCGCCTCACTGAATATTCCAGGTACCAAGAGTATTGTCGACGACCTCGGCCGTCTGTATGCTACTCAGGGAAAAAACAGTCAGCCGGATGCTCCCCTAGCCGCTCAATAGACTAAATAGCCCCGGCAGACTTGGCTGTGCAAGGGTTGCCGGGGCTAATTTTTAACCAACAGGGTCCAAAAGAGACTGGCTGATGAATAATTGATACAGATCGTGGCAAAAAGGTAAGTGATCAAGGATTAAATGATACAGATCATTGATTAATAGAGTCAAATCGGGGTGTTGATAAATCAAATTACACTTCAATTAAGGCAAACCGGGGTAAAAACAGAAGCGATCAGGGTAAAACTGAATCAGGCCAGGGTCAGAAAGAAGAGGCTGTCTGAAAAGGCAGCCTCTCTTTTTTATTGACAAGTAGCTGAAAATTGATATTAATTGAAAATCATTGACCACTCATGGCTATAATTGAGTATAGAGTCAAAGATTTGGTTTTTAATGGTTGATTTTGCTACTTTTAATCCT
>CAMCBW010000079.1 GCA_945873105.1 Tangfeifania diversioriginum
AGGTCAATAATATTTTCTTTGGATGAGGGGAGAGCTGTCTTCTCTATTTGCTCCCTGGCCATGTGTGCCGAGAGGACCCAGCTGGTCATTTCACAACTGTGCCACACTCCATTAATGATCTGGTCCATGAATCGCCCTTTCCCTTCTGCAAGCTCTGCAAGGACAAGGTCACTTAAGGCCGTGATATTTTGATTCAGGGGTATTTCCATTGTTTTCCTGGCTCCGGTCCGGTCGTAATCAAGGTAGTCGGTGGCTTTTATTACTTTCCATTCAAAGTTTAGGGCATTTTCGCCTTTGCCAATTATCTCACTCTTCACACCTGATGTCAATTGATCCCACCCGTTTCTATTCTTGTATTCAGGATATCCTAACCATTTTTGGTTGAATATCAGGTTGGTTTTGAGTCTGGAAATATCAGTTTGCTTTTGAAGCAAATCTCTCTTCTCATAGGCTTTAGCGAGATTTATCACTAAAAGATTCAGGAGTAGTAACAGATATTTTTTCATAATTATTCAGGTAAAAGGAGACGTGAATGTTAAAGGTTAATTGTTTTTGGGAACAAATTTCTTGACCGGTCTGATCATAATGTAGGTTGGACCTTCCACTGCGGGGTAGATGGAGGCCAGGAGGGCAATCAACTCCCCTTTTTCGTTCAGACAAATCTGTGGCCGCTCAATTCCCCTTACCGGCATGGTTTTCCCGTGTTCCATCGGAACGGGTTCTGATTGGGACCACAAGGGAATTTGGGAGTAGAGTTCGTAGTTGATTCCATCTTTGGAAGTATAGTAAACAACGGATTTTTGCACTCCTGTGACTTTGGCCTCCCAGTCTGTACAGATCACATTGTACCGGTTGTTGGCCCACCAGATGGTTGGATCTTCCAGCTCGAAATTGTTGGGCAGACGGTTCAGGGTATCCTGTACCAATTTGTACGGACCAATGTAATCGCTGGCTTCGAAGGCCTGCATGTTGGCATCCCATTTGCCATCGTGGGTTATTTTAGGCTTGAACTTCCCCACCACATAGGCACTGCCATCTTCGCGAATCAGCAAAGCCGGATTGTTGGTGGCAATGACAGGAGTTGGAACCGGTGTCCAGGGACCCTGGATGGAGTCGGCGAAAGCGAATCCTGTCTTCCATTGCGGAATACCCAGGTGGTAGAGCAAGTATTTTTTGCCTGCCCTGGTTATTTTTGGATTGTGGACGGCTTGTGTCGCCCAGGGATGGTTGGAGGGGTGCAACACCACCTCCTGAAATTGGTAGGGGCCAAACAGTGATTTGGAGGTCGCGCGGATGGCATGGCTTTCCCTCCACCCCTGCATTCCTTTTTCTGCCGGCCACCGTGAGCAGAAGAGGTGGTAGGTATCCCCGACTTTGATCACAGAGGGATCCCAAAGATAGTATCCCTCCATTTTAAATATGGCTGATTCAGGTACCGGAAGTAGCGCCTTTTTCAGGGGATTCGATTTGGGATAGCTGATCTTCAGCTCTTTTGGCAACACAGGAGCTTCCTTGTATTTTTCCTGTGCCAAGGCAACTCCGGATAGCTGGCTGGCCAGCAGGCCTGTGATCAGGATTTTTTTAATTGACATATTTCCCATGTTTTTTGCAAAGTTCGATAAAGAGCAAGACCCTATCGGGGGATACATCATTTTGCATGATATGTGCCGGAGCAATCATGTAGCCTCCACCCTTGCCAAGGATGGTGATCTTTTCGAGGATGTCATGCTCCAGCTCTTCATCGGTCCCGTTGGGCAGTAACTCCTGCTGGTCGATGGCACCCCAGAAGGCGAATTTGTCACCGAACCGCTCTTTCATGTCCTTGGGCAGGTGACCCGGAACACCCGGTTGTACGGGGTTGAATACCTCGAATCCCATCTCTCGGATGTCGTCCAGGAGTTCGGCTACTGCACCGTCACAATGCAGAATCGGGATGATGTCGGGTTTGGCCTCCCTGAAGCGATCGATCATCCTGGTATAATGTGGTTTTAACTGCTCCCGGAAGGTCTCTGGCGGCATGATCAGGCTCATCTGGGTGCCAAAATCATCCCCAAACCAGATGGCATCTACCCCTTTTTCAATCAGGCGCAGGCCAATTTGCGTCTGGTAATCGGCACAAGCTTCAAAAAGTGGGACTACATATTCGGCCTCCATCATCATGTCTACCAGCAGTTTCTCCATTCCGACCAATTGGTGTGCCAGGGAGAATACGGTAACTTCAATATCCCCGAAGACCAGGTAATCGTTGTGGAATTTGCCTACAAGTGCCTCAGCATCCCTGTACCTTCCCGGTGCATCCGGATCGGGAAACCTGTAGGCCTCCACGTCGGCTTTTGTCTCTGCATGCGCCAACGGATAGTCGACCACCTCCACATAGATGGAGCCCTGGCGCATCCGCATGCCGTATTCGTTGAGCCAGGTGCCGTCTGCGTCCTGAATGATCCTGAAATTATCAGAAACAGATGCTCCAGTAATTACCACATCACTCCCCAAGGCGATTCTCAATTCATTGGCGCTGATGCGGTAGGTCACATCTTCGTAGGGATTTTCGGTATAGGTAACCGGAATTCCGAGTTCTTTGCCGAAATGATCGGACAATTGCCGGCAGAGGTCAAACTGGATGGGTACCCTGTCGGGCAATCCCGGCAGGCGCTTGAAGGCTTTAAGGACACGTTCTCTTGCGTTCATATTTTTAGGATTTGGCTCCGACGAAATAGTGCTTGTTCTCGGAAAATAGCAGGTTAAAGGAGGTGAGCGATCCGTAGATGCGGGTGATGTACTGTTGCATGTTTACCTTCTCCTCATCGGTCAGACCGGGATGGCTGTTGATGTTTTGTTCGAGTACCCGGAGCCTGTCGCGCAGCATCACGATTTTGTGAAAGAAGCTTTCAATGGGAATCTCCTTGGGTTTCAGGGAGAGATTGGCCGGCTGGAGGATCATGTTGCCGCCGATCCATTTGTCTCCAAGGGGGACCAACTCCTGCAATACATTCTGTTCTTCAAGGACATAGCGGATCACCTTTTCGACTTCTGCCAGACTCAGCGAATTCTTTGGTTTTTCGGCCGGTGTCTCTTTCACCTCGAGGTCTTCGTTCCTTTTGGTCAGTTCAATTTTGCCACCATGCTCAAAAAATATCTCGTAGGAGGTAATTTTATTTTTGCTGACGATCCCTTCTCCGTAGCGGGGATGTTCTACACGTGTGCCAACTGCTAATTCTTCCATGTTATTAGGGTTTTTGTAAAGGTAAAAACTCTTTTAAGTTCGCCAAAGCGATCCATTTCAAAAAAAGTGACACATAGAAACACTTAACTTTGGTACGCTTTTCAGAGGGTAGTTGGTTTTTTTACTTCATCGCTTTTGGTTTGTATCATTGATTTTCCTTTCCCTTATCTTTATCTCTCCCTTATTCTGTAACACTTCATTGTTGAAACTCATCTTCACCTTGAGGATTGAACTGCTGCCTTGAGCCACCTGTGCTGTCCTGTTAAGGTAAAAGGTATTGGATTTTTCTTTTTGCCGGATGAAATCCTGCTGCGTAAGTGGGTCGCCATCAAAATATATTTCTGCTTTCACTACTTTCATTCGATTGTTTGCAACGGATGCTGTAAATGTGACTTCATATTGTCCGGGACGCTCAATGAAAGGACTTAAATCAATGGTTTGTTCCCCGGTCCCATTCGCAAAATCTTTTGTATCCCATGTCCCGCAGAGCTTCCATTCATTGGATGCAGCGGCATCCTCTTTGTATTCGAAATTCTCCACCCTGTAGACCGAGAAGGACCTCATCAGGGGCGTTTCAATATTTTTAGTCACCCGAAGCCTTACTTTCAAAACCTTGATGTTTGGGAACGGATCGATTTTCATCCTTCCGACAGCACTTCCCTTGCAAAGAAGTTTCCATTCAGCACCTGTCCATCCTTCCACTTTGTATTCCCTGATCCTGTGCCCCTCTCGATAGTCTTCCATCAAAACAACATGGTTCACTGAAGTCGGTTCTTTGAAAGAAATCTCAAAATCAGTACCCTCCTTGTTCCCGATGGTTGAAAGTGGTTGATCAAACCGTCGCGAGATCTCCTTGCCGAAATCAACATACAGTTTTACGTCTCCTGCCGGGATTAATCCTGTGGTATCCGGGGTGGAATTGAGCAACAAAACACCGCCATGGCCAACTGATTGATAGTAGATATCCATTAAGTCATCCACACTTCTTCTCTTTCTTTCGTTGGCAGGCGACCAGAACCAATAGTGGTTGTAAAGCGTTACATCGGCTTCGAGTGGCGCCCAGGCATCCCCATTTGGATCATCATCATATTGTGTTGATACGCCGGTTTTTAGCGCACTGCTTTTAACTGAATTCCATGCGGGATAATATAATTTACCGGATTCCGTGCCCGGCCACCGCAGACTCGCTTTGGGGCCTTGGAAAATCACTGATTTGGTCGCATATTTTTCAAGAATATCATCGACTTTTATCACACAACTTCCATCAAACCATACCTCTATTATTTTCCCATACCTGGAAAGTACTTCCATCAGCTGTTGCCTGAATACCTTATTGTAAGCTTCTTGTTTTGAGGGATCCTTTGTCTTTCCACCGCTTCCCATTCCAGCCCCCCAGGTATCGTCGCCGGGATAAACATAGATACCAAGATTCAATCCGAATTTTTTGCAGGAGGCAGAGAGCTCTTTCAGCACATCTCCCTTGCCATTCTTATAGGGCGTATTCCGGATGCCATAGTCGGTCGTTTTGGTATGCCACCAGCAGAATCCTCCGGTATGTTTCGCGACATAAAGTATTTCACGGGCCCCCCATAATTTTGCTACCTCACACCATTGGTCAGTATTTAACTTTAGAGGATTTATCCTGGTAAGCGGCGTGGAATGGTTATCATATTCCCTGCCTTGCCAGGTGCATGGATCGAGACATACAAACATGATCCGTTCCTGTTCATGCCACTTGAACTGAATTGAAGTCGGTTTGGCAAGATTAACGGATTGAGCCGTTAGGCAAATTGGGGAAGATAAAAGGCTGGTCAGCGCGAAGAAAATGACCTGCATTAATCCTGAGTAGTTCATAATTTTACCTGTTGAAAGAATAATAAAAGATATACAGATATGCGATCAATGGTATAGTCATTGCAAAGGCCATACTGTCAGTGGTTTCTGAAATGTACCCCATCAAAGGTGTGCACAGGGCACCGCCAATAATAGCCATTACCAGAATAGAGCCACCTATTTTTGTGTTTCTCCCAAGTCCTTTGATGCTGGAAGCGAAGATGGTGGGGTACATCAATGACATAAAAAAACTGGTTAAAAAAATGGCCCACATGCCAATCCAGCCTGGAACCTCGAGAGTTCCAGCGATTTCATAAATTGCTTGATCAATACGCCATTCAAATTATTGGGGATTCCCCACATGAAAAAAAGTGTGGTGACCAATACAAATGGAATGATCATTCCGTGAGATATGAAGCTGCTCTTCTGTTTATTCATTGACTACGCTCATAGCTATTTCAGCCCATTCCCATAATTTTTGGGGCTGGTACTTGACAGTTGAAATATCTTTCATGATAAACTCCAGGTTGCATCCTTTGGCTGCCTCCTTGAAATCGATCAGTTGTTTCCTGGCTTCTGCTGCATCCCAGTCAATAAATATTGCGGGTGAAGGTTTGCGACTCAGGACATATTTCTCGCCTAGGCTTTCAACAGCCCTCTTGCTATTCACCCAGGGGCTGATGGAGACTTTTCTCAAATTAGGGATGCGCTTCAGGATATCAGCCTTCAAGTCGAGTGGCTCGCAACATCCGTAGTAAATCAGACCAAATCTCTTCAACCAGCGCAAGTCATGTTCCAAAGCAAATTCCCAGTGCATCTCGGGTGAGACAGAGGAGAATATCTGTGCATTGGAACAACCCCACATATTAATCGGGCGAACATAATCCGGCTTAAAATCCGGTCCGGGTAGGTGGCTCGTATAGCCGTAGCCTCCGGAACCAATCCTGGTGTTGTTGCAATCCAGGCTAAGCAGATTTTGTGCTTCGAACTGGTCCAGCTCATGCATCCAGGCATCTACCATTCTTTCGTAAGCCGCATGGACCATCTCCGGTCTCATGTACAGATCAATCATCGCCTCTTCGATTCCCCACCACCGGATCAGAAAGTCCCACGGTGTATACCAGATATGTGTCTGACCGACTTTTTTTACAGGAATGGTACCTGAAAAGATATCGTTCATTGCATCCAGACTGAATTGGGTAGCCTTTTCAAGGTAGGTGATTTTCGGCAGCCTTATTTTCTCAATATCTTCCGGTTCTTTTATCTGTATCTTGAAATGGCGGGAGTAGATATCGTTTTGATCATCCGTAAATGCCCTATCCACATCTTCCAGGATACCAAAGTCGGTAGTATGGTAAACGATCGGACAATCCAAATAATCGTTCACCACCATATCGCATGGGAAATGTTTCCATTGATAGATCGTTCTGCGAAGACTTTGTTCAAGGTCTCTTGCCCAAGGGTGATTTGTCCGGAGGGTTAGTTCATCATTGACATTCATCTCATGCCAGGGAATCTCATTGATCCAAACCATGGCTCTTTCCTGATTCAAATCATTCATTTTCTGCCAAAGCCGTGCCTTTTCCCCATGGACAGGCAAGGAAGCAATGGCGGCAATCTCGGCTCCCAACCGGCGTAAAATGTCCTTCTCAGAACCAGACAAAACTATTTCCTGCTCTGCAGGTATTTGAGGGATATGGCTTGGATCGTGTAACATGGTGATAAACCTTATTTTTTCTGTAAATCTTCCTTAATCTTGCCTTCCCAGTTTTCAGGGAATTTTTCTTTGCCCCTGATATACTTGCCAACCTTCTTCAGTGCTTTTACATCGATATCCCGAAGATTTCCTTTGTAATCAGGTCCAACATCAAGGGAAAAAATATTGCCAAATTTCACTGCACCTAAATAATCTTCATAAATCTTTTCGGCAGGCAGGCATAACTGGTCGTGTAGAGGAAGGGAATAGAACCACATTGCCCCACCTTTGTGTTTCGGGAGTATCGGGTAGGTAAACTCTGCAACCAGATATCCTTTGTATTGACTTTCTGCATCCTTGTTATAGACGGAGGTTGAAGCATCTCCAAGTTTTCCGGGTTTCCCCATCTCCCTGAGTGACAATCTCCCTGCGGGCTCACCGTGATTAAATCCCACGAAGCAGTTCGGTTGGAAGGACTCGACCCAATCATTGGTCTCCTTGTGACTCAATCCACCGTCCCCGACGGCATGGTCCATCCAGAAAAATTCGATCGGACCGTATTGGGTGCAAAGTTCTTTTAACTGCGCTTTCTTGACGTCAGGATTTTTGCTGACACCTGCTTTGGAACCTTTCCCATCTACGGCACCCGGCCAGTTCCAGTCGCCTTCAGAGAAATAGAGTGCCAGTTTGATTCCGTATTTGTCACATGACTTCCGCAATTTGGCCAATACATCTATTCCCAGCGGACTGTTGGTGACTTTCTTGTCGGTAGTCCTGGTATCCCACAGGCAAAATCCATCGTGGTGTTTGGTCAGGAAGAGGATATATCCCATGCCGGCCTCTTTGGCAACCTTGCACCATTGATCGGTATTGCAACCGGTGGCTGCAAAAAAGGAGGCATCCTTCCCGGTTGTCGGAGTCCATTCCTGTCCGGAGAAGGTGCTGAAGGACCAGCAGATAAACATGCCGAATTTCATCTCCCTGAGTTGGGCGGCTCTTTCATGATCATCTGTTTTTGTTGGCTGGCTGTAACCACTGGGGGAGTTGCAAACAATAAGTGCAAAGGCCATCAACAGCATAAACTCAGTTTTTCTCATAATTTAATAATTTGTTTTTTTAAAGGCAGTATAGATCTGGGGAAGGGACGAAAAAACAGCTGATTTCCGGTTTTGCATAGGTTGATGGTTCTAAGTTAAAAGAACAATAAAATGTCGTAGAATTTATATCCTCCAGTTTTGAGCAATGTGCCAGTAGTGTCACGCAAAGCCCGCTAAGATCGCAAAGAAAAAACAGGAGATTATTTTTTGTGCATTACTTAATATAAATAAAGTGAAGATATTAATAATTTCCTGCTTCCATTACAGTATCAAACATGGCGACCACATTTTCGACCGGAGTCTCTTCCAGGATCGAATCATGGCTTGCCCCGGCA
Organism: Tangfeifania diversioriginum; assembly: GCA_945873105.1. Classification (GTDB taxonomy): domain Bacteria; phylum Bacteroidota; class Bacteroidia; order Bacteroidales; family Prolixibacteraceae; genus CAINVV01. Next base: position 8,185 of record CAMCBW010000079.1, read on the forward strand.
ATGAATCCTCCACCAGGCATCATTAAATTAAGGACTTCCATTGTTTTTGATTTCACCGATTCCGGATTGCCATTGATCAGGACATGATGCGAATCTATGCATCCGTTAAATACGATTCGATCGCCAAAATCCTTTTTCAGTTGCATCAGCTCCATCCCCAGGCAGGAGGGTTGAACGGCATGGAGGGCATCCAAGCCGGTTTCAATCATGGCCGGAATCAGTTGCCTGAATCCTCCGCAGCAATGCATCATCACTTTCAGGTTGAAATCGTGTCCCAGGTCAACCATCTTCTTCAGGTGGGGATAAAAATATCTTCTGAACAATGCATCATCCATCAGCGGGCCGGTCTGGCTGCCAAAGTCATTCCCGATAAAAAAAATATCGATCTTATCGGCGGCTGCACTGAAGATTTTACGGCTCGATGCCAGGTAATAGTCCATGATGTGGTTTAAAACCGCATCCACAATTTCAGGTTCAGTGTACATTTTAATAAAAAGATTCTCCATCCCGAGCAGGTCGATGGCATCGTGCCAGAAGGGGGACCAGTCACCTCCAAGGATTGCGTATTCGTGGCAATATTTTCCGGCTTCGTCACGTACATTTGTCACATCCACCCAATCAGGGGAAGGCCAGGGATAGCTATGAATCTCGTCAGGGGAGGCATTGGCAAGCGGGTGGTTATATGGCTGGCCATACCCCATTCCGTGGCGTTCGATGCCAAACGGTGTAATGTATGTTGCACCTTCCCTGGAGAGGGAGGAAGGACCGCTGAAAACTGCTGTAACCCTGCGGAAATCATCATGAAATCTCACCCGCAGGCCTTCATCATCAAGGCCAAGCTGTTTTTTTGCTTTATCCCAAAATTCAGCCGATGCACCACACCACATAGGTACACGGTCGGGTTCCCTGTGGCTGAATGTGGTCAGTACCCTCTCCTTTGAGTTCATTTGTTTATATTTTGTTTATTTGTACAGATGCACGGTTTGTCCCTTTTTCATGCTGTAAATAATCATCCCTTTTTCACTTGTTACCATTTTCGTATCCGACAAGAATTCTGCTGTTTCAAAGGGATTCTTAAGCCTTAGCGGCTGATCGGCAGTTGCCGTAATGGTCACACTGGTAGTTTTCCCTTTACTTCTTACGGCATCCACCAGGAAACCTCCTTCTGTGCGAAGCTGCCGGAAGGAAGCCTCTTCCCATGTACCTGGCATTGCCGGGAAAATACGGATCAGCCCGCCCCAGCTTTGGAGCAACATTTCATGCACTGCCTGAGAAGCAGCGAAATTTCCCTCCAGGGTAAATGCCCGCATTTTATAGTCAGACAGTTCGCTTCTGGTCTGTGGACCGTTCACATGAAATCCGTTCCGGGTGGTGCAATCAAGGTAGTTTACCAGTTCCTCCAGCGCTTTTTCGGGCTGGCCGGCACGCGCCCGCATGCACGACATCCAGGAAAAGCTGTAACCGCACCAGTATTTTGATCCGAACCGGTCAATCTGTGACAGGGATGCTTCAATGATTTTCCGGTCCCTGTCTGTCCCTTCGATATTTAAAGTTCCGAGGGGATGAATGGCCATCAGGTGGGAAAAATGCCTGTGCGATTCAGTCAGCGGTTCGTTGGGTGATACCAGAAGCGGACCATCGTTAGCCATGGTTGCCAGGTCATCCATCTTCTCCAAAAGACTCTGCCATCGTATCGCCTCTTTTTCGAGATTAAGTGCTTTTGCCATCTCTGCATTGGCACCGAATATCCATCTGATCAGTGAAAGGTCGAAATGGCTGTTCGGTGTAATCCAGGCCTTCTGGGTATTGTTATGAATCTCGGGCGAGGAAGAAAGGTCCAACTTTAATTTGCCATTTTTATCAGGCTTCATCAGTTCCGCCAATGCCTCTGCAATGCTTGCGCAATAAGGATAGGCCCGTTCCTTTAAAAACCAGGGATCCATTGTGTACCGCCAGTGCCAGTAAAATGATTGTGCGACCCAGGCACCCATCGTAGGGGAGAGGGTGTACTGGAACCAGGCCCCCATTGGTTTGCCATCCAAAGCCATCACACCCGGCACCACCATTCCCCTGGTACCATAAAAATTGCGGGCAAATTCTTCATGAACCGGTTTCAGTGACCACATGAAATCAAGGAAACTCAAGCCCTGGTCAAGACGGTTGGAGTTGAGATAAGCCCAATAGGTAAGTTGAGTATTCAGATCGTGGTGATAGTCGCCATGCCAGGGTGGTAACTTACCTTCATCAGCGGTCCATACTCCCTGAAGTGGTATCGGTGGGGCACCCGCCCGCGATGCAGCACCGTAATAATACTGGACCAGGTTGTAATGTTGCTGAAGCTTTGGGTCCGGAATCGTTACGGAAGATTTCGACCAGAAATTGTCCCACCATTTTTCATGATCCGTGAGCATCAGGTCAAAACCTTTGTTTAATGCTTCATCCGCCTGTTTAGTGGCCAACTGAAAAGGATTTTCCGACTCCTTGTTGGTCGCAGTTGAGATGGACAACAAAGTATAATCATCCAACTTCTTTGACTTGACGATAAACACATACTTAAAGCCAAGCGCAGCATCCTGGATAAGCCATATGCCCTTTTGATCCTTTCCCATGGTGGGAGCTGGATTGCCCAGTTTAATCACTGCGTTGTTCGGTATTAATTCAATATTGGCAACTGAACCCGGTATTTTCATCAGGGCAACCGGTTCATCCGCACTGAAAAAGCATTCTATTGACTGGTCTCCCAGATTGACACTACCAACCCCATTTTTCATGTCCAGGTGAAAGGAAGTCGCCTTGACATTCCCCGGTAGGGTAATGACCAGCCTGCATCCTGGCAGTTTAGTCGGGTAGTCATTGGCCTTGGCATATTGCTTGTTGAGCGAATCCGTCAAGCCTGCAAGGGCCATCCTGCGGACAGTCTCATAGGTGAATCCGGGAGCTGTGAACCCCGGATGTGCACGAAGATCCCACAAGTCGCCGCGATCAAGCGAGAGACGGATTTCGTTTCCTCCTCCCCACAGCAAACCTCCGGTTAATCCATTGCCGAGCGGAATCGCTTCATCCCATTTGTCGATTGGTGCCTGAAGGTTAAGCTGGAATGAAGCATCTGAACCCTTTTTTATATTTGTGCCGTTGGCGCAGTTTAATGCTGCCACAATTACGGCCAATGTCAATATAATCCTTAAATAATGCATATATTTATTTGTTAATCAATTCAAAATTAATAAGGTAACACTCATTACCGTTCATTACCATAGAAATTCCCCACTTTAATCCTTCTTCTTTTATACAGTTATACAGATTTGAAGAAGAGTAACAAGACGCACCCCGAGGTTCTCCCCGATGTTCCCCATACCAATAATATGTTTTTAAGTGTTCCACATGAATAATGTTGCCACCATGACAATCAATGTGAACTCCATTTGCATCCAACCATTCACCACCTGTTTTAAATGAATTGTACTTTTGGAGCTCTTGGGAACGGGCAATCAAATTTATTGTGAAGACCCCAAAACAGAGCATTAACATAATTCAAAATCATCAACAACCTATAGTGGTTTTAAAACGATATTCTTACATCGAAACAATTCATCTCCAGTGATTTCTTTCGCCTTTATCCATAACTCGTAAACGCCAGGATTCAGCGTAATTTTACCTAAATCATCCAGTTGATTTTTTCCGTTTTTTACTGTATTTATAATACTATTGTCACCTATTATCACATTGTAAATGCCACCGCTGCCGTTTGTTTGGTTTCTAATTTCTTTCCCAGCATCGCCTTCCACAAATTGTTTTTTGCTGCCTCCTGGAGCTTCGTAGTTAAGCAATAATTGAAATTGAGTTTTTGTTGCAACTCTTATTTTCCAGCGTATTTCACCCTCTTTCTTTGTCCAGTTCTTCACATAATTATCATTTTTCGTCCCACTAGCCCAAGAAACTCCACCAAAAACCTCGGCATCTAAACACCGAAGTA
>CAMCBW010000080.1 GCA_945873105.1 Tangfeifania diversioriginum
TGATATTTTGACCCTTATTCGTCTGCCAGGAGCATATCAAAATTGAGTGGTTCTGCCGGTGGATGGAGCTCCCTCAGTGCTCCATGCTCGCAAACCATCCTGCGTGCCGGGAAGAGCCGGATCATTTCATAATCATGGGTGGCCATCACGATGGTGACCCCTTCCCTGTTAATCTCCCGCAGCAAGACCATCAGTTTCTGGGAAGTTTCAGGGTCCAGATTTCCGGTAGGTTCATCGGCCAGGATGATCTGGGGATTGTTGAGCATGGCGCGTGCAATCCCAATACGCTGCTGTTCCCCCCCCGACAGGCGGTGGGGCATTTTTGGTCCGGCATCCGGCATTTCCACAAGCTTTAGCACTTCATCGATCCGTTCCTGAATTGCCCTATCCTGGCGCCAGCCGGTAGCCTTCAGTACAAACTCAAAATTTTCCTGCACATTCCGGTCGCTCAACAGCTGAAAATCCTGAAATACGATACCCAGTCTGCGCCGGAGAAACGGAACCTCCTTCATCTTGATCTGGGTCAGGTCGTATCCCAGGATGACCCCCTCCCCATTCACCAGCGGAAGTTCGTGGTACAAGACTTTCAACAAACTGGTTTTACCGCTGCCCACTTTCCCCGTAATGAAGAGAAACTCCCCTTTGGGGATGGTAAGATTGACATCCTTCAGCACCAAACTCTCTTGTTGATAGATGTCTGCATTTTTAAGTTTGATAATTTCCTCTGCCATGGGTTAAGTATAGATAAAATCCTAATTTTGTAAATGCCGTGAAGTACAAATCTAAGTTTTTTTGACGATCTGTCGAAATATAAAATTGTATCTTTCGGGGCGGGTAAGCCTGTCGAATAATTATTTTGAGACTGAAAAAATGTTTATGAGAACTACAATAAACAGATTTGTTCACTGCCTGGTCTTGTTCCTTTTCGCATCAGTGACACTCTTCTCCCAAAACAAAACTACCAACCAAGGGGATGCCTCCAGACTTTACAGCGAAGGCGCCGCCCTTTTTGAAGCGGGAAACTATGGGTCGGCCATTCACAAGTTCGAGACGGTGAAGGCCATCGACAGTGGCTCCCTATCTGCTGCAGCCGACTATTACATCGCTGCCTCCAGGCTGGAACTCGGCAATCCCAACGGAGAGGCAGAGCTCCGGAAGTTCATGGAGGAGCAGCCTGCTTCGCCGCACATCAATGCGGCCATCTTCAGACTGGCCAACCTCTTCTTCCACCAAAAGAAATACAAGGAGGCACTTCAGCTTTACCAGAAGATCGATCCGGCCACCCTCAGCAAGGGTGAAAACGAAAAATACCTATACTATTCAGGTGTTTGCCTGCTCGAAACAGGGAACAATGCCAAGGCCAAAACCAATTTCAATCGGTTGAGGGGTCAGAAAAGCATCCTGGGAGATGGTTCAAAATACTATTGGGCACACATCAGTTACCTTGAAAAGAGTTATGAAGAGGCTTTGGCCGAATTCAAAAAAATAGAGAACAATCCTGCCTACTTTAAAATTGTACCCTACTACCTGGTGCAGATTGCCTTCGCGCAAGGTGCCTACGATCAGGTCATTGCTCAGGGGGTTCCATTGCTCGCCAAAGCAGCGGAAGAGCGAAAGGCTGAACTGGCACGGATTCTTGTCACTGCCTATTACCAGGAGCAGCAGTATGAATTGGCAAGCGAACTGATCGACAAATATTTCAAAGGCAAGGAGATTGGCCGGGCTGATTGTTATGTTGCCGGTTTTTGCAAGGAAAAAAGTGGCAACCCAGATGCAGCCATCCAGTGGTACGAAAAATCTGTTCAGCTCAAGGATGCCATTTCCCAGGGTACCTACTACCAACTGGGCGGACTGTACATGAAAAAAGGGGAGAAGAAAAAGGGGCTACAGGCATTTCAGCAGGCTTCAGAGATGAAGTTTGATCCAAAAATAAGACAGGATGCGCTCTTCCAGTATGCCAAAGCTGCCTATGAACTGGATTACTCACCGTTCAACGAATCCATCAAGGCCCTCGACAAATACATCGCAGAATATCCCGAAGCGAAGGAGAATGACCTGGCTTACAACTACCTTGTCAATGTTTTCATGACCACCCACAATTACAAGGATGCCCTGGTTTCGATGGACCGCATCAAGGTGAAGAGCCAATCTGTCAAGAAAGCCTACCAGCGGGTTACACTCTACAGGGGAATGGAATTGTTCCGCGACCTTAACTTTGCCGGGGCGCTTGCTCTTTTTGACAAATCGATCGAAAACGGGTTTTTCAATGCCTCCTACAAAGCACAGGCACACTACTGGAGAGCCGAATCACTCTACCGTCTTGGCAAATTGGACGAGTCCTTCATCGCCATGAAGAAATTCCAAAGCCTACCGGGAATCCAGCAACTCAAAGAGTACCCCCTCTCCTTCTACAACACCGGTTATCATTATTTCAACAAACAGGAGTTGCTACAGGCCACTGCCAGTTTCTCCAAATATGCGGATCTGGTGAATCCCCAAAGCGACAAATTGCTTGGAGATGTCTACAACAGATTGGGGGACTGCCAGTATGCCAACAGAAATTTTGATACAGCACTGCGCTATTACCAGAAATCGAAAGAGCTCAACAGCGCCGATGCCGACTATGCCCTCTTTCAGATGGCCTTTACCCATGGACTGATGCTAGACCACCGGACAAAATTGTTGGAGCTGGAGGAGCTTCGAACCAAATTTCCCGACTCCCCCTGGAGCGATGATGCTCTTTTTGAAACCGGCAAGGCCATGGAGCGGCTGAATGAGACTGAAAATGCGAAGAGCAGCTACAAAAGCCTGATTGCCAAATATCCTGCCAGTCAATTGGTGCCGAAGGCACTGAACCAGCTTGGATTGATTGCCTACAACCAGAACCAGTACGATGCCTCGATCACCTATTACAAGGAGGTCATCGACCGTTACCCTGAAACGGCAGAAGCCAGGGGAGCGCTTACCGGTATCAAAAACAACTACATGGAGAACAACCAGGTAGAAGACTACATCACCTACACCAAAAAACTGGGGAAGGGTGCCACGCCATCCCAAAATGAGCAAGACTCCCTCACCTATGCAGCCGCCGAAAAACTCTACATGGCCCACGCACCGAATGCCGCTGAGCAGCTGACAAGGTACCTCAACAACTTCCCGCAAGGAAACTTTCTTACCCATGCACGGTTTTACAGGGCAGAATGTGCCTGGAATGAAGGCCGGAGTGCCGAAGCGCTCCAGGATTATGAAGCGGTACTGGCTGAGTCAGACAACCTCTTTACCGAAAATGCCCTCACAAAAGCCGCCGGTCTCTCCTTTGAGGTAAAAGATTATGCCAAAGCACTGAAATATTTCCAGCGGATGGAGACCATGGCAGGATCCCCTGCCAATGTGCAGGCCGGAACCATCGGGTCACTCCGGTGCCATTATGAGCTCGGACACTGGGAGGAGACTGCACGTATCGGCTGGAAACTGCGCAGTGGCGGCAAGATTTCACCGGAACTCGACCGCGAGTGCTCCTACAAATCGGCCAAAGCCTATGTGGCACTGAAAGACCCTGCCAAAGCACTGCCTTTGTGGCGGAAGTTATCGGCGGATCCCAAATCGAAGGAGGGAGCAGAGGCCAAATACAATGTCTGCAAATATTATGCAGACAACAACCGGTTGAAGGACGCAGAAAATGAGGTGATGGATTTTATTGCCAAAAATAGTCCGCAGAAGTACTGGCTTGGCAAGAGTTTTATCCTGCTGGCAAATATCTACGAGCGGATGAACGATCTTTTTCAGGCTACCAACACCTTGAAGAGCGTGATCGAGAATTACGATGCATCCGACGACGGTATTGTGGAGGAGGCTTCTGCCTATCTCAAAAAATTGGAACAAAAAAAATAAAAGTTATACGTTAACTATATGACTCAAAGATATCTTCTCTCCCTCTTCTTCCTGTTGTTTTTTCTGACAGCACTCCAGGACACATTGGTAGCGCAAAATGAATCCAGCAAGTTAAACCAGGAGGTTGAAGTGGTTAAAGCCTACAAGCCATCGGTCTCCAATGCAGAGAAAATCAACTTGTTGCCCGAAATCAGCGACACCACCCGGTTCCGGCCCGACCTGAACTACAAGATCAGCAGCCACCCTGTAACCAAGGGCTTTCAATCGTCCGTGGTACGCCCCTACAACCAGTTCCAGCGGGAGATCAGCATTCCCGGTTACGGGAAAATCAATGGGGGCATTGGCAATTACCTCACGCCCTTCCTGGATGTTTACCTGAACAATCCCAATGCGACCAATGGAACTTTGGGGATGGAGTTTAACCACCTCTCCTCCCAGGGCAATGTGGATCTGAAGGGAGGAGGCCAGAATGATGCCCCCTTCAGTTACAACAAGGCGGTCATCTTTGGCAGTTATGTGGTGAACGGGGTAACGATCTCCTCTGAATTGTTGTACCGCAGGGACATGAACCGCTTTTACGGTTATCCCATGGCCATTCCCGATAACATCCTGGAGAATGCCTTTGTCAAGTATTTCAACCAGGATCAACTCAACCAGCAGGGGCATTTTGACCTTTCGCTGAAAAGCAATGCAGCGGCATCTTCGGCGCTAAAATTCAACACCGGCATCAATCTGGGATACTTCAATACCTCCACCAACCAGGTAGAGAAAGCCATCAGGGTCAAAGGGGATTTCGAATACAACTTTGGCACTTTCAGCGGCAAGCTTAAGGCAGGTTTTGAGAACTTCTCCACGGAGGAGGTTACCACATGGATCGATTTACCGGTCTTCTCCACCTACAAAAGCTCCTGGCTAACCCTTGCCCCTTCGGTACGTTTCGAAAACGAATTTCTTGCACTCGAAGGTGGTATCAACACCTATTCCCTATTTGAAGATGCCTACGATACTACCTTTAAACTCTACCCCAAAGCATCGGCAGAATTTTATACGGCTGATAGAAAGCTGACTTTTTATGCCCATATGGATGGATTCCTCGAAAACAACAACTATTCCAAAATGGCTGCAGAAAACAGGTGGATCAATCCAACCCTTCTGGTAAGGCCCACCAATTACCTGAATGTATTCTCCGGAGGAGTAAAAGGTAAGATAGCCTTGCCATTTGCCTACAACCTTGGAGTAAAGTACAGTAAAACGGAAAATTACTGCTTTTTTGTAACGCGGGTGTTCAATGGGTCAGGAAATACCAACCCAGCCCTGGAAGAGCTCACTTATGACAACGCATTTGATGTAGAATATAACAACCTGACCACGCTTGATTTCAGCGGGGAACTCACCTATACCAGCTCTTCCATGTTGTTGCATCTTGCCGGACATTTTTACAGCTATGAGCTCTCCGGCCTGGAGAAAGCCCCATACATGCCCGACTTCACCCTTCAGGCAACCACAGATTTTAAGGTGACCGAAAAATTTGGTGCGACCGCAGAGGTTTTTCTGACCGGACCCCGGAATGTCATGTTAAAATTCTACTACCCCCCATGGAGTTCATCCTTGGGACCGCCACCGATTTACCTCCAAACCGATGCCATGGTTGAGTTGAACATTGGGGCTAAATACCTATTTTCAAAAAACTTGCAATTCTTTGGAAAAGTGGAAAACCTGCTTAACAGGAAGGATGAACCCTGGTATGGATATACCGTTCAGGGCATCCGTTTTAAAGTAGGCGCAAGCTTCTCTTTCTGAAAAATTGCTTGTCTGTTTGGGGAATTATAGCTACATTTGCCTACTTTGTTAAAGAAGAAAAAACAGTCAACATCCGCTGGAAATTGTGCCCTTGGATCAGTTGTTTGATCTGGCAAAAAACCACCTGATATTGAACACGTTTGTAAACCAATTTAGAACATGAGCGAATCAAAACAGATAAAATCAGCCGCTGAGATCTCCTACGGCGCAGACAGCATTCAGGTATTGGAAGGATTGGAAGCCGTAAGAAAACGGCCTGCCATGTACATCGGGGATGTCAACATCCGGGGTTTGCACCACCTCGTCTACGAAGTTATTGACAACTCCATCGACGAAGCACTGGCTGGTTATTGCAACAACATCAATGTGGTCATCAACGAAGATGGTTCCGTCACGGTGGTGGATGATGGCCGTGGTATTCCAACGGAACTCCACGTTGGGGAGAACAAGTCTGCCCTTGAGGTGGTTCTGACCGTTCTGCATGCGGGTGGCAAGTTCAACAAGGAGAGTTACAAGGTTTCAGGAGGTTTGCACGGGGTAGGCGTATCGTGTGTGAATGCGCTATCCATCTACCTGCGCGCCGAAATCCACCGCGATGGCAATGTCTGGGAACAGGAGTACTCCAAGGGCGCTCCGCAGGGAGATGTAAAAATCATCGGCAAAACCAACCACACCGGTACCACCATCACCTTCTTGCCAGATGATACCATTTTTACTACCACAGAATTCAAATTTGACATTCTTTCTGCCCGTCTGCGCGAATTGGCCTTTTTGAACAAAAAAATCAGGCTCTCCCTAACGGATGAAAGATTCAAGGATGCCGAAGGGGTTGCCAGGCAAGAGGTATTTTACTCCGAAGCCGGCCTTTCCGAGTTTGTAGATTACCTGGATGGTACCCGTGAAAGAATCATCGATGAGACCATACACATCTCTACCGAGAAAAACGATGTGCCGGTGGAGATAGCGATGTGCTACAACAATTCTTTCACCGAAAACGTTCACTCTTACGTCAACAATATCAACACCATTGAAGGGGGTACCCACCTTACCGGTTTCAGGAGGGGCCTTACCAGGACCCTCAAGAGCTACGCCGAGAACAGTGGGATGTTCCAGAAGCTGAAATTTGAAATTGCCGGTGACGACTTCCGCGAGGGATTGACCGCCGTCATCTCCTGCAAGGTACAGGAGCCGCAGTTCGAAGGGCAGACCAAAACCAAGCTGGGCAACTCCGAAGTCAGTGCTTCCGTCGATCAGGCTGTCAGCGAAATGCTGGCCAATTATCTCGAAGAGCATCCGAGAGAGGCAAAAATCATCGTCAACAAGGTAATTCTGGCTGCTACGGCGCGCCACGCAGCCCGCAAGGCACGCGAACTGGTTCAGCGCAAGAATGTATTGACCGGCAGCGGACTCCCCGGAAAACTGGCCGACTGCTCCGAAAAAGATCCGGAACGCTGTGAACTCTTCCTCGTCGAGGGAGATTCTGCAGGCGGTACCGCCAAACAGGGCCGCGACAGAAGTTTCCAGGCCATTCTTCCCTTGCGGGGAAAGATCCTTAATGTGGAGAAGGCAATGCCCCACAGGGTTTTCGACAGTGAAGAGATCCGCAACATCTATACAGCGCTTGGCGTCTCCATTGGCACGGATGAAGATCCAAAAGCACTCAACATCAGCAAACTCCGCTACAACAAGATCATCATCATGACGGATGCTGACGTCGATGGTTCGCACATCGCCACGCTGATCATGACCTTCTTTTTCCGCTACATGCACGACCTGATCATGAATGGCCACATCTACATTGCCACTCCTCCGCTCTACCTGGTCAAAAAAGGGAAGCAGGAGCAATATTGCTGGACCGAAGCGCAACGGTTGAAAATCATCGACGACTGGGCCAGCGGCAACGAAAAGAGTGTCCATGTGCAGCGCTACAAAGGTTTGGGAGAGATGAACGCCGAGCAGTTGTGGGACACCACGATGAATCCCGAAAGACGCACATTGCGCCAGGTGGAGATTGAGAATGCCGCCGAATCCGACCACGTCTTCTCCATGCTGATGGGCGATGAAGTTCCACCAAGGAGAAAGTTTATTGAAGACAACGCAACTTATGCCAATATTGATGTCTGATTAATTTTGGATTTTCGATTTTGGATTTTGGATTGCGCCACATCTTGGAATACTGCCAATCAATCATTCCTGTAACGCTGGAATATTAAATTACTTTAGGTTTCTTATGTAATATAAGGTTTTGATTTTGTAGGTTGAGCAAAATCGAAAATCCAAAATCGAAAATCCAAAATCCATGAACATTTGTGTTTTCTCCTCCTCCAGCAATGCCATTCCTGAGATCTATTTTGAGGAGGCCCGACGTTTGGGCCAGCTGATCGGCGTTGCCGGATGGAACCTGATTTACGGAGGAGCCAATGTTGGATTGATGCACTGCTGTGCCGAAGCAGCCCGGGAACATGGTGCCAGAACAACTGGTATTATCCCCGAACTGATCCATGCACACCGGCTTTCCAATCCCAACGATCACGAACAGATCATCACTCCCAACATGCGGGAGCGCAAATACTTGATGCGCAAACGTTCCGATGCTTTCCTGGCTCTGCCTGGAGGATTTGGAACACTGGAGGAGATCCTGGAGGTTATCACCCTCAAACAGCTGAGTTACCACAACAAAGCCGTTGTTTTCATCAATACCAATGGCTTTTATGACTCTTTGCTGGCTCAATTCGAAAGAGCCTACGAGGAGACCTTCGCAAAAGATAGTTACCGCTCCATGTACTTTGTCGCCGCCACCGCGGGCGAAGCAATCAATTACCTTCAAAATTACCTGCCCTCCGAACCCTTGGCAAAGTGGTTCAACGTCCCTGACAAGGAGAACGAAAACAGAAACTGACAATTTGTCGGCCTTCCGGGTTAATTTGGCATTGAGTTACCTTGTCCAGACTGGGGGACTTAGGGACTGGGGGACTTAGGGACTGGGAGACTGAGGGACTGGGAGACTAAGGGACTAAGGGACTGAGAGATAACTAACCATTACATTTCCTTATAATTAATCTGTGAAAATTTGTGCCATTTGTGGTGGGCTGGGGGTTACTTCTTATGATCTGTGGCCTCTCCATTGGTTCTAGTTAAAGTTTGTTAATCAGGATTACTTTTGCACACTTTTCACGTCTAATAGGATGTACTTACCTTCTAATTGGAACAAGATTTGCAGAATGTATCCTGTTTAACTTAAAAAGTAATTATTTATGAACACGATTAAAAAAAGTGCATCGTATGTAGCGTTTGCTTTTGTTGGAGCTGTGTTAGCGCTCACCATTTATTCGCAATTTAATTCACCCCATGATAAGTCAGTTGCTGAAGAGCGGCAGCCCATCCAGCTTTCCAGCTATACCCAGCCTGTAGCCCTGCCACAGGCCCAATTGCCCGATTTGACCCAGGCTGCGGAAAAGAGCGTATCTGCGGTGGTTCACATCACCACCAAATCAAAAAACAATTATTACGACAGCAACAGTCAGATTTATGAATTCTTTTTTGGTCCGAGGGGCAACAATCCGGAACAGCAATACAGCAGGGCTGCAGGATCCGGCGTAATCATCAGCGAGGACGGGTTTGTGGTGACCAACAACCACGTCATTGAATCTGCCGTTGATATTGAAATAATTCTCAACGACAACCGTAAATTTTCGGCCAAAGTCATTGGACGTGACCCCAATACAGACATTGCCCTGTTAAAGATTGATGCAAGGAATCTTTCTGTTTTATCCTGGGGCGATTCTGAAATGCTCAAACTGGGGGAATGGGTACTGGCAGTGGGAAATCCCTTTAATCTGACATCCACCGTGACTGCCGGTATCGTAAGTGCGAAATCCAGGAGTATTGGTATCATGGGTGGCAAAATGCCCATGGAATCGTTTATTCAAACCGATGCTGCCGTTAATCCTGGCAACAGTGGGGGTGCCCTGGTAAACAGCCGGGGAGAATTGGTTGGTATCAATACTGCCATTGCTTCACAGACTGGTTCCTACTCAGGATACTCTTTTGCCGTGCCAGCAACCATTGTACGTAAAGTGGTCGAAGACCTGCGGAAATTCGGGGAGGTTCAAAGGGCCCTGCTTGGAGTTTCCATCAAACCCATCGATGCTGAGTTTGCCAAAGAGAACAAGCTGGACAAAATTGAAGGAATATACATTGAAGAGGTCACCGAAGAGGGCGCTGCCAAAGCAGCTGGCATCAAAAAGGGAGACATCATCCTTGCCATCAATTCCACAAAAGTAAATTCCTTCTCTGAACTACAGGAGCAGATTGGCAAACACCGTCCCGGAGATCAGGTTGCCGTAACGATCAAGAGAGACAGAATTGAAAAGATCTATAACGTCACCCTCCGAAATACCAAAGGAAATACCGCCATTGTGAAGGAGTCCTTCTCCGAATTGGGAGCAGAATTTGGAGATATTTCTGACAAAGACAGGGAACGACTGAACATCAGCCAGGGAATTCAGGTACTAAAAATTACCTCGGGTAAAATGAAGAATGCCGGCGTTCGCGCAGGATTTATCATCACCGATGTGAACAAAATCTCCATCGAGAGTGTGGATGACATGAAACGGATCATCTCCCAGTCAAGTGCCAAGAAACCAATCCTTATTGAGGGTGTATACCCCGATGGGAAGTGGGCCTATTATGTTTTTAATTTAAACGAATAATTCGTACATTGTAACAGAAGATTTAATATTGTTGAAAACAACATTATTACTATCTTTGCAGACTTTTAATTGCAGAGCATGAGACAACTAAAGATTACCAAATCGATCACCAACCGCGAAAGCGCTTCACTTGACAAATATCTTCAGGAAATAGGTAAAGAAGAACTTATTTCCGTGGAAGAAGAGGTTGAATTGGCGCAGCGCATCAAAAAAGGCGATCAGGCGGCGCTTGAGAAACTGACAAGAGCCAATCTCAGGTTTGTGGTTTCTGTGGCAAAACAGTACCAGAACCAGGGATTAAGTCTGCCCGACCTGATCAACGAAGGTAATCTTGGGTTGATCAAGGCTGCAGAGAAATTTGATGAAACCAGAGGTTTTAAGTTCATCTCCTATGCTGTATGGTGGATTCGCCAATCCATTCTCCAGGCTTTGGCCGAGCAATCCAGAATTGTACGTCTCCCTTTGAACCAGGTAGGTTCCTTGAACAAGATCAACAAAGCCTACTCAAAATTCGAACAGGAACATGAACGCAGGCCGTCGCCCGAAGAGTTGGCTGACCAGCTTGAGCTTCCTGCAGAAAAAGTTGCTGACACCTTGCGCGTCTCCGGTAGGCACGTATCGGTAGATGCTCCTTTCGTGGATGGTGAAGACAACAGTCTGCTGGACGTATTGATCAACAACGATTCACCGAATGCCGACAGGGTTCTGATCGACGAGTCCCTCTCCCGCGAAATTGAGCGTTCGCTGGCAACACTTACCGAAAGGGAAGCCGATATCATCCGCATGTTCTTTGGCATTGCCAGTACAGAGATGACATTGGAGGAGATTGGTGAACACTTTGGTCTTACCCGTGAGCGGGTTCGCCAGATCAAAGAGAAGGCCATTCGCCGGCTGAGGCATACTTCGCGGAGTAAACTGCTGAAAACATATTTGGGATAAAATAATATCTTAGTTAAAAAAGAGGGTGTCCAAAAAGGGCATCCTCTTTTCATTTGTTCACTTGCGATATTTAGAGGTTGTTTTCTCAGACAACCTCTTTTTTTGTAAAAAAAATACATTATATATTTGTTTATACGATTGATATTTAGTATATTAGATGCATAAAC
>CAMCBW010000081.1 GCA_945873105.1 Tangfeifania diversioriginum
AAAGCCAAGAAAATGATTGCTGAAAATCTGGGAAGTACAATTACCTCGATCGCTTACGACTGCGGTTTTTCCTCAAACCAGTATTTTACCAAAGTCTTTAAGGCACAGTTTAAGCTAACACCGCAGGAATTTAAAGGGAGAAATTTGTAGATACAATGGCCGGTATTGGACACGCCCTGTTAGCGCAGGTCTGCAACCCCTGTCTCGCTTTGTACAAGCAAATAGATCAAGGCAGCGATTGTAACAAGATAGCTTCAGTTGCAGGACAACTGCCCCCTGAAAGACATAGAACGACTTACCTGCTCTTTTGGATATGGCTAAAGATTGCACCCACCGGTGCTGATTTATAATCAGCACCACTTTCCAAGTGATTTCCACCCAATCAACATCGATAGTTGATCTGAAATTTAGGTTACCCCTTTGAAAGTCATGGCAAGGGGGGATTTGTTTAAAACAATTTCAGCTTAATTCATACAATTATTCGTACACGGAAGAATATTGTTACATTTGTAGTAAATCATTCGTTTATGGAAGAAATAATTTCAACATTAAGGAAATACAATTTCTGGGGTAGTAATACCATTGATTTGGGCTATGCAAGAACCGACTATACCGGAAAAATTACTGATTACATTGGTAACCGGCTGATAAAAGTTCTTATTGGCCAACGTCGTGCCGGTAAAAGCTTTGTACTTCGTCAAATGGTAAAACAACTGATCGACAAAGGAATATCACCGATCAATACATTGATTATCAATAAAGAATTCTCAGATTTTGATTTCCTTTCTACGCACCAGGAGCTTGACGAATTAATAAAACTTTATAAATCAGCATTGAAACCTTCCGGTAAGATTTATATTTTTATTGATGAAATACAAAATATTTCTGGTTGGGAACGGGTAGTAAATTCTTATTCTCAAGATTATACCGACAATTATGAGTTGTTTATCAGCGGCTCCAACTCCAGAATGTTGTCAAATGAACTTGCTACCCTGCTTTCGGGCCGGTATGTCAAATTCGAGATATTTCCTTTTAACTACAAAGAGTACCTTGGAATAACCGAAAAAGAGAAATCAAAAAAAACTTACATTGAATATTTGGAAACCGGAGGGATGCCTGAACTTTTTATGCTTTCTAACCAGGAAACCAGGCGGAATTATGTTTCTGCTATAAAAGACACAGTATTGTTAAGGGATATTATTCAACGCCACAACATAAGGGAGCCCAGACTATTGGAAGAGATTTTTGTTTATCTGGTCAATAATGCATCCAATCTGATCTCTGTCAGCAGTATTTTTAAGTATTACAAGGGGTTAGGCAGAAAAACGAGTTATGATATCATTTCAAACTATATTGGCTATATTGAGGATACTTTTATAATTCACCGCTGCGACAGGTTTAATATCAGGGGAAAAGAGATCATCGCTGGTAATGTTAAATTTTATGCGAATGATTTATCTTTCAAAAACTACTTATACCCGGGGTTCGGATATGGGTTTGGCTATTTAGTTGAAAATCAAATTTTTCTTGAACTTCGAAAGGCAGGATATAAAGTTTATACTGGTAGCATTAAGGATAAAGAGGTTGACTTTGTGGCCAGTAAAGCAGACAGGGTGATCTACGTTCAATGCGCATACCTTTTGGTCGAACCTGAAACTATAGTGCAGGAATACGCATCGCTTGAGGCAATCAGCGACAATTATGAAAAGTTTATTGTCACCCTTGATGATTTAACGTTTCAATCAAATAAAGGGATCCGGCATGTTCAGGCCTGGAATTTTAGTGAACAACTTTAGTCCCGATTCCAGTTCTTTTTCGATCCAATGAAAAAGGTAAAACGGGAGATTAAGCAAATTAAACTTTATACCGGCAAAAGTGCCTGCAGTTTCAATGGATTGTTTTCCCTGCCCCCCGACAGGCTTAGTATTCAGATTCTGCCTGATCTTGCCGGATCAATCAAAAATTAGCTACTTTTAATTTTTTAAAACTTACCGGGCTACGCAATTTACGCTGACGACCAGACAAAAGAGCAGTTTAGGCAGGCCGTCAGAAACGAAAGAAAGTGGGAATTGAGTTTTGAGTTTCACCGTCACTGGGGTCTAAACCGCTGGGGTACACTTGTCGAGGCAGCTAAAAGGATCTCTGTAGATTTCTCCTGGCAGCCACTTGTAAGAATAGAACCAAATTATCTTAAAACTAGAATTTATGAAAACACTGACGATTGTATTTTTCAATTTGTTTTGCCTGGCATTATTTTTCCCGGCAATGGCACAACATGCCCAAATTCAGAAACTGGAAAATCCGATTACAGTGGAATATCTGAAGGCAAATCTTTCCAAAAAATCACCAAAACTCATTCTTACCCCTGCCATCGAAAAGGAAATCAAGTTAAAACTGAAATCAGATAGGCTGGTTCAGAATTATTACAGTTATCTGAAAAAACAAGCTGATTCGATTCTCGAAAAACCGTTGTTGAAGCATGAACTGGAAGGATTCCGCATGCTGGCCGTATCGCGCGAAATGTTGGAACGAATGGGTGTTTTGTGCATGGTATACCGATTGGAAAAGAAAGCTGAAATTCTGAAACGAATCAATAGAGAATTGTTGGCGGTGTGCAATTTTGCAGACTGGAATACACAGCATTTCCTCGATGTTGCTGAAATGTCGTTTGCCGTTGCCCTTGCCATCGACTGGACAGGTGAATTTCTGCCTAAAAGTACAATTCTGTTGGCTAAAAAGTCATTGGTCGAAAAAGGAATAATACCCAGTTACAACGAAGGTGGCGAACGCATGTACTGGATCAACAGTTCCAACAACTGGAATGCGGTTTGTCATGGTGGAATGGTGGCTGCTTCGTTGGTCGTAGCTGATATTGAACCTGAACTGGCGGCAAAAACCATTGCAAGAGCCCTTGATAAACTACCAAACTCGCTGGCAGAATATGCACCCGATGGAATTTATCCCGAAGGGCCAACCTATTGGGGATTTGGAACAAGCTATGTTGTTGTTGCAGCGAATACTCTTGCTACAGCTTTGGGCAGCGATTTTGGTATTTCCAAAAGTCCGGGTTTTATGGAAAGTGCTGATTTTTTTATGCAGGTGTCCGCACCATCAGGCTACTTTTTTAATTTCGCCGATTCCTGGGACAAAAGAGATGGCGAGGACGCTGTATTGCGGGCCTGGTTTGCTGCAAAAACCGGAGATGGACGCTATTTCGACAAAGACTTTTTTGAAAAACCGGTAGAAGCTGGACGATTTGCAGGACCAGGTTTGGTTTGGATTTCGGAATATTCACAGCAGAAAGTGAGTGAATTGCCATTAAACTGGCGTGGCAAAGGCGCCAATCCGGTGGCAGTTTTTCACGGTGACAAAGCTAACCCCGGTCACTATTTTCTTGCAGTAAAAGGAGGGAGAGCCAACATCAGTCACGGCAATATGGATGCCGGAACTTTTGTGTTTGAACTCAACGGTGTTCGTTGGGTACTCGACCCTGGAAATCAACCCTATTACCCACTTAACAGCATTGGCTTTAAATTGGCTGACTATTCCCAGGATGGTGAACGTTGGACATTGCTCACCAAAAAGAACCAGGGACACAGCACCATTACTGTAAATGATGCGCGGTTTTTGGTAAACAGGCAGGCCACCATCACAGGTTTTCAGGATTCAGGAACGCCGGAGGTTACCATTGATATGACGCCTTTGTATGGGAATAATCTGAAATCGTTGTCAAGAAGATTTGTAAAGGAAAGCAACCAGTCTGTCCTGATTGAAGACACTTTTGAGATAAACGATTCCACAAAAACAATTACCTGGGGATTGATGACGCAGGCAGAAGTTCAGTCAACAAAAACCGGGGCAATCTTAAAACAGGATGGGAAAACCCTAAAACTCGAAATACTTTCAAATCAGGATTTGTCGGTCTCGGTAATTTCACTTGACCCACCTCCACTCTCCATCGACAAAACCATCGAAAACCTGAAACGCATTGAAATTCGTATTCCGGCATGGACAATAGAGACCGGGAAAATGAATTTGAAGATCAGGTTGTCAGGAGAATAAAATATTTTTGCATTGCTGATACATGGAGCATAAGCTCCTCCAACACCCCCACTTCCCTATTTCGGAAAACATGACCAAATTTTTTACACTGATAGGTTTTAACAGTCTACTTGATGCCGATAACACGCTTCATCTGTCGAAAATGCATCGTAGAATTTCATCGATTTCAAACCGAGTTTAACAGTAGACCCTAATTTATATGAAGATGTTAAAAACGCACTTAACAGGAGTGACCTTTACAATGCTGAGCTTATTTGCTACGGCACAGCCAACTGAGATGAAACCACTCCATCGACAATTGGGAGATGCCAGCGTCATCGTGGAGAAGGATCATATTACGGTGAAAACAGGACGATTTCAGCGGAGTTGGATTTTGACCACGGCAGGACTTAAAACCATCAGCATCAAAGGAGCTGATGGGGTGAACTATGCAGGTAATTACGCGGAACACCCTTGCGACTGGAAATACGACGGGTTATTTACCAAGGACACCAAGGCAGAGGTAAAAGCAGTAACAATCAATGAATCAGATGATCAAGGGTTTACTGGCAAACATTTGGAACTGGCCGTTGAGATGACCTATCCTTCCACGCTGGCTGCCATTCGGTATGTGGTCTGGGTCTATCCCAATGCACCTGGCGTCAGAACCCAGTTATCAATCAAAGCGCCCCGTCAGGAAAGAGTAACTACCACCGATGCAACAGGAACAGTTCAGTTTAAAACGCTGAAAGGATCCCGAAAAGCCGGAGGGTACAAGGAAAAAGGGAAATTACCATCTTGGTGGCTGGTAGGCACTATAGATCCCGAAGAGGTTGCCATCGGGCTCTCAGGCCTTAACCCTGGAAAGAAGTATAAGCTGCATGCGGCATTGGTAAACATGGATGGGGAAATTTCTGTTGCAGAGATTTCTGCACAAGGGTCTTCTTCGGGCAAAAAATCGATACTTCAAGAGAATGTCACCATTAGTGGCCTTCAGAATCCGGATAAATTCCAGGAGCTAACGATGGATCTTCCTACGTCACTTTACTCAAATGGGAAATGTGTGATTTCTTTCAAAAAGACCGATGGAGCAGTTGTTACAGTGAACGAACTCGCTGTATTGGAACAAGCAGACAGCTATTACCCAATTCGTACCATTGACCCGGAAAGGCTTGTTGCGTTAAACCAAATGATCCCGCAGGGGTATACCCTGAAGGGATATTCTGAATGTGACGATAACAAAACAGCAGCGCATTATACCCCTGCCGGGAGTGTTGATTACATTCCCCTGGCCAGGAATGCGTTTACCTATCGGTTTGCGGGTTACTTCGCCGACACCCAGCACCGCAATAGTCAGAATACCCCCATTATCATGGAAAAATCTTATCAGGAAGCACTTCCTGCCGGGTTTATCAACAACTGGGCCAGCCTTGTGATGGTACAGGGCAAAAAAGGGGGACTGGCGATTGTAAAAGAGTCTCACAAATGCGCCAATCAATACGGAGTTGATACGGGTGGATTCGAATTCCAGGACAACGGGATAGCAGTTTCCGGCACTTCGATTCTTCCAGCTGCATTGTCTCCCGATAAATTTACATCCTGTTGGGCTACCTGGACCATTGCCTATTCCGGACAAGAGTTTGAGGGACAATTGGCCCTTAAGGAGTTTGACCGTTTCAGGTATCCGGTAGTTCCCGAACGCGATATCTATACCCAGGCCAACACGTGGGGAACAGCCTATCGCAAAGGCGCCATGGAAGCCAATGTGCTCAAGGAAATACAATCAACGAAAGAACTTGGGATAGACTATCTGCAAATCGACGACGGGTGGCAAGTGCCTCCTGGTTCATCTACTTGGAATCCTGGTACCAATGGTTGGAAACCCCACCCCGAGGTATATCCCCAGGGCTGGACCAACGTGCGCAAAGCTGCGAAAGAAGCAGGAGTAACCTTAGGTTTGTGGGCCGCCGCAGAACCTGTATCCCTGGAAGAATTGAAATGGAATTATGAGCATGGCGGTTTCTTGAGTTACAAATTGGATTTTGCCAGTTTATCAGACCGGAATCGTATCGAAAACATCATGGGAAAAGCCAGAAATTTTGTACTTCATACAGCGCATAAAGTAAAGATCAATTGGGACTTGACGGAGATCGAACCACGTTATGGCTATTTTTGGGCCAAGGAATATGGTTCTATCTATCTCGCAAATAGAAAACCTGATCACCCTTATTACATTCCTTATCTGGTGCTTCGCGATGCCTGGCACCTTTCCAAATATATCAATATCAATAAAATACAGACAACAGTTCAAAATGTTCGCCTCGTAAACCCCAATGGCAGTGACGCCGTTAAGCACAACCAGGAATATGCCCTGGGTATTGGAATGACCGGAACACCCTTGTTTTTTCAGGAAACATACAAGTATGATGGAGTGGATAGAAATACGGTAGCAAAGGTGATGGAGCTCTACAAGCAACACCGTGATCTTATTTATCATTCCTTTGCTTTTCCCGTTGGTGAGGAGCCCAATAACAAAACATGGAGCGGGATTCAATACATAAAACCCGGATCAAAAACGGGCTATTTGTACCTCTTTCGTGAACTCCTGAATACCCAACAGAGCAAAGAAATTCGTTTAGAAAAACTGGCTGGAAAGACCATAGAATTCAAAGAAATATTGTCAGGAAAATCCTGGATCAGCTCGGCAGACAAAAACGGATCGGTGAAATTCACAATACCAGAACCAGCCACATTTATGTTTATTCAATACAAAGAGCATTAGATTAAAAAAGAGGAGAAACAATCTATGAAGTATTGCTTTATTCTTGCGTTGTTATGCTTGACATTAGCAACATTGGGTCAGAATTATGATGCGCGGATATCCGGTGCAGCCATTTTGACCCCTAAATCCCCCGACAAACCTAAAATCAATGGTCCCCGATTAAGCGGTGCCCGACCTGGAAAGCCGTTTGTGCACCGCATTCCGACTACAGGGGCACGGCCTATCCATTTTAAGGTGAAGAACCTGCCGAAATCACTGATGCTAAATGCAGAAACAGGAATTATAACCGGCAGGACGCCTGATAAACCCGGTGAATACAAATTGCAGATCAGCGCAAAGAACAAAGCGGGTAACGACTCTTTTGAATTCACATTGGTCGTAGGCGACCTGCTGGGGCTAACACCACAAATGGGATGGAACCATTGGTACACCCATTACCTCAATATCTCTGATTCGATCATTCGAAGTGCCGCCGACGAAATGGTGAAGAGTGGCATGGCCGATGTAGGGTATCAGTATGTAAGCATCGATGATTGTTGGATGCAAATGTCTCCACCCATTCTTGAAGACCGTCTGAAAAATGGCCAGGAGTTTAGAAAGAAACGACTGCTGTTAATGGATCAGAAAAGTAAAGTGGGGCAAGTGCGTGATGAAAAGGGGAATATTCTCCCGGCCCGGGATTTTCCTGACATGAAAGCACTCACCGATCATATTCATGCTTATGGCCTTAAGGCAGGCATTTACAGCAGTCCTGGACCCTTCACCTGCCAGAGCTTTGTTGGCAGTTTCAATTTCGAGGCACAGGACGCGAAGCAGTATGCTGACTGGGGATTCGATTTGCTGAAATACGATTGGTGTTCGTATGGAAAAATACACTGGGAACAGTTCGTTAAGGATCCCGAATCAGGAGCCCAATATCCTTATGAGTTGATGGGCAATTTGTTGAAAAAACAGGATCGCGATATTGTATTGAATATTTGCCAGTACGGCACGCGTGAGGTATGGAAATGGGGCGCCAAAGTAGGCGGACACAGCTGGCGAATTGGCGGAGATCTTGGATGGGAGATGCAAAAAACTGGTCTTTATACTGCGGCAAAGAAAACGCTGGAAATTCGTGAATTCAACAAGCCGGGTGCCTGGAACGATCTGGATTATATAATTATGGGAATGTGGACCCCACCACAGGATATGGGAGGAAAGATGGTGAAAAAGAGTCTTACGCCAAACCAGCATTATACCTATTTTTCCCTCTGGGCGATGATGGCGACACCACTTTTCTTTAGTGGAGATATGGGATCAGTCGACGATTTCATTCACGGCATCCTGTGCAATACCGAAATGATTGCAGTTAACCAGGATCCCCTGGGTCAATGCGCAGAGGCCATTCGAATCACCGATGAGGAGTGGATCTTGAAGAAAACACTGGAAGATGGCTCTCTGGTGTATGGATTTTTCAATCTTTCAGGAAATGAGGATCGCAGCATCAAATTGAACGCACCCGACCTGGTAAAACTGAAAGCGAGAGATCTTTGGCGGCAAAAGGATATCGGAATTGTAACAGCCGCCGATAGTTTCAATGTTCAGGTAGGGCCGCTTGGCTGTGCAGTGATCCAATTTTCAGCAGGTGTTCCCATGAACTTTAAAACAGCTGAGAAGAAACAAGACACTAAGAACAAGAAACTTAAGTTATAATAATTGTGATGAGACGATTCATTGATACCATAAAATTTACACTCTTGATTACTGCCCTGCTGCTCTCTCCGATGGCATCCCTATATGCACAGGGCGTGGCAAATCTTCGTTGTGAATACCTTGCTAATCCACTCGGCATCGACGTAGCGAAGCCGCGATTAAGCTGGAAGATCGAATCTGACAAACGAGGTTATAAGCAGGTGGCCTATCAGGTGCTGGTGGCCAGTTCTGAAGTTGAACTGAAGTATGACAAGGGTGATCTTTGGGATTCTGGTAAGATGACATCGGATCAGAGCGTTCTGGTGGAATATGCCGGCAAGCCACTCGCATCTCAGATGCATTGTTATTGGAAGGTGAAAACGTGGCTTACGGATCAAGATTCAAGGGTTCAGGAATCGGAGTGGAGCAAGCCTGCGTCTTGGACCATGGGACTGCTTAACCCCGGAGACTGGAATGCGAAGTGGATTACCTACCCTGATACAATGCGACTTCATCATCCGTGGCTGCGCCGGACCTTTGAGATGAAGGAAGCTGTTAAGCGGGCGGTGATCTATGTCAACACCGCTTCCTATTATGAACTGCACATCAACGGCAAAAAGGTTGGTCCGTATGTGCTGGAGCCGGGCATCACACAGGTCAACAAACGATTTATCGTGAATGCCTATGATGTGACATCCTTCCTGGTAAGAGGCAAGAACACGATTGCCCTATGGATGGGGCCGGGCTGGTATCAGCCCAAAATGGGCAACAAATACAATGCGCCGATCCTGCGCGCCCAATTGAGTGTTGTTACTTCATCCGGTCCGCTGGTGAGCGGGACTGACGCAAGCTGGCGGGTGAAGGAAAGCTGTGTTTCGCAGCTTGGCAATTGGAGTTGGAATAACTTCGGTGGTGAGCGTTTTGATGCCAGGGAGTTTATCGAAGATTGGGACCAGATCGGTCTGGACGATTCCTCATGGATGCAGGCGCGTGAGATACCGGCACCGAATGTTGCGCATTCCTGGCAGGGATGCGAAAGCGCACGGCTTAGCGAACCGGTGAAGCCAGTTGACATCCGGCATCTGCCAAACGGTAAATGGGTGATTGACTTTGGTCGACCCCTTACCGGCTGGATGCGCTTGAAAATGCACGATCTCAAGGCCGGACAGGAAGTGCAGATCAATTATGCCGATATCGACGACAACCTCAACGTACGAAAGCTGGCATTCAGGACCAATGCCGACGGATTCCAGGATTTCAATCAGAAGGATTTTTTCATCAGTGCCGGGAAGAGCGCTGAAACATTCTGTTCAAGATTCAATTACCACAGCTTCCGGTATGCCATCATTGCCGGGCTTGACCAGAAACCCTCTGTCAGCGATGCGGAAGCCATGATGATAGAGCCTGACCTTGCATCCGCGGGTTCATTCGAATGTTCGAACGATCTGTACAACCGGATTCATGAGATCACGCGCTACACGCTGCGCACCCAAAATCCGTGCCTGTCGCTGGGCACCGGGGAGGCACGCGAGAAGTCGGCCTACGGCGACGGGGGCGCCCATCTTTCCGGATATCTGTATAACTTCAAGTGTGATGCTAATTTGACAAAGTGGATACGTGACTACAGCGATGCGCAGCGGGAGGACGGCTGGTTTACGCATACGGCTCCAGCTTTTGAGGATCACGGCGGCGGTCCGGCGTGGGGAGGTCAGGCTAGCGAGCTGGTTCGGCGCATGAATCTCTATTATGGAGATAAATCCATGGTTGAGAAGATGTATGACAAGCTCAGAAAGTATGTCGATTACCTGGAAAGCAAAACCACCAACGACATCCTGCGTTCCTTTACGCCGACCACGCGTGGGGAGGATTGGATGTTCATCGGCGACTGGGCGCGTCCCGCACCGACTGCTGGTCAGGGCTTCAACATGGACAAAAAGGATGAACGCGAATTTTTCAACAATTCCTATCGCGTGTTGCTGTGGCAGCAATTGCAAGACTTTGCCACGAGCATCGGCCGCACCGATGAGGCCACGCGCTGCGGGGAGCGGCTGGCGGTTATCCGTCCGCTGGTTCACAAGGAATTCTACCAGCAGGACAAGGGCGACTACCGCTACCGCAGCCAGAGCAGTCTCGCCATGGCGCTTTATGCGCGCATCCCGCCACCTGAGTTGCGTGCGAAAATACTGGCGCAGCTGGAGAATGATATTGTGGTTGAGAAGCAAGGCCATCTCGACACTGGTTTGCTGGGAACCTTTATTTTACTCGACCTGCTGATACAGGAAAACCGGAATGATCTTGTTGATCTGATCATGGGGCAGACGACTTATCCCGGGTGGGGATATCTGGTTAAGGAACTGGGCCTCAAGACATGGCCCGAAACCTGGAGCGGCTGGGGTAGCCATGTGATTCTTGTTACGGCAACTCCGGGCTCGTGGTTTTTCGAGGGCCTTGGCGGAATTCTGCCAGATCAAACTAATCCCGGGTTCAAGCATTTCACGCTGCGACCCGGCATCGTAAAAAGTGTGGATTGGGTGAACTGTTCCTATCAAAGCCCGTATGGCCGCATTGTCAGCAACTGGAAACGGGAAGGGAATAAGTTGGTAATGGACATCACTGTCCCGGCAAACACGACTGCTGATGTTTATTTGCCTTTCTGGTCGAAATCACAAAAGGTGACTCAGAACGGATCTGCAGTTTCGGTTCGTCAGATTGGAAACTATGCGGTTATTGAAGGAATTGGTTCGGGCAGCAATGTCTTTGAGGTAACCAAATAACCAGAATCCACTTTTTAAGAGGCTTAAGTAAATCGCACGCTTGAAGAATTTAAATACGATATTAACATGCTAAAAAATAATTTATTGGGTTTTGTTTTGCTGGTAAGTCTTGTTTTGCAGGGACAACCAAAAAATACAATCATTACCGACCCGACGGTTGACTATTCTCAA
>CAMCBW010000082.1 GCA_945873105.1 Tangfeifania diversioriginum
CCGATCTGCCCAAGTCTGACCTGGTGGAGATCGACCTGCACATCCACCAGCTGATCGACGATACACGCGGCCTTTCGAATGCCGACATGCTCAAGCTCCAGATGGAGCACTTCCGCAAGGAGATGGACAATGCCATCGCCACCGGGGTCAAAAAGATCGTCTTTATCCACGGAGTCGGCGATGGGGTGCTCAAAAATGAGCTGCGCCGTGAGCTGCAACGCAAATATGCCAAATTTCCTTACCAGGATGCCTCTTTCCGTGAGTACGGCTTTGGGGCCACCATGGCGGTGCTAAGGAAGTGACGGAGGGACTGGAATGACGGAAGGAAGGAGAGGATAGAAGGAAGGATTGATACGGAGATACGGGGAAACGGAGAAACGGGGAAACGGGGATAACGAGAAACGGAGAAACAGGGATAACGAGAAACGGGGAAACGGGGAAACGGAGAAACAGGGATAACGAGAAACAGGGATAACGAGAAACGGGGATACGGAGATACGGGGATACGGAGAAACAGGGAAACGAGAAACGGGGATACGGAGATACGGGGATACGGAGAAACAGGGAAACGAGGAAACAGGGAAACGGAGAAACAGGGAAACGAGAGGTCGACAGAGGAATGACGGATGTGCCAACTCCGGTATTCTTCGACCACTCTATCAATCCTACACTAATCCAACCGCATCGCGCCGGCAGCTATTGTAGCCCCGGGTGTAGCGCAGCGAAACCCAGGGCATTCAAATGAAGGGAGTCCACCGTCCGCGGTAGCAGGTTGAAAATAGGGATAAGACGGGATCGGACGGAACGGCAAGTAACATTCTTTCATTCCCTGTCTCTTTATTTCTCCGTTTCCCCGTTTCCCCGTTTCTTTGTTTCACTTTCCGTCCAATACAAATTCGCATCCCCATAACTCAGAAACCGATACCCGCCGGCTAGTGCGTGGGCATACACCCGCTTCCACTCCGCGCCAAGGATGGCCGAAATCAGCAGGAGCAGGGTACTTTGGGGCTGGTGAAAATTGGTGACCAACCCCGAGATGATCCGGAAACGATAGCCCGGCAATATCATGATCTGGGTAGCAGTTTCGAGGGCACTCATCTTACGAAGTGACATCCATTCCAAAATTGCCTGAAGGGCAGCCGTGGCGCTGATTTCGCCCTCAACTTCCCGGTAGGGCTCCCACTGGGTCACCTGCAATTCTCCAACAGCTATTTCGGGGTTCTGCAGAATTTTAACCCCTATCCAGTAGAGGCTCTCCAGGGTACGGACAGAGGTGGTCCCAACGGCCACCACGCAGGTGGGATGGGAAACCAGTCGGCTGAGAAGTTCCCTGCTCACCACAAAATGTTCGGTATGCATCTGGTGCCCGCTGATGGTTTCGCTCTTCACAGGCTGGAAGGTGCCGGCACCTACATGCAGGGTCAGCTCCTCACAGGTGATCTGCCTGGCCTTCAGCGACTCCAGCACCCGGGGGGTAAAATGGAGTCCGGCCGTTGGCGCCGCCACCGAGCCTTTTATTTTGGCGTAAACAGTCTGGTAAACCGTCAGGTCGATCTCCTCCGACGCGCGGTGAAGGTAGGGGGGAATGGGGATGTTCCCGGCAGCCTCCAGGATCTCTGCAAAGGTAAAATCGGGATTGTCCCAACTGAAGCGGACCTCAAAACCACCCTCCAGCTCTCCCATCAACTCCGCAGATAGGATTACCTTATCAGAGTGAATTAAATTTTCAGATAGTATTGCCCTTTCAGAATGAATTAAATTTTCAGAATGAATTAAATTTTCTGAGACGTTGCATGCAACGTCTCTACCGGCAGCAATCCCGGGAGTCGTACTCGCCCCCTCTCCCCCTCTCCCTTTCTCCCCCTCCTTCTTCTCTCCGTCTCTCCGTTTCTCCTTCTCTCCGTCATTCTTTTTCTCTCCGTCTCTCCGTCTCTCCGTCTCTCCGTCATTCTTTTTCTCACCGTCTCTCCGTTTCTCCGTTTCTCCGTTTCCCTCATTCACTAACATCCTCAACACCTCCCCCTTCCACCTCTTCAGGTTACCCACGATGCATTTCCACCGACAGGAGGAAGTTTGGGCAAAGGAGTGGACATAGTCGTGTGGATCGGTGGGTTCGAGGCAGAACACCTCGATCAGCGCACCGGTCGATTTCACGAAATGAAGCCTGGCATGGATTACCCGGGTGTTGTTGAAGACCAGCATGGTGCCTTCGGGCAGCAGGGTGGGCAACTCTGCAAATTGATGGTCGGAAATGGTCCCCTGTTTCCAGCGGAGGAGTTTGGATTGATCCCGTTCGGGAAGAGGATATTTGGCCACCGATGCGTCGGGCAGCTCGTAATTGAATTCGGAGATGGAGAGGTTCATGACAGTTTGAAGGGTTTGAAGGGTTTGAAATGTTTGAAGGGTTTGAAGGGTTTTCGGTCCCTGAGCGGAGTGGTCCCTGAGTGGAGCCGAAGGGTCGAAGGGTCGAAGGGTCGAAGGGTCGAAGGGCCGAAGGGCCGAAATGTATCTTAATTCGTTGCATCTTCATTTGATTACCTTCTTTTTCGGATGATCCAATTCCCCCGCCAGCGGTCGGCATCCTGGCGTGGTTCCCATCGGATACCCAGGAAAACACCAGCGCGGTCTTCATTCAGCTTCCCTGAATCGCCGGCCACTGCGGCTGAGACTTGCAAGGGAAGTCGGGGAAGCTGGTAGTTCAACTCACTCAAAAAGGAGAATTGACCCACCGTAGCCGGGAACGCAGCGTCGAAACTTCCCTGGTTGTTGCTGAAGGTAATCATCAGTTTCCATTCGAGGTTCGTCAGGAGGCTTCCTTTCAATCCAAGGTGGTGCATCCGGATCCGGTTGTTCGGAAAACCTGCTGCGCCACCATCTGCATTCAGTTTTGGGACAAAGAGCGGTGAGCCCATCATCTGCGCGAAATGGGTAAATCCTGAACGGTAGGTTTGGTCGTTGAAATAGTCCTGGGCCGAACCCGTTGCAGAATCATAACCCTGGCCGAAGGTGTTCATCCACTCATAAACCACTTCGGAAAGGTAGGGAAAATCTTCGTTGCGTTTCAAATGTATCCCAAACAAGCCATCAGCGGCATTGGCCAGCTCGAGTCCGGCACGGTTTTCGAAAGGGTGGTTCCAATAAAAGGCTACATGGTTCCCTTGCCATCGCTTGCAGATCTCCATGCTGTAGATGCCCAGGTGATTTTCCGGAAGATTGACTCCGGCTCCACCCTTGCTGCCCGAACCCAACCTGATGCCGGAGACAAAATAGAGGTACTCACCCCAACGAACAGAGACCTTGCCATCGGAGGGTGAAACGCCACCCCAAAAGACGTAATGCTCGATTCCTGCTGCGATGCTCCATTCCGTCGGCAGATCAACTTTGAAATAGAGGTTCTTGTGGTGCAACCGGGCCTTTTGCAGGTAACCGTTGTCCCAAAGGACCCCCTCCGAATAGTGGGCTTTCCAGCTAACCGGTGACCCGAAATAGGGAAAGGGGACATATCCGTTGGAGGAAAGGGAGATATCCGGCACCGGCCTGCTATTTCCGGAGGCATCCAGGTTGCCGTTGGTGGATGAGAGACCTCCGTACCGGAGCGGATCGGCCATGGCTCCCGCCTTTACCACCAGCCAGCGGTACCTTCCACCTAACCAGTATTGATTGGGCTGGAAATAGGGTTTTCCGGCATAGCCTGCTACCAGCTCGGCCCCCATGAAATAATCCCAGGTAGTGGAGGTCTCTGCTGCCAGGTTCCTGTAAAAGCCGGTTTGAAGCAGTTGCGTAAAATTATTGGCTGCCGGAAGTGTCCCGTTTTGGTTGGATCTGAACCAGAATGGCAGCTCCCTGCCTCCCGATGCATAGGAACGGAAGGAGGCATAATAGGTTGGGGTGCCCTTTGATTGCTGCGCCCTCGGCTCAACAGCGACCGCCAACAAAGAGAGCAAAATCAGGATAAAACGCATAAAAAAATCTTTGCACCAGCACCCTCGGGAGCCGGAGCAAAGATAAAAAAAACGCAGACCTGTAAGCCGGGTTCTGTTTTGCATTCTGTCATTGATCTGGGATGGATGTCACCATCCGCCTCTTGCAGCCTACCCCCTGCAAGGATGGTTCCGGAGAACCGTTCGGGAGCGGGTCGCCCCCTTCCTTTCGGACTTGCAGTATATTTGGCCTTACAACCCATGAGGTGTACGGCTGACTGTGTTGCCACAACCACCGGTGGGCTCTTACCCCGCCTTTTCACCCTTATCCCAGCTCGCGCCGGGACGGTTATTTTCTGTTACACGACCGCGAGCTTTCACCCGCCTTCCCGTTAGGAAGCATGGTACCCTCAGTTGCCCGGACTTTCCTCCCCTTTTTCAAGAGGCGACAGAACGGTCTGCGCGGTGGCAAAGGTAGAGATTTTTAATTGGAATTGTGGATAGACAGGGAGACTTAGGGACTTGGGGACTTAGGGACTGTGGAACTGAGAGATTGAGGAAAGAGGAGACAATAGAGAGGAATGATGGAGGGAAGAATTAAAACGGGGAAACGGAGATGCTTCATTCAATCTTCTGGACCCAAATTCAGCAATTCTGAAGATAGTCAAGATCATATAAAACCTTATTTCCATGGGTTACCTTAGTGGAAATGAGTGATGGATGGAATACAACCTTATTACCTTATTTTAGTCTCTTCTCTTAGGTAACTGCGCTATTTCACGCAAAGTACGCCGAAGAAAATGTAAGTACCGAACTCAAAAAACAAATTAAAACCACTCCCTAAGTCTCTTAGTCTCCAAGTCCCTTAGTCTTCCTATTTTCTTACCAAATCCAGGTACGAATAACCAAACCCATTCTTCTCATCAAACAAATCCTCCCGGGCAATCTCCCGCCAATCGTTGAAGTCGATCTCCGGGAAGAAGGTATCGGCCTCCAAATCCTGGTGCACCAGGGTGAGGTAGAGCTTTCCTGCCAAAGGATAAAATTGCCGGTAGATCATCCCACCCCCGATGATAAAGGCTTCGGGCTCGTGTTGGACCAGGGAAATGGCCTCTTCGATCGAGCCGGCCGATTCGCAACCTGGAAAGTTCTCGCCGGGGATGTCGGTTACCACGATGTTGCGCCGGTTTGGCAGTGGGGCTTTGGGCAGCGAGTAGAAAGTGCGTTTGCCCATGATCAGCGCCTTCCCGGTAGTAATTCTTTTAAACCTTTTCAGGTCGTCGGGCAGATGAAAAAGCAGATCGTTGTTTTTGCCAATGGCGAAATTCTGCGCTACTGCGACGATGATGGAGATATTTTTATATGTCATTTTCTCGAATCTTAAGTTTCAAAATGTGCACCATACCAACAAAATCAACAATGGTTTGAAGGGTTTGAAAAGTTTAAAGGGTTTGAAGGGTTTTCGTAGCCATCAACTTTTCAAACATTTCAAACTTTTTAAACATTTCAAACTTTTTTAAACCGAAACATCCCCCTTGATGTGTGGGTGCGCCTGGTAATTGACCAGTTCGAAATCTTCAAATTTGAAGTCGAAAATGGAGGTAACGGCAGGATTG
Source organism: Tangfeifania diversioriginum (assembly GCA_945873105.1). Lineage (GTDB taxonomy): Bacteria > Bacteroidota > Bacteroidia > Bacteroidales > Prolixibacteraceae > CAINVV01. The sequence goes on from CAMCBW010000082.1 coordinate 5,537, forward strand.
AGTTTCATCTGAGGCAATGGATAAGGTTCGCGGGTAAGCTGCAGCCTGACCTGATCGAGGTGGTTGTTGTAGATGTGGGCATCACCAAAGGTATGGACGAAATCGCCGGGCTCGAGTCCGGTCACCTGGGCAACCATCAGGGTGAGCAGCGCGTAGGAGGCAATGTTGAAGGGCACTCCCAGAAAGATATCTGCACTGCGCTGGTAGAGTTGACATGAGAGCTTTCCTTCGTTGACATAAAACTGGAACAGCAGGTGGCATGGGGGTAATTTCATCTGGTCGAGCTCCCCGACATTCCAGGCATTGACAATCAAACGGCGGGAAGCAGGGTTGGTCTTGATCTGTTCGATCAGTCCGGAAATCTGGTCGATGACCCTTCCGTCCGGGGTTGACCACGAACGCCACTGGTGACCATACACCGGTCCCAATTCTCCTTGCTCATCGGCCCAGGCATCCCAGATCTTCACCCCGTTCTCCTGCAGGTATTTCACATTGGTATCTCCCTTCAGGAACCAAAGCAGTTCATGGATGATCGATTTGAGGTGAAGCTTCTTGGTGGTCACTACCGGGAAGCCCTCTGAGAGGTTGAACCGCATCTGGTAGCCAAACTGGCTGAGGGTGCCGGTACCTGTCCGGTCGGTCCGGTTGCTGCCGGTTTGGAGCAGATGGGTTAAAAGATCAAGGTATTGTCTCATCCGGATGTTTATGCTTCTTCATTTGGGGTTCCGGGGGTCTCTCGCTTGCTGATTTCATCCCGGATGACGGAGGCCTTTTCGTACTCTTCGTCGTGGATGGCCTTGCTTAGCAGCTCATTGAGTTCATCCACCGTGTACTCATCGTAAACAGAGTGCTCGTCCAGCTCCTCTTCCAGGGTGCTATCCTCCTCCGTGTCTTCGAAATCGATCAAAATTCCGGTTTGTCCCATCACCTCCTCCGTGGTATAGATGGGACAGTTGCAGCGAAGGGCCAGGGCAATGGCATCAGAGGTCCTGGAGTCGATGTTGAAGTTCCCCTTGTCGCCGGAAAGTTTCATCTCCGCATAGAAGATTCCCTCCTCGAAGGCATGGATAAAGACCTCTGTGATCTGAATGCTGTAGGTTGAGAGAACAGTGGTAAAAAGATCGTGCGTCAAAGGGCGCGGAGGTTTCAACCCCTCCAGGTTGATGGCAATGGCCTGGGCTTCTACGGCTCCGATGATGATAGGAATACGCCGGTTCCCATCCGTCTCTGCCAGCACCAGGGCATAAGCTCCCGACTGATCCTGACTGTAGGATAGCCCTAAAATTTTCAACCTGATTTTTTTCACACGAAAAATTAATTATGAAACAAAGTTCAGACAAACGAAATACCAATTACGAAACGAAGTTCAGCGAAGCTAATTATGAAACGAAGTACAGCGTAGCTAATTACGTTTGTAGGACGAATTCAGTAAGATTCAACAAAGATAAAAACTTTTGAACTATTGCAAGCCGCGTTTTTTCAACAATGGGGTGATGTCCGGGTCTTTACCCCTGAATGTCTTGTAGATAACCATCCCCTCGTCTGTCCCGCAATTGGTCAGAAGGGCCCGGAATTTTGCCGCCAGCTCCGGATTGAAAATATCCCCGGAAGACTTGAATGCATCAAAAGCATCAGAATCCAGCACCGCTGCCCAGATGTAGACATAATAGCCTGCCGTGTAACCGCCGCTGAAGGAGTGGCTGAAGTAGGTGCTCCTGTAACGGGGCAGAATTTCATCGATCAATCCAATCTTTGCCATGGAATTTTTCTCAAAAGCCCTTACATCAGCGATGGCCGGATTCTCTGCGGTATTGTAATCCATATCGAGGATGGAGGCAGCCAACAGCTCGGTGGTCACAAATCCCTGGTTGAACTGGCTGCTTTTCTCCAGCTTCCCGATCAGGGCATCCGGAATTACCTGGCCAGTACTATAATGCTTGGCATAAACCCGCAACACCTCGGGTTCGGCTGCCCAATTTTCCTTGATTTGGGAAGGAAGTTCCACGAAATCGCGTGGGACATCCCTGGAGGTACGATCGTAGGGACCGTCTGCAAAAACAGTATGAATGGCGTGGCCAAATTCATGAAATGCGGTGGATACCTCCTCGAAAGTAAACAGGGCCGGGGCATTCCCGGTAGGACGGGTAAAGTTCATCACCATCGAAATAACAGGATCGATCTTCTTCCCATTGCGGTACTGGCGGCTGCCATAGCTGGTGCACCAGGCACCTACCCGTTTCCCATCCCTGGGATGAAAGTCCATGTAGAGGACTGCCAGGTGCGAATTGTCCTTGTCTTTCACCTCATAGGCAACTACTTCGGGATGGTAAACCGGAAGGTCGTTGCGCTTTTCGAAGGTGATGCCGTAGAGTTTGTTGGCCACATAGAACATGCCATTCTGAACATTCTCCATGGAAAAATAAGGTTTCAGCTCTGCCTCATCGAGGTTGTACCTTGACTTGCGGATCTTTTCGGCATAATACCACCAATCCCAGGATTGCAGTTTGAACTTTCCACCCTCCTTGTCGGAGATTGCCTGCATATCCGCCAGCTCATTCTTTGCCCTGGCCAGCGCCGGGACCCAAAGCTTGTTAAGAAACTCGTAGACAGCTTCCGGTGTTTTGGCCATGTTGTCGGCGATGACGTAGGAGGCAAAATTCTTATACCCCAGCATTTTGGCCTTTTCGTCCCTTAGCAGGACCATTTTTTTGATCAGCTCCTTGTTGTCAAACTGGTTGTCATAATCGCCACGCATAAAATAACCCCGGTAGAGCTTCTCCCTAAGGTTACGGTTGTCGGCATAGGTCAGAAATGGCAGCATGCTGGGCTTGGCCAGGTTGAAAACCCATTTGCCGGGCAGGCTGTCCTTCTTGGCCTGGATGACGGCAGCTTCCACCACATCTGCTGGAAGACCGGAAAGCTCCTCCTGTTTATCCACTACCAGTTTGAAGTTCTTGTTTGTTTCAGCCAGAAGGTTTTCGCCAAACTGCAGTACCGTTTTAGAGAGCTCTTCGTTGATCTGGCGGAGTCTGGTCTGATTCTCTGGTGAAAGGTTCGCACCGCTCCTTTCAAAATCCTTGTAAAATTTTTCGACCACACGTATTTGCTGGGGATCCAATCCCATGGTGCTTCTTTGCTCATAAACCGCCTTTACTCTTTGGAAGAGTTTGGGATTCAAGGCAATGTTGTCGCGGTGCCTAGTAAGTTTGGGTGTAATCTCACGGGCCAGCTTCTGCATCGCCGGATTGGTATTGGCTCCGTTCAGGTTGGAAAAGATGCGGGATGCGACCGAAAGCTGGTCTCCTGCAATGTCGTAGGCCCGAATGGTGTTGTTAAAATCCGGTGCTGCCGAATTGTTGACGATCGCGTCAATCTCAGCCAGGTTGGCCGTAATTCCTGCCTCGATGGCCGGCAGGAAATGTTCCAGTTTGATCTCCCCGAAAGGCGGTACCTGAAACGGTGTAGCAAATGGTTTCATCAGCGGGTTTTCACCACCGGCAACTTTCTTTTCCCCGGAGGGAGCAGCACAGGCAACAAAGGATAATACAAGCATCAGAAGGAGGAAATTTTTCATCTTGAAAGGGTTTGTTTTTCAGAGCGAAAAGTTACAACTTTTTTACAGGAAGGAGAAGCGTTTTTTCGCTGTTTTACAAATAAGAAAAAAACTTACGGACAAGCAATTTTCGATTTGGGATTTTCAATTTTCGATTTTGGAATTCCAATGACTCTGCCATTTCCCGGTCTATTCATCTGGATATTTTGCATTTTTTTGCTCCAAGTCAAGTATGCGGCACTATTCCAAAATCGAATATCCAAAATCCAAAATATTAAAGTGTGATTGTATACAACTCTCCTGCATTGAACCTATCCGTTAGTTTGATGGCGTATTTCTCTTCCAGCGATTTGAATTCGGCCAATGCGAGTTCGGGGGTATTGTTTTCTTTCGAGAGGTGGCTGAGGAAAACGCACCGAAGTTCAGCATGGGCATGTTCCTTCAGCAATTCAAACGCCTGGCTATTCGAAAGATGGCCCTTTGCTGAATCGATCCTGACTTTAAGATGGTAGGGATAGGATCCGGTCTTGAGCATCTGTTGGTCGTAGTTGGCCTCCAGGAAGAGGGCATGGCATTGCTGCAGATGGGATTTCACATTGTCGCACGGTGATCCGATATCTGTGAAAATGCCGACACTAATTCCGGCATACTCCACCCTGAAGGAGGTGGGTTCAGTCGCATCATGACTTTTCAGTACCGGGAAAACAGTTAAAGAACCCACTACGACAGGAACATTATTGTGGATACGCTGGTAGGAGATTGGTTTCCAGGTTTTGAAGGCCGCAATATAGGTGCCGGCTGTCATGTAGACCGGCACATCCAGCTTTTTCCCGGTTACCCTGGCACCCCTCACATGGTCGCCGTGCTCGTGGGTAATAAAAATGGCCCTGATTTTTTTGGGATCCAGCGCTCTTGCCTCCAGGCGATGGAGTATCTGCTTGAACGATAACCCCGCGTCAATCAGAAGAGCCTCCTCGTTGTTTCCTATGTAGTAGCAATTCCCGTTGCTGCCGGATGCAAGTGCACAAATTTCGACCATACTTTGTTGTTAAGTGGGCGAATTTAGTGGTTTTTTTTGAACAGTTGAAAGAGGACGAAGAAGAGCGCACGAATTTGCCTAATGCCCGAGAAAGCATGAAATCAGATAATATAAACCTTATTTTATGTTTTAAATCTTAGTAGAAAAATGATACAGATAAAGATACCGTCTGTGGTGCAATGTACAATGAGCAGGTCTGTATACCTTCAGACGGAAGGAAACAATATTTGAAAAAACAATTCATCTTACCGCAATTCCTTCCCTTCCGTCTGAAATGGGTATTCCACTCCTCTGGGCGACCTACCGCAGACGGCTCTATTAGCCACAAAAACTTTCTACTAAGATTGCTTTGGGAAATAAGGTCTATATGATCATACGCTTCCGCACAATAACTAAAAGCAGGTCACTCCCCGGGTTGCCACAAATAGCAGCCCCTGCTCTCCTCTCCGTTATTTTAGTCCCTCCGTCATTCCTCTTTCCCTCCGTCATTTAAGTCTTCTATGTTGAAAAACAAATTTTAAAGCTAAAATCCTTAAAATTCGCCCTTTTCTTCTTCGTAAACCATTTTTTAGTTCAAAACAAGGATTTGTCAAGGCCGAAGCGAAGCGGAGTTCATATAGCCTTGACGGATTCTTGTTTT
>CAMCBW010000083.1 GCA_945873105.1 Tangfeifania diversioriginum
CTTTGCGTTCTCCGCGTTCTTTGCGTGACACCATTGGCAGTGCAATGGACGGACGGAATTTGAATCTACGATGTTAAGTAATTCACAAATGACCATGTCCCCTTTTTCTCTTTGCGTACATTGCGTTCTTTGCGCGACACCATAGGCCGTGCAATAGACTGTGCAACATGCATCTGCCACATCTATTGTTCTTGCACCTTCTCAATTAAAAAACCCATGGTACCTCCCCATCCAGTAAGGCAGCAGGAAATAGGCCCCATCGTCCTCCGACACCCCGCCATTCCCGGTATCGTATTGGTGCGTATTGCTGTTCCATTTCGAAATTACCCCCTCCGCCACCGGAATCGGCCTGACCGATTGTGCCACATTTCCCCGCCCGTTGACAGGATCCCGTGGCAGGTCCCAGCGGTGGCTGTTGGTCATGGTCCAGGAGATCAGGTCCATGGGCAATTGCTGCAACGTTTCGAGCGCCACCTGCAGGCCGCAATCCTGCTGCAGCACGCTGCTGGCGATGATGTTCCACAAGGGAATCGCGTCGAGCCGGGCCACCGACCAGCTTCGCCGGAGACTCTGGCTGTAGAGGGGGAACAACGGATCATCCTTTGCATATTTCCCCAGGTTGTAATAGGGAAGATAGGCCAAAATATCGTCGGAGTGGCTGTTTTCAAAAGGGCCATACATCTTGACCTGCCGGGCATTTTCTGCATAATGGTGTTTTTGCACCAGCAATTGGTAGGCCTTCTCAAATTTCTGGTCCCCGGTAACCCGGAAGGCACTCTTCAGGAAAGAGAGGATCTGCAGCGAATTCAGCCCGCGCTCGTACCACCAACCCGCGCTGTTGTTCAACGAATCGGGGTTCCAGATCCCCCACCTGGTGGGAAGACCATCGAGGTCGATCAGCTGGAAATCATGTTCCACCACATGCGTCATCACCCGGTGGACCAGCTTCCTGGAACGCTCTTTCCACTCCCCTTCAGCGACCAGTTCGTAAAACAGCGGAATGGCAAAGAGGTGACCAACGATCTCATCCGAACTGGTGTCGTCCATCCATTGCCACTTGCCGTCGCTCGAGGGATGCCACTTCTTGGGATGGGGTGAGCGCGACGGCAGTACACTGTCGGTGGCGGCGGCAAAGGTGCGGGCAGGATAGCCCGGGATGCCGGTAACCGTCTCCAGCCGTTCCAGCGCCTCATAGCTCCGGATGGCCCGCTCCCTGGCCTCCGGATCCTTCGTCACGGCATAGCGGTAACATTCGGCGGCCAGGTAGATGGAGCTCCAGAGCCCGTCGTTGTCGTTGGGGAGGGTCTGGTTGGTGGACAAATCTCCGGGTACGCCCAATTTGGAGGGACTCACCAGTCCATACCGGTCGTGCCGTAGCCGGATGCGCGCTTCGAAGAGGGCTGCCTTTTGATCCAATGTCATCGCCTCTTCCCGGATCTGGCTGATTCCACGATCGGTGGCAATCCAGACGGTCCGTTCGTCAAGGGGCAGGATGTCGTTCACCCTGTCGGAGGGCAACCACCGCTTCCCATGGTAATAACGCCAGTCCCCCTCCTTTTTAATGGTGCCCTGGCTGGTACCCAGCCAGAGGGTATTTCCCGACACATGGATGGAGGTTGCAGGACCGTAGGGCAGACCATCGGCGCCACTTATCAGCCAGTGGTCGCCCGATTCGGAGATGGCTCCCAGCGAAAACTGTCCGCCGAAGAGCAGCTCCCCCTTTCCGGGGTTGCTCCCCAGGGAATGGTAGCGGTGGTTCAGTCCGACTGCCATGAGGGGTTCATCCAGGTTCACCCAGCTTTCCGACATGCGGTGCAGCAATCCATCGTTGGTGGCCACCCAAAGATCGCCGTTGCGGTCAAGGGTCAGGTCATTCACCCGCTTCCCCGATGCAAACGGAATGGGGCGCCAGCTCCCGTCGTAGGAGAGCAGTCCACCTGTCGTGCCCACCAGCAGCCATTTCTCCTGCTCCCACAGCAGGCAGAGGATGGTATCCTTCGAGGCAGTTCCAGGCAACTCAATTCTTTGCGGTACTCCCTCTTTTTGGATGAAATGGCCGGAAGCCAGCCAGACCGAGCTCCCCTTATCCAGGGCGGCGGTGCGCCAGCCAGACCCGAACGGCTTGCCGCTCCAGGCTCCGTTTTGGTGCCTGAAGACCCCGTTGGAGGTGACGACAACAATAGCCTCCCTCGACTGAAAGAGCCGTAGGGTATTGGGATCTGCCTCCACGGGAAGTTGAACGAAGCTCTTTACCTCCTGGTAGAAACTCCCCAGGGGGAGGGGCAGGATGGGTTGTGCCTGGACGCGACCTCCCGGCAGGTAAATTGAAAGAATAGCGAGTAGTAGTGTTGACCCTGGTAATTGCATGGAGAATCCTGGTTATTGAATTTTTCTTTGCAACTGCTAAGTTTAAACAGTCGCTGAAAGATATTCAAAAAATCAGGATTCTTCAAGTTTCAATGCAAAGGTAGTCTTGTCAGTCAGCCCTGTACCGACATTGGCCATTTGTGGTCAGCTGTGCCGGGAATCCGCCACACCAGGTTGGTGCTGCCATGGCCGTTGGAAAGGATCACCTGTCCGTCTTTTGCCACCGTAACATAGCCATCCTGGCGGTCATGGGCTTTTGGCAGGCAGCTCATGGAGATCCGCTGCTTGGTTCCTGACGGTTTCTCAACCGATTCAGCCAATCCAGACATGTTGGAAAACATGGTTACCAAAGCGTATCCCAGGGCAGGAATCAAATTCACATAAAGTCTCATGGTCGATAGTTTTATAAACTTGATCAAATTTATTTACGGCCACCCGTTTGCGAAACAACAAATCGGTAAATGGCCCTCTTTAGGGGGGCGAATGGAGGAAAATCGAAACTGATTGTATATTGCATACCGCATTTGTGGAAGGTGGTGGCAATTAACACAGGCAGAAATTTGCTTACCAGTGCCATCGGCACGTCCGATATCCTAACGCCGGGTTTCAACCCGGCGTTGATAACGCACCACTCCCGATGGAGTGCCGTAGGTACGACCGATCTACAACAACTCCTGAAAGATATACCGCTCATCATACTCCACCGCAAACTTTTGCAGCATCCCGATGTACTCATCATGGAAAGATTGCCGGAGATGGTGATTCTCCTGGTTCCTGATGTATCTGAACACCTTCTCAACGCTCGACTGGCTGTAGGAGAAGGCACCAAAACCAGGCTGCCATTCGAACCGGTGTTTCAGGATCCCTTCTTCGTTGATCCATTTTGAGGATTTGGCTTTGGTGCTTTGCATGACATCCGAAAGCGCAACAGAAGGAATCAAGTGGAAAAAGCAGTGTACATGATCTTCCACTCCGTTGACGATGATTGATTTGCATCCCTTTTCTTCGATGAGGTTGGCAATTACGCGCAACAATTCAGCCTTCCAGGATCTACCGATGATACCATCACGGTATTTCACCACGAAAACGGTCTGAATATAGATTTGGTGGTAACTATTGGCCATAATCTGCGATGTGAGGTTATTACTTTGTGCATTGCATCCTTATTTTATTCTTTGGGTGGTTCATTGCCACCTGGTGCCTGACCTGCCGAGATGAGGGGGTGTGCGACCGGCACGTTGTCGTACCTACGGCACTCCAGGCGTGGTTGGTGCACCTTGGCCCCGGGTTAAAACCCGGGGTTACAATATCGGTCATGCCTACGGCATTGGGGAGTAGTGGAGGTACCGGATGGATGATGCCTATGGCGCTCTGCGCGATAGGGCACGCCACACTGCGCTACACTATGCCACTACGCCACGCCGCTCTGCTCAGCCCTGCCCTGCCCTGCCCTGCCCCGGGTTGAAACCCGGGGTTAAGATATCGGTCATGCCTACGGCATTAGGGAGAAGTGGCAGACAGACCTCGCAGAAGCATACTTGTTAGTGCCATCGGCACGACCGATATGCGTATGGCAGCGACAGGCAGATCGTGCAGAAACTTACTTCCCAGTGCCATCGGCACGACCGATATCCTAACGCCGGGTTTTAACCCGGTGTTGATAACGCACCACTCCCCATGGAGTGCCGTAGGTACGACCGATATGCGTATGGAAGCGACAGGCAGATCGTGCAAAAACTTACTTACCAGTGCCATCGGCACGTCCGATATCCTAACGCCAGGTTTCAACCCGGCGTTGATAGCGCACCACTCCCGATGGAGTGCCGTAGGTACGGCAGGTCGAAGCTCATGGCGTGCAGCCTGAGACAACCTCACACTGCCACCATCGCCTTCCCCCTCCCCGTATAGTTCACCAGCGCCCTGGCGTTGCGGTATTCCTTGTAGAAGGTGGGCTGCGTAAATTTGAACGGTTTGAGCAGTAGATCCATCTTGTTTTTCAGCAGGGCATCGATCTCGTGGAACACCTCGCTGATGTCGCTGGTGGAGGCCTTGCTCACGTTGGTGGCTACCCTCCGGAGCGGCAGTACAGACTTGAATTCGTTGGTGAGCCGGTCGAATTGGGCCAGTTCTTCAGGACCGACGAACCAGGTCTGCAAGGCAGCACCTGCCGCGGCCGCCAATCCGTTGACCTGGACTGCGATGTCACAGAGGATCCGGTCGGATGATTTCTTCAGTTCAGAGAGGGTGTACTCCACCTTGGCCTGGAGCACCTGGTCGATAGAGGCAGTGGCATGGGCCGTCAGGGCAGCGGAGATGCGCAGGAGCAGGGTGGTGAGCTCGTCGCGGAGGGTCACCTTGCTTCGGGTAAGTCCACTGTTTTTGACCAGTTGGATCTGACGGTGCTGGTCGATAAGCCTCACTTTCACCTTCAGTTCCTGGTGGGCAGCGGCCAGCTGGGCCATGTTTTCGAAGAGGGAGTAGTTGTCGTCGAGCAATTTGGTGGTTGCGTCGAACATGCTGCTTTTGATGATCTGTTTTCCGTTCATAACTTTAATTTTTTGTAAGGTTTAAAACTAATTTTTGAACACTCCCTATAAGTTACGCCGATAAATCGACAAAAACGAATAAAACGGAAGCTATTTTTAAAAATATTTTCCGTCAATACGCTGGCTGTCAGACTATATTGTTAAGCAGGCCAACTATATTTCATGTAAATCGGGGATTTTTGCGCAACAGATTGTTCAATAGCAAAACGTACAAAAATTTGACCAACTGCAGCTGAACTTTACACTGCAGCAGGTACGCTATTCAGTGGTGGAGGTGAACCATTCACCGCTGCCACCAAACCACTCCCTCCCATCCCTTGACTTTTCGCGACCGCCACTTCACTTTTCGGTGCAGACAGATGACTTTTCGTGACCGCCACTTCATTTTTCGGTGCAGACAGATGACTTTTCGCGACCGTCACTTCATTTTTCGGTGCAGACAGATGATTTTTCGCGACCGCCACTTCATTTTTCGGTGCAGACAGATGACTTTTCGCGACCGCCACTTCATTTTTCGGTGCAGACAGATGATTTTTCGCTATCGCCACTTCATTTTTCGGTTGCTCAAATGCATTTTTCTCTTGCAAGTGTGGTCGCGCAAAGAACGCAGGGAACGCAGGGTAAAACAAATTTCAGTGGTATGCAATAAACTGTGTCAACGGTCAATGAGGTGGTTGAGCGGGTTCGAAAAACCTTATTTCCCCAGGCAACCTTAGTAGAAACAGGAGCCATGGAGATAGCCAAAACCTTATTCCCTTGTGCTGCAGATTCCATTTTGACGATTCGCGCTTTTCCGCCCGATCCCAACGTGCAGGGTTATGTCTGTATCGGTGCGCGGGCGGAAATCAAAACCTTACCCTTTGCTACTAAGGTTGCCTGGGGAAATAAGGTTTTACAATTGGCGTTCCCTGTGTGCTCTGCGCGACACCCCTTCCAATGCACTTTGCGTTCCCTGCGTGCTTTGCGCGACACTATTTCCAGTGCATTATGCGTTCGCTGCGTGCTTTGCGCGACCCTGCTTCCAATGAATTTTGCATTCGCTGCATGCTTTGCGCGACACTCCTTCCAGTGCCTTTTGCGTGCTTTGCGTGCTTTGCGCGACACTATTTCGCTCGCAGGCAGCAGGCTCCTGGCACCGTTCCCACTCAACCAAAATTTCGTTACCTTTGTACTGCATCATGAATCCGGAAGGATACCAACCGAGCAGGAAAAGCCACGGTGGTTCAGCATGCGGGCCGTCTGCCAAAAAAAGTGATCCCTTGACAACACCCCCCGCTGCCGTGCTGCAATTAACCTGAAAAGATTGTACCATGGAACTCCTTGAACAGCTGTGCCAACAGGCCGAAACCACCGAAACGCTGGAGCGCAGGATCGCTGCACTCCGGGAAGCACCAACCCCTGCCGGCGAACCCCTCGCCGCCGAAACCCTCCGCTCCCACACCACCCAACTGGAAGCGGCGCAACAGGCCCTCCGGCAGCTCCGCCGCCGCTACGACCAGCAGCAGCTCTCGCAGCTGGTGAAAGAGGGTCCCGCCACCCCCGAAACCATGGCCTGGTGGATGAACCGTTACTGAAGATGTAGATGGGGGGTTATTTTTCTTTGATCCTGGTCTTTAGATCCATTTGTCCATGCAGAATTCTGACAATTTCTATTTCATGCTCCTCCACCCTGCGGTAAAAGATGAGGTGCCGGCCAGTTTTGAACCCCAACAAGCCGGCTGCTATATCCGGGTAGCCATTGCCCAAACCAGGATGGTCTGCAAGCTCCCTGCAATGGTCCAGAATTAGCTGGTAATAGAGGTCGGCTTGATTTTCGGACCATTCATCGTAGGTATAGTTCCAAATCTGCGTCAAATCCTCCACCGCTTTTTTGGTAAATCTATACCTTGCCATTTACTCTCCTTTTGGCCTTCAATTTTCCCAAATGTGCCACAGGATCGAAATCATGGGCAATTCCGCTTTCAATCCCTTCCTGAACGGCATCTCTCAAGGCAACCCGTTTGTTCTCCTCCTCCTCCAAAAGCCGCAATCCTGCCCTGACAACTTCACTGGCATTTTTGTACCGACCGGCGGATATGCTGCTTTGAACAAAATTGTCAAAATATTCTCCGATGGATATGGAAGTGTTTCGTGTCATAACCTGTGAATTTTTACCAAAGTTACCAAAAATTGGTACAATCACTACCGATCTTGAGCAGAATTGAGCAGAATTGAGTAGAATTGACCAGAATTATAAAAATTACAAATATAGACAAGGTGAGCAGGAGAGAGGAATGGGTTGGGATGAGGATGAAGGATTACCTTTCTGCAAATTTCTGCTGAATTTCAGACCATTACTTAAAAGTGGCCGCTCCGGCACAAATACCATCCAGGGGCTGTCTGCATTTTTACAATAATGCACATCCTAATGTGCACTATTGTAGCCAAATTGCACATTGGAATATGCAATTTGATTCATAGCCAGAACAGTCGCAACGATTGTGTATAGCGGCACGGAAGGGCTCCAGGATTTTTCTGCAAACGGAATATCGACATTCAAAGCCGGGGGTTAAGGGAATGGGTTGGAATTAGAGATAAAGGAGGAGCTTTTACCGGAAGCTTTGCCGGGGCGGTAGTTCCTGTCAAAATGGAAAGAGCTACCTATTGCATGCAAAAGACCTACCGGGAAAGCAGGAAAGCGTTCTTCCCAGGTTCAAGACGGTCATTTTTGTAAATGGATGTTTTTGGCAATGACTGTTTGTTGTTCCATATAAGCCACTTTTGCTCCATAGCCTTTGTTGGCAAACGTGCTTAGCTATTATCTTGTTAATTGATAATCGTTAATCAGTAAACCTGCTGAAAGGTTCAATCTTGGAGTCAATTTTCGGATCATTTCAACTGTCAATTTTCGTTTGCGATTAAGAATCTCAGAGACCCTGCTTTTACCTCCAATTGCGTCAATGAGATCAATCTGCTTTAGTTGCATCTCTTCCATCCTAATCTTAATTGCTTCAATTGGGTCCGGAGATTCTATCGGATAATGTCTTTTCTCAAACTCGTCAATCATCAATCCAAGAATATCAGCCTCATCACTTTCTACTGTTCCAACAGGTGCATCAAATATTACCTCTAGTCTTTTTAATGACATTTGGTAATCTCCTTCTGTTTTTATCGGTCTTATATTCATTGCCCCAAATTTTTAAATTGTATTTACATCAATCCTATTATATTCTTCATGAGTTCCAATGAATCGGATAAAAATCCATTGTTTCTCAAAGTTAAATTTCGCAACCAATCTGTATGAATTGCCTTTTATGTTAAAGACAATCCGACTGTCCTTTAGAATACTTGCATTTCGATAGGTCTGTTTGACTTCATTCGGTGATTTCCATGCTGTATTCATCGCGGTATCATACCAAGTTTTTAAATACTGCTCTGAATCAGGATGCCTTTCCCAAAAATCTCTCAAAGTACTCTTTGCAAATATTCTTTCCATTAAAATATAATCTGAATACAAAGATAACAACATAATTCTCAAAATGGGAACTTTTGTTTTGTGGCTTGTGCTTTTGGCATGTTTGCTAACATTTGCCTAAATTAAAGGAGGAGATCACCATATTGATCAAACAGTAGGTACACTCGTACAAATTCGCAACCTCGCCGGTGCTAATTTGCAATTGGCATCCCATCATCCTTTGAATTTGCAAATCAATTCCAGCTGCATCCTGACTGAAATTGCTAATTTAGTGACCCATAATTTCCACCCCCATGACCGACGTCCACGAACCCGAAGTACGGAGCTACAATATGAGCAGGATCAGGAGCAAGGATACCAAGCCTGAACAACAGGAACTTATACAGCCTTTAAAAATGATAAGAATCTTCTTTCGAGCCGTTCAGGATCAGGCCAATTTAATCTGTTAGTTGGCAGGATAAGTTTAGAGTTATTAAGGGATTGAATACCATATTTTAGCATAGGACCATCAATCTCAGTTAATAAATCTTCTCTAATTTTAATTTGGTAGTCAGCAGTGATACCAATAAAATTATTATCAAAAGCGGCATGATGGATTTTACATAAAGCTAATCCATTCGTTACAATTGGGTCTCCAATATCTTCTTTATCTGCAATAATATGAGCGGCATCTAATAATTCTACATGTTTAAGATTGCATAGTGCACAGTGATTCTGATAGGCAAGCAAAACTCTTTCTCTAAATGATCTTTGATGAACCCTGACTTGGATGGTCGAAGTTAAATAGGATCGTCTATAGAAGGACGCATTCTCACTTTCTTGAATGTTTCCCGTATTTACAGATTTAATATCATCTAATGCCACTGTAAACATAAGATGTTGTTTGTTATCATCAATGATAAAAATCGGGTAGGTTACCAGATATTTCCCCTTGATTATTGAACGGAAATAGATTAAGGGCTTTTTTAGCAAGATTAAACTCCGAAGGCCTACATTATCAGCATGATTAGGATCCGTACCTCGATAATTGTATTTAAGAAATCCGTCATTGGTATATGAATCATTGTACTGACTATTTGAAATGGTAGTTATAGATAAAGGGAATTTCATGGATTTAGGTTTCCAAATACCTTGAGGACCCAATAGCGTTATTCTTTCTCCATTAAAAATAAATCCAGTAGCTAATAACTCCCTTGGCAATACATCCCCATGAATTGCGATTTGCTTGTCTAACCATGCAAATGCAGCTAACCTTATTTGATCGTCCATAAAATAGTAATTGTCCAAATTCATTATATGTTGAAAATCTCAATCAGAAAATATTTGAAGATATTATATCCGCCATTCTTCAAATCCTCTCTTTGAAATTAAGTAATCACATGTGTTCTGCAAATGATAAATGGCTGATGATTGCCAATCATTTGAGATTTTCGTCCCTAATAGAGAAGTTTGAATCTCCTTTTGGAATCTTATAGGTTGCTTTTCACTAAGTAAATCCCAATAGCTGCAAATGTGATTCCTTTGCTTCTCTATTAATTCTGGGGAAGGGATCTTATCTCTTTTATGATTATTTGTTTTGGAATCAGATGGCAGGAGATTCCACAAATCATTGTTTTTCCAAATTGAAAATGGAATCATGTGATCTACATCATACTTAGAAATTGATTTTCCAGTCCAAACACAGAATACTTTTCCTTCTTTTAACAGAATAGATCGGAAAATCTGTTTCGATTCACTAAGTTGTCGTTCAGTAATAGGTGACATCATTACCTTTCCAAGAACACTATCCACAGAAAGGCTCTTACCAGAAGCATTTACGGAAAATTCAGCCCATTTGAATAATAGTGAGTCTTGACCCCCAATGAAACTTCCTAATATTTGAAATGCATCGTAGTAGTCCTTTGGAACTGAAAAGGATCCATAGTTTTTAATTAGAAAATCCAAGTCAATGCCGTTTGATTGTAAGCATTCGGTGAACTCCGTCTTGTTTTTGTAAAGATCAGATTAAACTTTCAAAGTTTCTCCAAAATGTTCAGAGAACTTTGCAAGACCTTGGAGAGGGTTGTGTTTTAATTTGGGTTTTGCAGTTTAAAGTTGTGCGGAAGAA
>CAMCBW010000084.1 GCA_945873105.1 Tangfeifania diversioriginum
AAAGATATTTTCATCCCTGATACTGCAGTGGAGGATAACATGTTAAAATTGGGAGCAATGTAGAAAGCCTGCCTGCAATAGGTAATGCCAGAGGGTTGGTTGGGCTCAATGGAGATATCCTGTGCCCGGGAGAATCCGGAAACGAGCAACAAGAGGAGCGCTATAAAATTCCTGATTTTCAAAGATTCTTGTGTCCTGAGAAATATTTCATGAATTGCGCACGTTCATAAATGGCATGGTTTGGAAATGCTGCATAATTCATGCTACCACGAAAATCTGTAACGGCATGGTAACCCTTCTTCTTCATAAAGTCACCCAGGTATTTCAGGATAATATCTGTTTGAGAAAATCCGTTCAGGTAGAGCGTTGAACACAGCTGTACAGCAGTGGCTCCGGTAAGGAGCATTTTTACCACTGCCTCCCCATCGTGTATTCCGGTAGAGGCAACCAAATCAATGTTTTTAACCTTGCCCGACAAGATACCCATCCATCTCAGCGTCCTGTAGATTTCCGCCTGTGAACTGTAGATTGGAGCAGAACCAAAGGTAAGCGTCTCCAAATCAATATCAGGCTCATAGAAACGGTTGAATAGCACTACTGCGGCGGCTCCGTTGGCTTTTAACCGGTCTACCATGCTGACCAGGTTGGTAAAATTACTCCCGATCTTCATCGCCACCGGAATTTTTACCCGTTTCCGGATTTCGGTAAGGATATCCAGGTACCTGAATTCTATGTCTGCGGAGGTAGATCTGCGCTCAGCCGGGAGTATAAATGCATTTACCTCAATCCCGTCAGCTCCTGCCTTTTCAAACTCGCTGGCATATTTTACCCACTCCTCACCCGAAAAGCAATTGATGCTGGCTATGATAGGAATCGAAACAGCCGCCTTTGCACTTCGTATCAACGCAAGATGGTGCTGCAGGGAATTTTCCCGGGTATAGCCGGCAATGTAGGCTGATGCTTCAGGATTGTCATTTTGCTGCATATTCTGGTGAAGCAGAAAATTAGTTTCATTGCTGATCTGCTCCTCGAAAAGAGATTTGATCACCACCGCTCCAACCCCGCTTTTCTCGAGCTGCACAATTTGCTCCAGGGTACCTGTTAGTCCTGAACTAGCGGCTATCAATGGGTTTTTCAAGGTCAAACCCATAAATTTTGTTTCGAAATTTGGCATAATAATGTTCCAAAAAAAAGTTTCTACCTTTTATCTTGATCCAAAGATACTACTTCCAATCCTGACCATGGTACTACCTGCTGCAACTGCAAGTTGAAAATCATCCGACATGCCCATGGAAAGCTCACAAAACCGGTCATCAGCTGAAAAGTAAAGTTGCTTCAGCCTGGCAAAAATCAGTGAAAGCTGATCAAACTCCTGCCGGATTAATTCTTCATCGCTGGTAAAGGTGGCCATTCCCATCACTCCTTTGAACAGGATGTTCTTCATGGCTTTCGTTTCGGGATTTGCCAGGAGCTCTTCCGCCTTCCCAAGTGTCAACCCGAATTTACTCTCCTCTGCGGCAATGTGAAACTCAAGCAAGACAGCAACCACCAAATTGTTCTTTGTAGCTTCCTGGTTGATAGCCGATAACAATTTAAAACTATCCACGCCATGTATTAAACTGACCAGTGGAACCACCTGCTTTACTTTGTTGCGTTGCAAATGGCCGATGAAATGCCATTGGATATCTTTGGGCAATTCCTGCCACTTTCCCATCAGCTCCTGGACTTTGTTCTCGCCGAACAGACGCTGACCCGCGCTATAGGCTTCCATGATCTGATCGTTACTTTTGGTTTTGGATACTGCGACCAATTTAACCTTGTCAGGAAGCTGTCTGCGAATGAATTTAAGGTTTTCCGAGATTGTCATTGAAAATAAATTGCTTCCAAATTTAGCAAAAGAGATTCATTTTTCTACTTTTACGGCACAAAATGGGGAAAGGTTAAAGGATAAAGGTTAAAGGATTAAGGTTAAAGGTTAAAGGTTAAAGGATAAAGTTAGGTCTTGTACGGAAAGACCGATACAAGAGAGGTCCAGCAAGTTACTTGCGACCTGGGTTATTATAATATTACACTTTCTACATCCTGAGAACTTAGTGATCGGGTGTCATGGTGGTACAAAAAGAGTGGCAGGATTGAACCAAGAAATTAATTTTAAAGGATTTCAACTCAATACAGATAAAATGAACAACCAAATAACAGCCAGACATTCAACCTATCTAACACAATTGTCCTGTACAATTTTAGCTGGGTTGTTGCTGTTGTATCTCTTTCCTCAGATTGCCTTTTCACAGAACAAGCCATTCAAGAAGGAGTTTTACATTGGAGCCAAGGGTGGGATGACCTTTGGCAGTGTGAAGTTTAAGCCCAATGTCGAACAGAATATGTATAGTTCCAATACAGCCGGTCTGCTTTTCAGGATGATCTCTGAACCGCATGTAGGTATTCAAACAGAATTAAACTACCTCCAGAAAGGTTGGCAGGAGAAGCCACTGGAAGGAAGTACCCAGCAATATTGGCACAAGCTAAATTACCTTGAAATTCCCGTTATGACCCATGCCAGTCTGGGTAACAAGGGTTACAGGTTTACCTTCAACCTTGGACCTTCCGTTGCATTTCTGCTATCCGACAGTCAGGGAATGAACCCCGCAGAACCCGGCATTCCTGCTGATCCTTTGATTCCGTACTGGGGACAGCCCATCGACCTGAAAGTTGATTTCCTATTTACCGGAGGAGTTGGCTCGGAGTTCCATTTCAAACGTGCCGGCGCGATTTCAGTGGATGCAAGGGTTTATTACTCCCTGACGAACCTCTACGATACTGACAAATATGCCTATGATCCATCACTTACGAAGGGGATACAGGTTACCCTGGCCTATATTTTCAGGATGAACCCAGGAAAGTAACAACCTTTTTTGAAATGAATAAGCCCGCAAAAGCGGGCTTATTCATTTCAAAAAAGGTTGTTGTAACTCATGAACGACGAGTCCTGAACGAAGTTTTGGTTCGAACCAGGTAGTCTTCGGGGGCATTATGTTTCCGGAATCAGCAATGTTGATCAATTGTTGCATGGATACGGCATAAAGGGCAAATGCCACTTTCATCTCACCCGCATCCACTCTGCGTTTCAGCTCACCCAATCCCCTGATGCCACCCACAAAATCAATGCGCTTATCTGTTCTTAGATCCTTGATTCCAAGTATCTTATCGAGCACCAACGCTGAGAGTATGGTCACATCCAGTACCCCAATCGGATCATGGTCGTTGTAACGACCATCTTTGGCGGTCAGCTTGTACCAAATACCATCCAGGTACATGGAGAAAATATGCAGTGCTTCTGGTTTGTAGATTTCGGCACCTATTTTCTCCACCTCAAAATCTTCTTCCAGTTTTTGCAGCAATTCCAAAGCCGAGAGCCCGTTAAGATCCTTCACTACCCGGTTGTAATCAATGATGCGCAATTGGTTATCGGGGAAATGAACCGCCAGGAAATAGTTGTACTCTTCGTTTCCAGAGTGGTTCGGATTAGCTGCTCTTTTTTCCTGGCCCACCAAAGCAGCCGCAGCTGTGCGGTGGTGACCATCCGCCACGTAAGTGGCAGGGATGGCTGCAAAAAGCTCAACAAGCCTGGTAATCTCAGATGGATCCTCCACCAGCCAGAAATGATGACCAAATCCGTCGCTGGCTACAAAATCATAGATAGGGGCACGAGAGTTCACTATTCCGGCAACAATCCGGTCTATTTCCGGAACCGCCGGATAGGCAAAAAAGACGGGTTCCATGTTGGCATTGGTGATGCGGACATGTTTCATCCGGTCTTCCTCCTTTTCGCTGCGGGTAAGCTCATGTTTTTTGATTACACCCTTCAGGTAGTCATCTACCGCAGCACATCCAACAAGGCCGTACTGTGTCCGGCCTTCCATCGTTTGTGCATAGATGTAAAGAGACTCCATGGACTCTTGCTGGAGCCAGCCCCTGGATTTGAACATTTCCAGGTTATCGGCCGCTTTCTGGTATACCTCCGGACTGTGTTCGTCGATGCCGGAAGGAAGGTCTATCTCAGGTTTGATGATGTGCAACAGGGAGTAGGCATTTCCTTCTGCCTCTTGCCGGGCCTCATCCGAATTCAAAACATCGTATGGACGTGAGGCCACCATGGCGGCCAGTTCCACCGGGGGACGCAACCCCCTGAATGGTTTAAGTATGGCCATATTATTGCTGTGCTTCGAAATCTTGCATGGTTTTCACCAGTGCAGCAACACTCTCTATCGGCATGGCATTGTATATGGAGGCTCTGAAACCACCAACGCTGCGGTGCCCCTCAATACCTACAATGTTGCCGGCTTTGGCCGCTGCCTGGAAATCTTTCTCCAGGTGCTCGTTTCCGGGTGTCATCACAAAGGTTACGTTCATTCTTGAACGGTCTGCAGGATCCGGCACCGTACATTGGAACAAACGGTTACGGTCAATCTCATCGTAGAGCAATTTTGCCTTGGCAATGTTTTTCGCCTCCATGGCCCGTATGCCACCATTCTCCTTCAACCATACCAACGTTTGAAGTGCGGCGAAAACAGGGAGACAGGGCGGCGTATTGAACATCGACTCTTTTTCGATGTGTGTCTGGTAGTTGATCATGGTAGGAATGGGTCGTCCGGTTTTTCCCAATACATCCTTGCGGACAATCACCAGGGTAACGCCGGCTGGAGCCAGGTTTTTCTGAGCCCCGGCATAGATGACGGCATATTTGGAGATATCCAGCGGGCGACTGAAAATATCGGAAGACATATCTGCCACCAACGGAACCGGAGAATCAAGATCGTAGAGCATCTCTGTCCCGAAAATTGTATTGTTGGTGGTGATGTGCAGATAATCCAGATCGGCAGGGATCGCAAAATCCTTGGGAATGTAGTTGTAATTCCTGTCTTTTGAGGAGGCAACTTCAACCACCTCACCGAAAAATTTACCCTCTTTGATGGCGGCAGTGGCCCAAACTCCAGTATTCATGTAACCGGCCTTGCTCTTCATCAGGTTGTAGGGTGCCATGTAAAACTGGGTACTTGCACCTCCCTGAAGGAAAAGCACTTCATAGCCTTCCGGTACTTCCAGCAACTCTTTAACCAGCGCGATAGCCTGGTCCATAACTGCAACAAACTCTTTGCTGCGGTGGGAGACCTCCATCACTGACAGGGTCGTTCCGGCAAAATTGACAACAGCCTCAGCGGTTTTCTGAATGGTGTACTCGGGAAGAATGGAGGGACCCGCGTAAAAATTATGCTTCTTCATTGGATCAGTATTAAGGATTTGACAAACTAACCGGACGGTACCGGCAGGATAAAAATATAGAATTAATTAAATATTTAACTACTTATAATTAAGGCCTTAGCACCAGAAAAGGGCTGTGTGAAATTAGTACTAAAAACCAATAAACATGACAAAAATCAGTTAATTTTAGGTTAACAGCCCGTAAACGGGCAGATATAGAAACGATCTAAATAAAGGGCAGCTTTACTACTTTGGCTTTGAGTAATTTGCCTCTAACCTCCAAATAAATTTCACTGCCAGGTTTAGACAGGGCTGTGGGGACGTACCCCATTCCGATCCCCTTCTCCAGCAGTGGGGATTGGGTACCTGAGGTAACATGGCCAATGGCCTGACCTTGTGCATCTGTAAGGGTATAGTGGTGTCGTGGGATTCCCCTGTCGATCATCTCAAATCCGCACAACCTTTGGGCGGTTCCCTGCTGTTTCTGCTGGAGCAGCAATGCTTTGTCAATAAAATCCTTCTGGTCATTGAACTTGGTGATCCATCCAAGTCCAGCTTCAATGGGAGAAGTTGTATCATCGATATCATTTCCATAAAGACAAAACCCCATTTCCAGCCGCAACGTATCCCGGGCTGCCAAACCGATGGGCTTGATACCAAAATCCTTGCCGGCATCGAAAATAGCCTTCCACATACTTTCCGCATGTTCGTTGTAGAAATAGAGTTCAAAACCTCCTGCACCCGTGTAGCCGGTGGCAGAAATAATCACATCCTTTGTACCAGCCATCTCGCCCACGACAAAGGTGTAGTATTTGATGGCAGAGAGGTCGATGGCGGTTAACTTCTGCAACACCTCCAGTGCTTTTGGCCCCTGGACCGCCAATTGGGAGATTTTGTCCGATGCATTTTCCAAAATGACCCCCAGGCTGTTTTGACTTACCAGCCAATTCCAGTCTTTTACCACATTGGCCGCATTGACCACCAGCAAATATTTCTCCGGAGAAAAATAGTAGACCAGCAGGTCATCGACGATGCCACCCTTTCCATTGGGAAAACAGGAGTATTGCGCTTGACCTGGTTGAAGTACCGCTACATCATTGGTGGTCACCTTTTGCAGGAAAGCTAGGGCCGAGGGTCCCTTCACCCAAATTTCACCCATGTGGGAGACATCGAAGACTCCAACTCCCCTTCGCACAGTAAGGTGTTCATCCTTGATTCCGGTGTATTCAATCGGCATATCGAAACCCGCAAATTCGGCCATTTTGGCATGGTAGCCTACATGAATGCCGTGAAAATAGGTTCTTAACATTTTTAATAATTTTAATTGATTCAATGACAAAAAAAACAGGCAAAAAAATCCAATTAATCAATAAAAGATTGTACTTTTAAAGTACAGTTATGTTTATGATAGGTTCCTGATTCCAGCGGCTAAAGTTTTCTGAAATAGCATTCATAGGCTATAGGGCTTACCTGTATTGGCAAAAATATAAAAAAAAAAGTGCACTGTACCTAACAAAACTCATGTCGGATTGAAAATATATCCCTGCATCAAAAACTATAAAACCATAATCATTTACCGCCAATGGCTTATACTAATTTAGACTATTTGCGAACCATTACAGAGGGAAACAAGGCAATGATTCGTGATATGATTGAGATGTTTTTGCAACAGGTTCCGGGTTTTATTACCAATCTAAACCATTTGTACCAAACCGGCAATTATGCAGCACTTGGCAAGGAGGCTCACAAAGCCAAATCCTCCCTGCAAATTATGGGCATGACAGAACTGGAACTTGAGATGAAACGGTTTCAGCTCAAAACGATCGATGGCACCGAAGTTGAAAGCTATCCCGTACACATTGGCCATTTCGAGACGCAGTGCAACGGAGCAATTGCTGAGCTAAAGGTGGTACTGGCTACCCTTTGAACGATCGTCTGAGCAAATCAGGGCAACCTTTCTGTAAAACCAACATCTGATTGTACTTGTCACATTGTTGTCCGCTGTGACCCTTCGTCCTTTGGGACCGGTTCAACAATCCCGGTTATTGAACCGGTTTCATACCCAGCATTTCTTCTGCGAATTGATAGGTTGAACTTCTGACTTCCGCAACAGCACCGGATGTCAGGTCGCAGGCCAACACATGGTTACCCGCCTCAGGAAAGGCAACAGCCCGCTTTTTGGCCGGTGTCGTCCCCAATTCCCTGTACATTCGGAGGGCTGCCTTGACCTCGACAACCGGATCCTGGAGCGCTTCATTCTTGTAGTAATAGGCAACAAAAGCAGGGCAGGCAATCCTGGCAAAGAGCTCTTCATTCATCGTAGCATCAAGCAGCTGCTGCAAGTAGACGGTCGACTCCAGTCGGTAACTGCAATACCAGTATTTACACATTTCACTCATTGAATCGTATTTTACGTTTCTGGATTTTCCTCCATAAGTGAGACGCGCTATCTCAAGTCCCCAGTTTCCGGAAAGCAGCACTGCACTTTTCTGCTTGATCTTGATGTTGGGAGAATAGAGGATCAATGCCTCTACCCTACCGGGAAAATCGGCAGCCAGTTTGAGTGCCAGTGTGCATCCGGTGGAACAACCCATGATGATCACTCTCTTCCCAAGCTGCTGTGCTACCACCAAGGCCTCTTTGGCAGATTCATAAAGCCTTTCAGGCGTCATGTCGATCAATGGCAAATCGGTTACCAAACCATGGGAGGCCAATCTGGCCAGGTAAGCATTGCACCCAAAATGGCTGGCAAAATCTTCATTGACAGGGTAACCCTCCCTTCTGCTGGCTGAAAAGCCATGCAGGTACAAGAGTACAAATTCAGTAGGTGATTTTACCGATTCATTGGCCCACAAGATCTTTGCCTCACAGCCTGGTCGGATCTGAATTCCGGGTGCACTGTTTGCGGCAGAGACGAAATTTTCAACACTGCCTGTGATGGCCGGCAAGTTTTGGTTCAAAACAGGTTTTGGCAAAGTGGGCCCGGAGAGGTACAGCAGCAGTAGGGCTGCCAGGACGAGCAATGTGTATTTGATCGTTTTCATCAGCTTCAATTTTGTTTTTAATGGTCAGATGTGGACTATGCCTTCTTCAATTTTGTAACGGCAATGATCAGAAAGCTTACCATGAAAAACAGGGACAACAACAGGGTACTGTTCCGCATGCTGCCGGTGAGCTGTTCTATGATCCCAAACCCAAACATACCAATTACAATGGCCAGCTTTTCCGTACTGTCATAGAAACTAAAATAGGAGGCAGTGTCTGTGGTACCCGCAGGGATTAACTTCGACCAGGTTGAACGCGCCTGTGATTGTATCCCGCCCATCACAAGTCCAACCAGGGCAGCCAATGTATAAAACTGAATATCGCTGCGAACGGCATAGGCAGAGAAACAGACGATGATCCAGATAGCCAGCATCCACAACAGGGAGGTTTTGTTTCCGAAACGTGAAGAGACCATCCCAAATAAAAATGCCCCAAAGATCGCTACCAGCTGAATGATCAGGATGGTCATGATCAGCATGGTATCAGAGATGCCCAATTCTGCCTTGCCAAAAAGGGAGGCTATGATGATAATGGTTTGCACACCCATGCTGAAAAAGAAAAAGGAAAGCAGGAACCGGTACATTGCTTTGTGCTTTTTGATGTACCCAAATACGGTAATGACCTCATGAAAACCCCTGGTGAAGATGCTGGTATCCCACTGAACCTTTTTGCGCTCCTCACGGAGGTAGTAAAATGCCACCTGGGCCACGACCAACCACCAGATACCCACCTCAATAAATGAAAACCTGATCGCTTCCAGTTCATTGGCAAATCCAAACATTTGGTATTTCTGCAGAGAGAAAATATTAAACATCAGCAACAACATACTTCCTGCATAGCCAAAAGAAAAACCCATTGCACTGATGCGGTCGTGACGGTCGGGTGTCGCGATGATGGGCAGAAATGAGTTGTAATAGACCAGCGAACCTGCAAATCCTATTACTGCCAGCATGGGCAAAACAAGACCCAATCCGATATTGGCACCCGTGAAACCAAAGAGTCCAATGCAGGCGAAGGAGCCCAGAAAGGTGAAAAATTGCATGAACCGCTTTCGGTATCCCCCCATGTCTGCAATCCCTGACAGCGACAAGGTAAGAAATATGACCATGAGGTATCCAAGGGCAATGGCATATTCATACAAGACCGTATTCTTGATACTCATTCCCAGGAATTGTACCTGGTCCGAACCAAAAGCATCCTTGGTAACCTGCTGATAATAAATTGGAAAGAGCACCGTATTGACGCTCAGGATATAAGCTGAATTGGCAATGTCGTACGAGCACCAGGCATTGATAACCTTTTTTGAATTAACGGGCAGAACAGCTCTTGTCATGTCAGTCAGTTTAGTTTATACACAAATATATCTTTTTTATTGCGATACGTTTCGATAATTGGCTTTTTAACCTATGTTCCTTGTTGACTATTCTCTGCAGTACCATTGGCATATTTGTCCATTGTTGCTATTTTTGAAGGATCAAGTATCAACCCTTATGAAGAAAACCAACTCTGTTTACCTGTTTCTGGCAAAGGTAATTGCCTTCAAAGCCAGACTTCTGGTACGAACCCGGTACAAAATTGTGGTCAGGGGAGAAGAGCTCTTCCAACAGGAAGCGCCTTTTTTTATTTTGCCCAATCATCCTGCACTGGTTGATCCGGTCATCCTGCTGGGTCAGATCTACCGCTATGCCCCCGTTACACCGGTCATGTCTGAAAAGTATTTTGACATACCCGTTGTTAAATCCTTTTTCAGAGGGTTGGGGGCTGTTCGGGTCAGTGATCTTGAGAATGGCAGCCGTGACACCCAGGTATTGAAGACCATTGTACGCTCCACCCTGAAAGGATTCAACCGGAAAGCAAACATTGT
>CAMCBW010000085.1 GCA_945873105.1 Tangfeifania diversioriginum
AAGGGGTTGAAGGAGAGGGTAAAACTGGTATCCGCCACACATCCCGATCCTCCTGAAGCGGAAAATGTGAAAGGATAGGTACCGTATTCGGTAACCTCCACTTTCAATCCATTGACCGAGACCTTTGGATCCGTACTGGTAATCGCATAGGTACCGGGATCTGATGATATTTTAAGGGTTGTGGTTTTGTTGCCGCAGATCAGCTGGTCCTTTTGCTCCAGCAGCAATTTTGGCGGGGGAGCAAAACCAACCTTGATGGTATCCGCAGCCTGGCAACCATATTTGTTCACTCCCAATACCGAGTATATCCCTCCAGTATGCACCGTGATTTTTTGGGTTTTCTCCCCGGTCGACCATAGCCAGGAGGAGAAGCCAGCGCCTGCGTCAAGCACCACCGGAGGGTTGCTGCAATAGGTCGTATCCATGCCCAGATCGATGACAGGATTGCTCTCAAAAACATAAATAGTGTCCTGCAGCATGCATCCACCACTGTTGCTGGCAGTCACAAAATAATATCCCTTCTTGTTTACACTGATTTTCTGGCTAGTCTCTCCTGTATTCCATAGATAGGTTGAAAATTGCGCCCCTGCATCCAATATTTTACTCTCTCCTTTGCACAGAAGAATAGTATCTCTTGCAAAATGGAGGTCCCCACCCAGGTCCAGCTTGACATTGAGGTTGAAACCAACCCCATAACCATAGGATTCGACTCCTCCAAAACCGTAGACATATGCAATAAAACCCTTACCGGGTTCGGTACTGTTCAGGTTGTGGTTTCCCTGGGCAATCTTTACCTGGGCAAAAGAGTATCCGGTATTGGGAATCGACTGAAATGGTATTGGACCATTGTCAAGCAGTATCTGGTTGACCGAATTGTCCCTGGTGACAATGTTAACAAAGAATTTTTGATTGATTTCAGGGAGATCGTAGGCAACAAAGGTTACCTCTTCTCTGGTTTGATCCACCGGACTAACAATCATCATCGCGGGATCTCCATCCCAGGAAGTTTGGGGTACTCCGGGAGGTCTGTCAACATCGTTTGAATTGCTGAATTGCGTCAGCATGATGGGATGGTCACTTTCAATTAGCGAGGGTTCATCTTCGTTGAGCATGAATTCATAAAATTTCCCCCTATCCAATACCACCAATGCTTTATTGGTAATCCTCACATTGGTCTGATCAACTGATGCCAGAATCCGGTAAGTATCCTTTGCCCTCGATTTCAGGGGTACTGCAACAAATTTTCTTCCCCACGACACAATTGGAGGTATCTGCTCGTAAAGATGGTCCCAGGCATCCACGGAGCTATTTGGCACAGTTGTAGCCCATGCTCCCGAATAGAGCGCGATCGGTTTATCACTTGCAATATGAGTACCTGTCAAGTCACCCTGACCAGCCAAATCAGGAAAATTCATGGACTGAACCTGGTACAGTTCTCCTTTGCTGAGTACAATGGTAAAAGGAAGATTTGCCGGTTGAAGTTTGTCTGTTACCTTACTGGGTGTAATGGTTACGCGGGTCTGATCCGCTGTCGCAACTACCACGAATTCACTGTTTTTACCGTTCGTGAAGAATCCACACCAAATATTGTACCTCAAATCGTAATGAGGCTCGTAACACATGGCATAATACTCATTTCCAAGTGCTTCAACAGGAAAAATCACGGCAGCGTCTGCCGAGTTTATACCATAGTTCATGGCATAAAGATTCAGTGGTTGATCGGAAACCAGGTGGAGGGCCTTCTCTTCAATATTCTCAGAACCAAATGGTTCAGCCTTGCTTCTATCCAGTTTATACTTCTTGGGTACATTGGGTTCAAGTACGTCATTCACAATTGCAACTGCAGATTTTCCCAATGTAACTGTGAATTGGCAATTGAACCGAGAGGTGACTGTTATTTCAATAAAATTTTCTGGCACAGGAATTAAACATCCAACACCTGGCCTGTTTTCCATGAACCCAAACCAGAACTCTTTCCCTTCGGTCGATTTGACACAAGGATTCTGCGCCCAGAGATTGGAAAAGCCCAGCAAAACAAAAATCAAAAATAACCCGTACCTGATCATGTTGCAAAGATCTAATTTTGCCGGTCAAAAAATAACAAATCGCCTCAATAAATCAATGTAACCGTTCCCTGCTGGTTGTGGAATTTTCCCATGAAATCCTGGAAATAGAGCATCCAGATGTAATTCCCGGGGGGAGCCATGGTGCCATCCTTCAATCTGCCATCCCACCCTTTTAACTGATCTTTGCATTCGAAAACCACATCGTTCCACCGGCTAAAAATTCTAAGTGTATATCCCTTTTCCAAAACCCCGTTGCACCAGGGGAAAAACTCGCGGTCACTCCTGTTGGGGGCATTGGGAAGAAAGGCGTTGGGTGGAAAAATCCTGTTAAGGGCTATCAATATTTCATTGGATACTGTATCTATGCAACCGAATTCGTTGCCTGCCTCCAGCAAAATCCTCCTGGGGCCTACCACCTTAAAATCATGGGTCGGACTTTCGAGGTGGGTGGTGTAGCCATCGTCGAATTGCCAGAGGTAATGGTCTGATCCTTTGGATTGATTGGTAAAGGCTGCCACAGAACTTTCATTGCTCAAGACTTTGGGCTCAAAATCAAAAGCGGCCGTTGGTTGTGGAAAAACCTGCACAAACGATGGTTTGTGGAGCGTATCCTTGCATCCGGTTGTAATGGAACTGGCATAGAGCGTAAGGTCATAAGTATTGTCAGGATCAGGATAGGTATGGGTGACGGAGGGTCCTGAAGCAAACTTTCCATCCCCAAAATTCCAGGAATATTCTACCTGATCTTTGTCCTCCCTGGTAAAAGCTTTCAAATCAATTTCAAAAGGAATACAACCCGTGCTGTCTTCTGCCTGCAGATAGAAGGATGGTATCCGTTTCATGGCCAAAGATTTGATTTCACTGATACAGCCATACTTTGAAATTACCTGCAATTTTACCTCTGCAGTTGGCTTTTCAACCATTTTAAAAACCAATGGACCTTGTGTTTCCCCTGGGTTTTGAACAATCTCCCCCGGAAGGAAGGAGGTCAGATCCCATTTGTAATGGTCCTTGTCATCACCCGAGCCTACATATACCAACGAGTCGGGGCCCAACCCCAGGCAAATTTCCTCTTTCAGGGAAAATCCAACGGTTGGTATGGGTGCCACATAGAGCAGACTATCCTTTTTAACGGTATTGATGCAGTTTTTGTCGGTTGTCGCCGTTAACTGTACGGTATAAAAGCCATCCTTTGCATAGCTGTGCGACAAATTGATGCCATTGTGTTCGGTTTTACCATCCCCCCAATCCCAGAGATAATCCACCACATTTTCAGAGTTGGTGGCCTTGAAATCAAATTTGTAAGGTTGGCACAGCAGGGTGTCAGATACTGTAAAATCGAGGTCTGGAATGACATTGATCTCCTTGATAACAAAACTGTTGTCACAACCTCGTTCGTCCACCTTCAGAAAGAGATCCCGTTTGGATCGGTCCATGCCCAGTTTTACAAAGATCTGGGTTTTGCCAATCTCCTGCGCCAGGGTATCCCTGGCAAAAACCCAAGTGAACCTTGCGATGGTTGGGTCTGCATCACCCAGGTACTTGGCATCCAGGCTATACCCGTAACAGGTGGTGTCATCCACGGAGATGACCACCGTGGGAATCTTGTGGAATCCAACCATGAAATTGGTATCAGAGACGCAGGCATAATGGTCTTTTGCCCTTACATGGTAGGGGAAGGATCCAAATTTTGGTACCGTGGTCGAAAGCCCGTTGATGGTTACGGAAGGATCAGGACTGCTTAAGTAAAACTCCCCCTTGTCCACAGAAATGTCCACGGTAGTGTTCTTTACGCCACAAATCAAAGTATCCAACCGGCTGAGGTCGAAACGGGGCACGTCTGCAAAATTGACGGATAGATTGTCAAGGTTGTAGCATCCGTATATACTCTTTATCTGTACTCCATAATTCCCCGGCGTTTTGACGGTAATACTCCTGACGGAGTCTTTGGTATTCCAGAGATAGGTGGCCATGCCTGGCCCGGCATCCAGGGTAATGGATTGCGGATTGCAAATGGTGGTGTCATGGCCAAGGTTGAGTTTGGGAATTTCAAAGAATCCCACCCGGAAGGTGGTATCCGAGACGCAGGTATAGGGATCTGTCGCCGTGAAGGTAAAGGGGAAACTTCCGAATTGGGGAACGGTTGTCGTTAATCCATCTATCTGAACCAATGGATTATCCGTCTTTAACTGGTAACTGCCCTTGTCGGCAGAAATCTTCAAGGTGGAGACTTTGCTGCCGCAAATAAGGGTATCCAGACTTGCAAGGCTTATTTTTGGCTTGTCCACAAAAAAGACATAAATGGAATCACTGCAATTGCATCCATATTTATTTTGCGCAGTGACTCCGTACATCCCCTGCGTTTGAACAGATATCGAACGTATGCTGTCCTTTGTATTCCAGTTGTAGGAGACAAAACCGGCTCCGGCATCCAGTTTCAGGCTCCTGGGATTGCACATGGTCGTATCGTTCCCCAATTTAACGACAGGATCGCTCAGGTAAGTAAAAATACTGTCGATCATGCTGCATCCATCGGTGGTGGTAGCTTTTACCCAAGAGTGACCGGGTTGGGTCACGAAGATGGTTTGGGCGGTATCACCGGTGCTCCAAAGAAATTTGGAAAAATGGGATCCGGCATCCAATATCTTTGCCTGTCCCTTGCAAAGCAGGATCGTGTCCTTCGCAAAATAGATGTCACCCCCAAGATCCAGTTTGATGTTCAGGTTAAAACCGACCCCGTAACCATAGGATTCGACACCACCGTAGCCGTACACATAAGCGATAAAGCCATGCCCGGGAACCGTAGAGTTAAGATTGTGATTCCCTTTGGTAATGGGAATTTGGGCATAGGAATAGCCGGTATTGGGAAGGGTCGTAAAATTGATGACTGAGCCATCCAGCGTGATGAAAAGTGATGATTCCAGTTTGGTAACGACATTCACAAAATATTTGCTTTTGATATTCGGTGAATCATAGGCCACGAAGGTAACATTCTCGCGGGTTTGATCTACCGGACTGATAATCAACATAAGTGGGTCACCGTCCCAGGTCCCTACCCAGCCTGCAGGTTTATCCACGATATTTGAAACCATGTATTGAGCCAACAGTATTGGGTAGTCGCTTTCGATCACAGTGGGTTCATCCTGTTTTAATACAAATTCATAAAAACTTCCTTTGTTAATAACTATCGGAGGATTGCTTCCTATCCTTACATTCGTCTTAACGGAGGCTACAATTCTAAACACATCCTGCGATCTCCCTTCTAGCGGCACCGTTACATATTTTCGTCCCCAGGATCGGACCGGAGGAATCTGTTCATAGAGGTGATCCCAGGCATTGGTCGCATTAATTGGAATGGTTGTCGAATAGGAGCCGGAATAAAAAGCGATAGGTTTATTACTCTTTACATAACTACCCGTTAAATCTCCCTGCCCGGCAAGATTTACATTATTCATTGATTGTACCTGATAGACTTCACCTTTGTTTAGAATGACCTCAAATGGCACACCAGCAGGGCGAAGTTTATCTGTTACTTTTGAAGGAGTAATAGAAACTTTTGTATTATCAACTGTAGCTACTACAAGAAATTCGCTGTTCTTACCCGTCGCATTTCCGGTTAAGGCTACCACTGCATTAAGATTAGGCTCATAACATACCGCATAATATTCATCCCCCAATGCATCCATCGGAAAAATGACTGCTGCATCGGCTGAACTGGGGCTCCAGTTCATGGCAAATATGTTCATTGGCATATCCGAAACGATGTGGATTGCCTTGGATTCAACTACCTCGGAGCCAATGGGTTCAATGTTTTGCCAGGGAGGTTTGTAGCGAAAGGGGACATTGGGTTGCAATACTCCTGTAATGTACGGATTGGGGGATTTCCCGATGTACATGCTAAAATTGCAGGTGTGGGTAGAGGTAAGGGTCAGTTCGAGGTAGTGGCCAGTTTGGTGGTGCCTGCTCTCCATAAAGCCAAACCAAAAGTCTTTCCCCTCCGTCGATTTGACACAAATGTCAGAGATTGTCTGCGTAGCAGCGACGCCGGACAACAGCAGGATGGAAGATATGGTCAGCCAAAGTTTAATCATGTAGTCAGTATCCTTGAATCAAAGCCAAAAGATAGGAATAAAGCATCAAAAAACAAGTGTGATCAATCCGGACTGCCGGTGGGGACGCCCCAGAAAATCAAAGCACTCCAGAATCCAAATATAGTTCCCGGCCGGGGCAAAATTTCCATTGGACATTTTCCCATCCCAGCCCTTAATTTCGTTTTTGCATTCGAAGACCTTGTCGTTCCATCTGCTAAAAATGGATAGATGGTACCCCTCTTTCGCAATACCTTCCGATGAAAGGAGAAACTGCCGGTCGATCGCTGCTACGGCATT
Organism: Tangfeifania diversioriginum; assembly: GCA_945873105.1. Taxonomy (GTDB): domain Bacteria; phylum Bacteroidota; class Bacteroidia; order Bacteroidales; family Prolixibacteraceae; genus CAINVV01. Next base: position 6,455 of record CAMCBW010000085.1, read on the forward strand.
GGGTGCAAAGGCATTCGGAGCGAAGATCTTGTTGAATGCCACCAACACAAAATTGGAAGTTGTGTCCTGACAGTCGAACTCATTGTATACTGTCTGTACCACCTTTCGCTTTCCAACCACGTCGTAACTGTGAACGGGATCTTTCTCCCGCGAACGAAGTCCATCGCCAAAATCCCAGTAGTAGTTGATGGCATCTGTACTTTGATCCTGAAAGGAGACGGTGGGCATATCGTTGTAGACGATGTCGTGATCCATGCCAAAACCTGCTTTGGGATTGGGATGCACAACGATCTGCTTTTCGCTGAAAAGTGAATCCGTGCATCCCGTTACCGAAGAGACGGCCGTGAGCCCAAGATCATATACCAAATCGGGTGTCTCATATGTGTGATCGATTTCTCCGCCAGTTCCCGTTTCATCTGGTCCAAAAACCCATTTAAAATCAAGCTGATCAACCGGATCGTCCGGCTTTGCGCTAAAGTTGACCAACAAGGGTGCACATCCCTCCACGGCTGACAATTCATAGGAAAAAAGTGGCTTCCTTTTGATTTCCAGCGATGCTACAGTGCTTTGACATCCATAGCTGGATACTACAAATAGGGAGATGGTAGCCTTTGGCTTGTTGAGGAGTTCAAAAATAAAGGGCCCGGCGGTAGTGTCCGGTGACTGTATGATCTCTTCCGGGTCAAATGCCTTCAAATCCCAATGGTAGGTGTCTGCTGCCAGGGCGGTGCCTTTGTAACTGACCGTATCCTTGCCTGGACTCAGGCAGAGACCGGGTTGCATGGTAAATCCCGCAGTCGGAACCGGCGCTGCATAGACCATTTTTTTGATCTCAGCGGTATTCGAACAACCCTTGTCGGTGGTCACTGTCAAGGATACATCGTAATGGCCATCCTTGGCATATTTGTGCACAACATCCTTGGTCGCAGCGGTGGTTCCATCTCCCAAATCCCAACGGTACTGAACCCCGGTTTCCGTATTAAAACCCCTGAAATCGAAGGTCATCGGCAGGCATTGCACCCCTTTAACCACCGACAGACCCAGCGTCGGAATGACATGGATGTCCTTGATAGCGTCGCTGTTGCTGCAACCATCTTCCAGCACTGTGAGGCTCAGGTCCCGTTTTGCCTGACCTACCCCCAACGGAATGGTCTCGACGCTCTGGCCCATTTTGCTGCTGATGGTATCACCCGCAAAAATCCAGGTAAATCTCGCATTGGGAATGACCGCATCCCCGATGTAGGTAGCCTCGAGGTTGTAACCATAACATTCAGATTCATCTATGGTAAACTTCACCTGGGGAATTTTAAAAAATCCGATTGTAAATGCAGTATCTGTGCGACAACCGTATTGATCTTTGGAATTGAATCCGAATGGGAAATTGCCAAAAGCGGGCACTGTCGTGTTGAGTCCGTCTATTTTGACCAAACTGTTAGTGCTGGTCAGCTGGTAGTTGCCCTTGTCGACGGTGATGTTGACATTGGTGCTCTTGCTGCCACAAATAAGGGCATCCAGTCCCTCCAGGTTTAACTTAGGCTTGTTGGTAAAAGCGATAGAAATGCTGTCCTTCGTAAAGCAAGTGAAACTGTTTTTAACAAGAACACCGTATTTCCCCTGCCCGGACACCTCAATCCTGCGGGAAGTTTCACCCGTAGACCATTGGTAAGTATTCAATCCGGCGCCGGCATCCAGCACTATTTTGGCGGGATTGCAAATGGTGGTGTCGTTCCCCAACTGAACAGCCGGATTGTCCCGAAATGCCAGCACCGGAATGGTATCAACGCTACAACCATAGGCATCGCTAAGATTTATCCGGAAGGGATAGGCACCAAAGGCGTTGACCTGAATGGAAGGTGTGGAGAATTGCTGGTTGGTGCTCAAATTGGTTATCAACCACTCCCCTTTGTCATTGGAGATATTGAGTGTCACAGCCTTGGAGCCGCAAATCAGGGAATTCAGTCCGGTCAGGTTCATTTTTGGATAGGGCTGCACAACCAGCAATACAGAGTCTTTGGCCGTACAGCCTTTGTCGCTGGTCAGTTTTACAACATATTTGCCAGCCACCCCGGTAAGCACCGTCCTGGTGGTGGCACCATTGCTCCAGCTGTAGGCCGAATGAAGTCCGGGATCCAGGGAAATGCTTTTCCCGGCACAGATGTTCTCCAAATCTTTTAGCTGTGAAACCGGAGCTGGATGGATGTTCAACATAAACCTGGCAGAATCGCTACAAATTCCATTTACGGCAACGACCTTGTACTGCGTGGAGATATCGGGTGAAGCCATGGGATTGGAGATGGCAGGATTGGAAAGCCCTACCACCGGACTCCAGGTATAGGTTGCCTTGCTCTCCTCCTTGTTCAGCTGCACTGCATCCCCCTGGCATTTTGTAAAATCCTTGGTAGGATTGAAGGAGATGGTATTGACACGCAATGAAATGCTTGCGATCAGGTTTACCACAGGGTCGTTGAGCATCCCACCGTATTCTATCAGGTAACCGGCGGGAACATAGGTGCCACTGCCTCCCGCATTGGGAAGGTCGTTCCATTTGAGTGACTCAGAGGGATTGGTTGGAAAAACGGTGATGTGGGCATAATCTTCCTCTCCCGACTGGTTGGGTTCGGCATTGGTGGCAGCGCCAAAACGGTTCCAGTTGTGGTACATGTTGTTGACCGCACCATAGCTCGAAGGGTTGGTATAGGCCTGGGTACCTGTACCTTTCCAAAAGAGTATGCCCTGGCCATTGTTCTCTTTCCCTTCCGGTCCTGTCACCCATTTCCACTCTCCCTCGGTGGCTGCATCCGAGGCCCCAATCCAGCCTACCCCCTTGGTTTTCTGATTAATAAAGGCATTTTCAACAGCTGAGGTTATCGTGGCAAGATATCCTTGCAATCCGTGGTATTTCATTTCGGCAGATTCTGCTTCAAACTTTGCAGTCGACCAGGTGATACCCGGTTTTTGTATAAACCTGTAAAAATGCTGCGTTTCCGGCAAATAGTCAGTATCATCCAGCGAAAATGTAATGATTCGAACTCCTACAGTAGGAGCAGCAGCATTGTTGATGTATTGAACCTTTTGTATGGCCTGGATGTAATCGTTGATTGTACTCCCTCCGAAAAAGGTCATGTACCCTTGCGCAGCAAACCAGGTTCCTGTTACCACACCGGTATATCCATCCAGTTTGAGCTCATCCTCCCCCGGGACAAATCCGGTTCCGAAAGATATTTTCATCCCTGATACTGCAGTGGAGGATAACATGTTAAAATTGGGAGCAATGTAGAAAGCCTGCCTGCAATAGGTAATGCCAGAGGGTTGGTTGGGCTCAATGGAGATATCCTGTGCCCGGGAGAATCCGGAAACGAGCAA
>CAMCBW010000086.1 GCA_945873105.1 Tangfeifania diversioriginum
AAAAGTAGCAAAATCAACCATTAAAAACCAAATCTTTGACTCTATACTCAATTATAGCCATGAGTGGTCAATGATTTTCAATTAATATCAATTTTCAGCTACTTGTCAATAAAAAAGAGAGGCTGCCTTTTCAGACAGCCTCATGATAAGATGCATGAATAACACAAGGCTTTAGCCCAATAATATTTCGGTTAAAGCCCTGCGCTATCAATATTCCTCAAGACCTCCAGCTAAAGCTAGAGGCTATTCACAATTCTAATTCATTTGCTTGATGTAACTATCAAAAGGTCAAAACCTTGTCACTGTCAATCACCCAATCGGCCAGGAATGTCATGGTAGATTTGTTGGCTCCCTCAAAATAGGGTTGATTTTTGTAGATTCCGCAGCGTGCCTGACAGGTACCGCACACCTCAACGGGAACATCTTTTGCAATCAACTCCTTCAGCATCTCTGTCAGATCCTGGTCGTAATTTTCAGGTTTCTTGCAGGCATCCCTGGCCAGGTCGACGGCGTCGTTCATCAGGAATATCCCGACCTGAACCCCTCTTTTAAGCAATGTTTCAGCCAAACGCAGGCCATTCCAGGTCACATCCGTGCCATCGTATGGCTCCCGGTTGAAAATGATCAGTACTTTTTGCATGAGTTTCAGTTTTATTGGTGGCAAAGTGATAACGGCAGAATGCAACGGAAGATAACGTGTACCCCTGTTACGATCCCCCTAAGTTAGTAAAATCAAACCACAAAAAGAGAGAATTGATGGGAGAGAAAATGGCAGAAAGTGTGAAAAAAATTCTGCCGGGAGCTTGTCCAATCAGCAATGATCGCAGCTGCATTTCTTGCCTTGGGCCTTTTCGAAGGCCTCTTTCCCTTCAGAAATAGAAAAGTAGATCAATCCGGCAGAGCCAATGGCATCGGCATAGGCAAATCCGGTTAGTTCGTACAAGGCACTGGATGCCAACAGCACCAGGGACATATAGATGCAAACTTTCGTACAGTTGGCATCGGCCACAATCGCATCAGAGTTCAAAAGGTTGCCAGTCCTCTTTTTGGCAATCACCAGCCACCACATCACGGCTATTGAAATTAAAGCGATCACCACCCCCCAGAGCGTTGTTTCAGGCTTGTGGTGGTTGGCAAGGCTGACCACAATTCCTGCCAACAGACCCGCTGCCAGGAGGTAAAAGGAGGTTCCGGTGATGCGGAGTGCCCTGGTTTCGAAACTGCTTTTCGGACTTCCAGGGTTTCGGCGGATGCGCGAAATCATTACGGCGATACCGATTCCCGACATTACCTCGATGAAACTATCTACCCCAAATCCAAAAAGGGCCAGGGTTTCATCCTGGTAACCCATCCCCATGGAGATGACCCCTTCCAAAACATTGTAGGCAATGGTGAAGATGCTTAGAAGGTAAGCCGTGCGATACAATTTTTGTTCGGTCTGTTCCATTTGGCCAATTTAAACAAAATTCCCATCCAAATACTCCTGAAATTTTTCTTTGTATGGATCGCTAACCGGGATGTAAACCTTGCCATCAAAGACGATTCTGTAGCGATCGATGACAGAAATTTTGTTCAGATGGACAATAAATGACCGGTGCACCCGCATAAATTTGTCGGGAGAAAGTTGCTCTTCGATAGCCTTCAGACTCAACTGCGTTAGCACCGGCGCACTGTTTGTCAAATGAATTTTAATGTATTCGTGCTGGCTTTCGATGTATTTGATGTCGTCGAGATCGATGCGGACAAGCTTGTATTCGGATTTGACAAAGAGGTGATTGGCGGTTGATTTAACAGTTACCGGTTGTATGGCTGACTTCAAATCGACCAGCTCTTTCACCTTGTTGGCGGCTTTGAGCAAATTGCTGAAGGAGATGGGTTTTAGCAAGTAATCAACGGCCTCCACCTGAAAACCTTCCACTGCATACTCGCTGTAGGCTGTGGTGAATACAATGTATGGCCTCTCTGTCAAAGATTTAACGAATTCCATCCCGCTGAAATCCGGCATATTGATATCTATAAACATCAGCTGGATCTTGTTGCTTCGGAGGATCTCCATCGCTTCAAATGCACTCCGGCATTCGGCTACCAGTTCCAGAAATGGGATTTTCCGGATATAACCTGCGATCTTTTTGACTGCCAGCGGCTCATCGTCTATGGCTATGCAAGTGATCTTCATAGTGGAATGGTAAGGTTCACTTCAAATTCATTTTCCTTGTCAAGGATGTCCAGGCGGTAATTTTGACCATAAAGCATTTTCAGGCTCTTTTGAATGTTTTCGAGACCTATTCCGGAATATTCGCCCTGAGACTTTGTGGGCATTTTATGCTTGCTGTTTTTGATGGCACAATTCAGGGAAGTTTCGTTCAACCGAAGTTCAAAATAAATATAAGATTTTAACGGATAGCTAACCCCATGTTTAAAAGCATTTTCCAACAGTGATATAAACAACATTGGAGGGATCCTGGTGGTTGGAAATTGGTCAGGTACCACCACTTTTACTTCCACTTCCTCCGAATGCCGCAGTTGCATCAGCGAAACAAAGCTGTTGATAAATTCTATCTCCTTCTTCAATTCTATGGTATTTTGAGCGGAATCGTAAAGCAGGTAGCGCATCAGTGTGGATAGCCGTTCGATGGCATCCTGTGCTTTTGCCGAATCCATTTCGACCAACGAATGAATGTTGTTGAGGGTATTCATCAAAAAATGCGGACTAACCTGGTGTCTCAAAAGGGCCAGGTTTGTTTTGAGATGTTCCTTTTCTTCATCCTTTCGCATTTTTTGTTCACTCCGCCATTTGTATTCAAGCTCAAGCGCGGTGCTGCTTCCAATGATGAGGAAGGCGGCAATCAGATTATTCAGAATTGTTCCCAGCAGCGGCAGAAGGTCATAGGGTCTGGCAGGCTGAATTTCTCCCGGAGGATTTGCCATTCCAGGTGGCTGAGGAGGTCCTACCGGATGGATGATTAAACTGATAACAGCTACAGCAAATATCATAGAAGAAACGATGACAAAGTATTGAGATCTTTTGTCATTAAAAAGTAACCGAGGTACCAGCACAAACAAATTGATCAGAAAAAGCAGCAGGAGCAGGAAAAGATTGGTCCAGTCGCCGATCATTCTGTTCCAACTATTCGGACTGATATCCTGCATGTATCGAAAATAGGGCGATACCAACACAAGCACCCAAATTATTGCGTACAGCAGGAGAAATGCTTTTCTTGTTTTAAACATAGTTTTTCAGTTCAATTTTTGATAGACATTCAAATTGGAAGAACTATAGATCAACTTAAAATTTTCAGGAACCGGACGCCCCATTTGTGGTCCCATTGGTGGATGTCCGGCCATTCTTTTCCCTGATTTGTGTAACGGTTTGCCTCCCAGTGTCCCTTGCCTCGCTTCGTTCTTTTGTTGCAGGAGAATCACATTGCTGTATTGATCCTGTCCAATTTTGTCCATCGCCCGGTCTTGTCCAACCCTGACATTTAAAGCCCAGGCTGTCCAGAATTCCATGCCATGACTTGCAATTACAATACTGTTTTCTCCTTTTTCAGGAAGAAACTTCCTGATATTTTGTAAGTCACGAAACGTCTGATCGGTGATACATGGCTTCTTTTCTTCTGAAAAATACATGAAAATTGACAATGTTGTTAGCAAAACGAGTGAAAATGAAAAAGGAAGTGCAAATTTCTGATTCATCCGGATTAGATAGGCTATCATCAAAAGCTGCGGGATGAACAACAAGACATTAAATCTTTGAAAATACTCCCTGTCAACCAACGGAAATGCAAATATAGCAAGCAAGATAATTAAGGAAAGTATCATGTATTTGGACGCTTTACCCAAGCTGTTTCTAAAATTAAAGAATTGAAAAACAGCGAATCCAGCAAGGAGATATGAGAATAGGATGTTCAATAGAAGTGGAAATGGCAATGAACCCTGTAACAATGCCGGTCTTTCAAAAATGACCTTCCAAAATGTTAATAATCGGAAAGCACGGTTAAAATCGAACAAGGCAATCATTCCAAACGCAACCAAAAAGAGGATTAGGGAAGGAAGAATCGCCCTTTTCCGATAGATAATAAAAAGGGTTACAATTAAAAAAGCCAAACAAAAAGCAAAAACGCCAAAGTGGGTAAAGGCAATGATAACCAGTGAAATTGCGACAGCAATTGCATTCCTCCTGACCGGATTGATCAAATAATCCTCAAAAAAAAGAATGAAAATAAATGCCAGAGGGATGGCAAAAGCATTCTTTTGCAAGTCACCCAAAATTACAAATGGGGTGAATGATAGCATAGCAAAGGAAAGGATAGCCAGCGCTGCGGGAATAGAAACAGGTTGCTCTTTACGGGTTACCATTTTATACAATGGAATGGCCAGTAAGGGCAAAGCGGCACTGTCAACAACTTTGATAACTGAGATAATCAATTGGTCGGTGACGATGAACCCCAAAAAGGAAATGCTTTTCACGATTGAAGCGCAAAAATAAAAATAAAGTGGAACGTCTTTAAAACTGAGGAATCCCGTGTTTAAGATATTCCTCACCTGCACCGGATAATAACCTCCGTCCACTCCCAGGATCAGATCATGAGAGAAACTTATATATAGCCTTATTGCGATAGCAATCAGCGTAATAAGACCAAATGCAAAAACCCATACAGAAGATATTTGTTGCTTTTCAAGTCGCGCAAAGTTCGCAAAGTAACGCAAAGGGGAAAACCAGGCTTCGGGTGGATTCGTTTTCTGTTGGCCGACACGGTTATTCATTTTCGGGAATTTAAAACTGTAATTTATAGATAAAGTTCGGGAAAAATCCCAGCTGGTAGGTGGTACTGATGGCCTTGCTCCGGTCGTCGTAGTTTTGGGAGAAAACGTTTTTGTGGTTGGTTACATTCTGGAAATCCAATGAAAACGAATGGGATAATTTTTTCTTAGCACTGTTTAATGTGTAACTTGCTTTTAAATCCAAACGGAAATAATTGGGATAAATGGCAGAGTAGGCATCGGTCGAGCGTTGCTCGCGCCCTGTAGAATTTGAGGCTGTTAAATCAATGGGGGTATAAGCCCTTCCGCCGGCATAGGTATATTTCAGGTCTGTCGAAAATTTGTTACGCTTCTCGCTGCCAACTTTCCACTCTTTCCCTCCCAAAATATTGAAAACATATTTTCCATTGAAAGCCGTATTTCGTTCGATTCCATCGCTGCCTTTGTATTTTGAGCTATAAACGGAAGAGGTAAGCAGTCCGTAATATCCCTTGCTGAAGAATTTCTCGATGGTCAGTTCGGCGCCATAGTTGGTCCCTGTTCCGCTGTTTGTCAGGTTGTCCTCCAGATCGGTTTTAAAACTTGCCCCGGTGTTCAGCATGGAGTAACTGCTTGAAAATGTGTTAACCGGAACATCGTATAGCGACTGATAATAGACCTCGGTTTTCAGCCGCCAGTCTTTGAATGGCTGCAAGTCGTATCCCAAAACAAAATGATGGCTTTTTGTAAAATCCAGGCTCTTGTTGTTGTAATTGTAAGAGCCATCGGCGTTTTGCGATTGCAGAAAATAGACGTTGATCGGTTGCATCTGGGCATGAAGTCCGTAGCCAAAATTGAACGAACTTTTTCCATTGATGTCGTATTTCAGTCCCAGGCGCGGTTCAAAGGAGACAGAATTGTTCAGGAAAAACAGCTGCGAATGCACTCCCGCATTGAGTGTCAGCTTGTCGTTAAAACTATATTTCAGATGGGCGTAGGCTTGTGCCAGGTTGGTATAGCTGTTGTAATCCCAAATCTGTTTCCAATCCGATTGAATGTCCTTTTTTTCCTTGTAATACAGGTTCAAGCCTATCAATTCGTTCTGCAAGCCAATTTTTATAAACAGTTTCGAATTTATTTTGGAATTGAAGCTTGTTGAAAAATTATATCCTGATTTGACGACATTGTTCTCTTGATTTATATAAGATTCACTTGTTTGACGGTCGAAGCCATAATCAGATTGTTCTGAATTTGAATAGTTTAGTCCGATATTAGAACTAAAATAAGATTTGTTGTTCAGTTGCTTGAAATGCTTCAATCCGATAATGCCAATCTTACTGCTCAAATCATGTCCGCCTCCATTTCCGTACAATGAACTTGAATTTCCACCGGCAATGCTGATGCTGCTATTGGCCAAGATTCCAAACAAGGTAAACCTGCCCAGTTTGGTATTGCCACTGTTCACGTTAAAGGATAAATCCTGGTAAGAAGGCAGGGCGGTTGTGCCAATATCTACACCCACAGCCTGGGCAACACCTGCCAACGCATAGCGGTAACCCACCAGGTACGAGGAACCATTTTCCTTGTTGATCGGCCCTTCGGTGGTAGCTTCCAAACCGGTAATCAGGCCTGCCTGCACCGTCGTTTCCCTTTTTTGGGAATTTCCATTCCGAAGGCCCAGATCGAAAACCCCGGCCGTTGCATTGCCATATTCTGCCGGGAAGGCCGATGTCAGGAAATCGGAACTCTTCAAAAGATTGGTATTTAATGCACTAACAGCACCACCTGTGGTTCCCACAGATGCAAAATGGTTTGGGTTGGTGACATTCATCCCATTGATTCGCCACAAGACTCCTACCGGGGAATTGCCACGAATCACGATGTCGTTTCGGCTGTCGTCCGGCGCACTTACGCCGGCAAAATTGGCGGCCAAACGCGCTGGGTCGCTGCGGCCTCCTGCATAACGGTTCACCTCTTCGGTCGAGAAGGTGCGGGCACTTACCGGAATCAGGTTGTTGATGGTTTTGTCTTTGGCGCTTGCAGTCACCACAACTTCGTTCAGGTCGGTCACATTCTCCTCCATCGCTATATCCAGTATCGTTTCCTTGCCGGATGTTACCACGACGTTCGGTACCAGCACATCCTTGTATCCCAGGTAGGATATTTTCAATTCATACCTATCGGGTGAAAGATCGGAAAGTGCAAAATTCCCTTGAATGTCTGATGTGGTTCCTTTTTTGTCGGCACTGTTGATAATCAGCACGGTAGCACCAGGAAGGGTGGTCTGTGAAAGTTTGTCGGTGATGACACCCCTGATTTTTTGCTTGTTGTTTTGGGCAAATGAGAGTTGGGCTATCAATAGGACAATTATAAAAGTGTATTTTTTCATGTTTGTTTTGTTATTGAATGCTTCTTACCAATCGAACATAGTTCAACACCCGTTCCTCTCCTTCGCCGGTCCCTACAGTCTTCCTATCGAAACGCACAGCACCGGCCCCGTGAAGGTCTTCGCCGCTTCCATTTTCTGCCCGGCCAAAAGCCACATACCAGGCATTGTTGTAAGTGCCGGTTGGAATTGAAATTGCCGATGTACTTGTCCAGTAATAGGGATAGTCGGCCTTTCCTCCATCGTTGAGAATAGCCGTACAACTGAACATGGCATTGATTGCCGGTCCCACATTGGCTGGGTTTGTTGCTCCTGGAGACCGTGTGTAATCCACCAGACTTTGTAATTCTTTGGTATTGGGTAAACGCCAATCGTTGTGCCCCAGATAATTTGCCTTATTCTGCGTTTGAGCATAGGTCAATGCATGTTCCCAATCCATTCCCGAACCATTGTCGGCTTTTGGCCACATCAAGCCGGTTGCCAAATCAGAAATCGTTTCATCGCCATTGTTTTGAAATAGATTGGCACCGTACGAAAGGTTACCTCTCACACAACGAACAGAGTGCTTTGGTCCAACACTGATACTATACGATTTAATGTGTCCGGTACCGAAATTCACACCGAAGGCCAGTTCTGAACCGGGCGTTTCCCCGCTTACATTGCCCATCACTCCCGTATATTTGTCACTGCTCCAGAAAATGGCGTGACTGAGTTCCTGCTCGCTGCTGTAGGTGATGGTAAAATATTTTGTATCAATCCAAGGCCAGCCGGTGCTTGCATTCCACAACGAATAAAGTTCCTTGATAGTCGGTAATCGCCAGTCGCTGAAACCACCATACTTCTGAGTGTTCAGATTGTCGGCCACTGTTTGAGATGCAGCCCAGTAATAGGTGCCACTGTCATAACTTTTCTGCCAGGTCAATCCGGTAACTTCGTCTTTTACCGTCAATCCATCACTGCTTTTGGTGTAAACAGGTATTGTATGTGTAAACTGAGCATCCTGACCATAAAAAGCTGCACCTGATGCCGGTGAGGTGATCTTGTTGCCGGTACCATCCCAAATTCCGGTTTGACTTGTACCTACAATGGGATAGCTGCCTTTCGAGGCCGCTGTTCGCGGAACAGTTGTTAAATCTCCGGTTATTGTTGTTTCTGAAGTATCATCTTTAGAACATCCTGCCAAACACATATTCAGCAGAATAAATACGCCCGCCGATTTTGAAATAATACTTTCGATCCTGATTTTTGCTTTCATCGTATTGCTGTTTTCGTTATTTAATCGGAAACAAAAATGCGAAGTGTAAGATCTTTAAGAAAATGAAGACTCTCAATAGGATGAATGTGTCACCCAATAATGGGTTTTGGTCACTAAAGAAATGTGCATGTTTGCTTTTCTATTTGTACCTGCTTTCTATTACTATATAGATATGTTTATTAAAATACATCATCATAATTCAGTGTTTCAAATAATTGTCAACATATTGGGCAGTGTAGATTAGTTTAACTCTTTTGCCAGTCTTGTTGGTAAATAGGCAAGTACAACTTTCAACTGTGATAAAACATAGAAGTTTTATATTCTTCTTGAAGCAAAAAATAATATTTTGGCAAACAGTCATGGGAGTGTCTTTGTTTTACAATGGAGGATACCTACTGGATATTTAATAAACACAAAAGCGCAACCCGAAAGGGTTGAATGTAGCCGCTAGTTTAGTCGCATCCCCCAATTTTATTGTGGGTTATGAATATTGAACCCTAGGGTTCTCTTCTAAAACGAAATGCGTCTAGTAGCTCAACTGTTCAAATCTGCTGGCATCGAGCCTGATAAAAACGAAAAGCAGTAAGGTAAACGACCACAGCGACGAACCTCCGTAACTAAAAAAGGGCAGGGGTATCCCAATTACTGGTGCCAGACCAATGGTCATGCCTATATTGACCGCAAAGTGAAAGAAAAGAATAGTGGCTACGCAATAACCATACACCCGACTGAATTTAGATCGGTTGCGCTCAGCCAAAAAGATTAATCGCATCAGCAAGCCCATGAAAAGTCCGATGACTAAAGTGGTTCCTAAAAATCCCCATTCCTCACCAACCGTACAAAAGATAAAGTCGGTGCTTTGCTCTGGCACAAAATCGAATTTGGTTTGAGTCCCCTGCAAGAATCCTTTCCCAAAAAAACCACCAGATCCAATCGCAATTTTCGATTGGTTTACGTGGTATCCGGCTCCGTGTAAGTCCGACTGAATGCCCAGTAATTCGTTAATCCTGTCGCGTTGGTGCTGCTCCATAATGTTGTGGAAAACGTAATCGACAGACACGGCAAAAAGTACACTCCCAAAATAAATGGCAATCATGATCATCAGGCTTCTTTTCCGGAGAACATAGGCCCAAAGAAAAGTAAGTGCTGATGTTAACACGGCTGCTATCAGGAGGAAATACAGGGGGTCGATGCTCCATTGTAGGAAATA
>CAMCBW010000087.1 GCA_945873105.1 Tangfeifania diversioriginum
GGAGCTGAGCGGTCAATTTCACTTTGTGGGATTGGTCGGACCAGACTGTTGTCGGACGGTACTCCTTTGGCTTTTGTCCAGAAATTGTATTTCTTGGCGCGTTCGATGAGTTTACCGGTCCGTTTCAGGTCGAACCAGCGGTTGAATTCTCCGAACAATTCACGACCACTTTCATCCAGTACCATGTCGATGGAGATGGTAGATGGAGTAGCCCGGTAGGAGACAGTCTCAAAGTTGGTAAGATCTTCGGGATATTTGGCACGAAGCGGGTCTACACCAACCCCAACGGCCCGGTCGAGTACCTTGTTGTAATAGACATCAGCGCCGCCCAGGGTTCCATTGCCGGCTCCTTTCAAAATTGCTTCTGATGCAATCAGATAGGCTTCTGCCGAGCGAAAAAGGGCGAAGTCGAAGGTACCGTAGCCATCCCCGTAGGTGATTCCCGGTTGCCAGAATTTCCACATGGAAGGAGTGGCAGCCGTAAGCCGGGATATTTGAACCCCGGTGATGATCTGGTCAAGGTTCATTACCGCATACTTTTTGGTTCCACCCTCATCTATACCTTTTTGTGCAACAGGTGCAGGTTTGTTCCAGGGAGTCCAGAAAGCGACGGTATCACCCACTGCATAACTCACCTTCTTGTTGGGATCAGTAAAACTGTAGGCGTAATTGGAAACTGCTTTCAGTGCCCAAACAGCATTGACAAAGTCGTGGAGATACCTGCTGTCCTTCTGGGGATCAAAGAATCTATAGGAGGAAGGTGTTGGATTGTTTTGGTTTAAGCTCCTGTTGTAATCGCTGGTTCTTCCTGCATTTCCAACCAATTCGCCATTGCCTGGGAAAATTGAGTGGTAATAATTACCCGGTTCCCTGGTATTGGTAGCAGGATAAGGTACCTCCATGGCATTGGTCAAAGCATCGGCATTGTACTGAATGGGGAAGACCACCTCTGAGTTTTTGTCGTTCTGGGCACCGGTATACTGGGTCAGCGGATTGTTGGAACGGGTTGGGAAGAGCGTGCTGTATTTGGCAACCAGCGGATAGGCGGCAATCACCTTGTCGGCATAGTCAAGGGCCGATTTGAAGTCGCTTGCCGTACCCCCCAAGGAACTTTTGAAGTTCCATCCACGGGTCAGGTAGACGCGGGCCAGCAAAAACTGAGCGGCACCTTTGGTAACCCGTCCATAATCGGTGGCAGTAGCGGGAAGTGCGGCCTCCGCTTCAGTAAGGTCTTTCAGAATCTGGGTATAAATGGCTGCTGACGGAGTCCTGACCACGGCTTTGTCGGCGGCAACGGTCTCTGTGAGCGGCATCGGCGCATCTCCCCAGGTTTGTACCACATAGAAGTAGCTCAACGCCCGGATAAATTTGGCCTCAGCAACCCGGGCAGCCTTTTTGGTGGCAACTGCATAGGTGATGCCATCTGCACGGCTGATGGCTGCATTGGTCCGGCCAATGTTGCGGTAGAGGATGTCCCAGAACGACTGGACCTCACCGGCAGAAGAATTCAGCCTGATGTCGTACTGATCGACGTATGGACCATCACCAATGGCTTTCTCATTCCAGTTGGCGGCCTGGAACATGTCTGTTCCGGGCAGTACCAATGCATAGTTGAGAATATAATCCCGAAGGAGTGGATAGCACGATTTTACCAGGTCTTCATAACCTGCCTCATTGATCACATATGAATCTGTGGTGATGTTTGAAATAGATTCCTCTTTTAGGAAATCTGCACATCCTGTGCCCATAAAAAACAGTAGCATGGCCAGGACGAAATTTCGTATGTTGAATTTTTTCATTGGAGTAATAATTTTATACATTGTTTTCAAAATCAGAAAGAAGCACTAATTCCAAAGATGTAGGTTGCGTTGGGAACATCATCCTGGTAAGTACCTGAGTTAAATTCAGGATCCATCCAAATACCTTTGTCCTTTGTCCAAACCTTGGGATTGTTGGCTTGCAGATAGAGTCTCAAATTGCTGAATTTGATGGCATTAAGGGCTGTTTTTGGCAGATTGTAGCCCAATGTAATGTTGGATAGACGTACAAAACTTGCATCCTTGTATTGAATCGCCTGCCTGTAAGGATTGGCTTGCCACACTCCGAAATAATCATTGGTCGGATTGTTGGTGGTCCAATAATTCAGGTTCAGGTGGTTGTAGCGGTTACTTCCCAATTCACCCATTGTTCCTGATAGCAGTGAATTCTGGAACTGAACACCCTGTCGCGTATAAACGAAAAAGGAGAAATCCCAGCTTTTGTATGAGAATGTGTTGTTGATACCGGCAATCCATTTCGGCAATTGGTTGCCCAGTACCACCCTGTCATCAATGCCGGTGGAGGAGGATATTTTACCATCTTTGTTCTGGTCGACAACTTTTACAGACCCCGGCACCTGACCATATTTTGCAGCTTCTGTTGCTTCACTCGTTTGCCATATGCCGTCGAATTCATAGTAATAGTAGGATTTCAATGATTCACCCACAAATAGGCTATTGGCGATATCCTGTTTAACAGTACCTCCATAGAGTTCCAATATTTCGTTGTGGTTTTTGGAGAAGTTGATGTTGGAGCTCCATTTGAAATCTTTCTGTTGAACATTGACCGTATTCAAGGTAACTTCAATACCCCTGTTCAGCAGTTTTCCAACATTCGCTGTTACCGCAGAGTAACCCAATGAGGTAGGAATAGCGACATTTTGGATCAGATCATTGGTCTTTTTGTTGTAAAGTTCAAGGTCAACAATGATCCTGTTCTTCAGGAATCCCATATTTAATCCCATGTTGTATTCAGCGCTGTTTTCCCATTTCAGTTCAGAGTTGCCAATGTTTCTGGGTGCATAGCCATAGGCAGCAGCACCGCCAAAATCATAAGCTGTCTTGTTGAGATAGGCCTGGGTGCTGTAGGGTGCCACCACATCGTTCCCGACTTCACCATAGCTGACGCGTAATTTCAGATCCGAGAAGAGGTTCAGTTGCTTGACAAAAGGCTCCTCAATGGCACGCCATGCTACCGCGACAGAGGGGAAGAAGGCCCACTTGTTGCCTTCGGCCAGTACAGAGGATCCGTCGTAGCGACCAGTTAAGGTAAGCAGGTATCTTTCGTTGAAGTTGTAGTTGAATCTTCCCATAAAGGAGAGGATGGTACGCTCGGTGAGGCTGCTGGTGACCCCGTTGATGAGGGCTGCGGTATTTAGTGCATACCAACTTGAGTTGTAAGACAAGTTTTCAACATTGGTTCCTGAGGTCTCAAACCGCTCGGAAAGGGCACTTTGAACTGCCGTGAAATTCAGGTTGTGCAGTCCTGTCGTAAATTTATAGTTCAGCACATTGTCCCAGGTATAGGAGCCATTCAGACTCCATGTATTGCTGGCCGCTGGCAATTTGTTGAGTCTTCCTTTTGAATCAGCACCCTGGAAAACCCCGCGCCGGCTGTTGAAAACGGAGGCAGAGAGCGAGGATTTGAAGGTCAGTCCTTTCATGGGTGTCAATTCGATGTAGCCATTGCCCAGGAAGCTGGAGACACGTGTCTCGTCTTTGTAGTTGCTGGACCTTACTTCCAATATCGGATTCTGTACCTGGGTATCTTTGATCCCCATCCAGAATGCATATCCTTCCACATCCTTGTCGTTGGTTTCGGTCGGATTGGTCAGATCGGCGTAGCGGATGGTTCCCAGTGGCCTGGCGCGATAGGCACTGCGCAAGGTTTCATTGGATCCCAGGTTCTGTATGCTGTAGGTGTAATAGGTAGTAAAACCGACCTTAACCACATTGTTCAATTTGCTATCGACGGTTCCTTTCAGGTTGTACCTGTTGTAGCCGGTATTGAGCAGGTTTCCCTTTTCATTCAGATAACCCGCAGAGAAATAGTGGGTAGTGTTTTCATTTCCTCCTGACAGTGCGATCACATGACTCGTCTGGGGAGTGGTTTCGGTTACTTCATCGACCCAATCGACGCTTTTGCCTGCATCTGCATTGGCCTGTTGGGCAACGGTCCAGATGATCTGTGCAGTAGGATTTTCTGCCTTCACCACATCGTTGTAGGCACGATAAAACTGGGGACCTGTCATCAGGTCGGGCAGGTTGGTAGGTACCTTGATCCCTGCATAGCCTTCATAGGTGACTTTTGTCTTGCCGGCTGCTCCTTTTTTGGTGGTAATGATGATGACCCCATTGGCACCGCGTGCCCCGTAAATGGCGGCAGAGGAGGCATCTTTCAAGACGTCCATTGTTTCGATATCGCTTGGATTCAAGGTGTTCAACTTGCCACCCATTACTCCGTCAATTACCACAAGTGGTTCGCTGCTGAAGCTGATCGAGTGTACACCCCGGATATCGATGGTATAATCTGAACCGGGACGGGAGTTTACCTTGTTGACGTTGACACCGGCCAGTTGTCCCTGGAGTGCTTTTGCCGGTTGTACCGGATTGGAGCGTACAATGGCCTCAGCCCTTACCGAGCCAACGGCACCTGTCACATCCCTTTTCTTGGCAGTACCATAACCGATGGCAACTACCTCTTCAATTCCAATGGTCTCATCCTCCAGGGTAACGTTGATGGTGCTGTTTGTTCCAACAGTTACCTCCTTGGTGGTCATTCCAACAAACTTGAACTGCAAAACAGCAGTTGCTGGCAGACTGGCGAAAGAGTAATTGCCATCCACGTCGGTAATGACACCCATGGTGGTTCCTTTGACGATCACGGTAACCCCGGGAAGCGGTGCCGATGAAGCATCACTTACCTTCCCCTTTACCTTGGCTCCCTGCTGGGCAGCCAGGCTTGATCCGCTTTCGGGGAAAAGGACAATTTGCCGGTTGACAACCCTGAAATTGACATCGGTACCGTTGAACAATTTTTCAAGTACCAGGTCGATATTTTCGGCTTTTGCCTCCAGGTTTACAGTCCGTTCCACATCGACCTGGTTGTTGTCGTACATGAAAAAGAACTCGCTCTGGGTCTCTATCTCGGCCAGAACATCCTTTACCTGTCCATTCTGAACATTCAGGTTCAATTTGGCTTTTTGTGCATAGCTGGCTGAATAGGCACTCAATACATTCAATACCAGCAAAAACAGTGTTAGTCGCATAGTTAGAAGGATTTTTTGCACCACCGGATTACGGCGGTACGCCTGCATTGACTTTTTTTTCATAATTTTGATTGATTTAGTTTTGGAATTTTTATGCAGCCCATTTTTGCGAAATTCACTGCACATCAATTCAGTTTGACAATAAACTATTTTAGAAACAGGGAGTCTCGAACACTTCCTGTTTTTTTTTACGGTTAGTTACATCTTTTGTTTGTATTTGATGGTGATTTGGTCGCCTTCTATTTCATAATGGATGGGTGTTATAATGGTAATTAACTCGAGGACTTCACGCAGACTTTCGGTTTTGACCTTGAAAGTATATTTGTGGTGGTTGAATAAATTGCGTTCAAAGTTGATGTTGACGCCATACCAACCATTCAGGTAGCTGATTACTTCGTCGAATGGTTGATTTTTGAAAATCAGGATGTTGTTGACCCAGGAGGTGAGGGCTTCCAGGTTTTCAGCTGCATGAACTTCACCAAGACCCTTTCGGTACATGAATTGCTGACCAGGAACAAGCTCTGCTATTTTACTGCTTTGAAGGTTCATTACCTCAACTTTTCCTGAAACCAGCGTAACATTGGATAGGTCGGCTATTTCATCTTCCTTGATGTTAAAGCTGGTCCCATACACCTTCACCTTCAACTTCGTCCCATGCACGACCAGGGGATGGCTCGGATCCTCCTCAACCTGGAAATAGCACTCTCCCTTCATCCAAACTTCCCGGTTTAGGGCGGTATAATTGGATGGATACCAAAGTTCTGCACCGGAATTCAACCAGACCTTGCTACTATCGGGCAATACAATTTGGGTCTTGTTTCCCTTGGGCGCAAACACCCTTGAAAAAGTAACTGCAGTAGGTTTTTCCCTGAAATAGTCACCTGTGCCCAGACCGGCAAGGAACACCATTACCAGGATAGCCGCAGCGGCAATCCAGCGGAGGTAAAATGCGGCAGAAATTTTTCTCACCGGATTGGGATTGATTTTTTTTACCAGTTTGTTCCAGTTGTAGGTCAGATCGGGTTGGTAGAATTCTGGTTTTCCTTTGGTTATCGACCAAACATGACTGATCTCGCTCAGAATCATCCCATTCTCCGGGGCATGGTCGAGCCACTCCTGAATCTGCTTTAACTCATCTGGTCCGGCACAGTTTTTCAACTTGGCGGATATTGCCTCCCACGGTATATTTTGAATTTCCATTTTTTTCCTCTTGTAAGGTAGTCGCACAAAAAGAAGAAATCCCTCAATGAAAAGTTAAAATAGTATAAAAATATCTTTTGGTCTTTGGAATTAATCCGGTTTACCCCTTGTATCTACTTGAGCAATAGCGGAAATAACCAGGCCATAAAAATCTGTTTGTAGTAGGGTGAAAGTGACTCGCGAAGCTTTCGGAGCGCTATCCCGACGTGGTTTTCAACGGTTTTTGGGGTGAGGCCCAACCGGTAGGCGATCTCTTTGTGCGACAACTTCTCCTCCCAGGCCATCAGGTAGATCTGTCGGCTCTTTTCCGGGAGTTTGCTGATGGCAGTATCGATCAATCCCCTTAATTCTACCTCTTCCAGATATTCCTGGGAGGATAGGTCCTCAGTAAAAGCTAAATCGATCATCTCCAGTGAGGTGAAGATGGCTTTGTGCTCTTTGCGGTAATGGCTGATGGCCCTGTTTTTGGCAGCCGAGAAGAGGAATGCCCTGAAGGTATTCCTGATAAGGAGGGTTTCGCGCTTTTCCCAAATGTATTCGAATATCTCCAAAGCAATCTCTTCGGAAAACTCCTTTGAATGAAGGTAGATCCGTAAGAAGTTGCAGAGATCTGGAAAATAACGGTCAAACAAATAGCGGTAGGCTACCAAATCCCCGGTGGCCAGTTTTAAAAGAGCGTGCTCATCATTTTTGAAATCACTGTTAATCATTGAGAATGCAATAATTCCTGTCAGATAGCTTTGTCAACAAATGTAACAAAATAGCGCTACATTATTTTTCGCTAAAAACGGATAAACAGCAAGAACAGCAACCCTATGGCAATCCGGTAGTATCCAAAATAGTGAAAACCAAAGTTCTCAACCAGTTTGATGAAAACCTTTACGGCAGCCCAGGCAGAGATGAATGCTACAACCAAACCAATTGCGAGTAGTGTGTATTCGTGGGAGGTGAAGGTGATGGGGGTCTTGATCAGTTCATAACCGGTAGCTGCGAACATGGTTGGCACTGCCAGCAAAAAGGAGAATTCCA
Source organism: Tangfeifania diversioriginum (assembly GCA_945873105.1). Classification (GTDB taxonomy): domain Bacteria; phylum Bacteroidota; class Bacteroidia; order Bacteroidales; family Prolixibacteraceae; genus CAINVV01. The sequence goes on from CAMCBW010000087.1 coordinate 7,316, forward strand.
TTGCCTGCTTCTTGTCGAGGCCATTGAAAACACCCCCGATGATGGTAGCGGCAGCCCTCGAGACGCCCGGTATCATGGAGATGCACTGGATCAGTCCGATGAGGAAGGATCGTTTGTAGGTAATGGACTCCAGGTCCAGGGTTTTACTTTCACGCGCCACCACTTTTTTATCAATCAGTACCAGGAAAATCCCGCCAACAACCAGGGCAACTCCAACCACATAGGGATTGAAAAGATACATCTTGATGGTTTTATAGGCCAGGAAACCGACAATCCCGGTAGGGATAAAGGCAACACCCAGCTTCAGGTAGATGGTAAAACTCTGGAGGAAACGTTTGGCATAGAGCATGACGATGGCCATGATCGCCCCCAGCTGGATGGAGATTTCAAAAGTATTGACAAATTCTCCCGATATCTTCAACACACTGGAAGCCATGATCATGTGGCCGGTGGAGGAGATGGGGAGAAACTCAGTTAATCCCTCTACAATGGCCAGAATGATGCTGTCGAATGTTGTCATTTGGTTGGATGTTAGATTTGATGTGCTTGTATTGGAAATAGTCAAAGCAAATATAGCTTTCCTTTCTGAACCGATCGCACTCCTTCCTTCAAAAGTTACCTAAAAGCCAAAAGTCAGCCAATCCTTGAGAGGTACAATACCGATTTTGGGAGATAGATTCATGACTTTGGGTGAATTCATTTCCTGGTGGCATGGATTGGTTTTATCCTTGTTTTAATAAAAAATTTAATGGATATGAAAGCAAAAAAAAATAAGAACATTACTTTGATTTTAGCTCTCTTTCTCTTCCTGCAATTAAGTTTGGCAGGATGCAAGAAAGATGATTATTCGACGACTTCAGGAGATTTGCAAATTGTTCCTCGTTCTGCAGCCTCAACAGGCAGTTATCCCATTGTTGGAACCAGTCAGACCGGATTTTGGGATGGCACCGGCAGCAAGATTACCGCGCCCGCCTTGGGTGCAGCTTTCTATGGTCAGGATGCCCAGTTTAACCATACTACTCCATCTTACACTAAAAGCAGCGATGGATTGACGGTAAAGGATGAAGTGACCGGATTGACCTGGCAGAAAAGTTATGACAGCGGGACCTATTACTGGGCTGCCTCTCAAACGGTGGCCGACAATCTGAACACTCAGAAATATGGCGGTTTCAGCGACTGGCGATTGCCGACCATCAAGGAACTTTATTCATTGTGGAATTCAAGTACCGGTTGGCCCTGGATTGATACAAAATATTTTTCCATTACCTACAGCAGCGAGCAGGAACTCAGTCACGCCATTTTCTGGAGCAGCGATAAATATACCGGAGTGATGGGCAATGTAAGTGGGGAAACGCCCGGATCAGAACTGGCCTTCGGTGTGAATTTCGGTACCGGACATATTAAATCGTATAGTATCAGCGTAGGTCCAAAGCACCAGGTTCGTTGTGTACGAGGCAATCTTGCGTATGGCGTAAATTTATTCCAAAACAATAACGACGGAACAATTTCTGATTTGGCAACCGGTTTGATGTGGCCAAAAGTCGACAATGGTTCGGGAATGGATTGGGAACACGCACTGGCTTATGCCCAAATTCAGAATAAAGACAATTATTTGGGACACAACGATTGGCGTTTACCCAATACAAAAGAATTACAAAGTCTGGTGGATTACACACGGTCTCCAGGTGCAACAAACCCAGCCAATGTGGGACCGGCAATCAATGCCATGTTCAGTTGTACGGCTATTCTAAATGATGGCGGAAAGGCCGACTATCCGTATTACTGGACAAGTACCTCGGCAATTGCAAATCCAACCGGCACTTACAACAATGCCTGGTATGTGGCTTTTGGCCGGGCTGAAAATGGAAGCGGCGAAGACCTTCACGGTGCCGGTGCTGTGCGTTTCGACAAGAAGACAGTAGGAACCGGCGAAGGAGAGGAACGGGTGTTAAACTATGTACGTCTCGTAAGGACAATCAAATAATCTCATAAACTAAAAATCATGAAATCAAAAGTGAATCAAATGAGTTTTCTATCCGTTTTGATGGCCGTTTTAATCCTTCTGAACATGAATCTGACAGGTTGTAAAAAAGATGACAGTATTTCAGATACTTCTATAACCGACAACTTGCCTAATATTACAGGTTATCCGGTAG
>CAMCBW010000088.1 GCA_945873105.1 Tangfeifania diversioriginum
GGCAGCTTATTTTAGAAACAAAAATCGTTTTCAATTGGTAGATAGATCCTAACAAAAAAAGGCAAATTTGAAGGATGTTTTGCTATATTTAATTATTAACAATTGTTGATAACTATAGTTGAAACAAGGTTCGTATAAAAGGCCAAAAAAAATTGGAGGGTATGTATCAATTGCATTACATTTGAATCATCAGGTCAGCCATAAAGGGTCACCCAAAAATGGTGGAAGCGGCCAAAAGTTCTTAACTGGGCTGGAGGCTAAATCGGTCGGGTCGCAAGATCTGCGCCACAGATGGGTCGGGGTTCAGGAGCGACGGAGCAATCCGGACGATCCGGGCAACCAAAAAGGTGCTGAGTGTTCTTTTCAATGTTGTAGCAAAAAGGTCGAAGATCGGATGGTTCGTAAGTCCCGGAAAGTTTTCGAAGGAAATCGATTCTCGCAAGAGAGTGTTCGCAAGAGCGTGAAAGTACTCCGGGTTTTTGTTGATTGAAAGATTGATTAATCTCCCGACTTGATGCACCCCCTCCAAACAGGCATCCGCAAGGAGGTTATGAGGAGATATCCGGAACGGAACCCGCAAGGAGACCGCCAGGGAGGGCTGAGGAGATCGCCGTTAAAAGCAGTTTCACCAGCAAGGGAAGCCGGAGAGGCGCGGACGGAACGCAAGTTCTGCGAGTGAATCGGACGGCCGGCAGGACAAAAGGCACAAAGTGTTCTTAAGGTAGTTGAAGCTTAAAGTGAAAACGGGAAGTGGCGCAAGCCGCAGGAAGTTTTCGAAGGAAACCGGCGTCGCAAGACAAAGGGAGTACCCTGAAAGCAGGAGCATCGCAAGATGGGAGCGCAGCAAGGACTTAAAGCAACCTCCTCACGGAAGAGATCCGCAAGGATTTCGAAAGGAGAACCGGAAGTTACAGTTGTAAAATGTTGTAACGGAAGGGATGGGTCGGAAAGCGGAAGACAAAGCGCAAGCAGCGTCCAGGCAAAATGGCCAGCCATAATAACCGTAGCCTGGCACCACGACAAGTTCGCTTGTCTGGGAGGATGGGAACAAATTCAAAAGATTTGTTCCCATTTGTGTTTTTAAAAAGGCATAAAAGTCGCCAAACGAATCTGGGGGGAAGAAGAATAATTACGAATTACGCAGCAATCCCTTAATTCGTAATTCCTAATTCGTAATTTATTCATAAAGATCCTCCACATCCGCTTCAGCCACCTCCACCAAAAAATCGGCTATTTTTTCGGTCAGGTACCGAAAGAACCGTTCCCCCTTCTCCGCGGTAGCCCTGGCAGGATTGCCAATGCCCGTATCTTCAGTCACTTTGCTCCACTCCCGTTCCGCCCAGGCCCACCCCTGGTTCAGGGCCTTCACCCTGAATTTTTTGGCTTTCCCGGCACCTGCCTCTTCGAGCGGGCGCACCAATTCAGGGAAAAGATGCAGCATCAGGCTGGTCTCCACCTCCCCGGCATGTTCGCCCAGGTCCTCGAAAAAGTGCTCAAATCCGGGCATCTTGAACCAGTTGCACTGCATCAGCAGCATCTGAGGAAAGAGCAGGTTTAACTCACGGATCTGTTGTTTGAAATCATTTCCTCCATGTGTATTCAACAGGACAAATTTCCGGATCGACTGACGATCCAGTACCGTTAACAAATCCTTCAGGATCATGAATTGGGTACTGGGATTCAGGTTCAGGTCGAGCAGAATATCAGGCTGTCCGGTATTTACGCCAAATGGAACCACCGGTAGCACACTGATGTTCACCCCCCTGCCTGCGGCAAGCCGGGCGCATTCAGCTGCGAGTCTTCCGGCAATGTAATTATCTGTACCATAAGGCATATGATAGTTGTGTGCCTCCGTCGCACCCCAAGGCAACACCACCACTTCGGGCCGATTTCCTTTGAGCGCTTTCCAGTTGCTCTCTTCCAGTATATAGTTTCGCATGATCATTGAATTTGTTTCACAAAGTAAATCAATTTGAGAGAGAAGAATAAACTGAACAGAAAGATGTTTGGATTAAAATCGCTATTTTCGTTTGATTGTTAGTCCTAATTTTGGGCAACCTTACATGAATCCACTACCGTGAAAATTCCAATTTACCAGGTTGATGCCTTTTCAGAAAACATCTTTTCAGGAAACCCCGCGGCTGTTTGTCCGCTGAACAATTGGCCGAACGATCAGCTTCTGCAAAATATTGCCGCTGAGAACAACCTCTCCGAAACAGCCTTCCTGGTAAGGGGAGATACTACAACGGAGATAAGGTGGTTCACCCCTGTTGCAGAGGTGGAGTTGTGCGGCCATGCCACCCTTGCTTCGGCACATGTACTTTTTCATCACCAGGGTTATCCGGGGGGAATCATCCATCTTAAATCCAGGTATAGCGGGGAACTTTCTGTTTCAAAAAAAGGAGACCTGCTTGAACTAGATTTCCCGGTGGATCGGCTTGAACCAACCCTCCCACCCGAAGGCCTTATCAATGCCATTGGCAAAAAGCCCCTCGAAATCTGGAAAGGCAAGAAGGATTACCTCCTGTTCTATGGATCACAGGAGGATGTCGAAGAGTTAAATCCAGATTTCGGCGCACTGAAAAAGGTGCATGCAAGGGGCATTATGGCCACTGCTGCCGGTTACGAGTGTGATTTTGTCTCAAGATTTTTTGCTCCTGCAGTAGGAGTCAATGAAGACCCGGTGACAGGATCCGCACACACCTCCCTCACCCCGTTCTGGGCACACCGGCTCAACCAGCTCTCCTTCGATGCCATGCAACTATCCAAAAGGGGTGGCTTTCTAAAATGCAAGCTTTCCGGGAACAGGGTGCTCATTTCCGGACAGGCAAAGACCTACCTGATCGGGGATATCTTTGTGGATTAGGGAATTCGACAATGGGATAATTCGACAATTCGACAATGGGATAATTCGACGATTCGACAATGAGATAATTCGACAATGAGATAATTCGACGATTAAAAAAATTACTATTCTGTAAATAAAAACAACTGCAGATCTTTCCTTTCCTAATGTGCCCAGGTGTCTATTGTTTTGAATTTCAAACATTTCAAACATTTCAAACATTTCAAACATTTCAAACATTTCAAACATTTCAAACATTTCAAACATTTCAAACTATAAAAATCATCCAACGCAATCTTAACCATGAGAAAAATCAATTTTAGCTGGAGAATGCTATTTATTCTCCTTTTGTTCAGCAATATGGCCGGAGCACAGGTGATTCTGCCGCCATTTTTCAACTGCAACATGGTCCTGCAGCAAGGAATTCCAATACCCGTTTGGGGATGGGCCTCACCGGGAGAGAAAGTCAGCGTGACTTTCAACAACAAGACCGTAACCACCAAAACCGGGAAAGACGGGAAATGGCGCGTAACACTCGGGGCAATGAATTATGGCGGTCCCTATGAGATGGTGGTCAAGGGTAAAAACCTACGTACCATCGAAAATATTCTCATCGGGGAAGTTTGGGTCTGCTCCGGTCAATCCAACATGGGTTTTAACCTCTCTTCTGCCATCAATGGAGCAGTAGAGATTGCCAACTCCACCTATCCTGAAATCCGGCTATTCACCGTCAAAAGACAAATCTCTCAAACACCCCTGCCAAATCTGGAGGAGGGTGAGTGGTGGCAATGCTCACCTGTTTCGACACCGAAGTTCTCAGCGGTTGCCTACTTTTTTGGCCGCGAACTCTACTTTAAGCTGAAAGTCCCCATTGGCCTGATCAATACCTCCTGGGGTGGTACTGTGGCAGAGACCTGGACCAGTCCGGAGGCCATTGCCAACAATCCGGATTTTGCCCCAAAACTAGCGACGCTAAAAGCGATGGATCCGAAAGAGTTCACCAAAAACACCGAGAAGGAGGGCAAAGACAAACTGGGACCCAACACCTTTCCTACCCTCTTGTACAATGGCATGATCAACCCACTGCTGCCCTATGGCATCAAGGGGGCTATCTGGTACCAGGGAGAAGGCAATGCCGGAAGGGCCTTTCAATACCGTCGTGTTTTCCCTGATTTGATCAAAGACTGGAGAAACCAATGGGACCAGGGGGACTTTCCCTTCCTCTTCGTACAGCTGGCCAATTACATGAAAGCAGACAGCCTTCCGGCAGAAAGCAACTGGGCCGAATTGCGCGAAGCCCAAAGCATGACGCTCTCCTTGCCCAATACCGGCATGGCATCGGCCATCGACGTGGGTGATGCTTTGGATATTCATCCGAAAGACAAACAAACGGTCGGAAAAAGACTGGCAATTTCCGCTCTGAATGTGGCTTACCACCATAATATTGAGCACCAGGGTCCCGTATTCAAGGAGATGAAAATTACAGGAGACAAGGCAGAGCTCACCTTCGACCATGTAGGGAAGGGACTCGTGGTCAAAGACAAATATGGCTATGTCAATGGATTTTCAGTTGCCGGAGCAGACCACAAATTCCACTGGGCCAGGGCAACCATCACCGGCGATCGCACAATCACCATCACTTCACCGAAGGTTGCTGAACCAGTGGCCGTAAGATACGGATGGGCCAACAATCCCGACGATGTCAATCTTTACAACAGCGAAGGACTTCCGGCCGACCCGTTCAGGACAGACAAGTGGAAGGGGATTACAGAATGAAGAAAGACTAAGGGACTGGGGGACTAAGGGACTGAGGGACTGGGAGAGTACGACGTTAGTACTAATTTCTAATGCCATTTTTCTATTACCAAATAATTTAAAACTTACCGTTCCCTTAGTCTCCTGGTCCCTGAGTCTCCTAGTCCCTTAGTCCCCCAGTCCCTTATTCTCATGGTCTTAATTCTCAAAGCTCCGCAGTAATCGAATCTCCTCCGCCCAAAGTGTTTCGTCAGGAGTCTCCAGAATGATGGGGATTTGGTTGAATCGATCATCCGCCATGACCAGTTTGAACATCTCAATGCCTATCAGCCCTTTTCCGACACTGTCGTGGCGGTCGACCCTGGAACCCAGCTCTTTTTTGGAGTCGTTCAGGTGGATGCCCCTGAGGTAATTGAACCCAATAACCTCCCCAAATTTGTTCCAGGTGTGCTGGTAGGCCTCTTCCGACCGCAGGTCATAGCCGGCTGTAAAGGTGTGGCAGGTATCTATGCATACACCCACCCTGGATTTGTCCTCGACTTGTGAGATAATCTCAGCAATTTGTTCGAAGATATGACCAACATTGGAACCCTGACCTGCTGTATTTTCGATGACAGCAGTAACTCCTTTGGTCTTGCCGAGCACGATATTGATCGATTCGGCAATGGTTGTCAGGCAGTTGGAGATTTCCACCTTTTGCAGGTGACTGCCGGGATGGAAATTCAGCAGTTTCAGACCCAACTGCTCACAACGCTGCATCTCATCCAGGAAGGCTTCGCGAGATTTGGCAAGAGGCTCCGCCTCCGGGTGTCCCAGGTTGATCAGGTAACTGTCGTGCGGCAGTATAAACTCCGGCAACAAACCGAATTTTTCGCAATTGGCATTAAACGAGGCTATACTCTTGCCGGTTATGGGGGGAGAACTCCATTGCCGCTGGTTCTTGGTAAAAAGGGCAAAGGCATTTGCCCCAATCTCGTTGGCATTAATGGGAGCATTCTCCACTCCCCCTCCCGCACTTACATGTGCTCCAATATGCTTCATAATGTGATAATTTGACAATTCAACAATTCGACAATTTGATGATGAGATTATTCGCTAATAAGCTGATTCTTATAAGTAGGCAGTCTTTCCATCTCAAACTTCTATAAATTCTAAATATTTATTCCAGTATTCTCTGTAAAATTAGGTATGTTTATTAACCTTGCAACCCATATTTATCAATGAATGACTGCCTTTTTTCCGGGAATGCTGTTACGCCAAATTTCAGATTCAGATCGTCCATGCGTCTCGAGATGGTTGGGTCAGAGGGTGTCAAGTTGTTTTTAACCATGTCGGGAATGATTTGGTGAAATAACTCTTCCAAAAAATCTTCAAAATTTTGGTTGAAGTACATATCAACAAAGCGCAAAGGTTCGATTGAACCATTCCAAAAGGTATGTTCAATGCCTCTTGGTCTCATGTGCCAGCCTCCTGCTTGAATTTCTTCGACTTTCCCGTCAACTACAACCGTGGCTGTTCCCTCCATTACCAGCATTAACTCGTCAAGGTCCTTGTGCAAATGGGGGGCAGGTCCCATTCTTTTAGGGCCAACGGCAGTCTCCACGCATGAAAACTGCATATTGGTTTGGGAACTTCTCACCAAAGTACGAATATCAATTCCCCCTGGTCCAGCTTGTAAAGGTTTGGCTGGTGGAAGATAGAATGGCTGTAGTATTTTGAGTTCAGTTTTAGCAACAGAAGAATCACTGCTGTTACTACCTGATGCCGAAGAGAATATACTAAGTCCAGCAGTAACTAAGGCCAATTGTTGGATTAAATCACGTCTTGTTGTTAGGTTTGTCATCGTAAAATCGTTTAGAATTTACTGGGTAACTTCCAGAAATAGCATACAACGCAATGCAACCTCTGTTGATGCCCTCTGAATTAAATACCGAGAATTATTCCAACTTATACGAGTTCGACTTTGAAGAGTTGAAGATAATTGAAAAAATAATCTGATATTCGTATAGAATTATACCAAATAACCTTTTAACTATGAGAATGAACAAATTGTTATTTGCTCTTATGCTTTTGTCTTGCTGCATCTCCCAAACCCATGCTGCTGACAAATCCAACAAAGAAAAGGCTGACTCCATCAAAACAGGTTGGAATTTTGGCGCACTTCCTGCGGTATCCTTCGACACGGATCTTGGATTTCAGTACGGTGCTCTGATCAATTTGTTCAACTACGGAGATGGAAAGCGCTTCCCTGCCTACAACCACTCCCTCTATTTTGAGGTATCCCGTTTCACCAAGGGAAGCGGAGTCTACCGATTCTACTACAACTCGGACCAGTTGTTCAAAAATTTCGACTTCTCGCTCGACCTCACCTACCTTCCCGACCAGGCCAACGATTTTTATGGGTTCAATGGTTTTGAGTCAGTACTGAACAAAACCTGGGAGGATGACCAATCGAATGAATACAAAAGCCGGATGTTTTACAAGATGCAGCAAAACCTCTTCCGTTTCAAAGTGGATTTGCAGCACAAAATAGGCGACTCCCACTTCAAATGGGTGGCAGGTTTCAACCTGCTCAACTTCTCCATTGGTTCGGTAGACATTGACAGGCTTAACAAGAACAAGGATCCTGAAGATATGCTTCCCAGCGTTGAGAGTCAGCCCGGCCTCTACGAAAAATACAAGGCGTGGAATATCATCCAAAAGGAGGAGGCCAATGGCGGTTTTGTACCTGAATTAAAGGCAGGTATCGTTTTTGACAGCCGTGAGATAAAGGTCAATCCAATGAAGGGCATTTGGTCGGAGGCTGTGATTACCACTGTTCCGGAGTTTTTGGGGGCCGAATCCGGATTTACCCGTTTGTCACTTACCCACCGGCAATATTTTACCATCATTAAAAACGACCTCTCTTTCGCCTACCGCCTCGGTTGGCAGCAGACCATTGCCGGAAAGGTTCCTTTCTACTGTGAACCACAAATGGTGACGACCGCCATGACCGGTTACGCGACTGTAGGATTGGGTGGATCCAGATACCTGCGTGGTGCCAGAAGAAACAGGGTTTATGGAGATGGAGTGGTCTATGGAAACCTTGAATTGAGGTGGAAATTTGCCAGGATGAACTTCATCAACCAGAAATTTTACTGGGGACTCAATGGCTTCATGGATTTTGGTCGGGTCACCAAAAATATTGACTTTAAGGTGCCTACCTCTGCCACTGAGCCAATGAGTAACTATTTCAATCCTGGTGCCGAAAAAATGCATGGCACCTATGGAGCCGGACTTCGCATTGCCATGAACCAAAACTTTGTGATTGCCCTGGATTATGGGGTGGCCATGAACAAGCAGGATGGAGATACCGGACTCTACATCGGGTTGCATTACCTGTTTTAAAATTGTTTGAAGGGTTTAAAAAAAATAGTTTGAAGGGTTTGAAGGGTTTAAAAAAGGTTTATAGGGTTTCAAACATTTCAAACATTTCAAACCATGAAATCTTGTATCGTCGCCGGTGCTTCCGGATTGGTTGGCTCCACCCTTACCAGGATGCTTCTGGAGGATCCAGCTTACAGTAAGGTACACCTCCTGGTAAGGAAAGAGCTGGAGCTGGTTCATCCCAAATTGGAGCAGCATTTGGCAGATTTCAATCAGCTGAAGGCAGATCTTTTTGATTTCAAGGCAGATGACGCCTATTGCACCCTTGGAACAACCATCGCCATAGCCGGGAGCAAGGAGGCATTTTACCGGGTGGATCATGACTTTGTACTCTCTTTTGCGCAGCTGACCCGGCAATTGGGAGCATCCGGTTTTTTTGTCGTCAGTTCCATGGGGGCCAGCAGCAGCTCCAAAATTTTTTACAACAAGGTAAAAGGGGTGGCAGAAGAGGATTTGAAAAAGGTTGGTTTCCCTCGGTTGGGCATCTTCAGGCCCTCCCTCCTTTTGGGTCCCCGTGCAGAGAAAAGGGCTGGTGAAAGGTTCGCGAGCTGGATGATGCGCTCCCTGGATTTCATGATACCGGCCAAATACAAGGCCATCCATGTCGACAAGGTCGCGAAAAAGATGATGGAGGTTGCTTTACAAGAAGCGAAAGGAATTATCACCCTCGAATCAGACCAACTTCACTGAACTTCTTTGCGAACTTTGCGATTTTTTTTAGCGGCCTTTGCGAGAAATGATTTCACGCAAAGGCCGCTAAATTTTCGCAGAGACCGCAAAGAAAATGATAAACGGAAAACTTATTTGCCCCTCCATTTCCGGTATCTCCCATTTCCAATTTGTATCTTTGTGGTTCAATTTTTTCATCACATCAAAAATTAACCCATGTCAGCATTCAATTACCAGAAGCCCTTTCCCCTCAAAAAAGATACTACTGCCTACCGGCTGTTAACCAAAGAATTCGTTCAGACCATCGAGACAGATGGCCGTAAAATCCTGAAAGTGGCTCCGGAAGGTCTTGAACTGCTTGCCAGGGAGGCTTTTGCGGATGTCTCCTTTTACCTGCGGTCGGCACACCTCGAAAA
>CAMCBW010000089.1 GCA_945873105.1 Tangfeifania diversioriginum
CAACATGCTCCGGATTTTTTTACCGCTTTTTGCAAGTTTAGGGGGTCAGCATCTGCCGGATTGTCATGCGAGACGCACAAAAAAATCCGGGAAAAACACTAATTTTATAACCGGTGGAGGGGGGTCAGCATGCTCCGGATTATCCACTCTAAGACTATTACCAATCTCATAGTCCATCACAAAATATCCAGTATTATTTGAATTAAAGTATCGATTAATCCTTACTATATTTGGATGATTAAAAAGTGCAACGTTTCTAGCCTCTTTTAAAAAATCAGATAAGCCAATTTCGTAAGAATTTGACAAATTGCTTTTTATTGGTTTTAATTGATTTGATTTGTCTCTGTATACAATGCGATGTGGAGTATATTCTTTTAAAACACACTTTCTTTTCAAGTTTTCGTCTATGCAAAGATAAGTTGTCCCGAAACCACCTTGTCCTAAAGTTTTTATGATTCTATATTCAAGAATTGAGTTGTCAGAGCTAATCGGATTAATAAAATCTTGTCCTGTGTGTTTTCTATTAAAGAACATAATTGTGTACAATCTTTATTGGTTATCACTGTGTGCTTTGTCTATAATGGCTGGTAATTTGGTTAAATACGCTAAAAAAATGCACCTATACGTTAAATTTTGGAGAAAGGAGGCAGGTTTGTTGCGTGTTTCAGGCACGATAAACTTACTTAATAATATTTGAATACCAAAGCTTTAGGAGGGGAAATTGTGACGTGCAATCCTGGGGTGTGCGGTTGGTAAATGCCAATGTTTCGGCTAAAGCCGTGGCGGGATAGGTGCGCATATGGTCAACGCCATATATGGCGTTGCTAGTCAAATGTCCATTTTGCGGCATCCTTGTCATTTTGATCAAAGCGGATGCTGACGGACAAGAAAGGTGCAGGGACAACCCACTGCACGAACCCCGCAATGCAATTTACAAAATGTCAAGGTGCGTTTTTATAATTTTCCTTCATTTGCTCTGTGATGTTTATAATAGTTGAATTCCATAAGTTTGTTTTCATTTTCAGGAATTTTAAAGGACTAAACTTATTATTGATGTAGTCCTTAAATTTATCAGGAGCAGCCTTTCTATTTAGAATAAAGATTATTGCATACTCAAAAGTGTGAACAAAAGCCAATCCTTTTAAACTAATACTGTCATTGTAGTTAATCACATGAAATATTCCATCCTTTTTCTCTGGCTTAATAAAAATGTAGTTCCATTTTTGATGTTTCAGCATTGGTAAACGACTTTGCAAGTCAGAAATTTTTGGAGTAGCAATTTCATAAATAGTTTTTCGCAAATCTCTCTCACAGTTATTGGGTATTATAAAATCGTTGAAAGCATTATCAGTCGAGATATGAGCTCGCCATATTAAAGAGTATATAAATAAAGTAAAAATTTTGGGATCACAATTTGGAGCGAGTTGACAATCGCTATGTTTTTGTGATATTGGAAAATCGTTTTCTTTTAATCTATTATATGAGTTACCTAAATATAAACTTGCAAAGTGTTCAAGTGTTTGAAATCTGCTTTCACACTCAGGGCAGTAGATGTAATCTTCTTTAGGTAAATCTTGAACTTTTCTATCTACTTTTTGCCCCGGAATATCATAATAGAAGAATCCCTTGTTTGTCTTTAAATAGTCTTTTTTGAAGAATCTTGGAAATATATGAGAATTTGCCTGTGTTGCCTCATTTTGTTGACAAAGGTTACATATTTTCTTCATTGCTTTTGATTTGTTGATTTTGCAGCATTTAAATGCACGTCAACATCGTTTATATCCGCAACAGAACTGCGCCTATCCGCTGAATTTTAGAGAATAGAGTCAGGTTTGATGCAAGTTTCAGGCACGATAAACTTACCTAATAAATTCTGAATTCTATAGCTTTAAGAAGAAAAAATGCAAAGGGCATACCTTGTTGGCGCGGTTGGTAACTGCCCATATTTCTGCTTAATCCATCTTCGGAATGCGCATTCGACAACATCATACCTATCCGATCAATTTTTTCCGCAATTTAGAGGGTAACCTCTTGCCCCCTTTTGGTATTAACCTATTGAAAAAGAATTCAAACCCTTGCCTTAAACGGCCTGCTTGTACTGCTTTTTATCCGTATTGCACCTGCAACGACCTGCTTCTTTCAATTTTCAACTTACCGCAACCATCCACCGCTGATTCAGAATTCAAAATAACTCCGGAATGATTCGTTAGGCAGTTGTTCAATCTCAATTGATCATTGCTTATCATCATAAAGTTCTCATTTATTAATAATCCCTTAAATTTTTTAAAATGAACTTGAACACGGACCGCAGTTACAAATGCAAAGACGAGGAGTTGCCTGTTATTTTCAGGTTGTCCCTCATTAGTCTGAAACGCGACCTGGCCGATTTCAAAGCCTACTCGCCTAAATTCGGCGAATCCTATCTGGCCGGTTACGAATCCGAAATTGCCAGCGTCGAAGAGTTGCTTTCCCCTGCCTCGGAGACCGCCGAAATGAAAAAAATTACCGACAGGCTCCATTCGGGTATGGATGTTTTACTCAACGATGTGAAGCACCTGGAGGGCTACCTCAAAATGGCCGGGAGCAGCATTCACCTCTCCAATACCGATTTCGGCCTCTCTGGGTTGCGCAAGGGTATTAACCACACCGATCCTGAAAAGGTGCTCGACTGTCTGAAGGATGTGAACAAAAATGTGGCGAAGTACAAGTCGGAGCTTGCCGAACAGGGCTTTACCGATCTCTTTCAGGCAAAACTACTGGAAGTATATACTTCACTCAACACAGACCGGCAGCTGCAGTACCAAATTCTTACGAACCGGAAAGCATTGGTGCAAAGCAATGTGGGTATCCTTAACAAGCTGTATGACCGGTTAACGGAGATACTTCGGACCGGAAAGATCCTTTACCAGGGCAAGGATGCGGTAAAATTGCAGGAATACACCTTTACCGAACTGGTGAAGCGGGTAGGGCGAGGTTCAAAAAGTACAGCAGGTGCAACCGTCCAACCGGCTATGCCATCCGAAAAATAGGCAAAAGTAGTTGGCAGGAAGTCGAATGGCAACTCCCTCTTTCCCAGGAGAGGGTTGCCTTTGCTGCTAAAACTGCCTGACGGTAGCTTTACCTCTTTCGACAATCACTCGTGGTGTTGGGAGAGTCACTCGTGACGTTCCGACAATCACTCCATGCGTTGGGACAATCACTCGTTGAGTTGGGAGAGTCACTTTTGGCGTTCCGACAGTCACTCGTTTCGTTGGGACAGTCGCTTGTGGTTTTCCGACAATCACTCATTGCGTTGGGAGAGTCACTTGTGGTGTTCCGACAATCACTTGTACTTCTTCGACAGTCACTCGTACGCTGATTTGCTAGTAAGCTCAAAGTAAAAAATTTTAATAGAGCAAAACCTTATTTTTCTTCAATTAACCTTAGTAGCTAAACAAAAATCGCCCCCCCCCCCCTATTTTAACCTTATTTACCTTATTTAAATGAAGATAGAATACAATAATTTATACACGCATTATGTTTTCACCACTTTAGGACGACAATTTATGATTCCAGAGAAAAATCGAATCAGAATAGAAAAGTATATAACTGGTATCGTCAAAAATAATTCATCAAAACTATATGCTATTTATGCTAATCCAGAGCATGTCCACTTTTTAATATCACGCGCAGCAACCTTGTCTGAAGAAGAATTAGCCACGATTATTGCAGAAAGTTCTGAAAGCTTTATCAATGAAAACAGACTCGCAGCTGGTCAATTCAGGTGGCAACAATCAGCATCCGCCTTTTCTGTTTCCAAGTCGGACATTGACAGGGTATGCAAATATATTTTGAATCAACCTGCTCACCATAAAAAAGTAAGTTTCGCTGAAGAACAGGAGCAATTTTTGAAGCATTATCAGGATACATTGAAACAATAAGGTCAATAAGGTTTATTTGAGGTGGTTTTCATGGGCTACTAAGGTTAAAGAAAAAGAATAAGGTTTATATATACAACATTTCTACATCTTGTAACCATCTTTCTCCCATCACGTAAAATCTATTGCTAATATTTGAAAATATGGACATTAACCAACCTCAAAAATCACGGCGCCGGTTTCTCCAGACCTCTGCAATCGTTGCTGCAGGCGCCGCCTTCGCTCCCCGGTTGTTTGCTGCCGGGACACCGGTTTCGCCGGCTCCCCTGATGAAAAGAACCTTTGGCCGCATCGGTTTCAAGGTGACAACCTTTGGATTGGGTGGTCAGGCCTCCCTGCAGTGGACCCCTGAAAACACGGATCCCATTGCCATCATCGAAAAGGCCTACCACATGGGCGTCAACTACTTTGATACTTCCAATGTCTATGGCCCAAGTCAGGTGAACTATGGCAAGGCTTTTAGCAGGCTTGGCCTGGTTCCGGGGAGTCCCAATTATGATGCCTCCAAACGGAAGTCCATTTTTCTCACCTCCAAAACCATGCTCCGGTTTGGAAAGGGAGGGGACGACCGGAAATCTGTTTTGGGCAACTCCAACGGACCAGCAGGATCCAAAGCATTGGACGATGTCAGGCGTTCCCTCTCCCAGATATTTGGGGATGGTGCCGGAAACTATCCGAAAGAGGCCTGGTTGGATATGGTACTGATTCACAACCTGAACAGGATGGAAGAGGTGGATGCCCTGTACGAGGGATATGCCAACCCTGATCCAAATGCTCCGTCCATAGGGGCGCTGGCTGCCCTCCGCGATGTTCGTGACGGTACCAACCGGACCGGGCTCAATCCGAAGAATGAAAAGCTGATCCGCCATGTAGGATTCTCCGGACACAACGATACCGCGGTGATGATGGAGATGATCCAGCGCGACAGCGAAGATTTGCTGGAAGGAATGCTGGTGGCCATCAATGCCAACGACAAGCTTTACTTCAACATGCAGCACAATGTGATTGCGGTCGCCGCCGCCAAAAATATGGGGATCATTGCCATGAAGGTCTTTGCCGATGGCGCCATGTACACCAAAAAAGCGGAGTGGTCGAGAAGTGTAGCCCATGTTGTTTTGGAGGTGGGGAGCAATGAATTACCTGCCAGCCAGTTGATTCGTTATTCCCTGGATACCCCGGGGATACATACCGCCATCATTGGCATAGGCAAGATCAATGATGATCCTGCCCAATGCCAGCTCTCCTACAACCTGAAACATGCACAGATCAGATCAGGAGAGCTGGGCGAAGCACAACGCAAAGAGATAGAGTCGCTTGCAGTCCGGGCCAAGGAGGGGAAGACCAATTATTTTCAGAAAGCTTACCAGGATTTGACCCCACCCCGGGAGGTAAAAATGACCCGCAATGAAAAAGGCGCGGTCATCTCCTGGCATACCGCCTATGCCGGCGACGCGGCCATCGACCGCTATGAGATCTGGAAGGACGGTGCAAAAATTGCCGCGATTCCATTCATGCCGCAAACAACCAAGAAGCCTTTTGAGTACGTCGATAAACAGCAAAAGGCAACAACAGGATCCTACGTAGTAAAAGTAATCGATAAGAAGGACAGGATCGCCGAAGCCATGGTCTGAGAATACATCGAGTAACTACTTTTCCAAAGAAGAGACTGTTTAAATTTATTTTTTAATCCCGTCAGGGATTTTATGTGGGTAGAAAATTGACAGATTGTGTTTATCTCGTCCCATCCGGGACGAAATAGTCTATCAAGCATTTGCTTTCTACCCACATGTTATACCTCCGGTATATTGATTTTCAAAATTTAAACACTCTTTTAGTTACGAGCGAAATTCACTCGTAGCCAAAACGTTGGAAAAGTTTATTAATTTTAAACCAATGTTCCACTTCCGCCCCAACTTTCGCACCCTCTTCCATCCCGATCAGTTTCAGGGTGCAGCCAAGACCAGGAGATACTTCGAAGGGTGGTATTTCAAAGTGGTGAACAAGGACCAATCTGCCGCATTTGCCATTATTCCCGGTGTTGCCATGGATGAAGAAGGGAACAAGCAGGCCTTTATCCAGGTGCTGGATGGGAAGAAACAAACCGCTCTCTACCATAAATTTGAATTTGAAAGCTTTGTCTCCTCAAAGACCGAATTTCGTATTGCTATCGGGAATAATTCATTTTCAGCAAATCACCTGGAACTGGATCTCCCTGGAATAAAGGGACGGCTCGACTTTTCCCATTTAGCACCATGGCCAACTCCCTGGTATTCGCCCGGCATCATGGGCCCTTTTGCATTTGTCCCCTTCATGGAATGTTACCATGGCATCATCAGCATGGATCATCCGATTACAGGCAATCTCACGGTAGATGGTCAAGTGACCGGATTTACCGATGGCAGAGGCTATACGGAGAAAGATTGGGGCCGCTCCTTTCCCTCCGCCTATGTCTGGATGCAATCCAACCATTTCTCCCTGCCGGGGATTTCGTTGAAGGCATCTGTGGCCAGGATTCCGTGGATCCGTAATTCATTTACCGGATTTATTGCCGGCATCTGGCTGCACGACAGGCTGATCCGCTTTACCACCTACAACGGAACATCCCTTCGGAAATTGACGATAGACCTGGACAAAATAGAGCTGGTACTTGAAAACAAACGGTACCTTCTTTCCATTGTTGCCTACCGGGATGCTGCCACGAGCCTGGCCTCACCACTTCAGGGATTGATGGATGGCCGCATCGAAGAGAGCATGTCCTCCCGCCTGGAAGTGCTGCTGACCGATCGGAAATCGGGCCAAATCCTCTTGCACGATTTTGGGCATCACGCAGGGTTGGAAGTGGCCGGCAATATTGAGGAAATCGTTACGTAGGCCTGCTCTCTTATTGTGGGGTTGGTATAATTTCCACCAGGATTTCATTTCCTGCCTGGTCGTAATAGGTACAAGTCATTTTGTCCAGGCTTACCCGCCATTTTTCTCTCCTTGCTTTTCAAACTTGTCAATGATTGTCAAATCAATTGCAATACCCAATCCAACTCCAATGGCATACATGAATAAATCCCAGGGGTCAAAAGTCCTGCCAAGAAATTCAATTTTATAAAATTGTAATATTTCAACCATTGTTCCAAAAGCAACAGTGCTTGTAGCACCTGTAATTCGGGCTTTGTTAACTGATGTATTCTTTCTCAGTGATATTTGCAGCAATAGGTACAGGTTCATGGGTAACAGAATATCAATTAAATATCCACGAACAAAATGCTTGAATATTCCTTGATAATCAGGACCAATGACGAAATGTAACAGTCCAATGAAGATGGAAATTGCAACAATTGTATAAGTGCTTTTTTTGTTCTTCATTGTGTGTTGTATGCCGTAGTTAATAGAATTAACAAATTACCGCTTGTCCTATTTTTTTAAATAATTGTCCAGGAATGCTTTTAAATCAGCCGTACCTACAGGAGCAAGCAGGTTTTCCATGGCAAAAAGGTTAAATTCACTTACGGAAACAATTCCAACCAATTTACCCTCTTCGTCAACCACAGGCCCTCCACTCAAACCACCCATTTTCTCAGGGATTATAAGTTTCTTCATCAAATGATGCGTCCCTTTGGTTTTATAGAATTCAAATTCATACACACGCTGATCACCCTCTTTCATGTTTCGTGTCCAACCAATGACATAAAGTTTTTCCCCTTGTACCAATGGTTTCTCCCGAAATTCGAGTGGAATAACATTTGCCCTATTTGCTTTTATTGAAAAAGCCAGCCAATCTTTTTCGTAAAGCGTTTCAGCTTTTAAACTTTCATTTTTGTGCTCGTTTAACAATTTATCGACAATAACTATTTCATTTTCTTTGTTTAATGGACTCATCGTCCAGACCTTTACATAATTTTCCAGTGTAAGGTTTTTTGAGCTATCTGGTTTAATAAATGCAAGAATATGTTTGGCAGTAATGGCAAAAGTGTCATTCTTATATTTTAGTAAAAAGGCCGTTCCCAATTGCTTAAATTCATGTTCCCCCTTAAAATACTCGAAATGATTGATCAAACTGATGGAAGGAAATTGCTTTTCTGAAACAGAAACTATGGCTGTAGAACACGAAGCAAATGCAACAATAAAAAATAAACAGTGGAAGATTTTTTTCATAATATTCAATTGAGATTGAAAGATACAAATTTATGATCTTCTATCTATCAAACTTTGCAGAATGGCTTTTCTTGCTGTGGTGAACAACGGAGGAAGCTACATGCAGGCCGGGAGTTAACCGATAAAATTGTCCACAACAAGCTGCCTTTCAAAATACTAATTCCCTTTCAACGAGCCACCAAAACCCGGCTTGAGGGTAGCTGAAGTGTGCGCCCTGCATAAGCAGAGCGCACCCGTTGTAAGCTCTTGAAAAACTTCTAAAGTACAAATTTTCGGTTAGAAAAGGGATTCTGCAGCGGGTGTATTTTCCCAGAGGGTGAAAGTCCCTTATACGCCGGGGTAACGCCCGGAAGTATTAGCAAGTCGCAAGTTGGTTTTCCGTGAGGAATGCAATGAAGGAAGCGAGACTGCAAAATCCGGTACTGACGGACAGAAACGGCATAGGAGGCTATAAAACGAGGATAAGCAAGCACAGCTTTGCAACGTCCGAAGAACACCAAGATCGTTTGATAG
>CAMCBW010000090.1 GCA_945873105.1 Tangfeifania diversioriginum
TATAAATTTAAACCGTCTCTTACAAAGGCAAAACTATGAGGCTAATTTTCCTGGTAATTATCTTTTGTTGCAATACCCTGTTGAGTGCAACAGCTCAAAAAATTAACGCAGATCAATTTTTTGTTTCTGAGCATTTGAAAGCAGCATCCTACAGTATTTATGCCATAGATGCAAAAACAGCTGTACCCATCTGCGAAACAGCTCAGAAAAGTCTTTCAACCGCCTCGGTGATGAAATTGATGACCACTGCCGTAGCGTTGGAGCTGCTCGGGCCAGATTACACTTTTTCAACATCCTTGTACCATTCAGGCGTTGTAGATGCTCAAACAGGAACCCTTACCGGCGATTTGATTTTGAAAGGAGGCGGAGATCCGGCCTTCTATTCCTCCTTTTTCAAGGAGCACTACAGCAAATGTTTCGCAAATTGGGTCAGCCAGTTAAAGAAAAGCGGAATTCACAAAATCAACGGGAATCTGATTCTGGACCTCTCTTCAATTGAAGATGCAACCATTCCCGGGGGATGGTGTTGGGATGATATTGGTAATTACTATGGTGCCGGAGTTTCATCCCTGACATTTTCGGATAACCTTTACGACATACACTTTGCATCTCCTGAAACTCCCGGGGTAAAGGCAACCATCAAATCCATTTCTCCGGAAATTACCGGGCTCAAACTTGAAAACAAAGTACACTCCTCTTCCAGACCGGGAGATCATACCATTGTGTACGGAGCCCCCGGATCAAATACACAGTTGATTGAAGGAACCATTCCAACCGACCAGTCGGACTTTGTGGTAAAAGCGGCCATGCCCGATCCTCCGTTACAGGCAGGACAATCACTGCTGCATGAATTAAGAGCCGAAGGAATCGGAATTTCAGGTATAATTACCAAGTCTTCCACCGAAGTAATAGGATCTAAATCCCTGATTGGCATTCAGTTATCACCACCACTGAAGGATTTGATTGTGCCACTGAACAAGGAGAGTCTCAACCTTTTTGCGGAACACCTCTTATTGGAAGCAGGGAGGAAAAGCAAAGGCGAACCTTCTGTTAACAAAGGAATTGAGACCTATCATCTTTTTTGCAAAAACAAAGGCATCGATACTCTGGGCTTTTTCCCGGTCGATGGCAGCGGTCTCACCAGAAGCAATGCGATGACGGCCAAAACGCTCGTTGAAACCATGAAATACCTGTACAGCAGTACAAACAGTGCCTATTTTCTGAAGTCACTTCCCATCGCAGGAGTGGATGGCACCCTGAGAAACTCCTTCAAGAAGACTCCTCTCGAAAAGAATCTCATGGCCAAAACAGGATCTATGGCAAGGGTCAGGAGCATCGCCGGCACCATGAAAACCAAAAACAAGAGGACCATTCTGTTTGCCATTCTGGTCAACAATTTTGACCTGACCACCGGAGAGATGACCAAGTTGCTGGAATCGATTCTCATGGGCTTTTACAACGACTAAATATGAATTTTGAATTTTTGGTTAAAATATTCCACAATTCACAAACAATAACAAAAAGCCGAGAAAAACTTCAATTTATTAATAATTTAACCTTAAATGCTTACAGTTTTATTTTGCAGTGATTTTATTATTGATACTTTTGTCGCGAAAGAATTGCTAAAATAGGCAATTGTTCACTGAAACAAATAAAACCATTTAGAGTACAAAGAAAACATGAAGACATCTTTCGACAGCCTCCTTCTCGTGGTCATTCTAATTCTCGTCTGTGCAGGTTGAGGAGGTTGAGTCTTTGTAATAAAAAATAGAAGAACCTTTCTCAACATACCGGGAAAGGTTTTTTTTTAATTAAAAATAGGATGCAAAAAGGATTAAGAAGTAATCAGTCTACGCAAGGGCGTAAGATGGCAGGAGCAAGAAGCTTGTGGCGTGCCAACGGAATGAAGGAAAATCATTTTGGAAAGCCCATCATCGCCATTGTCAATTCCTTCACACAATTTGTACCTGGTCATACCCATCTCCATGAGGTTGGCCAGATGGTCAAGAAGCTGATCGAAGCGGAGGGATGTTTTGCCGCAGAGTTCAATACCATTGCCATCGATGATGGAATTGCCATGGGTCACAATGGGATGCTCTATTCACTTCCCTCCAGGGATTTGATCGCCGACAGTGTGGAATACATGGTGAATGCCCACCAGGCGGATGCCATGATCTGCATCTCCAATTGTGATAAAATTACCCCGGGAATGATGATGGCCTCCATGAGGCTCAATATTCCCACCATCTTTGTCTCAGGTGGCCCCATGGAAGCCGGCGAGATCCATGGCAAGCAATACGACCTGGTGGATGCCATGGTGATGGGAGCCGACGATTCGGTGGATGCTGAACTTTTATCGGAAGTTGAACAGGATGCCTGTCCTACCTGCGGATCATGCTCCGGGATGTTTACGGCCAACTCCATGAATTGCCTGACTGAAGCACTGGGACTTTCCCTGCCCGGAAACGGAACCATCGTGGCCACTCACCTCAACCGCAAAAGACTTTTTGAAAAAGCTGCCAAACGCATTGTCGAGATAACCTACGATTACTACCGTGATGGCAATGAATCGGTTTTACCCCGCTCCATTGCGACCCGGGATGCCTTCATGAATGCAATGACCCTGGATATTGCCATGGGTGGATCAACCAATACGGTATTGCATCTTTTGGCCATTGCCCACGAAGCAGAGGTCGATTTTACCATGAAGGAGATGGATGAACTATCCCGCAAGGTACCTTGTATCTGCAAAGTGGCCCCCAGCTCCTCCTACCACATCCAGGATGTAAATAGGGCGGGTGGCATCATGGGAATTTTGGGCGAACTGGAAAGGAAAAACCTGCTGAAGTTGAACGTGTCACGGGTGGATGAGCCAACCCTGGCTGCTGCCATTGAAAAATATGACCTGCGCAGGGTTGGCAACAATAGTGAAGCCTACAAGTTGTACGCGTCAGCACCGGGTAACCTGGGCCGTAATCTGGTGATGGGTTCCCAGGAAAAATATTATGCTGAAATGGATCTGGACCGCGAAAAAGGTTGTATCCGTTCGGTGGAACATGCCTTCTCCAAAGAGGGCGGACTGGCTGTATTGTACGGAAACATTGCCCTGAACGGCTGTATCGTTAAAACGGCCGGGGTAGATGCTTCTGTTTACCACTTTGAAGGTACCGCACGGGTATTCGAATCGCAGGAAGAGTCCTGCACAGGTATCCTGGAGGGTAAGGTAAAACCAGGAGATGTCGTTGTGATCCGCTACGAAGGACCCAAAGGGGGTCCTGGCATGCAGGAGATGCTCTACCCAACCTCTTACCTCAAATCCAGGAAACTTGACAAGGTTTGTGCCCTGCTTACAGACGGACGCTTTTCAGGTGGCACATCCGGACTCTCCATTGGCCACGTTTCTCCGGAAGCTGCAGCTGGTGGAGCAATCGCGCTGCTGGAAGATGGAGACAAAATTGTAATCGACATTCCCGGCAGGAAGATTGAGTGGCTGGTAAGCGAAGAGGAGATGGCGATTCGCCGGTCCAAAGTGGAGGCACGCGGGAAAGATGGATGGAAACCAGCCTCCAGGGTACGAAATATCTCGAAAGCACTGAAGGCCTATGCTCAGAATGTATCCTCTGCGGACAGGGGAGCTGTAAGGCTTTTGGAATGAGGGACTTGGAGACTGAGGGACTTAGGGACTTAGAGACTTAGAGACTAAGGGACTTAGAGACCTGGGGACGGAGAAGACGGAGGGGATGAAACGTAGAAACGAAGCATCCGTTGAAACCGGAAATTAGTTTTACAAAAAAATACAGGAGGTTGGATGCCTGCTGTTGCAAATGAAGATATAGTAAAAACAGAACTTCTTATTACATAAATGATCAACTATGACAACCAAGAAAGAGATAAAAAATAGTCCGAAGGAGACCATTGAAATTACTGGTTCTGAAGCGATGATACGCTCCCTGGTGGCAGAAGGGGTAGAGACAATCTTTGGCTATCCTGGAGGGGCCATCATGCCAATCTACGATGCACTGTACGATTTTGGTCATCATGTCAAACATGTGCTGGTAAGGCATGAGCAGGGAGCAGTCCATGCAGCCCAGGGATATGCCAGGGTATCCGGAAAAGTTGGGGTCTGCTTTGCCACCTCCGGTCCGGGAGCAACCAACCTGATCACAGGTATCGCCGATGCCATGATCGACTCTACACCGCTGGTCTGTGTCACGGGTCAAGTCACCTCAGGACTTCTCGGAACAGATGCATTCCAGGAATCAGACGTGATCGGTATCTCCATGCCGGTAACCAAATGGAACTATCAGATTACCAGTCCGGATGAAATTCCGGAGGCGATCGCAAAGGCTTTTTACATTGCCTCTACAGGCCGCCCCGGCCCGGTTCTGCTTGACATCACCAAGGATGCCCAATTTGGAAAACTACAGTTTGCCTACGAGAAATGCACCAAGATACGTTCTTATGTTCCCGAATTTCCCACTGACAAGAAACACCTGAAGAAGGCAGCTGACCTGATCAATTCGGCCCAAAAGCCCTACCTGATCTACGGACAGGGCATCCTGCTCTCAGGGGCTGAGAAGGAGTTGCTCAGTTTCATTGAAAAAACCGGGATCCCGGCGGCATCAACTCTTCTGGGAATATCTGCCCTGGATAGCGACCACCCTCTGAACATGGGGATGCTCGGCATGCATGGAAACTATGCTCCCAACATCAAAACCAATGAATGCGATGTATTGATTGCCATCGGGATGCGTTTTGATGACAGGGTGACCGGCAGCATCAGTACCTATGCGAAACAGGCCAAGGTGATTCACATCGAAATTGATCCGGCAGAGATCGATAAAAACATCAAAACAGAGGTCGCCATATTGGGCGATGCCAAACATACCCTGCGTCTGCTTACCACCTTGCTTGAGGAGAAGAAACACACCGAATGGGTGAACGAATTCCTCGTTGCCCGCAACAAGGAGGAGGAGAAGGTAATCGTACATGACCTGAATCCCAGCAAGCCAGGCATGACCATGGGTGAGGTGGTTCGGCTCTCTACCAATTTGACCGACAACAAGGCGGTAATCGTTACCGATGTTGGTCAGAACCAGATGGCAGCTGCCCGCTATGCCCGGTTCAGTCAGTCTAGATCCTGGGTTACTTCGGGAGGACTTGGCACCATGGGTTTTGGCCTTCCTGCAGCCATTGGAGCCAAATTTGGTGCACCAGAGAAAGAGGTAATCCTCTTTGCAGGTGACGGAGGAATCCAAATGACAGTCCAGGAGTTGGGAACCATTTCGCAGGAGAAACTTCCTGTTAAGATGGTTGTCCTCAACAACGACTTCCTCGGCATGGTGCGCCAATGGCAGGAGCTTTTCTTTGAGAAAAGGTACTCTTTCACCGAAATTACGAGTCCTGATTTCGTTAAACTGGCCGATGCTTATGGCATTCCCGCGGCTACGGTCAGCGAAAGAAAAAATCTTGAAGCAGCCATGAAAACAATGATCGATGCCAAAGGCCCTTATTTGCTGGAAGTTAAAATCGAACAGGAGGACAATATTTTCCCAATGGTTCCTGCCGGAGCCTCTGTCTCCGGGTGCATTTTGGGAACAGACGAAATGTAATCTTCAAATTAATTAAAACAAAATTATGAAGCAAGAATATATCATCAGCGCCTACAGTGAGAACCACATTGGTTTGCTGAACCGAATCACCATCATTTTTACCCGTAGAAAAGTAAACATTGAAAGTTTAACTGTATCCGAATCGGCATTGGCAGGCATTTCAAAATTTACCATCGTGGTAAATGAAGAGAAGGGAAAAGTGATCAACATCGTGAAACAGATCGAGAAATTGATCGAGGTACTGAAGGCATTTTACCACACCAACGAGGAGATGATCTTTCAGGAGATCGCCCTTTACAAGGTGCCTACACAAGCCCTGATGGAGAGTGACCAGATTGAGAAGATGATCCGGAGTCACAATGCCCGGATCCTTGAAATCACCAAAGAGTATACGGTGATTGAGAAAACCGGCCACAAGGAGGAGACCCAGGCCCTTTTTGACGGATTGAACCAATTTGGGGTGTTGCAGTTCATCCGTTCAGGCAGAATTGCCATTACCAGGTCACCCATTGAAAAACTCTCAGAATTTTTGCGGGAGAGAGATGCGCTGTTTAGCAAGTTGGAGGCAAAGGAAAAATAGCCGGAAGTAAATCGTATGAATAGGGATTAGATTGAATTAGGGAAACCAATAGAAACAAGAAATATAAAGCAAGATGGACAACAAAGTATACATTTTTGATACGACCCTGCGGGATGGAGAGCAGGTTCCGGGATGTCAGCTGAACACGATTGAGAAAATCGAGGTAGCCAAAGTTCTGGAACAACTGGGCGTCGATGTGATTGAAGCAGGATTTCCGATCTCCAGTCCGGGTGACTTCAAGTCGGTGGTCGAAATCTCCAAGGCAGTGACCTGGCCGACCATTTGTGCCTTGACACGTGCGGTCGAAAAGGACATCGAAGTAGCTGCAGAGTCGCTGAAATATGCCAAAAGAGGTCGTATACATACAGGGATAGGCACCTCACCCTATCACATCGTTTCCAAACTGAATTCCAATCCGGACGAAATCCTGGAAAGGGCAGTCAGGGCAGTAAAATATGCCAAGAGATTCGTGGAAGATGTTGAATTTTATGCAGAGGATGCCGGTCGTTCCGATAACGTCTACCTGGCCCGGGTGATAGAGGCTGTCATCAAGGCAGGTGCCACGGTGGTCAATATTCCGGATACGACAGGCTACTGCCTGCCTTACGAATTTGGTGAAAAGATCAAATTCCTCGTTGAAAATGTGCCAAACATCCACAAAGCCATCATCTCTACCCATTGCCACAACGATTTGGGCATGGCCACAGCAAATACCATTGCGGGAGTGATGAACGGTGCCCGCCAGGTGGAAGTCACCATCAACGGCATTGGGGAACGTGCCGGAAATACCTCGCTGGAAGAGGTGGTCATGATCCTGCGTTCCCACAAGGAGCTTGATCTGCACACCAACATCAACACAAAAAACATCTACAAGACCAGCAAACTCATCTCCAGCCTGATGAACATGCCGGTGCAGCCCAACAAAGCAATTGTGGGAAGAAATGCCTTTGCCCATTCCAGTGGCATCCACCAGGATGGCGTGTTGAAAAACCGCGAGAACTACGAGATCATCGACCCGGTGGAGGTTGGCATCAATGAATCCTCCATTGTCCTGACTGCAAGAAGCGGACGTGCAGCACTGAAGCATCACCTCGACATGCTGGGAGTTAAACTGGCCAAAGGCAAACTGGATGAGGTCTACCAGGATTTCCTGGTGCTGGCCGACAAGAAGAAAGATATCAAGGAGGACGATCTGCTGGTATTGGTGGGAGAACTGGGACAAGGTGAGCGACGCATCAAGCTCGATTTTTTGCAGGTTGTAACCGGGAAAAATCTCGTCCCTATGGCAACCCTTCGCCTGGATATCGCAGGTGAAAAATTTACCGCCACAGAATCGGGGAATGGTCCTGTTGACGCTGCCATCAAAGCAGTCAAGGCCATTATCCACCGCAAGGTAACCCTGCAGGAGTTCCTGATTCAGGCCATCAACAAAGGAAGTGACGACATTGGAAAGGTACACATGCAGGTAGAGTACGAAGAGAATATTTTCAATGGATTTGGTGCCAACACCGATATCATCACGGCCTCGGTAGAGGCATTTATCGATGCCATCAACAAAATTGGAAACAGTGAGATTGCTGCTGACGTAAAGAAATAGTTGAAAGTACAATCAGAACATATCTTGT
>CAMCBW010000091.1 GCA_945873105.1 Tangfeifania diversioriginum
CAATATGCCGGAGGCATAATATATGGGTAGATGGCAAATGACAGATCGTCCATTTCGTCCCGTACGGGACGAGATAATTGCTATTTGTTGATTTTCTACCCACATATAATCCCTAACGGGATAAAATAAGAAATTTAAACAGCTTCTAAGTTTTGATGTAGATATACACCAAATATACACCTTTTCCGAATTTTCCTGTACTGTTGCAGAAGCTCAGAAAGATTACCTTTTGCAATACCAATAGAAGCGCACTATGGATCTTGAAAGGAATTTGCCGGGCAGGAAAAGGATGTTCAGCATTACCAGAAACCGGTTGAGGTTGTCGGAGAATCGGAATGGATGACCGATCAGAAAAGGGACCAATCCCAAATTCTCCGTATTTGGTTCTATTCGAATGATCGCTGCCAGCAACAAATAGACAAGCAAGAAGATGTTGACCAGTAAAATGTAGTAATAGTCATCCGATCTGCCCGTTGCAAATACCAAAAAATATTCAATTGTTCCAATAATTATCAGGGCAATGGCAAACCTGACCGGAATATATTTTTGCCGGACTTCAGGATCCTTGTCATCAAAATCGATGGTTCCTGTTGGTCCCGGCGTAAACAATTCATCCATATTTTTAAATATTCCCATGGCCAAAGATTGTTTGAAGGTTTAAAGATAATTAAATCTACCGTGCAGAAGTGGTACTTTGACGACATCCCCAATAGGATATAACAGACGAAAAACCTCACCGGCGGAGGCGTATTTACCTTTCACACTTTTCAAATCCCAGTTTTTCGAGATCCTCCAGGAGCATGTATCCATCCACCCCATTGATCCTGACAAAAATCCAGGAATTGGCTTTCGTTTGTGTGCCAAAGTGAAACTTCAGGCTGTTGCTTTGTCTGAAATTGACCTTTTTTTTCGAAGCGGAGAGGGAGGGCTTTGCATACAAGGCCAGACGGAGCGTTGAAAGTGTGGTCTCATCGAATTCCAGGGTATTCAACAGGGTATCATTTACGAAGATTGGCTGTTGCTCCATTTTTTCCGCCGCATAATCGTTTGTGTTTTTTAAACCGTCCAACGCTATTTTGTAATAATCGACTACCGAAATTTTACAAAAATCCGTTTCATGTTGGACAACCAGGTAGGGAACCAGCATCTCTTCTTCTCCCGGACAATCCAATTCTATCCCTGTATTCAACTTCTGTATGGATTTCACCCATTTTATCTGAGGTTTCGTACCGTCACACACGGGGATGAATCCCGTAAACGGAACAAATTCACCGGCTGCATTGTAGCCAAAAAACTGAATGTCAGTGGTGCAGTTCCCGTAATTGGGACTCATCTCATACTGGTAGGCGAGTAAGGTTCCCACCCCGCAAAAACTCATCGTGTCGGCAAAGAGGGACACCTCAATGGCTTCGTCCAACGGATAGCTCTCTGTGAACAGTACCTTTCCCTGGCTGTCGCAGACCGTAATCAATGAATCCGACTCGGTACAATTCATGGGACGGGTATTGAGATATTTTACCCCTACAATATTTCCATGGATATACTCGTGGTTTGAAATGAAGTAATCACCAAACCGGGTCGCTGTGATTACTTTTGAAGTATCGCCCTGGCTGTACAAATTCAACTGAAGCAGCACGACAAACACAAAACTCAGGAGTATTCTCATAGTTTACCAATATTAACGGAGGACCTATGGGGCATTTGAATTGACCTCCCGCGACTGGAGATGTTTTCTACACGGAAACATGGTTTTTGTTTCAAATCAGCAATTGTCTGTATCATCGTTGGTTGGGTGGGTTATTCCCTTCATTTTGATAAATTCCCTGTTCAGGCAGTAAATGCAAATCGAAACTACCACAATGGACCCTGCAATTGCCAATATCAAATTTAAAGATCCCCCATACATTTCCAGCAGGCTATCATCCATCGATGATCCAACATCTATGACATAACGCATCAGAAATCCACTCAGATTCGCCGTGGCATGGATGATTACCGCAAAGGCTAGACTATGGGTTTTGTAATAGACCCAGCCTGAAAAAATCCCAATGATGAATCCAGTTACAAATTGCCAGGGGTTTAAGTGAACCAATCCGAACAGCAAGCTGGAAACAAGAATGGCTTTGACCGGATTGTATTGTTTTAACAATCCCTCCAAAACGATTCCCCTAAAAATTAACTCCTCTAAAATGGGCGCAGCGACTACCATGAGAAAAAAGGCGAAGATCCCTGTTTGGCTACCAAAATCCATGAAGGCTTTTTTTATACTTTCGGGCATGGGGATCAGACTTCCAATGGGGGAGATGATGCCAAAAAGCAAGGCGATAGTTCCGGCCATCAGGAAGGGGATGATCCGACTGTTTTCAATGGTCAGGTTGAATGAATTGTCTCCAGTACTTTTCTTTCTGATCGCATTGACCACGAAAAAGGGTATCCCAATGGCCAGGAGGTAATAGATGAGCATGGAGGCCTCTTTACCTATCAATTTGTTCAGTATCAAATTTATAGGACTCATTACAATCATTCCCAATACGACTATTCCTGTAATTCCAAAGCTCTGGGCAACATTTGGATAGGAGTTGGTGGTTGATTCCGACATTGATTTGTTTTTTACAAGGTTGCTTACAAAAGTGCATATCAAACCGTACGATAATTAGTTGGATTGCTCTTAAAAGTTAATTTGTGAAGGAGGTCATGATATTTTCGAATCGTGTATTGCTGATGGGATGATGGCTTATAATTTCCCCATTGTAAATCAAGGCAAAAGTGCCAAAGGGATTTGGGGTGCTTTGAGCCGATAAATGATCCCTTAAGTCAATGAGTTGGGTTTTTATTTTGAATTTGTTTTTAGCCGTATCCATGATGGCCATCACGTTCTTTTCGGTGTAGGGGCATTGGGGAGATCGGAAAATAGTCAATCCCTGATCATACTTTTTAAGGTCGTTCAAGACCTCTTTGTTGAAACAGGGATCTAAATCACCTGGATTAAACTTTTTAACCAATAGCTGGAAATCTGGTTTTGATAGGTCTACGATTACGAACCCATTTTTTATAAATATCTCACTATTTGCCATAAAGGAGCCTTTTCTGGTCACCACCGAAACCCCTTTCATTTTCTGGTTTTTCGCATCATTGATACATTCTTCAATCAGTGCTGTGGCAAACCCCTTTCCCTTAAATTCATTTCTAAAACCTGCAAATATGCAGTGAATAAACATGAAACCCCTTGCGATTACTGGCCTGTGGGCATACTCTCCCGGAATATATTCTATCATTCCCTGGTATCCGCCGGTAGGGGAGACAATCACTTTGATGCGCAACCCTTTGGGGTAATACTCAGTGAACCAGTCTAATTTAGCCCTTAGCTCTTTGTGTTTAGCTATGTCTTTGTACCCGCATACCCCATAGTCAGCAAAGTTGTCCGGGGTTAGGTCCACTGTATTGAACTCTTTCATGGATTTCGGTTTGGTCGAATTGGTTTTGCTGTGGATTATTCTTTCGCGGAGGATTGTTGAAGTCAGTATTTAATTTCTAGGTCCAACTGTCTGCCTTCGGCCAGGGCTTTTTTGTCCATGCCTGTGCCCAATGCTATTCCAAATGCCAACCCAATGGGCAAGCCAACTCCAATAAAAGCCATGTTCCCAAGGCTGGCTCCAAATGCAACACCAATCGGTATGCCAAATCCCGCCATTCCGAGCGTTAGCCAAAGATTGCGGTAGTAGTTTTTGGGCACCAGCTTCACCTCTTTCTCTATCAATTTGATCAACCTCATTTGTGTCTTTTTGATGCTTTTTCTTTGTTCATCTCCCGAGCCAGAAGAGGCGTTCAGCGCTTCAATATCTTTGTTGATTGCATTCACCAATCCATCGGGCAACTCTTTTTTGCGCAATTCAGTCAGAAGTTTTTCAAATTGAAGTGACATCTCCTGGACCTGGACATTCTTATCAATGACTGGATTCTGATATAGTTCTTTAATTTCCATTTGTCTGTTTTTTTATAGGAAGAGACTGTTTAAATTTTATAACACAGAGAATAACGTTCTATTAATCGGAAATAATGGAGGGATAGAAATTCCTGCCTTTAACTATATTTTATAAGAGAAACCCCGGATTTGTCCAGAGTTAGGAAATTGCAAGCGATTTCCACTCTTCCTTATCTTGTTACGATAAGCGAACTCAATATTTCTTCTACCTCTTTTGAAGAAGCAATCATTACTTCTTCTACAACTCCACCCATTGATTTGGCCAAAATCCCTGTATTCATTCGTGAAATGTAGGTTTTGCCGTTGCTTTTCTCATAAACGCTTACCCTGCAGGGCATCAGAGACGAAACAATTCTTTCGTCGTCTTTCAATAAAATTTTGCTGGAATGTTTAGGATGACACAAAGCAAAAACTTTTATTGGTAAAACGGTTGTTCCATTCTTTTTTAATGTTTCCTGTAAATCATGAACTGCTGAAGCTTTCCATGTTTTTTTCTCAATTTCGGCGGTCAATTTTTCAATTGTTTCGGCAAAATTGTATTTGCTTTCATTTTCTAAAAATATTTGTTCGTTGTTTTGTGCAACTTGCCATTGTTTATTTTCATTTGTTTTTGTTTGTGCAATGCAATTCTGGTGCATAAAGAAAAACAAGCCAAAACAAACAGCTGTGCTGATAATCATTCTTTTATACATGTTATTGTAATTAAATATTTTTCCTACTCACAAGGCTATGCGGTTTCGTCCCGATTTTTAAATGGTCTCTGGCCTAACCTTTTTTTATTGTTAATACTTGTTGTACGCTTATTCTTTACAAGTAGTATCAAATTTAAAATAAACTGTAATTGGTGCCTGGATCGTTGTCGATTTTAACACATTACTTTTTTCTATGCTATTTTCTTAAAATTTTGTCCAGGGCTTTGCCTTTGGCCAATTCATCGACCAGCTTGTCAAGGTAACGGATCTGCTGCATCAGCGGGTCTGTGATCTCCTCCACCCGGTAGCCGCAGATCACCCCCGTGATCTTTACGCTCCCGGGATTCATCCGGGGTACCTGGCCGAAGAAAGTTTCAAAGTCGATGCCTTTGTCGATTTGTTGTTGGAGGGTCTCCTGCGTGATCCGGTTAGCCAGCAAATCAGGAGGTCAACGTCGGCCCTGGCACCTCCCTTTTTCTCCGCTTTTTGTAGGTAAAATGGATAGACACTGGCAAAGGGGGTTTTGAATAGCCGGGTGTTGCTCATGCTGTTAGTTGTCCGTTATCATCGTAAGGATAGGAAGTTTCCATTTAATTGCCCGCACAGACAGGATTAACGGGGCGATCTATTTTTATCCTCCCGAACATACTCCAAAATATCGCTGGGTTGGCAATCCAGGGCTTTGCAAATTGCTTCCAAGGTGCCAAAACGGATGGCCTTGGCCTTTCCCGTTTTCAGAATGGAGAGATTGGACAGGGTCAGGCCAACCCGGTCAGAAAGTTCGTTCAACGACATCTTCCGTTTGGCCATCATCACATCAAGATTTACGATAATTGGCATGGCTTATACGGTTAAATCGTTTTCTTCCTGAATCTCAATGCCTCTTTTAAAGATCTGTGCAATGACAAAGAGTATCACGCTCATGAAGATCCACACATCTGCTCCACCCATTTGTAAATCCTGGATAACTGGCATCACTACCCCTTTTTTAGTAAGCCAGGTGGTATATTTTACCCCCCACAGCGAGAATAGGCCGATTCCGAATGCCAAATAGCAGCTATTGGCGATGAAACGCCCCATCTCCCTGCTGAAGGGCTGCGACAAATTTAGTTTCTTGTCGTTGAGGATTTTCACAATCAGGTAAAACATGATGGCCTTCAATATTGTCACAATGCTCATCAGCAGGGTCACAACCAGGAAGTAGCCGCGGTCGTAGGCCAAGAGGGCAGAGAGATCTACCTCCTGCCAAAACTTACCTGCTCCGGCAGGATTGAGCACCAGCGAAAAAAAGGCATTGAAAATAAAGCCACCTGCCTGGATGCATACACCAATAAAAATGATCCATGAAAGGATATTCAATACTTTCAGAATTTGAGTTGTCCCAATTTTAATTTCCATAACTGTTCTGTTTTTTTAAATTATGGCACAAACATAATAAATAATTATTGATAAACAATAAATATCTAATTAATTGCAATAAATAATTATTATTTCAGCTTGGTTGTAGATCTTACTTGAGCTAAACATGGACTGACAGAGTTTGGACTGTCCAGGATAATGATATTTCAATAAGCGCTGAACCTAAGAAAGTCAATTTTGTTCTATTGGTATCCGGAAGAAAAAGTTGGACCCTTTGTTTTGCGAACTATCAACACCAATCATTCCATGATGCGCAACAATTATCTGCTTTGAGATTGCAAGACCCAATCCAGTACTTTTTTCACCTTCGGTAGGACTGGAGCTTGTTTTTTGAAAATACTTGAAAAGATTTTGCAGCTCTTTCTCTTCAATGCCTATTCCACTGTCAATAATTTCTGTTTGTAATTGGTTGTTGTCGAACATTGAGATTTTGACAGTTATTTCGGAGTTTCTATCTGAAAATTTTATCCCATTTGACAATAAATTGTTTAAAATCTCGCTGAGGTAATGTTCATCAAAATCTACCAGCAAGTAATCATGCTGTGAACGAAGTTGGATGCTAATTTCTTTTTTCTGTGCAATTAATTGATTTACATATATTTGATGTTTTACAAATGAGATGTAATCCTGTCTTTTGTACTTTAAAACAAGATTTCCTGATTCTATCATGGATATGTCGAGTAGGTTTTCAAGCATGACTAAACCATCTTTACTCGTTTTTTTTATAATTTCAAGTATTTCAATAATTTCAGTATGCAAATTTTCTTTGTAATTTTCAATCAAAAGATCTGAAAATGAATGTATTATGCCAATAGGACTTCTCATGTCATGCGCTGCTATACCAATAAACTTATTTTTTTCTTCGTTGATGGTTTTCAAATGGCCGTTTAGCAGGTTTAGCTTTTTGTCGTTTTCTTTTAGATAGAATAATAATAATCCCATGGAAGTGAATATTATAAGTCGAACCGCTGCGTTCCAAATAGGAAAGAATATGGAAGAGTATTCTCTTGTAAAGTATTCTGCTGAAAACCAAAGGATTGATGCTAATAATGAACACAGTAAAATGGATAATATCTTCGTTCGATGGTAAAGGGATAAAACCGATATTGGAATCAGGTAAAAGAAGGAAAAACCGAATTCTGCCCCTGTTGGATAATCCGGAGCATGCTGACCCCCCTCCACCGGTTATAAAATTAGTGTTTTTCCCGGATTTTTTTGTGCGTCTCGCATGACAATCCGGCAGATGCTGACCCCCTAAACTTGCAAAAAGCGGTAAAAAAATCCGGAGCATGTTGACC
>CAMCBW010000092.1 GCA_945873105.1 Tangfeifania diversioriginum
TGTAAAAATAATCTCTGGTGTTCATAAATAATCGTTAATAATTTAATCGATTTTCTCTTTATTGTTTTTGTTGATGATGTTGTAAAAGAACGCGTTAATCATATGTTGACGAAAAAACCCATCCCCGATTAGCCAGGAGTGGTAAAATCGGCACAATATTAATCATAAGATTCCTAAATTCCTAAAATTTTCAACCCTATCTGTTAAATAAAAGGCTGAATCGGATCCTCCCAAAGATCTATATTCGTCCAGACGATCAAAAAGCTGACTTGGTAGCTTCACCTTTTGACACAAAACAGAACAAAATAGTTCGTTGTTTAACCCTTAGATGATCAAAAGTTGGTTCGGGTTGCTTTGGAATCAAAAAAAAATGAAAATAAATTTAAATTCTTTTAATTTTTGTAAAAATCTGCCAAAACATGCAACCTTTTCGAGAATCCCTTCAACAACAAGGGCTTACCCACCGACTCTAAAAAACAATATTAGAGATTACTTCCCATATCACCAAATATTTTGGACCCTTTTTACACAAAATTCGATCATTTTTGGGCGAAGAGGGGTGCTAATTTGCAAGGTGGGGTATTCGGCAGGGGAAGAGGAGGAAAAAATGACGGAGAGACGGAAAAATGATGGAGAGACTGCAGGGGCGATACTTTGTGGTCGCCCTTTTGGATTTCGAATAAATATTGAAACGAGGAAACGGAGAAAAAAGAGGGGACGGAAAAATGACGGAGGGACGGAAAAATGATGGAGAGACTGCAGGGGCGATACTTTGTGGTCACCCTTTTGGATTTCGAATAAATATTGAAACGAGGAAACGGAGAAACGGGGAAATAAAGAAGGGACGGAAAAATGACGGAGGGACTGCAGGGGCGATCCTTTGTGGTCGCCCTTTTGGATTTCGAATAAATATTGAAACGGGGAAACGGAGAAACGGAGAAAAAAGAGGGGACGGAGAAATGACGGAGGGACGGAGAGACGCAAATGACGGAAAGACAGTACAGACGTAGCATGCAACGTCTCTTCAAACCAACAATTTCTCCAATTCGACCACTATTTGGCTCCTGCTCTAATCCTACCGCGTAGCGGTTACAGTATTGTAGTGACGAAGGAGCGAAACCCCGGGTTTGCAGATGACGGAAGGGAACGAATGTGGAAATGTGGAAATTGGAAAATGTGGAAATGAGAGGAACTCCCAGGATTGAAACACTTTAACTGATTAGAGTGACGGGCAGATGATTAATAAGTCGATCCTTGTGATTGACTCTTGGGATATTGGGAAGATATTAAAAGAGGGAAGAGAGGGTTAAAACAGGTCTGCATGTGATCCGGCACGTACAAGGACTATCTGTTTCTCGCCATCATTCTGAAGCCAGATCAGAAGCAAATCTGGATGGATATGGCATTCCCAATGTTTGTCATAATTTCCGGTCAGTTTGTGCTTTTTGTAACTTGCTGGTAACGACAAATGACCACCGGATTCAAGCGTTTTAACAACATTCTTTAATTTTACAAAACTATCAGAGGACCGTTTTTTAATCAGTTTCAGGTCTTTTCTGAATTGGCCAGTGTAAAAAATACCATACATAATCAAGGAAGATCAAAAAGATCATTTACGCTCTTTACTCTCTTAACTATCCCGTTTTCAGCTTCTTTCATCGCCCTTATTGTAATGGCATTGGGAATATGAGAATTATGGATTTTTATCCCTTTGTCTGACTTGGACAATTCTTCGATCAGTCCCAGCAAATACTTTGCCTTTTTACTTCTTGCATTTATTTGGACTGTAACTGTACTCATTGGTTTTTTCTGTAAAAATACAAAGATTTCCTTATATGCAAAAATGCTATTTTTCATGTATATTTATAGAAACGAATTTCTTATCCTCTTCAAAAAATGGAAATCCGGATGATTGTCCCTTCTCTTTGAAATTTAATAACTTTGTAAAAATGTCACATAATGGGAACCACAACACCAGACCAAATAAAGAACGAATATTACGATGAGGCTATTCGTTACATGGAAAATGCCAAAGAGGCCCTGAAAAAGGCAGGGAAAGAGGATGATCTTTACCAGGATGATAAATATGTGAAAACAGCTTGTGGAATAGCCTATTGTGCCGTGCTGAAAGCACTCGACGGTTTTTTTATCCTTAAAGAGGTAAAGAAACAGAGAGGCAGAAAATCAATAGAATATTACCGCGAAAATATTTCTAAGATAGACAGAAAACTACTGCACTACCTCAACAACGCTTACTCAACGCTGCACCTTGAGGGTTATTATGAAGGAAACGTATCTGTCGACACCATCAATTCAGGTCTCAAATCTGCCTATCTGATCATTGACAGGATAAAACCTGCTGCCTGAAATTCTGCACAATGGTTGTAGAGACGTTGCATGCAACGTCTCTACAACATTGGTGCGGATGCAGGTAGAGACGTTGCATGCAACGTCTCTACAACGCCACCGGGATGTTTTTGACCGCCTTTTCAATACGGGCAATGGTTTCGGCCCTTCCGATGATCTCGCAGATCTCGAAAATATCCGGGCCGAAACTGCCACCCACCAGGCACAACCGGAGCGAATTCATGATTGTTCCAAAATTCCACTCCCGGACAGTTACAAATTGAGAGAAGGGTTCCTTGATCTGCGGAGCGCTCCAAACTTCCAGGGTGGATAAAAATCCGGCTATTTCGGCCATCATACCCGGAACACCCTCCTTCCAGCGCTTGCTGACAATCTTTTCGTCGTAGGAAGCCGGCGACTGGAAGAAGAAAAATCCTTGCTCCCATACTTCATTCACAAAATGGCAACGCTCCTTGACGAGTCCAACCACGCGAACCACCAGTTCGAATGGCACCTCAACCCCTTTTGACTGTAAGAAGGGAACAAAAAGAGTCGCCAGTTCGGCATCCGTATGGCGAATGAGATATTGGTGGTTGAACCATTTGGTCTTTTCAGGATCAAATCTGGAGCCGGATTTTCCAACCCTATCCAACGAAAAAGCCTCGATCAACTGCTCCATCGAGAAGATCTCCTGCTCCGTACCCGGATTCCACCCCAGCAACGACAGCATGTTGATGAAACCATCCGGAAGGTAGCCATCTTCGCGGTAGCCCCTTGAGACATCACCGCTCTCCGGATCCTTCCAGGCCAGTGGAAAAACCGGAAAGCCCAGCTGGTCGCCATCGCGCTTGCTCAATTTACCCTTGCCGGTCGGCTTTAGGATCAATGGCAGGTGCGAAAACTCAGGCATCGTCACTTCCCAGCCGAATGCCCTGTACAACAATATATGGAGCGGCATGGAGGGCAGCCACTCCTCTCCCCGGATCACATGGGTAATCTCCATCAGGTGGTCATCCACCACATTGGCGAGGTGATAGGTTGGCATGCCGTCGCTTTTAAATAGGACCTTGTCATCCAATTGATCGCTGTTGAACTGCACATGTCCGCGGATCAGATCGGTCGCTTCGACCACCACATTTTCGGGCATTTTGAAACGAACCACATGTGGTACCCCGGAGGCAAGCAATGCCTCACACGCGTTTCCCGGTAGGGTAAGGGAATTGTTAAGGCCCAATCGGGTGGTGGTGTTGTAGGTAAATGTTTCCCCTCCGGATTCGGCGTTGGTTCGCAAAGCATCCAGCTCTTCAGGGGTATCGAAGGCATAATAGGCATGACCCGAATCAATGAGTTGCTGCGCAAATTGACTGTACAACGCTTTGCGCTCGCTCTGCCGGTAAGGGGCATGCGGCCCTCCCTCGCGCGGACCTTCGTCAATTTTGATCCCACACCAGTCGAGCGCCTCCATAATATAGGCCTCGGCACCGGGTACATACCTTGTCTGGTCTGTATCTTCAATCCTTAGCAGGAAGTCACCACCCTGGTGTTTGGCAAAAAGATAATTGAACAAGGCAGTCCTTACACCACCTATGTGCAGTGGGCCGGTAGGACTGGGGGCGAAGCGGACGCGTATTTTGCGGGACATGTTGATAGTTTTTATAATTACAGTTAATCTTACCGGGGGCGGACTTAGGGACTGGGGGACTTAGAGACTGGGAGAAAATGATGAATGAAGAGATCCCTCAGTCTCTTAGTCTCTTAGTCCCTAAGTCTTCCTAATGGGCTACTTGATCACAATGTTCACAATCTTCCCTGGCACCACAATAATCTTTACAATGGTATTGCCTTCGGTCCACTTTTTGGTCATATCATTGGCGAGGGCAGCATCTTCGACCTCCTTGGCAGACAGTCCAACCGGCAACTCCAGTTTGAAACGTACCTTCCCGTTGAAAGAGACCGGGTACTCCACCACCTCCTCCGTGAGGTTGGCCGGATCGAAAATGGGCCAGGGAGAGATTCCGATGCTTTGGATTTTTCCGCTCATGGCCCACAGCTCTTCGGCCAGGTGGGGTGCAAATGGCGCCAATACCTGGTAAAAAGTAGCGGCAGTTTCGGGGGTAACCGAACCAACCTTGTAGCAATGGTTGGTAAAGACCATCATCTGGGAGATTGCGGTATTGAATTTCATATCTTCCACATCGTCTCCCACCTTTTTGATGGTCTGGTGAAGGATTTTAAGCGTCTCTTTTCTTTCCTTTACCTCGGTCAGATTGCCAGGCTCCCCAAAAAAGGCAGCCACCCTGCGTAAAAAGTTGTAAACTCCCTTCACCCCGTTTTCGGTCCAGGGTTTGGTGGCATCCAGGGGACCAATGAACATCTCGTACAATCTCAGCGAATCGGCCCCGAACTTTTCGACGACATCATCCGGGTTCACCACATTCTTGAGAGACTTGGACATCTTGGCTACAATTTGTTTCAGCTCTTCCCCTGTCTCGTTGTGGAAATATTTTCCCTCCTTCTCGGAAACCATGTCAGAAGGGACTTTCGAACCGGAGGCTGTTTCGTAGGCAAATGCCAGGATCATCCCCTGGTTGTACAATTTCTGGAATGGCTCGTTGGTGGATACAATACCCAAATCGAACAATACTTTGTGCCAGAAGCGACTGTACAACAGATGCAAAACGGCATGCTCGGCACCGCCAACATACAAATCTACCGGCATCCAGTAATTCTCTTTAGCCTTCTCAAAAGGATTTTTGTCGTTTTTTGGGTCGATGAAACGGAGGTAATACCAGCAGGATCCGGCCCACTGGGGCATGGTGTTGGTTTCACGGCGTCCTTTCCGGCCATTGGCATCGGTAACATTCAGCCAATCCCCTGCATTTGAAAGCGGTGATTCACCTGTTTCGCCCGGTTGGTACTTTTCAACTTCCGGCAGTTGCAAAGGAAGTTCTGCATCATCGAGCAGGCTTACCTCACCATCCTCCCAGTGGATGACCGGGAAGGGCTCACCCCAGTAACGCTGGCGGCTGAAGAGCCAGTCGCGCAATTTGTAATTGACGGTAGCCTTGCCAAGAGCGGCAGCCTCCAACCACGCAGTAACACTGGCAATACCTTGCTCTTTGGTGAGACCATTGATATCGATCCCAATCTTGGAATTGGCCGAATTGATGTAGGCTCCATCTTCACTCCAGCAGGCCTTGCCTGCCAAAACTTTTGTCCGCAAAGTTGCATCGGTTCCGGGACCCGGATCCAGAATGCAAACAATTGGCAAATTATAGGTTTGGGCAAATTCGAAGTCGCGCTCGTCGTGGGCAGGTACCGCCATGATGGCGCCTGTTCCATAGCCCATCAGCACATAATCTGCTACCCAAACAGGAATTTTAGCGCCATTCAGCGGATTGACGGCATAGGTACCGGTAAAAACACCGGTCTTCCCTTTGGCCAGATCGGTACGATCAAGATCACTCTTCAGGGCGGCATTCGTAATGTATGCTGCAACAGCTTCTTTTTGTTCCGGAGTGGTCAACTCACCAACCAGCTCATGTTCCGGTGCCACAACCATGTAGGTCGCACCAAAAAGGGTATCGGGACGGGTGGTGTAGACCCTCAATTTCTTTTCAAGACCAGCAAGCGCAAAATCTACCTCGGCGCCGGTAGACCGGCCGATCCAATTGCGTTGCATCTCTTTGACACCTTCCGGCCAGTCGAGACCGTCGAGCCCCTCCAGTAATCTTTCCGCGTAGTGGGGAATCCGCAGCATCCACTGCTTCAGGAAACGGCGTTCCACCTCCTTGGTACCGCACTTTTCGTGAGAACCATCGTTCAACACCTCTTCGTTGGCACAAACAGTTTTGCAGGTTCGGCAATACCAGACCTGGGCTTCGCCATAATAGGCGAGGCGTTTTTGGTCTGTGTACTCCCTGACAGATTTCTTGCCGGCATTAACAACTTCAGCAGGGATGGTTAGTTCATTGATTGGTCTGCCCTTGCCTGCGGAAGCATCAAACCAGGTATTGTAAAGTTTGGTAAAAATCCATTGTGTCCATTTAAAATAGGAGGGATCGGTGGTATTGATCTCGCGGTCCCAGTCGTAGCTCAATCCAAGGGATTGGATCTGGCGTCTGAAATTGTCGCAGTTTTTTTGGGTGGTTTCGGCTGGATGGGTACCGGTCTGGATGGCATATTGCTCGGCCGGCAATCCAAATGCGTCCCAGCCCATGGGGTGGAGGACGTTGAAACCCTTGCTGCGCTTGTAACGGCAAACAATATCCGTGGCCGTATAACCTTCCGGATGACCTACGTGCAATCCGGCACCCGAAGGATAGGGAAACATATCCAAACAGTAAAATTTCGGTTTGGAAAAATCGTCAGTCGTTTTGAAACTCTTGTGGTCCGCCCAGTATTGCTGCCATTTGGCTTCCAGCTCTTTGAAGTTATAATCCATCGGTTGTAAACTGTGTTGCTAAAAAATTTTGTGCGAAATTACGATTAAAATAGGAAAAAGAGATATAAGTTAAGAGTTATGAGTTATGGGTTATGAGTTAAGGGTTGCCAGGGAACCGCTGGGTTCCACTTCAGCACTGGCTATTAATGCCTTTATTCCTGTTTACACAATCTTCTTTATACTACCTTAGAGACTGTTTAAATTTATAACACAGAGAATATCTAACTATTTATTGAGAACAAAGCGCAAATAGAAATTTCTGCTATTTTGAATTTTCATTAGAGAAACCCAGGAGATCACAGAGTTGGAAAATCGCAAGCGATTTTCTCTCTG
>CAMCBW010000093.1 GCA_945873105.1 Tangfeifania diversioriginum
CGGCCTATGGTGTCGCGCAAAGAACGCAATGTACGCAAAGAGAAAAAGGGGACATGGTCATTTGTGAATTACTTAACATCGTAGATTCAAATTCCGTCCGTCCATTGCACTGCCAATGGTGTCACGCAAAGAACGCGGAGAACGCAAAGAAAAAATTGGGGACATGGTCGATTGTGAAATACTTTACATCGCAGATTCAAATTCCGTCCGTCCATTGTACTGCCGATAGGGTCGCGCAAAGAACGCGGAGAACGCAAAGGTGGAAATGGGGAAGTGTAATTTAATTAAGCATTTTTGTGCGTAAAATTTTTAACCGCAGAGTGCTGCAAAGAAGGCGCAAAGAGCCGCAGAGATTGCTATCCCAGGATTTCTTTGCGGTTCTCTACCGGTTAAATAACTACTGATTTTGTATCATCTTTCCTTTACATAACAACAAGCCTATACAGAACGAAATGAACTTTCAATCATATGCTTTGTACCCACATATTATTCCTCCGGCAGGCAATTTTAAAAATGCAAACAGTTTGCATGATTTTGAGCGAAATTTCAGGGAGAATAATTACCTTGTACCTTCACTTAAAAGGAGGGAGTTGGCCTGTTTTAGTCACCATCTAATTGAAGCATTTGGATGAATCTGAAGTTTGTAGATATTCTCAATGGCATATCGATGTTTCAGTTGGTACTGTTTGTCTTTTTTCTGTTGGGGAAAAGCAAAAACCGAACATCGAACCTGTTGTTGGCTGCCTTCTTCCTCACCCAGTTTCTGAGCATTGCTGACCATTTCATTTCGAGTCAGAAACTGTTCTTCCAGGAGATCTCT
Source organism: Tangfeifania diversioriginum (assembly GCA_945873105.1). Taxonomy (GTDB): domain Bacteria; phylum Bacteroidota; class Bacteroidia; order Bacteroidales; family Prolixibacteraceae; genus CAINVV01. The sequence continues at coordinate 821 of CAMCBW010000093.1, forward strand.
CCCATGCTGTTCTACCTGGGGTTGCCCTTTCCCTGGCTTTGGTCGCCCTTGTTCTATTTGTATGTGAAATCGCTCTTCTTTTCCGATTTCAGGTTTTCTTCGAAGCATCTTTTGCATTTCATCCCTTTTTTCCTGTTCCTCCAGTATGTGCTGGTGGCCTTCCATTTCAAGGGGATGGAGGAGAAGATGACGATGATCCGGCACAACCAGTTGTTGACTGCTCAATCCTCCCTTTGGCTGAACATCCTGATCTCCCTGCAAATTGCGATCTACCTGGTGGTGGTGCTGGTCCTATACCACAACTACCAAAAGCGGCTAAAGGGGGTTCAATCCAACATCAGTCCGGTGCAGGACCGGTGGGTGAAGATATTTATTTTTGGATACCTGGCCGCCTACCTCGTCACGATCCTGTGCAGGGCCGGCCTCTACCTGCATCATCAGTTGGGCGAATTGTTCATATTTACCTCCTTTTTGGCCTTCTTCCTCTATTTTCTGCTGCTCTTCTACAAGGCCATCACGCATCCCGATATTTTCATGAAGACAGAAGAGCGGCCGGAGGCCCGCACCAACACCATCCCGAAGCAGGAGGCCCATAGCCTGCTGAAGGTGGTACATGACTACATGATCCAGCGGGAGCCTTTCCTGAATCCCGATCTTTCCTTGAAGCAACTGGCATCGGAGCTGAAAATCCCGGAAAGGCTGCTTTCGGGGGTCATCAACCAGTACAGGAACCAGAACTTTTACGATTTCGTGAACAGCTACCGGATTTCGAAGGCCCAGCGGATGCTGACCGATGATACCTTCAAGCGAAAAACGGTACTCGAGATCCTCTATGATTCGGGTTTCAACTCCAAATCCTCCTTCAACCAGGTTTTCAAAAAAATCACAGGTTTGACCCCTACCGAATTTAAACGGACCCAACGTTAGGCAAAATCACCCCTCGGTGATTGCGCTCATCCGTCCGGTTGAGGGGCTCCGAAAGTACGGATACATGTATTCGTACTCATTTATCCTACTTGTTATTAGGCAGTTAATATTTATTTGGTACGGGAACATGCATCCGGTCGATTCTGCTTTTGCTGCAGGGTAGTTTTGCTTTGTCTACGGGGATCACCAAAACCTACGGGGCAAAAAAAGTTGAACCACCAAAAAATAAACGAAATGAAATCAGTAACTGTAAAGTCAACCTTGTTGTTGGTCCTTGTTCTTTTCATGTTTGGACCTGCCGTGAAATCCCAGACTGTTTCCGAACTTCTGGATGGTTATTTTTCCTACAACCGATTCTGGGGCAGTGTTGTCCTGCTGCAGGACGACAAGGTAATGTTCCAGAAGAGCTATGGTTATGCAGACAAGGAGCTAAAAAAGAGCAACGATGCGCAGACCCTATTCGATCTGGGATCCGTCACCAAAACCATGACGGCTGTGGCCATTCTAAAATTGCATGACGAGGGGAAACTGAGTGTTTACGACCGGGTCGACAAGTATATCCCGGGATTTATCAACGACAAGACGGATAGTGTGACCATCCTCAACCTGCTGAATCACACCTCGGGGATGGAGGCCAACCTGGGGCGCAAGGATGAACGCGGCATAGGGATCATGCCAGGCAATGAGCCCATTGGACGCGAGCAGCTGATCGATAAATTCAGAAGTAGCAAGTTGAAGAGTAAGCCATCCACCAGTTATGAATACAACAATTATGGCTATACCTTGCTGGCCTATATCCTGGAAAAGGTTAGCGGTATGGATTATGCCACCTACCTGAAACAGGTGATTTTTGATCCGCTGAAGATGGTAAATACCAGGTACAAGCTTGACCTGGTTGCCCAACCGGCAAAGGGTTATATGGGGGTGGGCACCAACGACATCAAAGCGGTCAGCGACCCCTTCCATCCCTCCTGGATTGTTGGTGCAGGTTACGTTTATTCTTCTACCAACGATCTTTCCAGGTATGTGAGTGCGGTTTTTACACACAAGCTTTTCTCTGAAAGTACCTTGAGACTGATGATGGACAGTTGTGTCAATGCGGGCAAGCAGAACAAGCAGTGGGCATTGGGCTGGGAGCGTAAAAAGATCGATGGACTTGACTGGTACTCCCATGGGGGTGGCGTATTTGGTTTTTCCACGAAGGTGGGATACCTTCCTGAAAAAGGGATTACGGTCATCATTCTGTCGAATCTGGTAAAAGAGATGAACTTTGATGAGATCTATTCGGCCAAATTCTCCTTTGTGGATGAAATAACCGAGAAGATCCTGATGATTCTCAACCACAAAACGGTGGCCTATCTGCCGGTACCCAAGGGAAAAGCTAGCAAGAAGGTAACAGGAACCTATCAGTTCGACAAGGCGCACCATGCCACTGTTTTCCTTCAAAATGACTCCCTGTTCCTGACGGCTGAAGCAAAGGATAATTTTACCCTCTTCGATTACAGTTTGAACAGGTCGCAGACGGATACGACTGGCAACTATTCAACCTGCCAACTGTTGGTAAAGTCGCTGATGACGGCCAATTTTGAAGGTTTTGAGAAAAATTGTGTCGCGGGAATGTTCAATCCCAAAATCGCAGGTCAAGTCAGCAATGTTTGGAAGTTCTATCTCTCCAAGGGTGGTCCGGTATCCTCCTACAACATTTTCAGCAAGAGTGCCAGCAACTACACCATCGCCTTTCACCTGGAGAAGGCGGAGATCGTGATGCCGGTCTTCTTCAACGATCAACACTTGATAAAAGGGATGTTTTTCCAGAGTGTGTTGCCGAAATGCACCGTCCAAACGGTTCATCTGGTGCCTGCCGGGAAGGATGAATATGTGGTGGATGGCTATAGGAATGGCGGCTACAGCGATTTTAGGGTGAAGTACGACAGCTCTGCCCAGCAGTTGAGTTTTGTTACCGATGTTGATAGTTTTACTGCTTCCAAAGTTAGGTAGTTCAAAACTGCACGTGATGAATTTCGAAAATTCCTGGGGAAATGAGCTGCGCTCCAGCTCTTACGCCAGACTGGAATTCCCCAATACCTACCACCTGGCCTACAGGGACCTGCCGGAGATCCTTGCCAAACATGTCAAGGGTGAAAAGGCCCTCGATTTCGGGTGTGGCACCGGCCGGTCGGCCAGGTTCCTGAAGCGGCTGAATTTCGTGGTAACCGGAGTGGATATTTCGGCGGATATGCTGGGGTATGCCAAAGAGTTGGATCCCGCCGGTGAATACCTGCTGGTATCCAATGGGAACTACAGTCACCTGGGGGAGGGAAGCTTTGATCTTGTGCTGTCGATCTTTACCTTTGACAATATTCCCGGGTGGGAGAACCGGAGGCATATTCTTCAGGCGCTGTCCAAACTGCTCCGGCCAACGGGCAGATTGATCTGCCTGGATGCCAATCCGGCATTGTACACCCATGAATGGGCCTCCTTTTCCACGAAGGAGTTCCCCGAAAATAGCCGGGCAAAAAATGGGGAGCTGGTAAGAATTAGCATGAAGGATGTCGACGACAAGCGCCCTGTGGAGGATGTGCTCTGGACGGAGGAGGCTTACCTTCAACTGTTCGACCTGGCAGGCTTGACGCTGGAGGCCACCTACAAGCCCCTGGGCCGGGAGAGCGACCCCTGTGACTGGCTCAATGAGACAACCATTGCACCCTGGTTTATTTATGTACTGAAAAGAGAAGATTAACATGAAGAAAATTTATGCTTTCGTGTTCCTGTTGTTGTTTTTCTTTCACGGAAATGGTCAAACAACCCCCATGTTCAGGGGCAACCTGAACCATACCGGAGTCTTTGATTCGCCCCCAGTAGTCCAGCCGGTCTTGAAATGGAAATTCAGGACCGGCGGACAGATCTATTCCTCCCCGGTAGTTTGGAAGGATCTCCTGTTCATTGGAAGCAACGATGGATGCCTCTATGCCATCGACGCGCAGGAGGGTACCCTAAAATGGAAATTCAAGACGGGGCGGAGGATAAAATCCACCCCGGCTGTACACAATGGGGTGGTTTACTTTGGGAGTTTTGACAGCACCTTTTATGCGGTGGACGGCTTGACCGGGGTTGAGCGATGGCGCTTTAAAACCAAGGGGGAGGCAGTTTTCGGTGCCCGGGACCTCTATGGCATCAAATCCGGCAGCTTAAAATGTCCGGATCCATGGGATTTTTATGCTTCATCTCCGGCTTATTATGATCATGCCATCTATTTTGGCAGTGGCGACAGTACCATTTACTGTTTGAATGGGGACAATGGGAAGAAGATCTGGAGTTACAAAACCAACGGGATCGTTCATTCCTCCCCGGCAATATTTGACAACAAGGTTTATGTCGGGAGCTGGGACAGCAAAATCCATGCGCTCGATGCGAAAACCGGTGCGCTTGTCTGGGATTTTCAGACCGGAAAAGACAGCCTGAACAACTGCTTTGTTGGGATACAGGCCAGTCCGGCGATAGCCGACGGAATCCTCTATTGTGGTTCACGGGATGCCTCGATGTATGCTTTGGATGCAAAAACCGGGAGGGTAAAGTGGCAGTTCAGGGATCCCTACTTGTCGTGGTTGCCAAGTTCGGTGGCAGTAAAGGATGGATTTTTGTACCTGGGCTCGTCAGATGCGCTAAGGTTTTATGTGTTGGACAGCGCAACGGGGAAATTGGTAAGTGAATACAAGACAGGGATCTATACTTTCTCTTCTCCCGCCATTTCCGGACAGTTGGCCTATGTGGGTGCCATGAATGGGAGGCTGTTTGCCTTTGATGTGAAAACCGGATTGCCAAACTGGGTTTTCTCGACAGATGCCGCCTTGAATTCGCTCTATTTTAACAGGGACGGGGATTACAACCTTGAAAATTCGAAGGATGTTTTTGAGGCCGGCATGTGCTGGGAGCTAACAAAAAATATGGAGCAAATTGTTTCGGGTTCAGGAAGCATCTTGTCTTCTCCCTTTGTGGCGAAGGGGGTACTCTATTTTGCCGCTACCGATGGATATGTGTATGCCCTGGAGAATGGGAAAGGCCATTCCGATCCCATCGAATACTTTGATTTCACCCATTGCCATTCGGAGGTTCGATCGAT
>CAMCBW010000094.1 GCA_945873105.1 Tangfeifania diversioriginum
ACTTTTGTAAAGCGGTAACCGGCATAGGCCTGAAGCTGCCAGGTTAAATCGGAGCCAACTCCAAATCCGCCAATATCACCCCTGAACTGGAAAAGCCATTTATCCTTAATATCGGCAGTGAGTCGGGTTATAAGGATGGGATCAAACCATGTTTTTGAAACACTCTCGGAAACTTCATAGGTGCCTGCCGGAAAAGCGTTGCGGCGTCCTTCAAGGGATGCCTGCAGATTATTAAGCCTTCCGCCTGCACCAATCTCCAGAAATGGCAAAAGCCGGTAAAAGCCTGCAGGTTCCCATACCAGTTGTTTGGCACCGGCAGTTCCATTGTCCCAGAATTCACCTGGGGCAATATCCTGGTTCAGGTTCATAAAAATAAGATCGGAAGTTATTGCCCATTTATTGTTATGAGCTTCGAGGTATAACATTCCGCCCATTTTGAGCTTACTAAAGATATCGCCGGGAGTGGCATCCACCGGTGCGGTAATCTCATTTCCTATCCCGAGCTCTCCTTTCATATAGGGGAAAAGCAAATAAATATCAGTTTGGAAATGCCACTTCTTCACGGTATCTGCCGATTGAGCTGAAACATGGCTAAAACATGTGCAGAAAAATATAAGTAAGCACAAAGCTGTGTTAGTAAATGCAGATAGGTTATTAAATACTCTCATGTTTTTTTTAATTAGTATTTGATGCATTTTTGCTTTCCCCATTTCTAATTCCAAATCACGTCCACCGGTTTTCGGGTAGGAATACGGAGATACCTTTCAGCCGGGTAGCCAATTACCGATGATCCAAAAGGAATGAAGCCTTCGGGAATTTTCAGCAAATCCATCAATGGTGCATACATTTTCGCAGCAGTATTGATGATTCCGGTAAAAGTTGTTCCCAGACCCAGCGCGGGCGCCGCAAGTTGAATCTGATGAATGGCAATCATGGCAGTGGCCAAAGCAGATCGGTCATTGGCAGGTGCATAAGCAATGATTAAGCAGGGTGCTCCTCTTGAAATGCTATCAAACCCCAATTCCCATGGCTCTGTAAACCTCGAAAGTTTTGCTTCCTGATAAAATGCGGGGTCTTTATCCTTTGCCATTTTCATCCAATCAATAGCCATTTGCGAAACATTACGGATTTTTTGGGTATCATTAATTACAATCCACTTTAAAGGCTGCTGGTTACCACCGTTTGGTGCAAACCTGGAGATATCTAAAAGGTGTTCAACTTTCTCTTTCTCGATGGGCTTTTTGATAAAAGTCCTGATAGATCGTCTCGAAATCAGATACTGTCTAACTTTATCCCACTGAGGAATTAAATGAATATCAATTGGCTCACATTCCTCAGGTTTCATTGAGCGCTGGTGCATTGCCTCAGTAGGACAAATGGCCACACAGTGTCCGCAATCAATGCATTGATCCCACGAATTTTCGATGGGAACCGGAAACAGGTTTTTGGTAATTAACCGAACCGGGCAGGCCCGGATGCAACTGCCACAGTTGATGCATAAATCTTCATCTACTTTGATGATTATATCCAATTTGTAAGTGCCGTTCATTTTTTAGCTTGAATTTATTAAACGAAAAGGGAGCGACAAACTTCAGGATTTTGCTGTTTGTCGCCCGTTTAATACTTAGCGAGGGATAAATTCACTAATTCGAAAAGATCCAAGTCCCAAGTCCCAAAATCCAAGTCCCAAGGAAAAGCCAGTTGCAATCTTAACATTTAAAAATGAGGATCATTAGGCCCTTGGAATTTGGATCTTGGAATTTGAGACTTGGGTCTTCCATCCAACTATCCTATCCGTCCGCCTGATGCAAGCGTACCGGCAGTTTGAGGAAGTTTTGCCGTTGATCGTTTCTTCCATTCTTCTTCCAACAATTCTCTTGCTGCTTGTTCCAGGAATTCCGGCGCAGCCCATTCGTTTACATCAAAATCATTCTTGATATAACCATGGCTGAACATAAAATCCTTACCGATCTTAACAGCGGCGAGATTCAATGGTGAAAGGTTGGGCACCAGGTCAACATCTCTGATGCCTTGGTAGGTGTGTTCAATGTCGCGGTAGAAGGTCTGCTGGTCGAGAATTTCAGCTGCAGCATACTTGTTCTGATTGGCCCATCGACCGGCCCGGATCATACCTTTCATAAATGTGACAGCGAGTTCAGGGTGTTCCCTGGCCATGACATCGGTACACGTGATTGCCGCAGGAATGTTAGCCACCTGAAGGCGCCAGTCGGGATAGCGGGAGAGGTCCTCGATTGCTGCAAACTTACCCGTCGCCTCGCTGACCTGCTGAAGCGGCTTTGTTTGCATATACATCGCATCGATGATTCCTTTTTCGAGAGCGGTTTCCAGCGGACGGAAAGCCAGGTCGCGCTTGTGGTCGCGAGCCAGCCACAGATCAATCGATTGTTCCATAGTTGCTTTCATCATTTCCGGTAGATTATACCAGTCATCTGCGTATGGAAACTCCACCAATTCAATATCGTCCATCGTCATGCCGTTCATCCGTAGCATCAACTCGATCCCCTGGTGCTCCTGAATGCGCCACCAATCGTTTTTGATCTGGTTCATACTCTTGGAAATGCCGATCCTTTTGCCTTTTAAATCAGCCATCCGGTAGATATCGTCCTTGGCGCGCACCATCATAACGCCGCCTTCGGCCGGCATCTGTGTTACCCCCAGAAGTTTGGTCCGGCGGATATCTGCGTGAACTTCGATAGGTGGAAACAAACCACCGAAACGGATAAGATTTTCCTGATTGTGAATGTAGTGGGGATACCAATCGGTTTCTGGGGTCGAACGCATGTAGGCAAACTTCACCCCGATCTTCTTAAACTCTTTCTTGGTCAGGCCCAGACCTTCATCCACGTTACTGGCTGACACCAGCGGACAATTGGTGTAATACACTTCTTTCCAATTTAATGGAATCACATTTAACTTAGTGTTTTCGAAAGTTGTAACTTTTACTTCGTTAGCCATAATTTTAATTATTTAATGTTCAGGTTACTATTCTTGTTTTATATTCCCCATACGGGATAAAAATTTATTTTAAGCTTTCTTTCAAAGGTTGCTTCTGTTCAGGTTCCACACCATTTAAATCCTCGGAAGAACTAACCGGTTTATCGGCCTGGACTGAAGATGACGTATTTTCTTCCTTTTCGTTTTGTTTTAACCACTCATCGTAAAGATCACCACGACCGCAGGCACAGACCGGACTTTTGATTTTTTTTGTTTCGTACTTCACAACTATCTATTTTACCAGGATTAAATAATGATACCCAACCGGAGTCAATTTCCCGGTTAACTGAATATCAAAATTAGCTCATATCTACAGCCAGGTAAATAGTTATTAATCCGTATTTTTTCTACTTATACACAGGGAGTTGATTATTGCTAGGTACAAAATTCTCAATGAACAGGATTTCTAGCGCTTGCCTGGAATATTGGTCTTTGGGCTTGGAATTTGGAGCTTGGAATTTTTTAGCAGGAACAAATTATCAAATGTCATAAATAAACTTCTCAGGAATTCTCCAGGATAATCATTGATACCGAAAGAAAGAACCCGAGCACAGTAGCTACACCGGCAAGTTTTCCGCCCTGTTCGTAAGCCTCCGGGATCATTGAATTGGCAAGCATCATCAGGATCGCGCCTCCGGCAAAAGACTGGATAAAAGCTAATCCATGTGGCGACGCATTTGTGAACAAGCTGAACCCGGCAACGGTTGACAGTGAGCAAATCAATGCTATAAATGACCACAGAAGGATTATTTTTTTCATACTCCACCCGTCCTGTTTCATGCCGGTTGAACCTGCAATGGCTTCGGGCAGATTGGAAACAAACACGGCAACCAGCATAGCCAGACTTACAGCTCCTCCTTCGAATAAACCTAAGCCTATTACAATTGATTCAGGCACTCCATCGAGGATAATTGCCAATACCATTGGGATAATCAGTTTCGAATGTTGTGCTGCTTCGCCGGAACTGGATTTGCCGGCACCCAGTTTCCCTATCAGTAAATCGGCAAAATAAAACGTAAACGCCCCGGTAAAAAAACCTAAGGCTGGAAATCCGCTTTTCCTGGCAATCTGAACCGATTCGAAGATCAGTTCGTACGAAATGGCAGAAATCAAAGTGCCGGCACCAAATCCCATTATTATTCCGATGGTTTTCTTGCTTAACGAAAACCTGGATGCAATCAATCCCCCAATTATCAGGGAAGACGTAGCCAGTAAACCCCAAAGAAATGCATTGAACATAGTGTATAATTTAGGTTAGATATAAGTAAGTCACAAATTACGTGACTTAATTTTTCAGGCAGGATTCAAATTCCAATATCATGAATATCATGAAAATCAATTCACAAAGCAATATTTGTCCTTTTAAATTTGTTGCATGTATCAGGTATTAGATTTTACATAATTCCACGAAATCTGCTGCTGATTCAGCTTGTTTTTCCAAGAGTGCATTCAACTCTTTGCCTGTACGGATGCGCCGGGCCTCAATTTCGAGAACTCCTTTCCTGAAACTACGTAAAGTGTACCTGAAGTTGTCGTTATTATACATTTCGCACAATGTTATGTGTTCTGTAGGATCATCACCCTCCTGTTTGCACTCATGCAACGAGCCATAAAGTATGCTTACGTCATCCACAATGTCGTGCGATGTCCATTGCAACTCACCATAACCGCCAAATTCATTGTGCCAATGTGCATACCAACTCTTGCTATCACTCCGCCAGCCTGCTATTGCAACCTGCCTGGTATTGTCCTGAATACCTAAACCCGGTGGAACAATCCTTCCTGCCTCCACGCCCAGCGAGGAAAACTTTCCACTTAGCTCAGGCCAGTTAAAAATGATTTCACGCTGAAACTCGCCGTTTTTTGTAATCCTGCCAATCCAGCTTCCTCCAAAATAGTCGCGAAATAATTTTGCTGTTAGTTCTGCCATAATTCTTTTTTAATAAATCAGATCCGAAAAATAGCATCGGTTCTATTCAATTCAAAATTACTGTTATAAAAATCCGGGAACAATACCGATGTTTCCGTATTTTATTATATTTGTACTCGCTATATGTCTTCCATCTTCTACCATCTTCTTCGATCTGCCAACTTGTTCGTGCTTACATCTTTCTCATTTTGTGATGAATAAACCCTACAACTACAGTATCTTTTTTGATTTTATTGAGTCCTATCTCCCAACAGGATTTCTTAACATTAATTCTTATGATCCGATTATGCAGCAGATGGAGCGTGTGATGGAAGAGAATGACCAGTTTATTACTGTTGCGGACCTAGGGAAAATACAGTTTTTGTATGTGAGTAAAGGAATAAAAGGTATGCTTGGAATTGAGCCAGGCGAGCTTAATCCCGGCCATTTTGTTGACCTAACGCATCCGGATGACCTGAGTAGATTCGGACTGTTAAGGGCACAAACATTTGTTGTCGAAAGGGAGGTTTTGGAAACCCAAAAAGGAAGCGCACTGGTATCATTCACTATCCGGTTGAGAAATACTGACGGGATATGCCGCAATCATATTTGCCAGGCATATTTTTTATATTCTCCCGGACCTCATAAAGCAGTTTACCTGCTCCAGGTTATCAGCAGAGTTGACTGGTTCAAACCGAAAAAAAATGAATATCACCATTATAAAGGGAAGGACTTATCACTTTTCAGGTTTCCCGATGAGGAGCTGCTTAAGATAGGCCCGGTGCTTTCAAACCGCGAAATGGAAATTAT
>CAMCBW010000095.1 GCA_945873105.1 Tangfeifania diversioriginum
GCTGTTTTGGCCGGAGATGGAATCGGGCCTGAAATTGTCGCACAAGCCTTGAGGGTGACGGAAGCCGTTGCCAAAAAATTCGGTCACGAACTGCACACCGAAGCTGCACTGGTGGGGGCAGTTGCCATTGATGCCACAGGAAATCCCTATCCGGATGAAACGCACGAACTTTGCATGAAATCCGATGCCGTCCTCTTTGGCGCTATCGGTCATCCCCGCTTCGACAACGATCCTTCGGCCAAGGTAAGACCAGAACAGGGATTGCTGGCCATGCGCAAAAAGCTTGGCTTGTATGCCAACATTCGTCCGCTGATCATCTTCCCCTCCCTGCTGGACAAATCACCACTCAAGACCGATCGCGTCGAAGGTGCCGATTTCGTAACCATCCGCGAACTCACCGGAGGGTTGTATTTCGGTCAGCCACAGGGGCGGAGCGAGAATGGCGACACCGCCTACGATACCTGCATCTATACCCGCATGGAGGTGGAACGTATTCTGAAACTCTCGTTCGAATTTGCCATGAAACGCAAAAAACGGCTCACAGTGGTCGACAAGGCCAATGTTTTGGCAACTTCCCGTCTTTGGCGACAGATTTCCAAGGAGATGGAACCCCAGTACCCTGAAGTTGTCGTGGATTATATGTTCGTCGACAATGCCGCCATGCAGATCATCCAGTGGCCAAAACGCTTCGATGTGATGGTGACCGAAAACCTGTTCGGGGATATTCTTACCGACGAAGCCAGTGTGATCGCCGGTTCACTCGGCATGCTGCCATCTGCCTCCATTGGCATTCACACCTCGGTATTTGAGCCGATTCATGGTTCCTACCCACAGGCAGCCGGCAAAAATATTGCCAATCCCTGTGCGACCATTCTTTCAGCAGCCATGTTGTTTGAATATGCCTACAAACTCGACAAGGAGGCCGCCATTATCAGGAAAGCCGTGGAGGCATCCCTCGAGGCCGGTGCTGTTACGGAAGACCTGACAGACGACAAATCCAAGGCGCTCTCGACTACGGCAGTTGGTGACTGGATTGTAGCTTACATCCAGAATTGTTGAAGAAACCTCCGTTCTGCAGGTAGAAGCTGTTACCCTCCGTTCCTCCGGCATAATCGAGACGGTAACCCCTTTTGGCAATATCATCCCCGGTAAAACGGGCCTTGGTCAGCGGGAACCATCTGCCATCTTTGTCAAGGCACCACGCATTGGCATAAAGACACTTCCTCCCCAGGTATCCATTCGCATCAGAGAAATTCTCCAGAAATGAGTGAAGCCTGGTGAGGAAGTGATCTGTTTTGGGACGTTTGAAACTGGCGATCAGCTGCCAGTTACCCCCTTCCGGATCGTTGAACCAGGCCGTGAAAATGGTATTTCCGGCCCCATCCGGCCTTCCTTTCAGGAGGAAACGGTAAGTAACACCTGCTTTCCAGGGATATTTCAGGTAGCTCTGTCCTCCGGAACCTTCGTTGCCAAATTCGCCGGTATGAACTCCTTCACCCTTGGAGAGCAGCACAATCCGGTCCGACTCCGGGATCTCACCTGGTTTGTCGGTACGGTAGGGACTCCATACAGAGAAGAGAATTCTGCGCTCAACGAGGCTGTTTACCTGGATTCCGAAGTATCCCTCTCCAAAGCCATTGGCCATGAAATAGGATCCAATGGGATCCTGTCCGACGGGAATAGTCAATTCGTTGTAGAAATACTCCACTTCAGCCCCTTCCGGGAGTTCGTAATTCAGGTGGACAGAGGGACCCCGTCTTCCCCAGTAGTAGCGGTTATCCACATTGTCCTTCACATAGCTCAGCACCAGGCCGGGAGTGTTGGAGGTTACCTCCAGGCTGGAAATTTCGGCAAAAACAACTCCCTCTTTTTGCAATCCTTGAATTTCGATTTTGGTATATCCCGAGTCCAGCTTCATCCTTCCCAATTTCTCCAGGTGAGGTTCCTTGCCAGTCACTTTAACAGTGAAATCCCTCTCCCCAATCTTTATCCCCAATTGGGAGGTTCCCGTTTCAACGGAGAGCCTCAGGGCAAGGCTGGCTTCACAAGGACTGCTGGTGTGGAAGAAGAACAGAGTGGCATCCGATGTTGACACCCAGCTTTTTCTCTCCTTACCACCATCCTGCCTGATCAGATAACTGTTGCCACCTGCCGGGATGCTCCAGTTTGGAATGGTTTGAGCAGACAAACCGGTTGTTCCGCTAAGGATGAGCGTAACGAGGAGCCATGTGGAGCTAAAGTAAAGCCTTTGACGGATGGAAATTGGCAAATAGGTCATAAGGAGTTTCAATTTGATCATTAAATTTGATTGCTGTCAGTGGAGTCACCCACAAATCTACCAAAAATATTACCTGGAGACCGTTCCAGCAGATTTGTTTCCTTCTTAATTTTTCTTCGTATCTTTAAAATCAAATTATTACAGTATGAGAAAACATCTAATCGTCTTGGGAATTGCCCTTTTGATGCTCTTTTCCTGCGAAGCAATCAAAGAGTCCATTACAGTACCTGTTAACACCAGTCTGACCGTCAATGTGCCTTTTACTGTGAGTGTGACAAAGAATGCCGGTTTGTCCGGCAAAGCGGCAACCACCTACAATTTCACTGCCAGCAGGGTGTTGGAAGTTGGAGAGAATGTGGACATGAAAGCCTACATCAACAAGATCAAGTCGGTGGACCTGAAGGGGGTTACCGTCACCATTGCGACCCTCACCGGTACCGAGGAGGTATTGACACTGGAGGTCTCTGTATCAGGCGTCAACGGACCAGTTTTTTCCAAAAACAACATCACTGCCACAGGGAACAATCCCTTTTCCCCCGTGATTACCCAGGCGATTCAATCACAATTGGATCTGGTGGAGAGCAAAGTTATCAACGAAAGAAAAATAACCATTACCGTCAGCGGAACCACCAATACTGCCCCCCTTGTATTGAATGCACAGTTGGCTTTCGACGCAAAATTTACCTGCATGCCACTGAATTGAGTGATGAGTTATGAGTTATGCCATGGCACCATCTCCATCACTCATAACTTATAACTCATAACTTAAAGATAGGGTTGTATCACCTTCATCCATGCCACATACCCCTCCCCCATCAGGTGCAGGCCATCGTTGGTGTACATCGGGTTGAGCAGGTCGTCATTGGGATTCTTCAGTTCGCTGAAAAGATCCACGTAAGTGGCACCCAGTTTGGGACAGATACTCTTTAGCTTCCCATTGATCTCCAACACCTGCGGGGTCCTGCTGGTATGTCCGCCAAAGGATTTGAAGGTATTGTTCACCGGCAGGATACTCTGGACATAGACCTTTGTTTTGGGGGATTTGGTGCGGAGGATGGATACTATCTTGCAGATATTGACATAAATCGTATCCGGGGAGATGTTTTTGGCCAGGTCGTTGATGCCAATCAGCAAAAATACCTTGGATGGTTCTACCCTTGTTATCTGGTAGAGACGGTTCAACACCCCTTCGCTGGTGTCTCCGCTGATACCCCTGTTTTTTGCTTTTTGATTCTGCAACAGCTCCACCCACTCTGATCCATCCGTGATACTGTTTCCCAGGAAGATGATCTCATTTTTCGTATCCGGAAGCAGCTCAAAAAGAGATTTTCGTTGGTCGTAATAGGTGCCAAATTTGGAGGACTGTGCGAAAGAGAACAAAGAAATAAATAGAAATAAAATGGAAATTGGTAGACGCATGGCAATTAAATTGGGAAATTTGAAAATGTGGAAATTTGAAAATGTGGAAATTTGAAAATGTGGAAATTTGAAAATGTGGAAATGTGGAAATGTGGACGAAATTAATTAATTGCCTCCAAATTATCTGAATACTTTATGTGAATTCTTTGATCGTTCTTCAATCTTGGGAGTTCCATTCATTTCCACATTTCCACATTTTTACATTTTCCAATTATTTTTCAATCTTCTGTTTTATCCGCCACTTTTGGATGGAGGATGGTCAATTGAAATAGGATAGCCAAAACAACGGGGATTGCAAGCAGCGCCACATCCTTCCCAAGACTGCCCGCATCGGTGGATTTTCCCAACAAAATAGTGATCACTGCGCCGGCCGAAATACCGGTCATATTCATCAATCCGTAGGCAGCTGCACGGTGTCGCGAAGAGACAAACTGGCAAAGAATGGGCATGCTGTTGGCATCAAACATACCAAATCCCAAACCGAAAAGTACTGCACCCCCGATGATACCAAAGTATCCTGTGCCATATCCCAGGAAGAGCAGGGCCGGTACCATCAAACTCAGGCCAATGACACCTGTGTAGATTCGTCCCTTTACATTGTGGGTAATCCATCTGTCCGCCAGCATCCCTCCCAGTATCACACTGATCAGCGAGGATCCGGCAATGGTAATGGTTGCCATCGGACCGGCAATTGACATGTCGATCCCCAGGGTCTGGGCAAAAAGGGTTGGGATCCAGCTTTTTACTGCCCAACCCGGAAAGCTGGGGGCGGTAAAATAAAAGAGGATCACCCAGAAGCTGAAATTGCCAAGGATCATCCCCAGACTGTTTTTCATCGATATGATTCCGGATACAAAGGATCTTTTGGTAGCGGTAGGAGCCTCTATTCTAAGGTCTTTCAGGAAAAATACCAGCACCAGGCTGTAACAAATGCCAATCAGTCCGAAGAGATGGAATGCCTGTTGCCAGGAATAAGAATGGGCAACGGTGGCACCAAAACCACCCAAAGCCTGCCCCAGGTAGAGGCCGGAAAGATGTATCCCCACGGCAAGTGAGCGCGTAGACCCCCGGTGATAATCGGCAATCAGTGCCAATCCGGCTGGGATGTAGAGTGCCTCGCTCACCCCCATCAAAGCACGCAGGACATAAAGCTGGTCAAAACTGGTGGCATAACCCATGGCCATGGTCACGGCTGACCAAACAGCCAGACTTCCTACGATCAGCCATTTCCGGTTGACCCGGTCGGCAATCAGTCCGGCCATCGGACTCATCAGGGCGTAGATCCACAGGAAGATGGCCATCAACCGGCCAAAGTTCTCTGCCTTCTCGAGTTCCACGATATCGCCCATCATGGCCACCTTCATGGTCGAGAGCATCTGCCGGTCCATGTAATTCAGCATGGC
>CAMCBW010000096.1 GCA_945873105.1 Tangfeifania diversioriginum
AAGTCGGGAGATAATCAATCTTTCAATCAACAAAAACCCGGAGTACTCTCTCACTCTTGCGAGCGCTCTCTTGCGAGAGGTGATTTCCTTCGAAAACTTTCCGGGACTTACGAACCATCCGATCTTCGACCTTTCTGCTACAACATTCAAAAGAACACTCAGCACCTTTTGGTTGCCCGGATCGCCCGGATTGCTCCGCCGCTCCTGAACCCCGACCCATCTGTGGCGCGGACCTTGCGACCCGACCGATTTAGCCTCCAGTTCAATTAAGAACTTTTGACCGCTTCCACCATTTTTGGGTGACCCTTTATGGCTGACCTGATGATTCAAATGTAATGCAATTGATGCTTATCCTCCAATTTTTTTTGACCTTTTATACGAACCTTGTATCAACCGGGGTTGTTAACAATTGTTGATAATTTCAAGATTATTTTGAACTCCAGGTTCGAAAAATAGCAAAAATGAAAGATTAGTGTAATTTTGTATTAAAATTTAGAACCATGGAGTTGATAGACTGGAAAAATTTAGGTTTTGGATACAGCAAGACTGACTACAATGTGCGTTGCTGGTACCGTAACGGGAAATGGGGAGATTTGGAGGTCAGTGATTCTGAAATCCTCAACCTCCACATGGCTGCTACTTCTTTGCACTACGGACAGGAAGCATTTGAAGGATTGAAGGCATTTTGCGGGAAAGATGGCAAAATACGGGTATTTAGAATGATCGAGAATGCCCGAAGAATGCAGCGTTCGGCAGCAGGAGTTATGATGGCAGAAGTTCCGGAAGAACTTTTCATGGAAGCTGTGAAAAAAGCAGTTCTACTCAATGAAAGATTTGTTCCTCCATTTGAATCCGGAGCCTCACTCTACATCCGGCCTTTGTTGATAGGAACTGGGGCGCAAATAGGAGTCAAACCTGCAGATGAATACCTTTTCATGATTTTTGTGATGCCGGTAGGACCCTATTTCAAAGAAGGATTTAAACCTACCGATCTGATAATCTACCGGGAATATGACCGAGCTGCGCCACTTGGTACCGGAAAAATTAAGGTTGGAGGAAATTATGCTGCAAGTCTGGTTGCCGGAGACAGGGCTCACGCCCATGGTTTTTCCTCAGTTTTGTACCTGGATGCCAAAGAAAAAAAGTACCTGGATGAATGTGGTCCTGCCAATTTCTTTGGAATCAAAAAAAATAAATATGTTACACCAAAATCTTCGTCAATATTACCCTCCATTACAAACATGAGCCTGAGGCAGCTTGCGACCGATATGGGACTGGAAGTCGAAGAACGACTTGTTCCTGTGGAAGAGCTCGCCGAATTCGATGAGATTGGTGCCTGCGGTACAGCTGCTGTCATCTCCCCCATTAAACGTGTTTATGACGCTGATCTGGACAAGGAGTACCTTTACGGAACAGAACCAGGAATAATTACTTTAAAACTTTATGAAAAGCTTAGAGGGATTCAATATGGTACTGAGAAGGATCCCTATGGCTGGACAGATATCATTGAAGCGTGACAAATTGTTCGGCTCAAAATAAAAGAGGCTGTCTCAAAAACATGAGACAGCCTCTTTTATTTTGAGCCGATTTACTTTTATCTGGAACAATCACCCGCCTTAATTTGAGCCCAGGTTGGATTATACTTGTTCTGCATAATATAGGCCGCTCCACCCAGGGTTAACGCTTTAATAGAACAGAAACCAGAAAGGTTATTGTTGTAATAAATATCCAATGTACTGCGCCCATTCTTTAAATTTTCAAGTCCATCCAGGGATCTCAATGAACTGTTGTCCAAAATCTCAATCTTACCCCTGATGGTCTTTGTCCTATTGAAACCAATAAAATTAGCCAATTTTTCATTGTCCTGGACCAGAAAGCCTCCACCAATACTGTCCAACAATGTAAAACCACCAATTCCGACCAGGTTGTTGCATTCAGAAATCCTGACATCTTTTTTGATGTACTTAACACCATGTAAACCTGTAAATGAATTTAATTTATCAAGCTTGCTAAAAGTCACTCCCCCTCTGATGGTATCTATTTTTGCAAGACCTGTCAGGTTCTCAAGATTGTTACATGCAACCAAATAGATATTATTTTTTATGCAGGGGATATTTTGTAATCCGGTAAGATTGATCAGTCCACTGCAATCTACGATAGAAACAGAGGTGATGGTATCATTAACCGGGGTGAGATTTGCCAGACTGTTCATCTTTGGCAAAGAAGTTAACAACAAGGATCCTTTCACCTCCACCAAATTTGCCAGCCCAGTAAACCCCGAAAAATTTTGATTTTCACTGACAACCAAATCACCCCCAATGGAAGCAAGTGCAGTTAGACCGATGAGAGAAGTAAGCACAGGATTTTGACTCACCGTCAGAGAGCCTGTCATGCTTGTAATATTTTGGAGCCCGGAAAAAGAACCAAGCATTGGATTTTGAGATACGGTAAGGGATGCGACCTTGAGAACTCTTTCCAATCCATTAAAACTAGAGAATTTTGGATTCCTTTCCAAAATAAGGGATGAACCAATGGTATCCAGGGAAGTAACTCCGCTGAAAGTTGTTAATTCGGGACAAACACTAACCTGAAAATTTCCAAGAACACTGCGAAGTGCAGAAAGAAACGACAAATCCTGATTAGGTATTTTGTAGAGCGTAACTGATCCCTTGATCATTTGCAGGTTGACAAAATATTTCTTGTAATCAATCACATCAGAAGAGGATAATACAAGATTCCCTTTGATCGTATTGTATTTTCCATTCAAGAATCTTTGCAGTGTGGTATCATTCCCTTTTGAATAAATATTTATGCTGCCATTGAACACGTTTGCAGGCACCACTTCTGTTGTGTCATCTGTCGAACTGCTCTTCTTGCAGGAAAAGATGGCAGTGAATAGTGCAATCAACAATACAAAAAATAAAAGATTATTCTTTTTCATTCACATAAAAGTTACAATACTGGATTTGATCAAGCGCCAAATCAACCGGACAAAGAAAAGAAATTTTGGGGAGATTAACCTGCCCACATGAATTAAATCCCTCCTAAAATAGCTGATTTAACAACTATTGTGATAGTTCAAGCATTTTAAGGATGGGTACTTTTGCTTTGGCTAACAGTGCTTCATCCAAAATAATCTCTGGTTGTTCATACAACAGGGCAAGATAGAGCTTCTTCAAGCTATTCAGTTTCATAAAACTGCAATCATTGCAACCACAAGTGGCATCTACGGATGGAGCTGGTATAAAAATTTTCTCCGGCGTGTTCAGTTTCATCTGGTGCAGGATACCACTTTCAGTGGCAACAATGAATTTTTGTGACTTGCTTACCGAAATATAATTTAGGAGGGCGGTGGTGGAGCCAATGTAGTCGGATACCATCAAAACCGGTCTTTCACATTCCGGATGTGCAATTAGCTCAGCTTCTGGATGATTTTGCTTCAATTCAATGATTTTCTCCAAAGAAAATTTTTCATGTACCATGCAAGCGCCATCCCACAACAACATTTCTCTTCCAGTCACAGAATTGAGGTAATTTCCCAGGTTCTTATCAGGAGCGAAAATTATTTTCTGGTTCTCCGGAAATGATTCAACTATTTTCTTTGCATTGGACGAAGTAACAATCACATCTGAAAGCGCTTTAACTTCTGCAGAGCAATTGATGTAGGAGACGACAACATGATTCGGATGAAGTCGAACGAAACTTTCAAAATCCGGACCAGGAGCCGAATCCGCCAATGAACAACCTGCTTTCATGTCAGGAACCAGTACTTTTTTGTCCGGATTTAAAATTTTAGCTGTTTCTGCCATAAAATGCACCCCAACAAACAATATGATATCAGCCTGGGTTTTTGCAGCCTGCTGTGCCAATGCCAGTGAGTCACCAAGAAAATCGGCTATATCCTGCAATTCAGGAACAATGTAATAGTGGCCAAGAATAACAGCGTTTTTCTCACGCTTTAACCTTTGAATCTCTGAAATCAGATCGATCTCAGCTGATACGGGAAGATCAACAAATCCTCGATTGGCAATTAATTTTGAATAGGTATCCATTATTTATTCGAAATATATAAACTGCAAAAGTATAAAATCATCCCAAAATGTAAGGTTGCCAATTACTGTTAGTCAGACGCCTTGCTAACTTCTTGCAGACCAAACTACTGCTGTTGATAAATAATGTTAATAAATTCACCCAAAAAGTTAATAAATAATTAATCCTTGCCAACAAAATTCATAGAATTTAATTGACTGTTATCGTTATATTTGACTGCAAACTGATGGTAACGAAGCACTTTTTCAAAGTATTGATTACTTGCTTGGTTGCGAATC
>CAMCBW010000097.1 GCA_945873105.1 Tangfeifania diversioriginum
GACCCCGGTGGCGATGGCATTGTCCATCTCCTTGCGGAAGTGCTCCATCTGGAGCTTGAGCATGTCGGCATTCGAAAGGCCGCGTGTATCGTCGATCAGCTGGTGGATGTGCAGGTCGATCTCCACCAGGTCAGACTTGGGCAGATCGGCGACCACCGGCTTCCGTGGCTCCTTGGTGACGGAGATCTGTTGAAAATCCTTCTCTGTGAGTTTGTCCAGCTCCGCCTTGAGCGGGTTTTCGGCCAGCCGGATCAGCAGGGCAGGGGTGGTGAAGTAGTTGTTTTTGACAAAGGAGGAGGCCTTGAAAAATTTGACAGGTGAAATCCGGATCTCTTTCTGTACCGGCTCTTCCAGCTGCCTGGCACTTTTGCGGAAGAAGAGGAGCTGAAAACAGTACTCCGGCAGTTCGCCGATCCCTTTTGGGGAGATGCTTTCCAGCTCCACCTTGGTGTTGGGCTCCAGCATACCGGCATCCACGGTAGTGTATACTCCCCCCATGCTGGTGGCAAAGTGGTAGATCAGGGTGTAGTTGCAATCATTGACCAGGTAAAGCCCAATTTTGCCTTCCGGCGGATTGCCCGGATTCTCGGGTAACGCCGCGAAGATGAATTCCGGGAAGTCGTTGTTTTTGAGTTGGTTGGTCTCTTTGAAGCCGCTGCTTCGCACTTCGGGGTAGTCATGAGGGGAAGAATGACGGAGAGACGGAGGGACTAAGGGACGGACAGACGAAGAGGAGGAGGGACGGGAAGAGGGGAGGTCGGGTTCGATGACCACCAGGTTTTTGAGGTAGGTAGGGATTTCGAAGCCGTCCTGGGTTTCGACACTTACCATATCTTTCGAGAGGATGGCGGTTACTTTTCCGCCTCCCACCTCGTTCATGAAGCGAACCTGGTCGCCGATTTGGATATTTTTTGTTGACATAGGACTACAAATTAGGATGTTACTTGAACAACTGAATCCGGGGATACCACGGATTGTCGGAACCCCGCAAAGGTACCCAAATAGTTGGGCATTGAAAATGACTCCAATGGGCTATTGACAGGTCGATTGAAATGTTTATCTTAACCTCATACAAAAAATCATTGGATTTTGAACGAATGGGTAGCTCCATTTCTGACCTGTTAGTTCGTTTACACACATACAAGGTGCAGATCCTTAAAGACATAGCTATGAAGAAGTCTCTGGTTGTACTCGTGATGGTTTTGTTCTCCATCTTTTCCTGCAAAAAAGCAGAGGAGCCTGTCGATGATCCAGAAGTAATCCCTACGGAAGATCCGGTCATCGTATCAAAGAACATTAGTACAGGTACTTATACCGAAGTTGCAAACAGTACCATCGCCTCAGGTGGGACTACTGTTAAAATCGCAAAACCCAACACACCGGTGGATGGTCTGGAACTCATCGTTCCATCCGGTTCATTTGGTTCAAGTGCTTCTATTGTTGTATCATATGCTGAAATAAAGAGTCACCAGCTGGGAGCGAATGTCAACCCCATCTCTCCGGTCATTGCCATCAATTGTGATGGCGGCTATGCCAAGCGCATGATGAGTTTGACCATTCCCGTTAAAGTTCCTGCCGGTCATGTACCGTTGGGATTTTTTCTCGACGAAACTACCGGCAAGCTGGAGGGGATCCCGATCCAGAACTACACCACCAATGCCATCACGCTGCTATCCCGCCATTTTTTATCACCTGCCAGTCTGAAATCCGGAGAGGTTGCCTCGAAATCGGCTGCTGTCACCGGTGCAAAGATCATCATCAGTTCCATTGCTGAAAGTGTGCTGGTTGGACAGCCAATCATTGCTTCCGGTTTTAAACCCGGGACAGATGATTGGGAGTTCGTCAACCAGGGATCGTACATCGCCTTTGATGGGCATTGTGCCGGACAAACGATTGGAGCCATGTGGTACTATTATGAAAGGAAAGCGACAGAGGGCGCTCTTTTCAATAAATTCAGCGACACCCCCAAAATATGGGAAGACAATGCCAGGGGATACAAGTTTTGTTCGGTTCTTCAGAACGACACAGATTGGGGCGGCCCCGTGCAAAAGTTTTTCGACAAATACATCGACCACAATCAGACGTATGACCGGCAGAAATTCCTCACTTTTGCCGGCGCCATACTTGTCACAGGAGAGCCGCAGGCTGTTGCGATATACCTTAAAACAAAGGAGGTAAATACGGATGGAACCCCTGTTTATGTAGGTCATGCCCTGATTTGCTATCAGGTTTCGGTAAGCAGTGGAAAGTTGTACATCAGTGATCCAAATGTACCGGGAGTGGGACAAATCATCGAAATGGCAGGAGACAAATTCAAACCATACATGGCCAAACTGAATGGGAATTCAGCCTCAGATTCTTATCCGTTTATAACCTATTATGCCAAAACAGCGGTCATTGAGTGGAATAAGATTGGGAAAAGATACAGCGAATTCATTGACAATACGATTGGAACGGTTGCTCCCTATGTGTTTCCTGCTTACAGTATCTGGGTCAAAAATAAGGGTGGGGATGTGTTGTTGAAGGATGGAATGACGGTATCGAAAGATACCTTGAGCACCTATGTGGAATGTCCGGATGCAGTGACTTTTAAACCAGTCAATGGTAAAAATTTAATCAGTGCGGTTGTGTACGGATCGGATGGTTTGGTCAGGAGTACCCAAACGGTTCCGGGTGTAACCGGCTGGGGACTGTCTACCGGTTTGTACGTGAAATTGGTTCCCGGAGTAAATAAGCTGGGATATGCGATCAAAGGATGGAACGCCGCTTACCTCTACCTCAACAGTACTGAGCGCATTCCGATTTTTCTTGATTTTAAGTGGATCACAGTATATTATATCCCTTTGAGAATTTCTGCAGACCAAGCCAAAGGACAACCAACCAAAGAGGTCAAATTTACGGCTGTGACCAATGGGATGGCTCCCAAATCTGCCAAATATGTTTGGAATTTTGGGGATGGTACGGCGACCGTTACCAAGTTGAGTGATAGTACAGCGGTACATACCTTTTCGAAGGCAGGAACCTATACGGTCAGCATCGAACTTTTCGACAATGCGACAGGAGCAAAGAGCGCGGCAAGTGCCCTGGATTATGAGGTTTCATCGGATGCAAACACGATTGATGTCTTAAAAAAATGCAAAAAAGTTGAGATATGGTTCAATGGTGACCACCGTGATGTGACCAACTATGTCTACGATCTGGGAAATATAGGTTTTGCAAGTTATGAAACAGATTTTCAGGGATCGGTCATCAAAGATGTGCCGTTGGTTTGGAGTGGCACCACTTGCAATGCCAGTGTCACGATCGTTTCACCGCCTACATCAATTTACAAGACCTCCCTGGTGTTCCACCTGAAGGTTACTGTATCGCCGGATGGGAAAATGGTGACTGATTTTGCTACAGACGAAAATTACAGATGGGAATGGCCTGCAACAAATCAGGTCACCCTCTCATCCAAGGCACTGGCGGGGAAGAATGTTCCATTGAAAATTCCGCAGCCAGCGGCAGATCGCGTTTGGTATGAAATGGAAGGCCCGGGTGTCCAATCCCTGCTGACCCTTGTTTCGGGTAGTTATACTTCGCAGAATTTCAATGGCAAGTATTCTTATACCAATTGGAACAGCAAAGATATTATCCCTTCAGTAGTC
>CAMCBW010000098.1 GCA_945873105.1 Tangfeifania diversioriginum
GCAAAAACGTATTTGTCTTGATACATATGCATTCAGATTAATCTGACGCAAAACTAAAAATTCAAGTCCGTTCGCTCGGAAAACGTCTGTATCTAACTAAATTTCAGCTATTTCAAAGAACTTTTCTAAATTTTAATGGGACATTAATGAGGAGTAGTTAAATAAAACGATTCAATGGATAAAGCTAACTAATTTTTTTCATTTTTCTTTTTTGGTTCAAGAATCCTAACATTGAATGAATTATCTTAGCAATGCGGAATCAATCATGATGATTTGATCATTTTAATCAACCCTGGTTTCACCAAAACTAACTTGTTTTATGAAAAAATTAGCTCCATTTGTTATCCTTCTGCTGATGGCATATCCTGGTAAGGCTCAGAATAAAAAATTGTTGCAACAATATGAACGTGACACCATTCAAACAGTCAATGGACAGATTGTCATTACCTGCATTGGGCATGGCTCCTTGATGCTGGAGGCTGGTGGCAAGGTGGTACACATTGATCCGGTAAGCATTTATGCCAATTATGCCCTATTCCCCAAGGCTGACATTGTACTGCTTACCCATGAACATGACGACCATCTGGATAGCAGAGCCCTATCACTGGTTGCACAGCCTGCCACTCAAACAATAGCAAGCCAGAGCTGTACCGGCAGGATTTTTAGCGCAATGTTTATGAAGAATGGAGAGGAGACAAAGTTGGGAGATTTCACCCTAAAAGCCGTTCCTGCCTACAATGTTGTGCATGTGCGGGGTGGCGTTCCCTATCATCCGAAGGGCGATGGCAATGGTTATCTGTTCACCTATGGCGAAACAATCATATACATTGCCGGGGATACGGAAGATATTCCGGAAATGGCCGAACTAAAAGATATTGACATTGCCTTCCTGCCAATGAACCTTCCATTTACCATGACACCGAAAATGGTAGCCGATGGTGCCCGCAGTTTTATGCCTAAAATTCTCTACCCCTATCACATGGGGAAAACCGATCCGCAATTGTTGGTGGATTTGTTGAGAGGGAGTGGCATAGAGGTAAGGGTTCGGGATCTTAGATAACATTTACTTTATCAATTCTCAAAACCAATGATTAAAGTTTCAATTGTCTATAGCACATTAACTCTGTCATTTTTCACATTTTTCGCCACTGTTCTTGCCTTCAGCCAGCAACAACCCCTGAAAGATTATCCCATTCAACCGGTAAATTTCACCAAAGTAGTGGTCAATGACCACTTCTGGGCACCCAGACTGGCATTGAACCAAAAAGTGACCATCCCGATCGCCCTGGACCAGTGTTACAAGACAGGCCGGATCGAGAATTTCAAAATAGCTGCCAAACTAACTACCGGAAAGTTCCAGTCCGAATATCCGTTCGACGATTCAGATGTCTTCAAAATCATCGAGGGAGCCAGCTACTCGCTGCAGACCCATCCTGACAAACAACTGGAAGGACGGATCGATTCCATCATCCAATACATAGCAATGGCTCAGGAGCCGGATGGCTATCTCTACACTAACCGCACCATTGATTCGCTTCACCTTCACCCCTGGGTAGGGAAGAAAAGATGGGAAAAGGATCCGGAACTCAGCCACGAACTCTACAACCTGGGGCACCTCTACGAAGCTGCCTACGCACACTTCCTGGCCACTGGCAAACGCAGCCTGCTAGATATCTCCATCAAGAGTGCCAACCTGGTGGACCATGATTTCGGTCTGGGAAAGCTCTCCTACTACCCAGGTCACCAGGTGATCGAGATGGGATTGGCCAAATTGTACCGGATCACCGGTGAGGAGCGCTACCTGCGACTCGCCAAATTCTTCCTCGATTGCAGGAAAGGTGGCGAAGAGTACAACCAGGCCCACAAGCCTGTTGTTGATCAGGATAAAATAGTGGGACATGCAGTCAGAGCCACCTACATGTATGCAGGAATGGCGGATGTTTCTGCGTTGACCGGAGACCACTCTTACCAGAAAGCCATCGATCAGATTTGGAACGACCTGATCGAAACGAAAT
Source organism: Tangfeifania diversioriginum (assembly GCA_945873105.1). Lineage (GTDB taxonomy): Bacteria > Bacteroidota > Bacteroidia > Bacteroidales > Prolixibacteraceae > CAINVV01. The sequence goes on from CAMCBW010000098.1 coordinate 2,016, forward strand.
ACTATGTCACAGGTGGCATCGGTTCAGCTGGCACCAACGAGGGTTTTGCCGACCCCTATTTTCTTCCTAACCATTCCGCCTACTGCGAAACCTGTGCCTCCATCAGCAATGTGCTGTGGAACTACCGCATGTTCCTGCTGGAGGGAGATGCCAAATATTACGATGTGCTGGAGCGAACCCTCTACAATGCCTTGTTATCAGGCATTTCACTCAGTGCGGACCGGTTCTTCTACCCCAATCCACTCGAATCCCACGGAGAACACAAGCGGAAGGAGTGGTTTGGCTGCGCCTGCTGCCCCAGCAATGTCTGCCGTTTTATCCCCTCGGTGCCCGGTTATGTGTATGCGCACAAGCGTGACTCTCTCTACGTCAACCTTTACATGAACAATGTGGCTAAAATCGATCTCGACGGCGAGGAGGTAATCCTGGAACAGGTAACAGACTATCCCTGGTCGGGGAAAATTACCTTGAAGATCCATCCTGGTAAGACCAAAAAGATCAACCTGATGGTCCGCATCCCCGGATGGGCCCGGAATCAGGCACTCCCCACTGATCTCTATCGCTTCAAGACTACAGACAATGAGAAAGTTACTATTGCACTAAATGGGAAAAAGGTGGCTTATCAACTTAAAAATGGTTATGCCATCGTTTCCCGCGAATGGAAAAAGGGAGATCAGTTGATGGTAGATCTGCCTATGCCGGTGAGGGAACTCCTCGCCCACCCTAACATCAAGGACGATATTGGCAAGGTTGCCCTGCAACGAGGGCCACTGGTTTATTGTCTGGAGTGGCCAGACAACAAGGATTTTAAAATACCCGAACTCTCCCTGAACGATAAAAGCAGCTATCAAACCGAATTTCTTCCTGCCTTGCTGAATGGGGTGACCGTCATCCGGACAGCGGGGAATAGTACCGGAAAATCCCAGGAAGGCAAAGCAACTACTGCCGCAAAGGCGGTAACCGCCATTCCCTATTACTCCTGGGCCAACAGGGGTGCCGGGGAGATGAGCGTTTGGGTAAAGATTGCCGCGTTGCCCATAAATTAATACCACTGAGAAATACAAAGCAGGCCACAAAGGCACCAAGTCACAAAGTTGTATACGTTTTCACGAAAATTCTTAGTTCGACCTTAGTGACTTGGTGCCTTTGTGACAAAAAAAAACTTTTTCAGATTAACTTAGAGACTGTTTAAATTTATAACACAGAGAATATCTAACTATTTAGTGAGAACAAAGCGCAAATAGAAATTTCTGCAATTTTGAATTTTCATTAGAGAAACCCAGGAGATCACAGAGTTGGAAAATCGCAAGCGATTTTCTCTCTGTGACCTCATTTTTTCTCTTGAAAATTTTTCACAAAGCAACAATTTCAAAGCTATAATAAGTTTCATCAAGGAGTCATAAA
>CAMCBW010000099.1 GCA_945873105.1 Tangfeifania diversioriginum
CATTCCAGGAAGAGCCTGATTTAAACAAAATCGTATCGCCCGGTTTAAATGCGGTTTGATTCACTTTGTCAATGCTTGCCCAGGCAGTTTTGGGAGAGAGTCCGGAATTTGCATCGTTGCCACCGGTTGAATCAACATAATAGGTCGCCCTGCCTTGAAAGGAGGAAAAAAGAATCAAAGCAAATAGTGAACATAATACCGTCAATATGCTTTTCATAGTCGGTTGGATCAATTGGTTTTAAATGGATTCCCAATACATGGCCATGCCTGCCCTGTTCTTTTGTCAAAATTTGGAATAATAGTCGCCCAGAGGTGTCAGTTTGCCTGCCGTGTCGAAAAGGGCAGAATTGCCAAGTGCTGCACTTCCCGGATCAGCAGAAAACCAGGAATAACGCTCAACATAGTCCATTTTTTCGAGTGCGGGCAAGATTTGATGCATAAATGCAAGTGCTTTTTCTTTGGTTACATTGATGTTGGCAGTGAGGTTGTAAGTTTTTCCAAGTCCGGTTTCAGGATTGTACTTCAACAAACCACCATTCCAGGTTCCAACGCTATCGCCCGGCACCTGGTCAAATACCAGGAATTTGTAGCCATCGTAACGGTTCAGACCACTAAGGGTGCCAAACCACATAAATCCTTCGTTGTCTTGAAGGATGGAGGTTACTTCATTCTGCGACAAACCTTCTTCTGTCCGAAGATATCGCAGAGATATGTTGTCAGGTTGGGCATTGCTCCAGAATACCGACAGAACCAGTAGTATAGTACCAAGGATTTTGATGTATAAGCGCTGCATATCTTATTTGACCATGTGATACAAATATAATTGATTTGATATTAGCAAATAGGATCTTGAGATCGGCGGGATTCAGTGATTCCGAGGATTGTGCAAAAATACCTCATTTAATATTTCCGGAAACCCGTTGACGGTTTCGCGAAGTGCGCTGAACATTTCTGCAAGTCCTCTGACGGTTTCGCAATGCCTGCTGACAAACTCCGGAAGTGGGTTGACATCTTCTGGAAGCCCTATGATGATCTTTAGAAATGGTTTGACACCTACTGGAAGTCCGCTAACGGCGTCGCAAGGTGAATTGGAGCTTTTGGTTGGAATTCCTGGCTTGGCTTCGCTGGGCTCGGTGATTTGACACCGGTTGGTGATGGAGCAAATGCACCTATTGATTTGGCCTGCTGGATTTTGGCTTTTAGGAGCGGAAAGGGTTTTCAGAGGAATTCAGAGAAATCTTTCAGGGTGCAACAACCATCAATAATGACTACATTTATGTCGGTGAAGCACCGGGCTTGGGAGTTGATATGGATGAATTGTGGCTGCGATATATCCTCATCCCAATGTTTAATTGAATAGCTGAAAAGGTTTGGAAAAATGATGGAACATTTTTCGATTTTAAGTGAGATGTTTAAAAACAATAAATCAGGAGTTGAATTCTAAAATATAAGAAATGAGAATATTATTTGTATCAATTCTATTTTTAAGTTTATTATTTACTCAATTTAAAGGGTTAAATGCAAAAGCAAAACCGGATCGGCCCAATATAATTTTAATCATGACCGATGACCAGGGTTGGGGTGAAATCGGTTATTATCATCATCCGGTTTTGAAAACACCTAACATTGACAAAATGGCTGTGAACGGTTTACGTTTCGACCGTTTTTATGCAGGCGCGCCAGTCTGTTCGCCAACAAGGGCAAGTGTTTTAACCGGAAGGGCATGTGTTCGTTCTGGAGTACCAACTCACGGACATGCTTTGCGAAAGCAGGAAAAAGTTTTGCCAAAGGCATTAAAAGATGCCGGATATGCAACTGGTCATTTTGGGAAATGGCATTTAAATGGGTTACGTGGTCCAGGTGTGCCGGTATTGAAAGACGATTCACATTCACCCGGGGAGTTTGGTTTTGAAACCTGGTTATCGGTTACCAACTTTTTCGATATTAATCCAGTTATGAGTCGAAATGGAGATTTCGAAGAATTTAAAGGAACATCGTCAGATATAATTGTTGCTGAGGCATTAAAGTTTATTGAATCTTCAATCGCTGAACAAAAACCATTTTTTGCTGTAATCTGGGATGGGTCGCCACATTCTCCATTTGTTGCAAATGATCACGATACAAAGGGTTTTGAAAATCTCGATAATAAAAGTAAAAATCATTACGGAGAAATTGTTGCTTTTGATAGAAGTTTGGGAAAACTCCGCACCAGGCTCCGCGAATTGGATATTGCCGAAAACACAATTGTTTGGTATTGTAGCGACAATGGTGGTTTGCCGGAGATTAAACCCGGAACAGTTGGAGATTTGCGTGGTAACAAAGGTGAGGTCTGGGAAGGAGGCATTCGTGTTCCGGGAATTATTGAGTGGGCAGGGCATATCACACCAAACATCACTCATTTCCCAGCATCAACAATGGATATTTTTCCAACCATCATTGATTTACTGAATTTGCCAGACAGTTATTTGCTTCAACCTGTTGATGGTATAAGCCTTAAACCGCTTATTCGAAACGAAGATGTAAAAATGCGAGATAAACCAATACCATTTAAGTTTCTGAAATATGGTGCTTTAATCGATAATGATTTTAAACTGGTAGCAACAAATGTAGGTCAAGGTAGTTTTGAATTATATGATTTGAAGCAAGATAGAAGTGAATCAACTGACATTTCGAAGGAAAAACCAAAACAATTTGAGGAGTTGAAAAGGAAATTTATGCAATGGCATGAGTCAGCACAAAATAGTATCGATGGATTGGATTATCCTGAAGGGAAAGTTAACGACAGAGAACCTGAATCACATTTTTGGGTCGATGATCCCCGATACGTTTTGTTTATCAAAAAATACGGCTCTCGGCCTGAAAATTCGGGAACCGTCAAGCCGAAGAAAAGCAGAAAATAATACCGAAAACCATTACTCTGTGGTGTTATTTGAATTGAATGCAATTTCAAGTTTACCTGAAAATATATTTGTTATGTGCACATCATCTTGCCGATATTATCACGGGATGTGACATCAAAATAATAATCAAATAATGTTGTGTGCAAATTGTGTGCAACACCCCACAAAAAAAGAGTTACAATTTATACTGTAACTCTTTAATATTCAATCTGTGACCCCGGAGAGACTCGAACCCCCAACCTTCTGATCCGTAGTCAGATGCTCTATCCATTAAGCTACAGGGCCTTTATTTTGCTTTAAAAGCGGTGCAAATATAATATTTTTTGATAATTATTCTTCTAATTCTTCAAAATCGTCATCCTTATTTTGTTTTAACATTTCAAGTATTTCATTCCGCGACATTACTTTAACATTGGTAACTATCATATCATCATCAAGAAAATCACCATATTGATTACATTCGTCAATAATAGT